>NZ_QICB01000003.1 GCF_003725295.1 Slackia faecicanis
ACGAAGGCGGGCCCACGACGAAGGCGGGCCCACGACGAAGGCGGGCCCACGACGAAGGCGGGCCCACGACGAAGGCGGGCCCACGACGAAGGCGGGCCCACGACGAAGGCGGGCCCACGACGAAGGCCCCGGCCGCGATTCAGTTCCTGAATGCGGCCGGGGCCTTTTCTATGCGATGACGTACGTATGCTAGCCGTTCACGGGACGCCTGAAATCGGGCTCGGTGGTCAGAACCAGCGGACCGTCTTCGGTGATGGCGACCGTCTTCTCGAAATGGGCGCTCGGTTTGCCGTCGCGCGTGCAGACAAGCCAGCCGTCGGGCATCTGGCGCGTCTTATGCGTGCCCATATTGATCATAGGCTCGATGGCCAGCACCATGCCGGGTTCCAGGAGGATGCCGTGATGACGGCGGCCGTAGTTGGGCACGTTGGGGTCTTCGTGCATGTTGCGGCCAATGCCGTGGCCGACGTATTCGCGCACGACGCCGTAGCCTTCGGCTTCGGCGATGGACTGCACGGCGAAGCCGATATCGCCCAAATGGTTGCCGGGGCGCGCGGCGTCGAGGCCCGCCCACATGCATTTCTCCGTGGTATCGAGCAGCTTCTTCACCTCGGGAGCGACCTTGCCAACCGGGAAGGTCCAGGCGTTGTCGCCCACCCAACCATCCACCGTAGCGCCGGTATCGATGGAGATGATGTCGCCTTCCTTCAAAATGACGTCAGCGGAAGGAATGCCGTGGACGATCTGCTCGTTGACCGATGCGCAGATGCTGCCTGGAAAGCCGCCGTAACCCTTGAATGTAGGAATGCCGCCTTCGAGGCGGATCAGGGTTTCGGCCAAGCGATCCAACTCCAGCGTGGAGACGCCTGGACGCACATGGGAGCCGACCTCGCGCAAAACCTTCGCGGAGATACGGCCCGCTTCCTTCATGGCTTCGATTTCAGCCGGGGACTTCTTGATAATCATGTACTCGCCTTCTTCTGAATACAATTAAGAGGAGCCTTCTCGTTCAAGGCCCGTCGCAGTAACGCAGTCAATTCTAGCACACGCGCCCTTACCCACAAGTAACCTTGGGTGAACAAAAAAGACCCGCATAAAGCGGGTCTTTTCGAAGTAAGGCTTTGTTTTCGCTATTCGGCAGAAGCGAAGTTGCGAGAAACGGAGGGGTCGACGGCAATGCCGGGGCCCATGGTGGAAGAAACGGAGATGGACTTGAGGTACTTGCCCTTCGCCGCAGACGGCTTCATGCGAACGATCTCATCGTAGATGGCGCCGTAGTTCTCAGCGAGCTTCTCAGCCTCGAAGCTGACCTTGCCGATGATGACGTGAGCGATGCCGTAACGGTCGGCACGGTACTCGACCTTGCCGCCCTTGAGCTCGGCGATGGCCTTGGCGACATCCGGGGTCACGGTGCCGAGCTTGGGGTTCGGCATCAGGCCGCGGGGGCCGAGGATCTTACCGAGACGGCCGACCTTGCCCATCATGTTCGGGGTAGCGACAGCAGCATCGAAGTCGATGTTGCCGGCCTGGATTTCAGCGACCAGGTCGTCGGAACCGACGATCTCGGCGCCGGCCTCTTTGGCGGCCTCAGCGGCAGCGCCCTCGGCGAAGACGGCCACGCGGACCTCTTTACCGGAGCCGTTGGGCAGGGAAACCATGCCACGGAGCTGCTGGTCGGCCTGACGGGTGTCGATGCCGAGACGGAAGTGGACCTCGACGGTCTCGTCGAACTTGGCGGTGGAAACTTCCTTGACGAGAGCGAGAGCCTCGGCGGGAGCATAAAGCTTGCCGGCTTCGATCTTCTCAGCGGCGAGCTTCTGGTTCTTGGTGAGTTTCATCAATGAATCCTTTCGTGGTGTTGGCGGGTGGAAGAACCACCCTTCCACATGTCAGGTAGGCTATTCCTTGCCAGCGAGGATAGCGGCGAGCTTCTTGGAAGGCACGTAGGTCTTCTTCATCTCGCGGCCCTCGATGCGAACGCCCATGGAACGAGCGGTGCCGGCGACGATTTCCATAGCGGCATCGATGTCGTTAGCGTTCAGGTCGGGGAGCTTGATTTCGGCGATCTCGCGGAGCTGGTCGTTGCTCAGCGTGCCGACAGCCTTAAGCTGCGGAATGCCGGAGCCGCTCTTGATGCCCAGCTTCTCCTTGATCAGGACAGCCGCCGGAGGGGTCTTGCAGACGAACGTGAAGCTCTTGTCCTCGTAGACCGTGATCTCGACGGGGATGATGGTGCCGGACTGGTCCTGCGTAGCAGCGTTGAACGCCTGGCAGAACTGCATGATGTTGACACCCTGCGCACCGAGCGCGGGACCGACCGGAGGAGCGGGGTTCGCAGCGCCGGCGGGAATTTGCAGCTTAATGAAGCCGCTGACTTTTTTCTCAGCCATCTGTCTTCCTTACCTTACTGAAATTGCTACAACGGCCAACCGTGCGTGAGAAGCCCTGTCCACCCAGGCACGCAGGAGCCGGGAATAATCGAACTAAATCTTAGTCACCTGGTCGAACGAAAGCTCGACGGGGGTTTCGCGGCCGAAAATGGAAACCATGACCTTGACCTTGCCCGCCTCGGGCAGAACCTCGGAGATGGTGCCGTCGAATTCGGCGAGCGGACCGTTGGTGACCTTGACGGACTGGCCGACCTCGAAGGAAGACGTGGTCTTCTTCGGAGCGGCAGCGGAAGTGCGCTTCATGATCTTGTTGAACTCTTCGCGGGTCAGCGGAGCAGGATTGCCCTGGCTTCCCACGAAGCCCGTCACGCCCGGAGTGTTGCGGACGGCAGCCCAGCTGCGGTCGTCCATCTCCATGCGGACCAAAACATATCCGGGGAAAACTTTCTTTTCGCTTTCCACACGACGGCCGCTTTCTTTGATTTCAGTGACCGTCTCGGTCGGAATTTCGATTCCGAAAACGTTGTTCTCGAGACCCATGGTTTCGATACGGGTTTCGAGATTCTTCTTGACCTTGTTCTCATACCCGGAATAGGTATGGAGCACGTACCATTTTTTTGCCATGTTAGAGTCCTGCCCCTATGCCGGAAAGAGCAACGATCAAAGGGGTGACAATCAGATTGTCCAGAACGGCAACAAAGACGCCGAAAAACACCAAAGCGGCCACGACAACGCCGGACCAACGAAGAACCTCGGATCGAGTAGGCCAGGTAACGCGTTTGAGTTCTGCCTTAACCTCTTTGAAGAACTTAAAACGCTGTTTTTTAGGCTTGGCCTTCTTAGCATCCGCCTTCTTGGCCTGCTGCTGTTTCGCTGCCTCGGTCTTCTTGGCGGCTTCTTCGGCCGAAATGCCCTGAGCCTCGAGCTCGACAGCCTGCGCTTTTTTCGCCTGACGATGAGCGGAGGCTTTGGCTCGCTGCGTTTTAGACTTTTTCGCCATATTTTTTCTTAATCCCTAAATGCGGTTTCTTAATCCCTTATGCGGTTTAGTGCGGGACCGCACGATCGCTCTCTAGGATAAATGTCCCTAAACCCAAAACAAGCAGCTCGCGTTCCAAGCTGCTTGAACAAGCTGGCAGGCCAGGTAGGACTCGAACCCACAACATGCGGTTTTGGAGACCGCCGCTCTGCCAATTGGAGCTACTGGCCTGTTTTCCTTACCTTATCGAGTTTCCTTGTGCAAGGTGTGCGTGCGGCACCACTTGCAGTACTTCTTCATCTCGATACGATCCGGATTATTCTGCTTGTTCTTTTTGGTCGTGTAATTGCGGCGCTTGCACTCGGTGCAGGCCAGGGTGACCAACGTACGCATGAATTCTCCTTCAAGTTAATCGTTTTGTAGCTTGATGATTGTACACATAAGAGCAGACCTTGAAGAGAAGAGCCCGCCCGAAAGCGGGCTCTTCATCTAATCATCGTAAATCCAAGAGTTATTTGATGATCTTGGTCACGCGGCCGGAGCCAACGGTGCGGCCACCCTCGCGGATAGCGAACTTGAGGCCCTCTTCCATTGCGATCGGGTGAATGAGCTCACCGGTGATCGTAACGTTGTCGCCAGGCATAACCATCTCGGTGCCCTCGGGGAGGTGTGCAACACCGGTAACGTCGGTGGTGCGGAAGTAGAACTGAGGACGATAGCCATCGAAGAACGGGGTGTGACGGCCGCCCTCATCCTTGGTGAGGATGTAGACCTGGCCCTCGAACTCGGTGTGCGGGGTAACGCTACCGGGCTTGCAGAGAACCTGGCCGCGGACGATGTCCTCGCGCTTCACGCCACGGAGCAGGCAGCCGATGTTGTCGCCAGCCTGAGCCTCGTCGAGCAGCTTGCGGAACATCTCGATACCAGTGCAGACCGTGTTGGTGGTCTCACGGATACCGACGATCTCCAGCGGGTCGTTGACATGCAGAACGCCACGCTCGACACGACCGGTAGCAACGGTACCACGGCCGGTGATGGTCATGGTGTCCTCGACAGCCATCAGGAAGGGCTTGTCGGTCATACGCTCGGGGGTCGGGATGTACGCGTCAACAGCGTCCATGAGCTCCCAGACCTTCTCCTGCCACTCTTTGTCGCCCTCGAGGGCCTTCAGCGCGGAACCGCGGATAATCGGGGTGTCGTCTCCGGGGAACTCGTAGGAGCTGAGGAGGTCGCGGACCTCCATCTCGACGAGCTCGAGGAGCTCCTCGTCGTCGACCATGTCGCACTTGTTCAGGAAGACGACGATGTAGGGAACGCCAACCTGACGGGCCAGCAGGATGTGCTCACGGGTCTGAGCCATCGGGCCGTCGGTAGCAGCGATAACCAGAATAGCGCCGTCCATCTGGGCAGCACCGGTGATCATGTTCTTGACGTAGTCAGCGTGACCGGGGCAGTCAACGTGAGCGTAGTGACGGGCATCGGTCTCGTACTCGATGTGAGCAATGGAGATGGTGATGCCGCGCTCGCGCTCCTCGGGAGCCTTGTCGATGTTCTCGAAGGCGGTGAAGTCTGCGTGGGCGGTGCCGTGGGAACCGTCGTTGTCAGACAGGGTCTTGGAGATAGCAGCCGTCAAGGTGGTCTTACCATGGTCAACGTGGCCGATGGTACCGATGTTCACATGCGGCTTGCTGCGCTCGAACTTCTCCTTAGCCATTATTCCTCCTCTTGGAATGGTCTTACGACCAAATACTAACGTGATAAAAGACACGCGCCGTAAAGGCGCGTGCAAAAATACAAATGGTAGCGGTGACTGGATTCGAACCAGTGACGCCACGGGTATGAACCGTGTGCTCTAACCAACTGAGCTACACCGCCGTATATACTAACGGAACCTATTATTGATAAGCTCCATTCGTAGTAAAATGGAGCCCGCGACCGGACTTGAACCGGTGACCTCTTCGTTACCAACGAAGTGCTCTACCTACTGAGCTACACGGGCGAACTGGTGGGCGCGCTAGGATTCGAACCTAGGTAAGCATAGCTAACGGGTTTACAGCCCGTCCCCTTTAACCACTCGGGCACACGCCCAGTTCATCAAGGTGCTCGATGCGATATGTGTACTTATCAAGCTGCGGTTCGCGTTGCGGTTTTCGTTTCCGTGCCGCGAACGAAGTGCATAATACGCTAGCCGCAAAAGCGTGTCAACACTCTACACGCGGCCGGGCGTATCCATTCTCTAGCACCCCATTTCTCGGCATCTACCTGGTATTTTTCTTACACTGAATGTCAAATCCAGCCCATATTCGCCAAACTTCGCCAAAAAAAATTTTTTGGCGAAATAAAAAAATACGGGGTGATTTCCACCCCGTATTCCTTATTCGGCTTCGAAAAATTTCGTTCGAAACAAGCGCGAAGCCGTCGTTTCTTTTTTCGCACGGACGCGTTTTACACGTCGGCGTCCATATAGCGGTCGAATTCGTCAGTGACTTCTTTCGAAGGCTTCTCGGTCAGAAGAGAAACCACCACGATCGCGATCAACGCGAAGATAAATCCGGGCAAAAGCTCATAGACCGCGAAGATTCCGCCGAGCTGCTTGATGAAAAGATTCCACGCGATGACGGTGACGGCGCCCGTGATCATGCCCGCAAGCGCGCCCTGGCGGTTCGTACGGCGCCAATAAAGGCTGCACAGCATCAACGGACCGAAGCTCGCGCCGAAGCCCGCCCATGCATACGACACCACTTGGAAGATCGACGAGTTCTGGTCGAGCGCGATCAGGATGCCGAAAATAAGGATGACCGTCAGAGCCACGCGCGAAACGAACATGGTCTGCGCCTCGGTGGCGTTCTTGTTGATCAAGCCCTTATATAGGTTCTGCGCGATGGCCGATCCCGCGATCAACAGGTAGCTCGAAGACGAAGACATGGTGGCCGCGAAGATGCCCGACACCACCAAGCCGCACGCGAACGACGGAAGCATGATCTGCGCCAGCACGACGAACACCGATTCGGCGCTCGACGCCGTGAGAAACGCCGTCGGAATGGCGGCGCGGCCCACCAGGCCGATGCACACGGCGCTTGCCAGCGAGACGACCACCCACACGACAGCGATGATGCGGCTCTTCTTGATTTCCTTGGAGTGGCGCACGCTCATGAAGCGCACGAGCACCTGGGGCATACCGAAGTAGCCGAGGCCCCACGCCAGGCAGCTGACGATGGTGATGATGCCGGAGCCGTAGACCACGGCCTCGCCGAACACGGGCAGGCCGCCTTCCACGACCTGGTTGCCCGTCGCGTCGAGGACCGGGGACGCCTGATGCGTCGCGGAGAGGAATCCGGGGATGGACTGCAGGAAGGCGACCGTGTTGTCGACGCCGCCCGCCATGGCGACGCTGCCCACGAACACCACCACGAGCGCGCAGACCATGATCGTGCCCTGGATCAGGTCGGTGGTGCACACCGACAGATAGCCGCCGACGAAGGTGTAGACGAACACCACCAAAGCGCCCAGGATCATCATCGTGGTGTAGTCGAGCCCGAACAGCGTGGCGAAAAGCTTGCCGCACGTCACGAAGCAGCTGCCGCAGTAGATGCAGAAGAACAGCAGGATGATCAACGCGGCGACGCTCATCAGGACGCGCTTGTTGTCATGGAAGCGGTTGCTGAAGAAGTCGGGCAGCGTGATGGCGTTGCCCGCCACTTCGGAGTACTTGCGCAGACGCTTGGCGACGAACTTCCAATTCAGATACGTGCCGATGGCAAGACCGATCGCCGTCCACATGGCGTCGGAGGCGCCGGTGAAATACGCGATGCCGGGAAGGCCCATCAGCAGCCAGCCCGACATGTCCGACGCCTCGGCGGACAACGCCGTCAGCCACGGGCCGAGGCCTCGGCCTCCCAGAAAATAGTTCTCAGAACTTGCGTTCGACTTTTTCAGATAGAAAAAGCCCACCGCAAGCACGACGACGAAGTACAGGGCCATCGCAAGAACAACTTGGATGTCGTCTACAGACATCGTCCCTCCTCTCATGATTAGAACAAAAGCAATTGCCGATTATACGGTAAAGTAAGGCCGCAAAGACACGGGGTGCTTTATGACGCTAAAGCGCTTCCCCCGAACGGCAACCGAATCTAAAGGAGGAGACGAATGTCGTACGCCGACCTTGACAGGACGCAGCTCGAAGAGCTCCGGCGCGCCCTCGAACGCGAGTATGCCGACCATTGCGCGAAAGGCCTTTCCCTCAACATGGCGCGAGGAAAGCCTTCGGCCGCCCAGCTCGAGCTGAGCCTTCCGATGCTCGACGCGGTGAACGCGGCGTCCGAGCTGATCGCGCAGGACGGCACCGATTGCCGCAATTACGGCGTGATGGACGGCATCGCCGAAGCGAAGGCGCTCATGGGAGAAGTCATGGGCCACGAACCCGCCACGGTGTGCGTGTTCGGCAATTCGAGTCTCAATATCATGTTCGACCTCGTGACGCAGGGCGTGACGCACGGCTACCTGGGCGCCGCGCCGTGGAAAGACCTCGACGGCGTCAAATGGCTCTGCCCCGTTCCCGGCTACGACCGCCACTTCGCCATCACCGAATCCTACGGCATCGAGATGATTCCCGTGGCGCTCGGCGAAGACGGCCCCGATATGGACGAAGTCGAACGCCTCGTGGCCGACGACCCGTCGATCAAGGGCATCTGGTGCGTGCCGCAGTATTCCAACCCCAGCGGCATCGTCTACAGCGACGAGACCGTCCGCCGTCTGGCGTCCATGACGTGCGCCGCCGACGATTTCCGCATTTTCTGGGACAACGCGTACTGCGTGCACCATCTCTACGAAGAGCGTGCCGCGCACGTGGCCGACATCGCCCGGGCATGCGAAGAGGCAGGCAATCCCGACAGATATTTCGCCTTCGCCAGCACGTCGAAGGTCACCTTCCCCGGCGCAGGCATCGCCGCCGTGGCCGCCAGCGCCGCCAATATCGCCGAGATCAAGGCGCGCGTCGGCATTCAGACCGTCGGCTACGACAAGCTCAACCAGCTTCGCCACGTGCGCTTCCTGCACGACGCGCAGGGCGTGGCCGAGCACATGGAAAAACACGCCGCGCTGCTGCGCCCCAAATTCGAACTGGTCGACCGCATGCTCGAAGACGGCCTGGCCGATACGGGCTGCGCCGCGTGGAGCAAGCCCGACGGCGGATATTTCGTCAGCTTCGACGGCATGCCCGGCACGGCGAAGCGCACCGTAGCGCTTGCCAAGGAAGCGGGCGTCACCATGACGGGCGCAGGCGCCACCTGGCCGCATAAAAACGACCCGAACGACTCCAACATCCGCATCGCCCCCACCCTGCCCCCGCTCGAAGAGCTCGAGCAGGCCATGGAGATCTTCGTCTGCTGCGTGAAGCTCGCAAGCGTCGAGGTGCTTCTGGCCGCATAGGATCGCAAGCGCCGCGCATCATGCAGGCGCCGCGGCGTCGTGGATTCGCCGCTTTCCGCGCGATGCATTTCGAACCGCCTCCCGGTTTTCGGACGACGAACACGAGTCCGAAAACCGGGAGGTTTTCTTTTATATAAGGATGCTCTCTCTATATAGATAGAGCGACATACGTGTTTCGCCCAAAGAATCCGTCCGGAAGCAGGGTTACGCCCAGGAAAAATCATTTCGCCGAGGCAGCCTTTCACCAGGGCGGCTTAGCGCAGAATGGGACAGCATCGCCGCCGACGGACAAGGCCTGGTGCCTGGACGCATCCGCATCAAGCAACAAACGCGACGGATACCCGCGCCCACGGGCAGATTGAGGCGCTCGTGTCGGCGGAGGCCGCACACGGCTCTTCCTCTCCCCCGTAAAAGCGAACGGGACCGGAAACTTCCGTTTCCGGTCCCGTCGTCATTCGATTCGAAAGCCCCTCCGGCTCAAGAAGGCTCGTTTACGCCTCGGCGTAGACTTCCTTCAGCTTGAGCAGGTGCTCGTAGCGCTCGATCGCGGCCTTCTCGTTCTGCTCGAACAGCTCGTCGGCGCGGTCGGGGAACTCGCGCGTCAAGCGGCTGTAGCGGGCCTCGTTCATCAGGAACTCGCGGTAGCCGCCCTTGGGCTCCTTGGAATCCAGGACGAACTTCTTGCCTGCCGGCGCGGCGGGGTTGAAGCGGTACAGGTTCCAGTAGCCGCAATCCACGGCACGCTCCATCTCGACCATGCAGTTGGCCATGCCGCCCTTGATGGAATGCATCTCGCACGGCGAGTAGCCGATGATCAGCGACGGTCCGGGATATGCCTCGGCCTCGGCGATCGCCTTCATGGTCTGCGCAGGCTTGGCGCCCATGGCGACCTGCGCCACGTAGACGTAGCCGTAGCTGATGGCGATTTCGGCAAGGCTCTTCTTCTTGATGTCCTTGCCCGCCGCGGCGAACTGGGCCACCTGGCCGATATTGGAAGCCTTGGAGGCCTGGCCGCCGGTATTGGAGTACACCTCGGTGTCGAAGACGAACACGTTGACGTCTTCGCCCGACGCGAGCACGTGGTCGAGACCGCCGTAGCCGATGTCGTAGGCCCAGCCGTCGCCGCCGAAGATCCAGACGGACTTCTTGGCGAGATAGTCCTTATCGGAAAGGATGGATGCCGCCAGCTCGCTCGTGGCGTCCTGCGCGGCGACCGCCTTCTCGAGCGCGGCGACGTATGCCTCGGATGCGCCCTTGCTGGCCTCGGCGTCGTTGCGCGCCTCGACCCATGCGACAGCGGCGTCTTTGAGCTCGGCGTCGGCCACATCGGCGATCAGCTGCTCGGTTTCGGCGACCAGCTTGTCGCGCACCGCGTTCTGGCCCAAGAGCATGCCCAGGCCGTGCTCGGCGTTGTCCTCGAACAGCGAGTTCGCCCATGCCGGGCCGCGGCCTTCCTTGTTCACCGTGTACGGCGAGGTTGCCGCAGGACCGCCCCAGATCGACGAGCAGCCCGTGGCGTTGGAGATGTACATACGGTCGCCGAACAGCTGGGTGACCAGGCGGGCGTAAGCGGTCTGGGCGCAACCTGCGCAGGCGCCGGAGAACTCGAGCAGCGGCTGCTTGAACTGGCTGCCCTTGACCGTGGCGTCCTGGATCTCGGGCTTATCGGAAACTTCGGCGACGCAGTAGTCGAAGACGTCCTGCTGAGCCATTTCGCCCTCGGCGGGAGCCATGGACAGCGAGTTCGTCGGGCACTGCACCACGCACACGTTGCAGCCCATACAATCGAGCGGCGAAATGGCGAGCGTGTACTGCATGCCGGCTGCGGCCTTGCCCTTGGCGGGGATCAGCGTCGCGGCCTCGGGGGCGGCGGCGGCCTCTTCCTCGGTCAGCGCGAACGGACGAATGGTGGCATGAGGGCAGACGAAGGCGCACTGGTTGCACTGGATGCAGGTGGAAGCGTCCCACGTCGGGACGGACACGGCGATGCCGCGCTTCTCGTAAGCGGACGCGCCCTGTTCGAACTGGCCGTCGACATGGTCGACGAACGCGGAAACGGGCAGGCTGTCGCCGTCCATGCGGCCGACCGGCTCCATGATGGAGGTGACCATCTTGACCAGCTCGGGCTTGCCGGAATGAACGGCTTCTTCCTTCTCGTCGGAAGCGTCGAGCCAAGCGGCGGGAACCTCGATGCGCGTGAACGCCGTGGCGCCCGCGTCGATCGCGCGATGGTTGGTGTCGACGACGTCCTGGCCCTTCTTCAGGTAGGACTTGGTAGCCGCGTCCTTCATATAGCGGATCGCGTCTTCCTGCGGCAGAACGCCGGTCAGCGTGAAGAATGCGGACTGCAGAATGGTGTTGGTGCGCTTGCCCATGCCGATTTCGATCGCGAGGTCGATGGCGTTGATGGTGTAGAGTTTGATGTCGTTTTTAGCGATGTAGCGCTTCGCGTCGGCGCTCAGATGATGCTCGAGCTCTTCAGGCGTCCACTGGCAGTTGATCATGAACGTGCCGCCGGGCTTGACGTCGTAGACCATGGGGAAATCCTTCGTGACGTACGAGGGATTATGGCATGCCACGAAGTCGGCCTTGTTGACGTAGTAGGAGCTGCGGATCGGGGAATCGCCGAAGCGCAGGTGGCTGATGGTGACGCCGCCCGTCTTCTTGGAGTCGTACTGGAAGTACGCCTGCACGTATTTCTCGGTGTGGTCGCCGATGATCTTGATCGAATTCTTGTTGGCGCCCACCGTGCCGTCGCCGCCGAGGCCCCAGAACTTGCACTCGATCGTGCCGGGAGCGGCCGTGTTCGGGCAATCGGGATCCTCAGGCAGCGAAAGGCCCGTGACGTCGTCGACGATGCCGATGGTGAACTCGCGCTTGGGGTTTTCCTTGGCGAGCTCGGTGTAGACGGCGAAGACCGACGAAGGCGGGGTGTCCTTCGAACCCAGGCCGTAGCGGCCGCCCACCACGGTGATGCCGGAAACGCCCTCGATGGCGAGCGCGTTGACGACGTCGAGGTAGAGGGGCTCGCCCACGGAGCCCGGCTCCTTGGTGCGGTCGAGCACGGCGATCTTCTTCACGGTTTCGGGCAGGGCCGCGACGAACTTCTCGGTGACGAACGGGCGATACAGGCGGACCTTCACCAGGCCGACCTTCTCGCCGCGGGCGTTCATGTAGTCGATGACCTCTTCGGCCACGTCGCAGAACGAGCCCATGGCCACGATCACGCGCTCGGCATCGGGAGCGCCGTAGTAATTGAACAGCTCGTAGTTGGTGCCGAGCTTCTCATTGACCTGATGCATGTAGTCTTCGACCACCGCAGGAAGCGCGTCGTAATAGCTGTTGCACGCCTCGCGATGCTGGAAGAAGATGTCGCCGTTCTCATGGCTGCCGCGCATGGCGGGATGCTCGGGGTTGAGCGCATGGGCGCGGAAATCGCGGACGGCGTCCATATCGCACATGTCGGCGAGGTCCGCGTAATCCCACACGGCGACCTTCTGGACCTCATGAGAGGTGCGGAAGCCGTCGAAGAAGTTGATGAAAGGCACGCGGCCCTTGATAGCGGAAAGATGGGCGACGGCAGAAAGGTCCATGACCTCTTGGACATTGCCCTCGGCGAGCATGGCGAAGCCCGTCTGGCGGCATGCCATGACGTCGGAGTGGTCGCCGAAGATGTTGAGAGCCTGCGTCGCCACGGTACGGGCGCTGACGTGCAGCACGCCCGGAAGCAGCTCGCCTGCCATCTTGTACATGTTCGGGATCATGAGGAGCAGGCCCTGCGATGCGGTGTAGGACGTGGTCAGCGCGCCTGCGGCGAGCGAACCGTGCATAGTGCCGGCGGCGCCGCCCTCGGACTGCATCTCGCACACTTTCACCGTGGTGCCGAAGATGTTCTTCTTACCCTGGGCAGACCACTGGTCGACGAAGTCGGCCATGGGGCTCGAAGGCGTAATGGGATAGATGCCGGCGACCTCGGTGAACGCGTAGGAAACGTACGCCGCGGCGTTATTGCCGTCCATCGATTTGAATTCTCTCGTCATACCAACGCTCCTTTGAAACAAGCCTGCGCCGTCTTCCCCGGGCCGCGAGCTTTCCGCCGTGTAAACGAACATACCGCGTTATGGTAGCGCGAGCGCTTTAGTCCGCGCGAGCGGGGCGCTTGGAGTGGGTTGAGCGTTCGGCAAACGGTGCGCCCTGGAATCCACCGACGCCGACGACCGTTCGCTGGCAGGAATTCGCGCATTCGGGGCGAACCGCGCGTCCGCGGCGCGAGACGAGACAAAAACGGGATGGCGCCTTCGCATTCAAGCGCACCGTTTCGAAAGGGTTTGCCGAGCGGGAAAGCATGCCGCATCGAAGAGTCTCGCCGAGCGGGAAGGCGAACCGTACTGGGGAGCCTCGCCGAATGGGAAGGGGGCCGACGCGTTTCGCCGCCCGCGGCGCCGCGACACGTTCCCATACGGCGACGGGGGCCGAAGATCGCGTCTTCGGCCCCCGTCGGAAAAGTTCGGCGCGCAGCGCTTTGCATTAGGCGCGACCGAGTTCTTCTTTCAAAAGAGGAATCAGGCGGTCGAACGTGTCATCGACCGTTTTCTTCTTCAGCTGGCACTCCCAGATAACATGAACGCGCCAGCCCTGCTCTTCGAGGATGCGCACATTGCGTTCGTCGCGTTCGACGTTACGTTTGAATTTCGGAACCCAGTATTCGAGATTGGTTTTCGGCATGGACGGATGGCAATGAGGGCACCGGTGCCAGAAACACCCGTTGACGAAAATGCACACCTTCTTGCCCGGATAGGCCACATCGGGCCTTCCCGGCACCTTCCATTGAAGGCGATACCCGGTCAGCCCGGCTTCGCGCAGGCGTTGACGCACCACCAATTCGGGCTTGGTGTCTTTGCCCTTATTGCCCTTCATGCTTTTGCGCACGGCAGGGGCGACCTTGCTTCGCGGCGGCGGGGCGGCATGAAGAATGCAGCGGGTGGTGTGCGCGTGTACTCTTATATAGGTACGATGCTCGCGCTTCACCGACACCCGCCAAAGGCCCGTTTTGCCGGCAGCGCGAACGCGAACGGCGCCGAGGCTTTTGCCTGCGGCGCCGCGAAGCGCATGGATTCGGCAGAGGGGAGCCGGGCCGCATTCGATCCTGCGCACCCGCTGAGGCACGCGTCCGCTAACGATCACGGCCGCCTCTTATATAGGAGACGATGAACGAGATGCCGGCGACCGTCAGGGCCAAGCCGAGTCCCGTGTAGAAGAACGCGATGAACCATTCGGGCAGGACGCCGCTCGCACGCAACGCGATGCCGCCGCCCATCATGATCGCCATGATGATATAGCCCTTCTTGTCGAAGAAATGCCATATCTGCTTCTTGTCTTCTTCGAAACCGCGGATACGTTCGGAGTGTTTCTTCACGAGCTTCTTGAACACGAACAGATGGAACATGAGGAACACGACGAGGGTTCCGAGCAAGACCCACCATACCAGGTGGTCGTGCGTCAAGGCGCCGATGCCGATGTTGCCGATGTTGCCGCCTGCGACGATCCAGACGAAGCCCGCGACGAGGAGGAGTTTTTCAGTCGATATCTTCATGCCACCGATTATATACGGCACTCCATTCGTGTCGTCCATCTTCACATGAACAACGTTCATTTTTAAAAAGTCCAATGGAGCGGCTTGAATACCGCCCCATTGGAATGAAAACCGGGAATTATCGCAAACGCTGTTTCGCCAATTCGGCACATGCCTCATCGATGCGCGAGCGCAACGAGGCGACATCGCCCCGATCGAACGAATAACGCACGACGCACGGCTGGTCCGGGCGGGCGGCATCGGGCCTTTCGACCCGGACGAACAGCGTTTCGACGCTCTCGAACCCGCGAGACAGCGCCACATACGAATAGCAGCTCGCCTGCAGCTCATGCTTCGCATGCAACGCCTCGGCGCCTTCGTCATCGGAGCCGCCGGTCTTGTAATCGACGATCAGCGCACGGCGCGGCTGCCCTTCCTCATGCTTCCACGACGCGAAAAGGTCGATCGAGCCCTCGAGGTAGCGGATCGCCGCGCTTTCTTCGCAGCGCTCCCCTCCCTCCTCGAGCGAGATGAAGAACGGCAGTTCGGCGCAGAGCGCATCGGCGCGGTCGCACGCTTTAGCGACGTCGCTCGAGAACCAACGCTCAAGAGCCGCCTCGAGACGCGGCAGGGAAGCGTCATGCAGCCCGCAGCCGTGCGCGATGGCACGAATGCGCTCGCGCGACGGCATGGCGAGGGAACCCCGCGACCTGTTGCGCGCACGCACCGCCCATTGGGCGCACAGATGAAGCGCGGCGCCGAAATCGGTCGCTTTGTCGGCATCGCGCAAAAGGTCTTCGCCGAGAGCGTCCCAGAATTCCTCATCGAGCGATGCGGCCGATTCGCCCGCTGCGATCGAAGAATCCGACACGAAGCACGACGTATCCACGCCGCCCGCCTCGGCAAGCGCCGAATAGCTCGCTACGTCGCCGCGCGAACCCGCAAGGCGCACGCCCTTTCGTCCCTCGCGTTCGCGAAGACGCGGGATCTCGACCGTTTCATCCGCCTCGCCGCATTTGTCGGATTCGCAAGGCCCGCCTTCCCGATCGGCGTCGAAATCGGATTCCTCCGCATCGATGCGTTCGATGCGGGCGGGAGCGCTGCCGCCGAAATCGACGAAGGTCTCCCCTTTTTCGAAATCATCGAGCCCGAACAGCGCGCTGCGAATATCGTCGTAGATGCCCGATTCGGCGTCGATGCCCGACGCATCGCCGTTTTTTGCAGGACGAGCGCTTGTCATGGCCACGACGAGCGCTTCCTTAGCGCGCGTCAGCGCCACGTACAGAAGGCGACGACGTTCTTGCAGTTCCTGCTCGGCTTCGTGCTCTTTCAAAATTTCGCGGCGTGCAAGCGGCGTTTCCGCGCGCTCGACGGCTTCGACGACGCTGTCGAAGCGCCCGTCGTCGAACGGCATGTATTCGCTCTTCATGGCTTTGGCGACAGGCGAAGACGGCGAGACGCCCGATACCGACCGACTCGGGAGCAGGCCGACATACGCCTTGCCTTCGAGCACCGTGCAGGAAAACGCCGACGAACGAGGCTTGGATACGGCCATCTCGGCAAGGCCGACGATGGGAAACTCGAGGCCCTTGCTGGCATGCACGGTCATGATGCGCACGAAATCGCCGCCCTTGGCGGACAAAGCTCCCGGAGGCTCTTTGGCGATGGCGATATGCGAAGCCATTTCTCGCGCGACCGACGACGGACCCGTCGCGCCGGATTCCTCGATGCCTTCCACCAAGCGGATGGCCTTCAAGACGTTGGCCGCGACCGACTGCCCCTCCGCGCCGCGCTTCTCCAGGCGGGATATCCAGCCCGACTCGACGACGGCATCGGCCATGATCGCCGAAACGGGCCTGACCCCCGCATCGCGCGCAATGCGATCGACCACGCCCGCAGCATGCGCGAGCTGCGGCGACACCGCATCGGTCTGTTCGCGTACCGCTTCGGCCACGGCATGAAAGCCCTTGTCGAGGCTGCGGCGGCGCAATACTCCCGTAGCATCGTCTTCATAGGTGGACAAAGCAATGAAATCATCGGCGGACAGGGCGAACATCTCGCTTGAAAGAACCTCGAACAACGCCGAGGTGGCGTGAGGATTGGCGATGACCTCGGCCAAGCGCTGCATGATGCGCACCTCGGGGGCCGACGCGAAGATCGACCCGCCCGCGATGACGCATGCGAACCCTTCTTCGCGCAAAGCGCGGGCATAGATTCCCGCATTGGTCATGCGGCCGAGCAGAACCACCATATCGCCCGCCTCGTGGCCGGCTTCGCGTAATTCGGCGAAACGGCGCGCAATGCGGCGCGCTTCGAAAAGAGCCATATCGCTGCGGCTGATTCCCTTGCGCTCGGGGTAGGTGCTCAGGAACACGTCGACGCGGCCCGGTCCACCCAAAAACGGGCGCCTCACCGATTTTTCGTCGCGCGACGGACGAAGCGACATGAATTCTTTGCCGAAGACGTTCGGCTGTTCGAACACGCGATCGACCAGCTTGAGCACGTCGCCGTGACTGCGGAAATTATCAGGCAGCTCGATCAGGCCTTCGGGATTCGTTTCCGCCACGCTGGCCAAGTGGTTCTTATACACCTGCACGTCGGCGCCGCGGAACCGATAGATGCTCTGCTGAGCATCGCCGACGGTGCACAGCCTGCAAGCGCCCGGCCCCGCCATACGCTTGATCATATCCACCTGAAGCTGGTCGGTATCCTGGAATTCATCCACCATGATGATGCGGAACTTGTTCTCGTATTCGCGCGCGATATCGGGATAGAACGCAAGCGCCTGGGACGCCTTGATCAGCAGGTCATCGTTATCGAGCAGGCCGAGTTCGGCCTTCTGGCGCGCATACGACTCGAACACGATGGAGGCAAGGCCGAGCAGCTCGCCGAGAAGCGGCTCGGCGATAAGGCAGCGGGCTTCCTGGATGACCGAAGCGCACGACGCCTGGAGGTCTTTGACGACCGCCTTGTATTCCTTCGTGCCGAAACGCCCCGACGGCCAAGGACAGGTATTGAAAAACGAAAGAAGGCGCTTCGCGTCATCGGGCGCGGCGCTCGATGCCCTTTCGAGAAAGTCATCGGCGCTTTGCAGCCAGGCATCGCGGGAATCGCCCGCCTTCTGAGCGAGGGCGATATCGCGCGCCTCTTCGATAAGCTCGACCATGGAGTGCAGGAGCTCCGAGGCGCTGCGGCACGACGGAGGCTTTCGGAAGCATCCGCATCCTTCAGGATTCGCCGATGCGACGCGCACCAGCGAAAGAACCATGTCTTCGACGGAATCGGACGAACGCGCGCCCGCGCTGCGCGCCGCATACTCCGAGAACAACGCATTGAACCCGCCCGGCGAAACGAATTCGTTTTCGCTCGACAGCGCCTTTTGCACCGACATGCGCAGCATGTCGTCGGCGTGGGCCGGATCGAGCACCGAAAACGCGGGGTCGATCCCGAGTTCGACCGCATGCGTGCGAAGGATGCGCGAACACATGCCGTGAATGGTAGAAATCCATGCGTCATCGACCTTCAAGGCCTCATCCGCCATGCCCTCTGCACGCAAGGTCGCCTTCACGCGCGACTTGATTTCGCCGGCGGCTTTCTCGGTGAACGTGATGGCCATCACCTGCTCGATGCCGTCGAGGAACGCGCCGCCGTCGGCGGCCGATCCGGGCAGAAGCGCCCAGGCGATGCGCTGGGTGAGCGTGAAGGTTTTTCCGCTGCCGGCGCCCGCCGATACGACCAAGGGAGCATCGAGCGTTTTGACGCACTTCAGCTGGCCCGGTTTGAAGCGATTCAGATTCATCGAGCTATCCCCTTCTTTGCGGACAGGAAATTTCAGGACAGTACGAGCAGGCGCCGGATGCGAGCGGGATCGGGGCGATCATGCCCGCCATAAGGCGCTGCAACGCCTCGGCGATACGCGACTCGGTGGCATCGAGCAGATCGTGGAAATGCGGTCCGAAATCGCCGCGATACACGCAGGTCTCGGCACGCAGGCCCGGCACATGGGCAGGTTCTATATCGCAGCTCAACGCGCCCGAGACCTTCGGCAGCCTTCCGTATCCGACGTAGAGCGCACCGACCACTTCGAAACCGAGCAGACGACGCACCGCCTGCGCATAGATAAGCGTCTGCACCTTGCCCTGCTTCATGGCCGAACCTTTGCTTTCGGGTTCGTACAGGTCGTAATCGGGAGAAAGCGAGCTTTTGTAGTCGATGATGACGGCGCGGCCGCGCGCGTCGACATCGATGCGGTCGATCTTGCCGACAAGCTTGCAGCCCGCGTAATCGAACGCCTCGTGCACGGGAATCTCGTATTCGAATGCATAGGGCGAAAAATCGGGAAGCAAGCACGCCTCGCGATCGAGAAAACGCTTCAACCGGTCGCACAGGTCGTCCACCTCGCGTTCCTCGAACACGGAAACGGGCACGAGCCTGTTGCTCGACGGCTTGCGATCGAATTGGGACGCACGCTGCTCGACGAGGACTTCGTCCATGACCGCCCGCGCCTGTTCGAGAGTCGACTCGTCGACCTTAGCCGCGACGCCCGCCTGGAAGCGACGGTAGAACTCCTCGAGCGCGCCGTGGGAGAAATCGCCCATTTCAACGGCGCCGAAGCCCTCTTCGATATCGTCGAGGCGAAGGCGGCGCAGCGCGAACCATTTCTGGGGGCATTCGAGATAGCTTTCGATCTGCGACGCCGAGAAGCACGGCTCGTTCACGATAAAGCCGCCTTTGCCGATGCGTGGAAGCATGATCGAGCGCTTCGCCGACTCGGACTCGATGCGTGCTATCGTGGGGGCATCGACGCGCGCGGCGCATTCGGGATTGCCTTCGCGCAGCGAAGCGTTTTCCTGCAGCAGCTCCTCGCCTCGTTCGATCAGCCCCTCCATCAGGCAGGGAGGCAGCGTATAGCGGTTGTCGACCTCGTCGGCATCGGTGGGGTCGGCGCGGAAGCAGTCGACGAATTCTTCCACCGTGGCCGCAGGATACGTCGGGCCCGCTTCTTCGTCGTTCAAGCGCCTCTCGATCACCAGGGCGTCATGCGCCCTGCCGACCGCGGCGGCGAATGCGCGGCGCATATCGTCGAGCGCATAGCGCGGACGCGCCACGCCGAGCTCTTTCGCGAACGCCGAAGCGGCGTCGTCGGCGTTTTTCACGGGGAACGAAACATTGTCCATATCGCACATGACCACGGTATTCCATACGCGGTCGCCCGCCGACTCGATGCGGCGCGCATCGACCACCATGACGCAAGGCTCTTCCGCGCACGTCGCGCGCGATGCATCGACGCGCAAGGCATCAGCCGCCTCGACCACCGCGCGCGCATCCGCTCCGACGCATCGGGCCGCCGCCATAAGGTCGCGCAACGCGCCGATCGCAGCGAGCTGCTCGGAAACCGTAGGCTCGTCGAAGCCGAGAGCGCGCGACCTGTCTTCGAAATAGCCGAGCAGCGCATCGGCATCGGCCGAATCAACCAGGTCTTCGAAGTATTCGAATGAACGGGACCTGGTGCGAAGCGCATCGAGGCAGGCCTCGCGCGTCATGAGCCTATCGCAGCGCAGGCGGGCGTCGAAATCGTACGCTTCGGCGCTCGACAGGCCCGAAAACGGATTGAGCAGGAAATCGGCGCATGAGGCTTTGTCGGCCTCGAATCCGTGCATGATGCTATGGACCGCGAAATAAGCACGGCCGAAATGCGTGTCGCGAAAGGCACGGCGCGCGCTGACGCCGCACGGAATTCCCGCACGTTCGAGCGGCTCCACCAGCGATTCGTATCGGGCGAGCGGATCGCGCGCCGTTATGAGAACGCTTCCCTTGGACGCATAGCCCATGACGGTATCGGCAAGAAGATACGGCTCGGCGTATCTGCCCGAAGGAAACGCGAAGCGCAGATCGACGCCTTCTTTCGGCTTTGCGATGCGGCCGCCGAACGACGAACGCGACTCGACCGAGCGAAAACATGAGGCGGCGAGCTTTTCCTGCGCAGCCGTCAGAACCACGTCGTAGACGACCGCTTCGTCGGCGGCCGGAAGACCCGACGCGCGCTCGGCCATGATGCGGCATGCGCGGCCGGCATCGACCAGCGACGCGACGGCAAGCACCCGCTCATAGCGGCGCAACGCCTCGACAAGCGGCTCGAAGCGCGAGGGCACCTGGCGATCGCCGCGCAAGGCGTCTTCGAATTCGTCGGAGCCGAGCGCTTCGTCGGCAAGACGGACCAGAAGGCGCACCATGCCGAACGTGCACGGAAGACCCGCGCCGTCGCTCGAATCGAGCGCCGCATACAGCGCCATGACCCGCTGCGCCCGCGACGCGATCCGACGGCCGTCGCCTTCGAGGGACCAGGCATCGGCCACCCACGAGCCGACCGATGCGACGGATGCGGCGAAAGAATACGGGTCGTCGGACGCTGCGTGACGACGCCTGAAAGCAAGCGCCTGCGCACTATCGGGGAACAAAACGGTCAACACTTGAGCGGCCTCCTTCATATCGGAAGCCCATTATAACGCACAGGCGGCAGCGAAGCGCCCGTTTCTCAAACATTTGTTCGTAATAAGAGAAAGAGCCGCGCATGAAAACAAAATGCCCCTCCGCGTCGCACCGATGTGCGCGCGAAGGGGCGATGTGCTTCGCCGGCGAACCGACGAAATCGGAAACAATGTGCGCGGAGGCTTCCTACGCGGGGACGACCTTGGTGACGCCCGGGACGTGCTCTTTGAGGATACGCTCGACGCCGTTGGCGAGGGTCATCTGGCTCATGGGGCAGCCCTTGCAAGCGCCCTGAAGCTCGACCACCACGACGCCGTCTTCCTGAACGTCGACCAGGGCGACGTCGCCGCCGTCAGCCTGCAGGCTGGGACGGATGAGGTCGAGAACGCGGCTGACCTGTTCTTTATCGATAGCCATATCGATACTCCTTTTCGCTTAAAGAATACGAATCGTTGGAATTGTATCCCGATTCGACGCGCTGCGCGACGGCAGACGCGACGCATTCGGGCTGCGATGCAAAAAACGCGCCGCCCTTGCGAGCGGCGCGCACTAGATCATGCGGCTTAGAGCTCGTTGACCCACAGGCCGTGCAGATTGCAGTACTCGTACACCTTGACGGCGGCGTCGCCCTCGGCCAGGACGAACTCGGCCTTCGGCTCGTTCTCGGCGGTGAGCTGAGCGACCTGGTAGCCCTTCTCGGTGACCAGGACGACGAACTGGATGAGGTGCTCCTCGGTCATGGGATGCTCGACTTCGCCCACCTTGACGCGAACGACGGAGCCTTCGGCCTCGACGACGGGAACGTGCTTCTCGACGGCGGCGTCGACGGAACCGGCAACGAGCTCGACCATCTTCTCGCCGCAGCACATCACGGGAACGCCTGCGTCGACGACCTTGATGACGATGTTGCCGCAGTGCTCGCACTTGAAGAATTTGATATCCATGGTATTGCCCCCTTAATCAAGCAATCTTGTTTACACCCGATATGTTACTTCTTTTGTGACATATCGGGAAGCCCCTCTTGGGGCAGCTTCATTGTAACCGCATAAATCAGCAAAGCCACGCCCGCAATGATCAAAGGAACCGAAAGGAGCTGGCCCATGGTCAGCCAATCGCCCCAGAGATAGCCCAGCTGGGCATCGGGCTCGCGGATGAATTCGACCAGGAAGCGGAACGTGCCGTACATGGCGAGGAACAGGCCGATGAACGTGCCGCGCGGGCGCGGCGGGTTCTTGCGCGACAAGGCATAGAGCACGCAGAAGATCACGACGCCCTCGAGAAGGGCCTCGTAGAGCTGGGACGGATGGCGCGGCATCGAGCCCGCGGCACCGCCGAACACCACGCCCCACGGCAGGTCGGTCGGCGCGCCCCACAGCTCGCCGTTGACGAAGTTCGCGCAGCGGCCGAAGAACAGGCCGATCGCGCCGCCCACCGCGCCCATGTCGGCCAGCGTGAGGAAGGGGATGTGCGTGATCTTCGACGCAACGACGCCGCCCAGCAAAACGCCGATCAAACCGCCGTGGAAGCTCATGCCGCCCTTGTTGAAGGCGAGGATCTGGTCGGGATGCTGCAGGTAATAGCCGTCGCCGTAGAAAAGCACGTAGCCGAGCCTTCCGCCCAAAATGACGCCGATCACGACGCAGATGACGATCGTGAAAAACGCGTCCTCGCCCACGCGCACACGCCAGCGCCGCGAAACGTCGAGCAGCACGACGGCCGCGCAGATGAAGCCCGCCACATAGGCAAGGCCGTACCAGCGGATCTGAAACGGCCCGATCGCAAGCGCCACGGGGTCGAGCATCTGATAGATATCGTTGAGCATCGGCTTCCTTTCTTCCATGAAAACGCCGGGTCGCGCAAGCGCGGCCCGGCGTTGCAAGCGCCCTCGTTACGAAGCGTTCGTCGCAACAGGCGCGGCTGTTTTCTCGCGCGCGTCCAAGACGGCCTGCCAGTCTTTTCCGACGACCACCAGGATATCGGTCTCGAACGCGTAGTTCACGGCATCGAGCACGGCGCGGCCCGTTCCGAGCGTCGCGACGATCGCCTCAGCCTTCGCCTCGTTTTCCGCCTTCTGATACACGACGAGCGTGCTTTCGTAGACGGCCTGGTTCGCGTTGCCCACGGAATCGACCGTGAAGCCCGCGCCCTCGAGCAAAGACGCCGCATCGGCCGCGGCCCCTTCGACGCTGCCGCCGTTATTCACCGTGATGGAAAACGACGCGGAATCGACCGACTCGATGATCGATTCCTTATCCTGCTGAGGAACCTCGCCCGCCACGAAACGCTCCATCATGGCCTTCCACTCGTCGGAGATGGGCTCTTGGTACACGTCGTCTCCCGCCCTGGAGAGATACGTCGGCATGACGCCCGTCATGACGGATTCGGCCACGATATCGCGCAGCGACGACATCATGGCGTAGGCGGCCTTGACGTCCATGTCGGTTTTCACGCAGTCGGAAAAACCGTCCATGCCCGTGTAAAACGACAGCTTGTCCATTCCCACGAACTTCTTGAACAGGGCCTGAGCAACCTGCGATTCGTTCAGGCCGCGCTGCAATTCGGGCGTTGCGGCGAAATCGTTGGCGCGGCACAGGAACAAAGCCTGCTCGCCCGAGAGCACCTGAAAACCTGCAGGAAGGCTCATCGTGCCCGCGTCGGAATCGCTCACCGGCTCGGACAGGTCCACCTCGACGCCGCCCACCGAATCGACCAGCGCGACGAAGCCTTCGGCGTCGGTTTTCGCGTAATGGGACACTTGGACGCCCGACAGGTTTTCGACGGCCGAAACGACTTCCGCGTCGCCTCCTATCGCCTGAGCCTCGCCCAAACGATGCGCCTTGCCGTCGGAAAGCTTCACGCGCGCATTGCCGGGAATAACCACCGCCGAGGCGGAGGCGTTCTCGGAATCGGTGCGCACGAGCAGCACCACGTCGGGGCCCGTTCCCCCGTCGCCGTCGTCATACGACGCGGCGAGCACGGTGTAGACGGGGCCTTCGGCGGGGGCGTCGGCCAGAACCGACGCGAGGGCGGGGTCTTGCAGCTGAAGCCTGTCGTTGACGCCGCCGATGAACACGAACCACGCCGCGACCGACGCCACGGCAAGCGCGACGGCGGCCAACGCCACGGCGACGGCGATCTTGCGACGACGGCTCGACGCCACGGCGCGTTCGATGAACGCCTGCTGGCTCATGCGATTCGTATAGTCACGCCTGCTTTCGCGCGTCGAGGTGTTCGGAAGCACCTGATGGATTTCGCCGCGCTCGACATTGCGCGTGCGGCGCGGGCTGGCCTGTTCCCTGCGAGACGGAATCGGACTCGGAATGCGCGCGACATGGGTGCCCAGCGTCGCGCGGCGCATCTGCCTCGATGTTTTCTTATATTGAGCACTGCTCGGTCGACGTGTAACCATATCCGCCGCCCCGAACTACCAATCGATGTCTTCGTCGGGCTCGCGATGCAGGCGCGCGCCGAGAGACGAGAGCTTGCCGACGTAATCTTCGTAGCCGCGGTCGATGTGGTGGACCTTATGCACGCGCGTGACGCCTTCCGCGAAAACGCCCGCCAGCACCAACGCCGCGCCGCAGCGCAGGTCGGTGGCCTTCACATCGGTGCCCTGCAGCGACGTGACGCCTTCGACGATGGCGTGGTGGTCTTCGATGGTCACGCTGGCGCCCATACGGCCGATTTCGTCGGCGAACATGAAGCGGTTCTCGAACACGTTCTCGGTGATGACCGAATTGCCCTGGGCGACGGCGGCGAGCAGCATGAACTGGGCCTGCAGATCGGTGGGGAATCCCGGATGGGGCAAGGTCTGGATATCGATCGCCTCCAGAGGACCCTTCCTGGACACGGTGATCCAGTCGTCGCCGAAATCGACGGTGCAGCCCATGGCGTGAAGCTTCATGAGCGCCATGCGCAAGAAACCGGGCTCGATGCCGCGCACCGTGACAGGACCGCCCGTCATGGCGCCGCCCACCAGAAACGTTCCGGCCTCGATGCGGTCGCCCACCGTGGTGTGCTCGCACGGGTGCAGCTCGGATGCGGAAACGCCTTCGACCACGATGGTCGGCGTGCCCGCGCCGCTCACGCGCGCGCCCATGGCGTTGAGCATATCGGCCAAGTCTTCGATTTCGGGTTCGCGCGCGGCGTTTTCGATGACGGTCTGGCCTTCGGCGGTAACCGCGCACATCATGGTGTTCTCGGTGGCGCCGACGCTCGGGAAATCGAGGGCCACATAGGCGCCGTGCAGACCGTTGGGCGTGCTTGCCTCGATGAATCCGTGGTCGGTTTCGAAATGGACGCCGAGCGCCTCCATGCCCACCATATGCATATCGATCTTGCGGGCGCCCAGGTTGCAGCCGCCGGGCATGGCCACGCGGGCGCGGCCGAAGCGGGCGACGAGCGGGCCGAGCACGGAAATGGACGCGCGCATCTTGGAGACCAGCTCATAGGGGGTTTCCCACGTGTCCACGTTCGCCGTGTCGATCACGAGCGTATGGTCTTCGCGCTGCACGCGGGCGCCGAGCGTTTCGAGCACCTTGGACATGACGGCGATATCGGAAATAAGCGGAACGTTGTGGATGACGCTTTCGCCCGCGCCGAGGATGGACGCGGCGATGAGCTTGAGCGCGGAATTCTTCGCGCCGGAAACGCGGACCTCTCCAACGAGCGGCGTGCCGCCTTCGACGACGATCATCTCTTTCGCCATGATTTCGATCCCCTTTTCTATAAAAAGCCGCACTGAAGGCGGCTCGAGTAGCGTATGCACTCCGTGCATTTTCCCAAAAAAGAAGAAAGGGTTGAACCCTTGCGCGGCAACCCTTTCATAAAACCACAGCGCCGAGCGATTCGGCGCGCCGCCGATATGCGCACCACGGAGCATCTTCTCCACATAAAAAAGAAAACGCCGGCGAAAAACGCCGGCGTTTCATATTGATGCGAAAGCCTGGAGACTTTTACTCGCCCAGAGCGAAGCGCTTGAAGTCGACGACCTTGATGGAGCCGCCCAGCTTCTTGGCAACCTCGTCGGTGTACTGGTTGATGGTCTGATCCGGGTTCTTCACGAAAGCCTGCTCGGTGAGGCACTGCTCCTTGAAGAACTTCTCCAGACGACCGGTAGCCATCTTCTCCTGGATAGCCTCGGGCTTGCCGGACTCGGCGGCCTGAGCCTTGTAGATGCCCATCTCGTGCTCGACGACGGCGGGGTCGACCTGGTCGCGGTTAGCGGCGATCGGGGCGACAGCGGCGACCTGCATGGCGACGTCGCGGCCGTAGTGAGCGAACTCGTCGGAAGCGATGTCGATGCCCTCGACGTCGAAGGAAACCAGAACGCCGATCTTGCCGCCCATGTGGATGTAGGAAGAAACGGCGCCGGCCTCGACGACGGCGAAGCGAGCGAGCTGGGTGTTCTCGCCCATCACGTGGATGCAGTCGGTGACGACGGCCTCGACGGTCTCGCCGTCGACCTCGGCAGCCTTCAGAGCGTCCATGTCGGCGGGCTTGGCGGCCACGGCGGCGCGGGCGATCTTCTCGGCGTAAGCCTTGAACTTCTCGTTCATGCCGACGAAGTCGGTCTCGCAGTTGAGCTCGACGAGGGCGCCGGTGGTGCCGTCCTCGGAGACGAGAGCCATGACGGTGCCCTCATTGGTGGCACGGCCGGCCTTCTTGGCGACGGCGGCAAGACCGCGGGTGCGCAGGACGTCGACAGCCTTGTCCATATCGCCCTCGGCCTCGACCAGGGCCTTCTTGCACTCCATCATGCCGGCGCCGGTCATCTCGCGGAGTTCTTTGACCATAGCAGCGGTAATGTTAGCCATGGGGAAATTCCTTCCATTCGAACGACGGCCCTTCGAACGCCTTTGCGGCGAAGGGCCGTCGTACTTATATAACGTGTTTATTCGGCGGCAGGAGCCTCGGCCTCGGCGGCCTCGGCCTGAGCAGCCATTTCCTCTTCGATGGCAGGAGCGCCGGTAGCGGCGATCACAGCATCGGCGACGAAGGTGCAGAGCAGGTCGACGGAGCGGATGGCGTCGTCGTTGGCAGGAATGCCGAACTCGACGTCGTCGGGATCGCAGTTGGTGTCGAGGGTGCCGACCACGGGGATGCCGAGACGCTTGGCCTCGTGGATGGCGAGCTGCTCGCGGTTGGTGTCAACGACGAAGATGGCGTCGGGGACGGTCTTCATGTTGCGGATACCGTTGAGGTTGGTCTGCAGCTTGGCGAGCTCCTTCTTCAGCAGGACCTGCTCCTTCTTGGGCAGGACGTCCATGCGGCCGTCGGCCTCCATGGCCTCGAGCTCTTCCATGCGAGCGACACGGGAACGGATGGTGACGAAGTTGGTCAGCATGCCGCCGAGCCAACGGGAGTTCACGTAGGGCATGCCGCAGCGGTCGGCCTGGGCAGCGATGGCCTCCTGGGCCTGCTTCTTGGTGCCGACGAACAGGACGGTGCCGCCCTTCTTAGCGACGTTCTCGACGAAGGTGTAGGACTGGTCGAGACCGATCAGGGTCTTCTTCAGGTCGATGATGTAGATGTCGCCGCGGTTGCCGAAGATGTAGGGCTTCATCTTGGGGTTCCAGCGACGGGTCTGATGACCGAAGTGCGCGCCCGCGTCGAGCAGGCTCTTGATGCTGACTTTCGCCATTGCAATCTCCATTCGTTAAACCTCTGCCTGCGGTCATCCCCTCTCCCGCAGCCTTTTCAAGTGGCCACTCGCGGTGAGAAAGTCGCGCAAGCATGTGAAATATAGAAACTTCGCTATTATACGACGCATTTTTCGGATTGCAAGAAAAATCACGAGCATTCGAGAGAACGTCCCAACCCGTCGCGACAAGGCTCTGTCGGAACAAAGCGACCGCAATCCCACATCCACGCGCCGCGCATGCTCGCCGCACGCCCGCCCATACGCGCCTCGACGATCGTGACGAACCTACAAACGCACGAAGGCGGCCCCCGCGAACGGAGGCCGCCTTTCAAACCGTGGGCGAAAACGCCCGCGCTACTTGTCGAACGCCATCTTGATCAGGCGACCGACCTGGACGATCGCGGTGGGAGCGAACGCCAGGCCGACGATCTGGGCGAACTGCACGGCCGTCAGCGGAGCGACCGAGAACGCGCTCTGCAGGAACGGGACGAACAGGACCAGCGCCAGCAGGACGAAGCCGCCCAGCCACGCCAGCGGAACCCATTTATTGGTAAACAGGCCCAGCTTGAAGATGGACTCGCCGCCGCGGCAGTTGAAGCCGTGGAACAGACGCGCCAGCGCGAGCGTGGCGAACGCCATGGTGGAAGCGAGCGCCGCGCCGCCGGCGTTGAGGCCGATGAAGAACGCGGTCATAGACGCGGTGGCAATCAGCGCGCCGTGCCAGACCACCTTGCGTGCAAGCGGAGCGTCGAGGATCGACGCCTTCGGGTCGCGCGGCTTCTGGTCGAGCAGGCCCTTGCGTGCGGGCTCGAGGCCGAGCGCGATCGCAGGCAAGCTGTCGGTCAGCAGGTTGATGAACAGCAGGTGCACCGGCGCGAAGGGCACGGGCAGCGCCATAAGCGACGCGAACAGCACGGCCATGATGCCCGCCATATTGCCCGAGAGCAGGAAGTGGATCGAGCTCTTGATGTTCGCGTAGATGCTGCGACCGTTCACCACGGCCTTCACGATGGTGGCGAAGTTGTCGTCGGCGAGCACCATGGAGGCGGCGTCCTTGCTGACCTCGGTGCCCGTGATGCCCATGGCCACGCCCACGTCGGCGCGCTTGAGCGCGGGGGCGTCGTTCACGCCGTCGCCCGTCATGGAGACGATGCAACCGCGGCGCTGCCACGCCGACACGATGCGGATCTTATGCTCGGGAGACACGCGCGCATATACCGACACCTTGGGCAAAATCTCGTCGAGCTGCTCGTCGGTCATGGCGTCGAGCTCGGTGCCCTCGAGCGCGATATCGCCGTCTTCGAAGATGCCGACGCTGCGGCCGATCGCGGCCGCCGTGACCTTATGGTCGCCCGTGATCATGACGGTGCGGATGCCGCCGCGCTTCGCGTCGGCCACGGCCTGGGCGCTTTCCATGCGCGGCGGGTCGACCATGGCGGTCAGGCCGACGAACGTGAAGTCGCGTTCGTCGTCGAAGGTCACGTCCGCGGAATCGACCGTGCGGTTCGCGAATGCCAGAACGCGCAGGCCCTGGCGCGAGAAATCGTCGTTGGCCCGGGCGATGCGCTTGCGCATCTCGTCGGTCAGCTCGACGTCGCCGTCGGCCGTCATCATGCGCACACAGCGAGCCAGCAGCACGTCGGGCGCGCCCTTGGTCAGCATGAGCAGCGAGCCGTCCACTTCGTGCACCGTGCTCATGAGCTTGCGGTCGGAATCGAACGCGAGCTCGCCCAGGCGCTCGTAGGCGGCGCGGGCGTCTTCTTCGCGCATGCCGTGCACGTCGCCCCAATCGACCAGCGCGATTTCTGTGGGGTCGCCCACCGCGGCGCCGGTTTCTTCATCGGTGGTGGCATCGCTCGCCAGAAGGCCCACGCGAATCAGGCGCGCGGCCACCGGATCGCTCGTCGAGGCGTCGGCGGCTTCGACTTCCTTGCCGTCGAACCAGGCCTTGACCACCGTCATCTTATTCTGCGTCAGCGTGCCCGTCTTATCCGAACAGATCACGCGCACCGAGCCCAGGCTCTCGACGGCCTTAAGGTCTTTGATGATGGCGTTTTCCTTGGCCATCTTCTGCGTTCCCATGGCAAGCACGATGGTGACGATCGAGCTGAGCGCCTCGGGGATGGCGGCGACGGCCAGCGCCACGGCGAACAGCAGCGAATCCATCACGGGCATGTGGCTACGGAAGACGGACAGCGCGAACACGAGCACGCATACGGCCAGAACCGCCGCGGCGAGCTTCTTCGAAAAGTCGTCGAGATTCTGCTGAAGCGGCGTCTTGCGCTGCTGCGTCTGGTTCATAAGGTGGGCGATATGGCCGATTTCGGTCTGCATGCCCGTGCCCGTGACCACCATGAGGCCGCGGCCGTACGTGACAAGCGATCCCGAAAACGCCATGTTCTTCTGATCGCCCAAAGCCACCGAATCGCCCGACAGGGCCTCGGTGTCTTTCTCGACCGCTTCGGATTCGCCCGTCAGCGAGCTTTCGTTCACTTTGAGCGAATAGCATTCCACCAGGCGGCCGTCGGCGACCACCATGTCGCCCGCTTCGAGGAACACCAGATCGCCCGGCACCACGTCGGGACCGGCGATTTCCTCGCGGGCGCCGTCGCGCAGGACCTTGGCCACGGGGGCCGACATGTTCTTGAGCGCATCGAGCGATTTTTCCGCCTTCATGTACTGCACAGTGCCGAGCACCGCGTTCAAGATCAGCACGGCGATGATGACGAGCGTGCTTTCGGCATCCCCCGTCAGCATGGAAATGCCCGCCGCGATGACTAGAATGGCGACCAGCAAATCTTTGAACTGTTCCAGAAATACGACGAAGACGCTTTTCTTCTTGCCTTCGGCGAGCTTATTGGGCCCGTGCGACTCCAAACGCACGCGAGCCTGCTCGCTCGTCAGGCCGTCCGTCGAGGTGTCGAGCTTGTCGAGCACCTGCTGCGAGGACATACGGTAATACGGTTCGGCCATCGCTTCCCCTTTCCTTCTCTCTCTTCCCTATCGTCAGTGTAACGAGGGCGGAACAAGAGCATGACGGCGAGAGCCAATCGTTTCCTTCGCGAAAGAATGCCGTCGGCAAGCCGTAGCGAAACCGCATGGGTGCTCAGGCGCACGGCGGCGGGAGGCTCAGGGCGAAAAGGGCCGAACGCTACTCCGAAGGCGTGCGCCACTGGCACGGATCGGGGGCGGCGCCCGCGCGGATGCCTTCGATGATCACGAACAGGCCGTTTTCGAACGAGCGCTCGGAATAGCCCGCGCGCACCGAACGCTTCCAGCGGTCGTTGGGCGCCACGATGCGCGTGGAGACGATGCGCCTGCCCGTGAGCATGCCGGGGACGCGCGATTCGGTGGCGAAGCGCGCGTTGTCGCCCGCGCCCGAAACGGGCGTCGGAGCCACGCCTCTTTGCTTGGGCTTCTCGCGCTCCTTGCGCTCTTCTTTCTCCTTCTCGCGCTCGACGCGCTGAAGCGAGCGCAGGCAAAAGCCGGCGAAAAACGCGTCGGCAATACTCAGCATCTGGACGGCTATCTCTTCAGGCATGCCCTGTTCCAAATAGATCGCGCGCAGACGCATCATGTACGGCTCGAGGCCTTCGGAAATGCACGGGTCGTTGAGAAGGCGTGCGAAATGCGGCCTGCGCACGCACGCATGGCGCAGCGAGCGCATCGTGCGCAGAAGGGTTTCCTCCCACGACTCGCCGCGCAGCGCTCGTGTGTCGGCGCTTTCGAGAAAACGCGCGGCCACCTCGTTGAGCAACGCTTCGCGGGACGGCACGTAGCCGTACACGGCCATGGCGGTCACTCCGAGCTTGGCGCCCAGCGCACGCATGGAACATGCCTCGATCCCTTCAGCGTCGACGAGCGCGAAAGCCGCGGCCACCACCTGCTGCTTCGTCAGCGTGCCCCGCTTGCGTTTCGCAGGTTGCTTTCCCTTGCCTTGCTCGGCGGCCATGGCGCCCTCCTTCGATATAGACCCATATAAAACGCACAATCATTCTATCAGGTCTGACATACTTCTATACGTTGTATAGTTATGGCGAATCCGTCACGCCTGATAAACGGCCTTCACCAGATATTCGACATTGCCCTGCGCGCCGGTGATCGGGCTTTCCACCACGCCTTCGATCGCGAACCCGGCGGCGGAAAACGCCCCTTTGACCTCTTCCACCACGCGCAGCCTGACGGCCTCGTCGCGCACGATGCCGCGGTCGGTTTCGTCATGGGCGCTTTCGAACTGCGGCTTGATCAGTGCGAGCACCGTGCTGTCGGGCGCGCACAGAGCCGCGAACACGGGAGCCAAGCCCGCCAGCCCGATGAACGACAGATCGGCCACCAAAACGTCGAACGGCGCACCCAATTCCTCGGGCGAAGCCGTCTTGATGTTGGTGCGCTCGAACACCGTAACGCGCGGATCCTCGCGCAGCTTCCACGCAAGCTGGCCGTAGTTCACGTCGACGCACGCCACGCTTTTCGCGCCCGCCTGCAAAAGGCAGTCGGTGAAGCCGCCCGTCGAGCTGCCGATATCGATGCAACGCGCGCCTTCCACGCTTTGTTCGAAGGCGTCCAGAGCACCTTGCAGCTTATGTCCGCCGCGGCTGACGAAGGCACGCCTGTTGCGCACGAACACGTCGGCGTTTTCGCGCACCATCACGGCCGCGCTCGTGGGATACACGTCGTCGACGCGCACCTCGTGGGCCAGCACGGCGCGCAACGCCTGACCGCGGTCGTCGAAATAGCCCAGCTGGACGAGCAGGTCGTCGAGGCGCAGCTTCTTCGGCTTGGACTTGCGCGCAGGGCGCGGCGTATTCGCTTCGATGGATTCAGTGTTCGACACGACGAACCTTTCTTCATAATGACGAAGATGAACGATGCGGCACGCACCATGCAGCCGCCCGATAGACGGCTGCATGACTCGACGGCCGAAGCGGCGCCGCACGGCATCTTCGAAAAAAGCGGCTTTTTCTTCCGAGCGATGTCAAGAAACGCATCGCTCGTTCGTATTGTAAGCGAGCAACGTTGCAAAGCACACCGAACAAACCGAAGGAGGGCGCCATGCGCACGAACAACCGATACCACGCGCACGTCGACCCCGATACCGAGGCGCGCCGGCTCGTGAACGCGTATTCGGGCCTCATCCTGCGCCTGAGCTTCACGTACCTGAAGTCGACCCACGACGCGCAGGACATCTGCCAAAGCGTCCTGGTGAAACTGATCGGACGCGCCGAGCCGTTCCAAAACGAAGAACACGAAAAGGCCTGGGTGGTGCGCGCCACGGCGAACGCCTGCAAAGACCTGCTGCGCGACTCCTACCGTCGCACCTCTGCCCCGCTCGAAGCCGCCGCCGAACACCCGGCGCCCGAAGCGCCCGTCGGCAGCGACGTGCTGGATGCGGTGATGACACTCGACGAAAAGTATCGCGAAGCGATCTATCTGCACTACTACGAGGGCTACTCGATCGCCGAGATCGCCGCCCTCACCGACCGCAGCGCCTCTGCGGTAGCCGCGCACTTGAGCCGCGGGCGCACGAAGCTGCGCTTCCTGCTGGGCGATGCGGCATCCGAGCTAGGCCCCGAACCGAACGACGGAGCCGATAACGACGACCCCGTTGCGAAAAAGCATGCGGCACGAGCGCCGTCGGTATTCCGAAAGGCAACGAACGCCGCACATGGCGCAACGCAGTCGCTTTAATGCGATTGCGGCATCCCGCATTCCGTCTCCGACCCGTCGGGCGACGGGACCCTTCCTACCGACCCTCAGTCTCTCTGGAGGCCACCATGCATACAACATATCGACAGGCCCTCGACTCCTTGGCCTTTTCCGAAGAAACCGCCGACCTGATGGCGAACGACCTGGCCCGAGCCATCGCCGAACACCGGACGCGCGAGGCGGACGCCGCGGCTGCAACTGCCGCGCAGCAGCGCGCCGCGAGCAAACGCGCGCCGCGCCTCAAGAAACGCTGGCAGCTCGTAGCGGCCGCAAGCCTCGCAGGCGCCCTGGTCGTAGGAAGCGCCGGCGCGATCGCCGCGACCGGCGCACTGACCACCGTGAACGGGCTGCTCGACGACATGTTCAACGGCGCGCCTGCATCCACCGAGGTCATCGACGCGATCGGCCGTCCCATCGGCGCATCCGCCAGCTGCAACGGCGTCACCGTGACCGCCGACGCCGTGGTAGGCGACCGCTACAACTACGTCGTGGTGTTCAGCATCGCGCGCGACGACGGCGAGCCCTTCGACGTGGCCCCGAACGATGCCGGCACGCTGCCCCTGATGTTCGAAGGCCCCTCGGGCACGCATATCGACTGGATGGACGGCGGAGGCGGCAGCATCCATTTCTACGACGCCGACCCGAGCGACAACGCCATCCAGATGGTGGAAAGCATGTCCGCCGACACCTTTAACGGCAAAGGCATCATCGGCAACACCGCCCGCGTGCATCTCGAAAACCTCTCCGTGCTCGACGGAGCGAACGGCCTGCATACCCTCGTCGAAGGCACCTGGGACCTCAAGTTCACGATGAACTACGACGACACGACCGTCGACCTTCCCGCAGGATTCGCCGTGGACTACAACGGCTTGAGCGCCGATGTCGAATCGATCGCAATCTCCCCCATCGGCATCACGGTGGATTACACGGCGCATGACGTCATGAACTGGCAAGACCAGGGCGACGGCAAGATGTCCGACCGCAACGAGGCCGAGATGGACCGCATCCTGAACCTGCCCATCCTGATCTCTTTGGCCGACGGCACCGTGATCGACGCGACCGAAAGCGGCTCGTCGAGCCGCACCAACGGCGACGGCACCACGAGCGTCCACAAGACCCTTGTGTTCGACGTGTTCGCCGCACCCGAAAACGTGACGAGCGTCAGCATCGCCGGCACGGAAGTCTGGGAGCGTTAGCGCCACGCCGCACGCCGAGCGACACCGGAGCGCGGCATACGAGCGCATACGAAAAGAGGGCGACGGAGTTTATTCCGTCGCCCTCTTGCGTTGCCGGACGGTTGCTGCGCCCTTAGGCCTGCTTCATGGAAGCGAGCTTTTCGCGGATGCGGTTCGCCATGCTTTCGGCGTCGAGGCCTACTTCTTTGTGCAGCAAGGACACTTTGCCCTGGCTGACGAAGCGATCGGGAATGCCGAACGTCAGGATAGGAGGCACTTTCGCGGGCGGGTTGGCGGCCAAATCCTCCAAGATCCCCTCGCCGATACCGCCTTCGACCACGCCTTCTTCGGCCGTGGCCACCAGCGAGCATTCCTCGGCGGCGGCACGCACGGCGGCTTCGTCGAAGGGTTTGATCCAGCGCATGTCGACCACGCGCACGCCGATGCCTTCGGCGGCCAGGATATCGGATGCGCCTTCAGCCTCCTGCACCATGCGACCGAACGCAAGGATGGCCACATCGTCGCCTTCGCGCGTAGTGCGCGACTTGCCCACCTCGAGAACCTGCGGGGTCTCGGGCAGCTCGAAGCCGCGCGCCTCGCCGCGCGGATAGCGCAGCGTGACCGGGCCGTGCAAAGAAAGCGCCGTATGCAGCATATGCACCAACTCGGCCTCATCGGATGGCGCCATGACCTTCATATGCGGGATCATGCGCGTATAGGCGATATCGAACACGCCGTGATGCGTGGGGCCGTCGTCGCCCACCAGGCCTGCGCGGTCGAGACAGAACACCACGTCAAGATCAGGCAGCGCGTTGTTGATGATCATCTGGTCGACCGCGCGCTGCATGAACGTGGAATAGATCGCCACGACGGGCTTCTTGCCGCCTATCGCAAGGCCGCTGGCCAGCGCCACCGCATGCTCTTCGGCGATGCCCGTGTCGATGAAGCGCTTCGGGTACTTGTCGGCGAACTCGTTGAGACCCGTGCCGTCTTTCATGGCCGCGGTGATGGCCACGATGTCTTCGTTGGCGGCGGCTTCGCGCACCAGCGCCTTGCCGAAAACGCTCGTGTACTTGGGCGCGGTCGACGACGACTTCTTCACCTCGCCGGTGGCCAAGTCGAACGGACCCACGCCGTGAAACACATCGGGGCGGCGCTCAGCAGGCTCGTATCCCATGCCCTTCTTCGTGACCACGTGCATGAGCACGGGAACCTCGGCGTCGAGCACCACACGCAGCGTATGCTTGAGTGCCGTGATGTCGTGGCCCGGAACGGGCGCGGTGCACAGAAAGCCAAGCTTTTCGAAGATCATCTCGCCGGGAATGATCATCTGTTTGATCGAATCTTTGACGTTGCGGCCGAAATCGACCAGGCCGTGGCCCCATTCGCCCTGCGCCTCGAGCGCGCTCTGGATGCCGTCGCGCGCCTGGGTGTATTCGCGCGACGCACGCTTATGGCCGAGATATTTGGCCAGCGCGCCCACGTTGCGCGAGATGGACATCTCGTTGTCGTTGAGGATGACCACCATGGGCGTCTGCAGCTGGCCCGCGTGGTTGAGCGCCTCGAAGGCCATGCCGCCCGAAAGCGCCGCGTCGCCGATGATCGTGACGATCTTCTCGTCGCTGCCGCGCAAATCGCGCGCCATGGCAAGGCCGAGCGCCACCGAAACCGAATCGGACGCATGGCCCGAAGGGTGCACGTCGTAGGGGCTTTCGGCGGCCTTCGGAAAGCCCGACATGCCCTTGTACTGACGCAGCGTGTCGAACATGTTCAGGCGGCCGGTGAGCAGCTTGTGCGCATACGACTGATGGCCTACGTCGAACAGCAGCTTGTCGTGGGGACAGTCGAGCAGGCTATGGCACGCCAGAGTAAGCTCGACTACACCGAGGCTCGGGGCCACGTGGCCGCCGTTTTTCGACGTGGTTTCAAGAATCTGCTCGCGTATTTCGGAGGCGAGAATGGCAAGCTCCTCGTCAGTGAGGAGCTTGAGATCTGCAGGGGACGATATCATGTCAAGAATTCGGTGTTCCATGCATCCTGCCTTAGCTTGCGGGTGTTTGCCACGTGACCGGAAGAGGCGTCATCGCGCCTCTTCTCCTGACTCGGCATGATCGCCCTCTTCGATGGTTTCCAGAAGCTCCGTCGCCTTCATACCGAGCTTCACCGCCTCGTCGTACAGGTCGAGGGCGGCATCGAGGGGCATGGCGTCGTCGCGCACCTGCGCCGCTATCTCGTCGAGGCGGTCGCGGATGGCAGCGAAACCGGAGCGCGTCTGCTCGTCGGCGCTCATGCTATTCGGCGGCCTCGTCCGTCTTCGCGGGCTCGGCCTGGGCGGGCGCCTCAGCGTCGGCCGGGGCCTCGGCGGCCTGGACCTGCTCGTCGGCGGCCTGGGCGGCCGGCTCCTCCTCGACGGCCTGCGTCGGGTCGATGCCGGATTCGCTATCGCGCGCGATACGACCCAAAATGCCGTTCACGAAACGATGGGAATCGTCTTCGCCGCCGAATTCCTTGGCCAGCTCGACGGCCTCGTTGATGGCTACCGACACGGGAACGTCGTCCACGTATTTCAGCTCGAACGCGGCAAGGCGCAAAATGGAGCGGTCGACCACGGGCATGCGGTCGATGGCCCAGTTCTGCGAGCTGACGCTGATGATGCGGTCGAGTTGGGTCTTGTGCGAGGAAACCCCCATGATGAGCATGCGCGCGTAATCGCCCATGCCTGCCTCATCGGGGACCAGGCCTTCTTCGACTACCTGGTCGGCCGGCTTGTTCAGAATCTCGCTCTGATACAGAACCTGCAGCGCGCAGCGGCGCGCCAAAGAGCGCTCGTGACGTTTCATCTATTCCCTATCCTTATATACGTACTATGCGTTATGCCGAGAAGCGGATGCCGTCGACGTAGACGTCGATCGAAGACACCTTGAATCCGACCTGGGTGATCACGGCATCGGCGACGGCCTGGCGCACCTCGGCGGCGACGGAAGGAATGGGCCTTCCGAAATACACGTCGACGTGCACGGCGATATCGACGCCCTCGGTCTCGTTCATGCTGACTTCGATGCCCTGAGCGGCCGCGTTGGACACGAAGCGCGAACGAATGCCGGAAAACGTCGAAGAACCCACGCTCGCGACGCCTTCGACCTCTTTAGCGGCGATTGCCACGATGGTTTCCATGACGCCCGGGGCAAGGCCCAAGCCGTCGACATACAACTCTTCGCTCATGACGGTCCTTTCGGCTCGTTGTTGACTAAGCATCCCGTTATTGTACTCCATTCGGCGGCGAGCCACGCAATGCGCCCGAGTTTCGATCGAAATACCGAACTCGTTCATACCGCGCGCGCGGCGGCGTACAATCCATGTCACAGCAAACCAACGGACCGAGGAGATGCCATGACTACCGAAAACCCCGCCCGTCCCGCGTTCGACCGCGAAGCCCTGGCCGCGCATGCGCTGGAGCTGCACGCCCGCAACTTCAACTGCGCGCAGTGCGTCGCCTGCACGCTGGCCCCGTTCGTGAACGCCGACGAACGCGACGTCTTCCGCGCGGCGGAAGGCCTCGGCGGCGGCATGGGCGGCTTCACCGAGACCTGCGGCGCCATCGCGGGCGCGGCCATGGTGGCGGGATACGCCCGCAGCAACGGCTACGACGACCCCACCAGCAAGCAGGACACCTACGCGCTGGCCAAGCAGGTCGTCGACCGTTTCCGCGACAACGTAGGCTCCACCCTGTGCGCCGACATCAAAGCCGTCCATGCCGACGCGCCGCTGCGCCCATGCGACGAGTGCATCGTCTTGGGCCTGAACCTGGCCATCGACATGCTCGAAGGCCTCGAGGGCCGCTAAGCCCGCGCGCACGGCGCACGCCTTCGGCCGCACGCGAAAAGGACCCGAGGAAATCCTCGGGTCCTTTCTTGGAGCATGACGTTTCCGAAGCGTCCGCTGCGAAGCGGGTCCTAATCGGACTTACTTCACCGGCGGGGTGCCTTCGAAGTTGCCGAAGATGGCGTCGATCATGACCAGGGCCTCGCCCTGCAGATTCTTCACGCCCACGACGCGACGGGCAGGGGTTCCCTCGGGGAAGAACTCCTTGTACGCCTCGTTCACGGCGTCCATGTCGGCGAGGTCCTTCACGTAGATGTTCACCTTGACGGCGTCTTCCATGACGTGGTCGACGCACTCGATGATGGCCTTGATGTTCTTCAGGGCCTGGACAGCCTGGGCCTTCACGCCGCCCTCGACGAGCTTGCCGGTGGCGGGGTCGATACCGTACTGGGCGGAGATGTTGTTGTAGTGAGAGAACGCCACGGTCTGCGTGGAAAGGGCGCACTTCGGAGCGGCGTCGGTGTTGTTAGCCTCGAGGATCAGACCGTGACGGTCTTCGACGGCCTGCGGCGGAGTGCCGTCGCCGTGGGAAACCACGGCCTCGATCTGCACGAGCGCGTGCAGGGGCAGGTCGGCGACCTCCACCACGGTGCGGGCCGGCATGTAGGCGACGGCGCGCGCGATGGCGGAATCGGGGAAGAACGTGGTGTAGACCTCGTTCACGGCGTCCAGATCGGCAAGGTCGCGCAGGAACACGGTGATCTTGACGATGTCGTCGAACGGAACGTCGACGCTGTTCAGGATGGCCTTGATGTTCTTGAGGCACTGAGCGGTCTGGGCCTTGATGCCGCCCTCGACGATCTGGCCGGTGCCGGGGTTGATCGGCAGCTGGGCGGAGATGTTGTTGTAGTGCGAGAACGCCACGGTCTGGGAAGACATGACGTTCATCGGAGCCGCGTGGGTATTGTTGACATACTTCAGCAGGTCGCCCGCCTGAGGCTCGTTAGGAATGGTGCCTTCGCCGTTGGTGATCAGGGCCTCGATCTGAACGAGGGCGCCGAACGGCAGGTCGTCGACGGCAACCACGGTGCGCGTAGGAGCGTAGGTCGGGAAGAACATCTTCTGGACCTCGTCGACATCGTCCATATCGCGGATATCCTTGACGAACACGGTGATGCGGACCACGTCGTTGAGGACATGGTCGATGCTTTCGACGACGGACTCGAGGTTCGCGAAAGCCTGAGCGGCCTGCTCGAGCACGCCGCCTTCGACGAGCTCGCCGGTGGCCGGGTCGATGCCCAGCTGCGCGGAGATGTTGTTGTAGTGCGAGAACGCCACGGTCTGAGAAGACATCGGGCACTTCGGCGCGTCTTCGGTATTGCGCGCCAATACGACGTTGTCACCCATGGTTCTACCTTCCTTTTGACACCCATTGGTCATTACACTCGCAGGACTTCTTGCCCCTGTCCTGCCATGCAGCCATTACTGCACGCAGCGAATTACACGGTACGGGGCGCGTCTTGTCAACACATTTTGCAAAACCGTTTTCCAAGCAGCCGCATGCCGTCGCAGCGACGCCGCCTGGAGGGCACAAGACGGCGGAAATCAACGGAAAACAAGGCTTGAAATGACCGATCCGGACAGGTTTCGAACCCTTCGTCGAAGCATCGCTGGCGTGCGGAGAAAACGGCCGCGAAGACGGCGGAGCCGAAAGCGTGATACCATAGCCCGACGATTCGAAACCCTACGAGAAGGACTTCCCATGATCAAAGAGCTCGTGAAAGACGAAGCGATCCTGTCGACGCCGTGCGAGAAGGCAACCCCGGCCGACGAGCAAATCGCCCAGGACCTGGTGGACACCCTGCTCGCCACCGAAGGCGCGGCATGCCTGGCCGCCAACCAGATCGGCGAGGCCAAGGCCGTCATCGCCTACCTGGACGAACAGGACCGGCCGCACGTCATGTACAACCCCAAGCTCCTGCTGGGTCTGGGCGCATTCAGGGCCGAAGAGGGCTGTCTGACCCGCGACGAAGTAACCGTCACCACGCGCTACGACCGCGCCAAGGTTTCCTACCACGAACTGGTCGACGGCGAGATGAAGCTGCGCAAGGAAGACTTCCAGGGCTGGACCGCGCAGATGCTTCAGCACATGATCGACCATTGCAAGGGCAAGCTGGTCTAGCGGACCCACGCACAACCTACGGCGACGCACGGCGCGCGGCTTCGGCTGCGCGCCTTTTCTTTTGCCGCGGCCCACCCGTCACGCGCGTCGACCGTTCGCCTTCTTCGTTGAAATTGAACCGAATCGTCGGGAAGTTCAATTTCAGCTGTGTTAGACTGCACGGAAATTGAACTTATGGCGAACGAAATTGAACTTATCGATGTTCGACCCGATGAACGAAGAAGGAGGACGCGTGACTTCCGAGACCTTTTCCGACCGGCTGAAAAGCGCCATGGCTGATGCGGGCATGAAGCAGGCCGATCTGATCGGCGCCGCGGCCGCCCGCGGCTCGAAGCTCGGCAAAAGCCAGGTGAGCCAATACGTCAGCGGCAAAACCATCCCGCGCAAAGACGTGGCCGCCCTGATCGGGTCCGTGCTGGACGTAGACGCCGCCTGGCTTCTGCACGGCGACGAAGGCGAGAAAGCCGACCGGGCTCCGCGCAGGGCCGCCGCACGCAACGCCACGCAGGCCGCCCGCGCAGAACGCGACCAGGCCGCCGACGCGCCGCGAGACGAGGCGCGCGACGAATCCGAGACGCGAGCCGACGCGCGGCCTGCGGCCGCCATCGACCAGACCCCGCCCTCCCCTTCTTCTTCAAGGAGCACCCCGATGCGTGAATTCAAGAAATCATCCAAGCTCGACAACGTTCTCTACGACGTGCGTGGCCCCGTGGTCGACGAAGCCGCCCGCCTCGAGCGCGAAGGCCAGCACATCCTCAAACTCAACATCGGCAACCCGGCGCCGTTCGGCTTCCGCACGCCCGACGAGGTGATCGCCGACATGCGCATGCAGCTGCCCGAGTGCGAGGGCTATTCCGATTCGCGCGGCCTGTTCTCGGCGCGCAAGGCGATCATGCAGTATGCCCAGATCAAACACATTCCCAACGTGGACATGGACTCGATCTATACCGGCAACGGCGTGTCCGAGCTCATCCAGATGTGCATGCAGGCCCTTCTGGACACCGGCGACGAGATCTTGATTCCTTCGCCCGATTATCCGCTGTGGACTGCGTGCGCCACGCTGGCAGGCGGCACCCCCGTGCACTATCTGTGCGACGAACAGGCCGATTGGTACCCCGACATCGCCGATATGGAAAGCAAGATCACCCCGCGCACCAAGGCGCTCGTCATCATCAACCCGAACAACCCCACCGGCGCCGTGTATCCGCGCGAGGTGCTCGAGGAAATCGTCGAAGTGGCGCGCAAGCACCAGCTCATGATCTTCTCCGACGAAATCTACGACCGTCTGGTCATGGACGATGCCGAACATATTTCAATCGCCTCGCTTGCCCCCGACCTGTTCTGCGTCACCTTCTCGGGCCTGTCGAAATCGCATATGATCGCGGGCTATCGCGTGGGCTGGATGATCATGTCGGGCGAGAAGCGCTGCGCACGCGACTTCATGCTGGGCATCAACATGCTTTCGAACATGCGCTTGTGCTCCAACGTGCCTGCGCAGTCGATCGTGCAGACGGCCCTCGGCGGGCATCAGAGCGTCAAGGGATACGTGGCGCCGGGCGGACGCGTCTATGAGCAGCGCGAGTTCGTGTACAACGCGTTGAAAGAGATCGACGGCATCTCGGTGGTCAAACCGAAGGCGGCGTTTTACATCTTCCCCAAGATCGACGTGAAGAAATTCAACATCACCGACGACGAGCAGTTCGCGCTCGACCTGCTGCATGAGAAGAAAATCCTCATCACGCGCGGCCAGGGCTTCAACTGGCACAAGCCCGACCACTTCCGCATCGTGTACCTGCCACGCATCGAAGTGCTGGCAGAAGCCATGGAGAGCCTGCAGGACTTCTTCGCGCACTATCGCCAGCGTTAACGCGAAGCCCCGTATAATCAGCCCGCAAATAGCGTGCAGGCGGCCGAAGCCCGCGCCCCGGAACCGAACCTGGGCGCGGGCTTTTTCGTTCGCACGGCCTCCGAGGCCCCGATGGCGCAAAAGTCAGACTCGGATGCAATGGCCGAAAAAATTGTTCGGAAAGAAAAAACGAGACGGGTTGCAGGCAGAGCCTCGCAGCATATGCCCGATAACGAAAAAGAGCCGCCGAAGCGACTCTTTCGAATTCAGATGGCGGGATGTACGAGACTCGAACTCGCGACCTCCGACGTGACAGGCCGGCGCTCTAACCAACTGAGCTAACACCCCGTGTTGTTTGTTGCCGTTGCAACGAGTTGTTAGTATACAGAAGCCTTACCCATATGCCAAGAGAAATTTTAAAATTTTTTCGACTTTCTTTTCCGACCCTCGGAAGGCCCCGCCGAAGCGCAAAAAGAGCCGCCGAACGAACGGCGGCCCTCAGGCTTGAGCATATGCTTATGCGCGCTTCTTCTCGATCGAAGAATACAGCGCACCGATGCAGGCGGCCACGACAGCGATGCCGATCCAGCCAAGACCCATGTCGGCGCCCGGCAACGCATCCAAGAAGATCCACATGTCGGGAACGAACGCGTCGCGCAGCGCAACGATGACGCTGACGACCGTCGTGGACAGCACGACCCACGGCCACATGCGGGGCGACTTGTCGCACACGCTGTGGGCAAGGCCCATGACCATCATAGCGATGGCGGGCGGATACAGGGCGCCCAGCAGCGGAGCGGAGAACGCCAGGATGGAATCGAGTCCGACCAGCGAAACGCAGCAGCTGAACACCGCGAAAATAGCGGCCCAAACGGGCAGCGGAACGCGCGGGCACACTTCGGAGAAGTACTCGGAGCAGCACGAGATGAGGCCCGTGCACACGTTCAGGCAGGCGAGCAGGAAGATCGCGGCCACGATCACCGAACCCGCGGCACCGAAGTGCAGATTCGCCGAAGCGGCCAGGACCTCGGCGCCGTTGGTGGCGCCGGGCATAGAAGAAGCCATGGAAAGGCCCACGAACGAAAGGCCGCAGTACACGGCGGCCATGAGCACGCCGGCGATGATGCCCGCGACGGAGATGGCGCCCGTCACCTTCTTGGGGTCGGTGACGCCGTGCTCCTTCACGTTCGAAGCCACCACGATGCCGAAGCACAAAGCGGCAAGCAGGTCCATGGTCTGATAGCCCGCCAAAAAGCCCTCGGACACGGCGTTGCCGTCATACGGCGCACGCGCGGCCGGCACGTCGCCGATGCCTGCGAACAAGGCCGCACCCACTACGAGCGCGATCAAGACGATCAGCGCAGGAGCGGAGAAACGGCCGAGGATGCGCGACAGCATGCCGGGACGAAGGGCCAGGAAGAACGCGATGGCAAAGAACACCACCGAGAATACCGCGGCCACCACGAACGAATCGCCGCCGGGGATCAGGGGCTTCACCATCTCGAACGCTGTGGTGGACGTACGGGGAATAGCCAGGAAGGGGCCGATGGTCAGATAGACCGTCGCGATGAACACCGACGCGAACAGCGGATGCACGCGGCCGGCGAGCTGACGGATGTCGCCCACCAAGGCCACCGCGATAATACCGAGCACGGGCAGGCCGATGCCCGCGATCAAAAAGCCCGCCGTGGCAGGAGCGGCATCGGCGCCCGCCTGCAGGCCGAGAAGCGGCGGCAGGATCAGATTGCCTGCGCCGAAGAACATCGAGAAGAGCATGCCGCCGAGCATCAGCAGCTGCATGCGGCTCATGCCGCCTTTTTTCACGTCATTCGTTTTTTCCACGAATCCCCTCCATTCGACTCGTTTCGTCATCGCTTGTTTTCGTCACAAAAAAGGGCGCCTAAAGCGCCCCGTTAGCCATTTCCCAATTGTTCAGAAAGGCTTCTTTATCCTCATACGGACAACGGCATTTATCTTTGCCGTCGGTGACCTCGACCCAGAAACCGTCACGACCGTACTTCCTGTCGAGCGGGACGATTTCATACACCTGACCGGGTTCGAGGCTCACGCCGGTAATCAAGGAGCGCCTGCCTTTATACCTCATCAGTTCGCTCATTGCTCGCCTGCCTTTCTCAACCTGTCAGCACGGAAACACTGCATCTTCTTTGACAACGAACCGCGATTTTACATGCAGAGTGCCCTGCGTTGCAAGCATTCCGCTACAAAGCACCCCGAATGTATACATCGGCCGTTCGTTCCGACGGTTCGGAACAGTATACGGCGTTTTCGACGCCATGCATGCCGAATCAATCAAAAAAGGGCTGGAAACGTAAGCTTCCAGCCCTGTCATTATCTGGTGGATCGTCGGGGACTCGAACCCCGGACCTTGGGATTAAGAGTCCCCTGCTCTACCAACTAAGCTAACGATCCGAAAGAAAGCCGGAATGAACCGGCTGAATATACCTGGTGGATCGTCGGGGACTCGAACCCCGGACCTTGGGATTAAGAGTCCCCTGCTCTACCAACTAAGCTAACGATCCGAAAAGCATATGTAAAGGTTCTGCGCTTCGTGGCTGAAGCGCTTGGCTATTGTGAACTATTCTTTCAAATTTCGCAAGAGCCAATTTTAAAAAAACTGGGGTGGGTGATCGGATTCGAACCGACGACCTCCAGAGCCACAATCTGGCGCCCTAACCAACTAGGCCACACCCACCACGTCACACGCAATGTGCAAGTGGATAATATACAGACCTCTTAGCCGTTTTGCAAGAGTATTTTTCAATTATTTCCTTTTTTTGTTTCCGCTATAATAAACAACCGTGCGCATTCGCCCTTTTCGCGGCATTCAGCCGCGCCCATGCAGGGGCATGCACGCGCGACACGCCCCCGTGGCTCAATGGATAGAGCACCGGACTTCTAATCCGATGGTTGTGGGTTCGAATCCCGCCGGGGGCGCCATGAAGAAACGCAAGGCGTCTCGGCCGTACCCGAGGCGCCTTTCTTTATATCCGGCGAATCGATGCGGCTATGCGGCAGGCCAATGCGGTACGGCAGGCATCTTCACGAAACGGCGCAGCCGAAAAGCAGAGGCGCGCATCGCCTTAGAACACGTTTCGTCGAACGCCCGCGCCGCTCGATGAGCAGCAGCCCCTTCGAGCACGCCGGCATGCACGAACGCACCCTGCTGCGAATCGACGTGTGAAACGCGGCCCGCGCCGACGCCGCCGTCACGCCTCCGCGGCGTCGAATTCGCCGCACACGCCTTCGAAAAATTCCCTGAACCCGTCCTCGAACACGCTTTCCTTCGGACGGACGAACGAGATGTCGTGCACGATCGCATCGCCTTCCACCTCGATGCGCGCAAGATCGCCCCGCGCGAGCTCCGCCGCCACGCCCGCCTCGTAGACGAACGACACGCCCAGGCCCGCAGCCACGAACGCCTTGATGACCCCGATGCTCGACACCTCCGCCACGTCGGCGAACGATGCCAGCGTGAGGTTTCGCCCGCGCAGGGCGTGCTCGAGCACCGCGCGCGAGCCCGATTCTTTCTCGCGCACGATCAGCGGCTCGTCGAACAGGTCCTCCATGCGGCACCGCTTCCCTGCCAGGCGGTGCTCGGGCGAGCAGACGCACACCAGCTCCTGCTCGCACAGAAGATCCCACGAAAACGCGCTTTTCTCGAAGATGCCTTCGACGAACGCGCAATCGATCGCCCCTTTGTCCATCAGGTCGAGCAGCTCCTCGGTGCTGCGCGAGGTCACCGTGACGCGAAACCGCGGGTTGCGCTTCAGCGAGCGCGCCAAGGCAGGCGCCACGATGTATTCGCCCGCCGTGAGCGTGGTGCCCACGTTCAGTCGCACCACCTCATCCGACGAAACGGCGGCGATGCGGCGGCGCAGCAGCGCCTCGTCGTGCGCGAACGAAAGAAAGGCGCGCTGCAGCAGCTTCCCCTGTTCGGTGAGGCGCATGCTCTTGCCCTCGATCGACACCAGCTTGGCGCCGTACGACCGCTCGAGATGGGCCATGTGCTGCGAAACCGCCGATTGCGTCAGATTGAGCTCGCGGGCGGCGTGGGTGTAATTGAGCGTGCGGCACACGGCCAGAAACGTGGCGACGCGGGTATCGAGCATGGCATCCTCCCGAAGCTTTCTCGCGAGCGCGCGGCATGCGAATGCCTGACGCGCGCTCATTCCACAACCATAAGCAAAACTGTTTATGCCATTAGTAATCATAAGTTTACTTCATCGAAAGACAGGCGCAAGATAAGTCCATCGAAACAACTGCGGCGCGACGAAGCCGCCCGATAGATAAGGAGCAATCATGCGAGAGTTTCTGAAGAAGGTACCCATTCCCACGGGCGGCCTGGCACTGGGCCTTGCTGCGCTGGGCATCCTGCTCAAGCCCCTGTCGACGGCGGCTTACGCAGCATGCGGCTTGTGCTCCCTCGCTCTTACCGTCCTGCTTGCCGCCCGTCTTCTGAGCGATTCCGCCGGCATCCGCGAAGATTTCGAGAACCCCATCCTGGCAAGCGTGAGCGCAACCTTCCTCATGACCGTCATGCAGCTGAGCACCTATCTGGCTCCGTTCGCCCACGTTCCCGCCTTCGCGATCTGGGCCTGCGCCGTAGCCGCCCATTTCGTGCTGATGGCCTGGTTCAGCGTGTATCACCTGCGCGATTTCGACCTGACCAAGGTCTACCCCACCTACTTCATCTGCTACGTGGGCATCGTCGTGGCCTCGGTGAGCTCGCCGGTCTACGGCCTCGAGCGTCTCGGCTCCGCGATCTTCTGGTTCGGTTTCGTCGCCTACGCCGTGCTGCTGGTCATGGTGACGACCCGCTACGCCAAGCATCCCGTGGAAGAAGGCGCGCGCCCGCTGTTCTGCATCTACACCGCGCCCATGAGCCTTTCGCTGGCGGGCTATCTTGCCACCGAGCCCATTCCGAACCCCGCATTCGCCTGCGTGCTCGCCGTGCTGGCCCAGCTGCTGCTGGTGGCCGTGCTGGTTCGTCTGCCGCACTTCCTGCGCCTGAAGTTCTACCCCAGCTATGCGGCCATGACCTTCCCCTTCGTGATCACCGCCACCGCGCTCGACCGCACGCTCACCATGCTGGCGAATGCAGGCATCGTCTATCCCGCCGTTTTGCATGTGCTGGTCGGCATCGAAACCGTGCTTGCCTGCGCCATGGTCGGCTACGTGTTCGCGCGATTCCTCATGGAGTTCGCCCGCATCGGCCGCAGCCTGGCCGCCGAGCGCTCCTGCCGCCGCGAGCTGGCCGCCGAATAAAGCACTCTCCCGAGCCTCTTCATCCGCCCAAAAACGGCTCCCTCTTCCAAAACGGCCCGACGTCTTACCGCGTCGGGCCGTTTTGCATGCGCGACAAGAATCGCCGAGGCCGCCGCAGCACTGGATAAAGCCGAAAGGCCTCGTAAGGGCTACGGCCTATCGCGTCCGAGTTCCGCAAAGGACCCCGTTTCCTGAACGACAAAAGAAGCGAATCAAGCGGCCCGGCTGAGCCTGTACTCGACCGGGCCGCCTCCGTCCAGGCGTCTCTTGATGCGCACATCGTTATACCGGTCGATACACTTCCCCGAATCCCCCTCGAAGATATCGGGGCGCCTTCCTCCCAATCGCAGTAAAGCTCGGTCTTGACCATCGAGAAGGAGCTTTCGGCTTTCGCGTTGTCGAGGCAGTTTCCTTTGCGAGACATGGGCCGGGTAATCTCCATCCGCGCTTTTGTTCGTCAGTCTCCTTCTCACATCCGCATGCTTTTCGCTTTCGCGTGCTTTTCAGCTTCCACACGTCTTTTCGGCTTCCGCGCATCGGGCCATCAGAAGCGAACCCCCTCCGGCGGCGTCGGATTCCGGCTTTTTTGGAAAAAGGAGGCCTGTCAGGTCATTTTTTGCGCGGTTTGGCACGCAGAAGGCGCCCGTCGCGCCCTTTCGTGCCACGATATGCCACATTTTTCTTTTCACTGTGTATTATTTCGGCATCAACAAGGAGAGATTGCTGCGAATTCGTGCCAAACCGCGAGTTTTTCGGCCTCGGAGGCCTCTTTTTTCCAAAACACGCCGCCGATGCCGAGATCCGCGGGGTCGGCGCGCCGCCCTCGCGCCATCGAGCCGCAACCGCGACGCTGCGCTCCCGAACTGCGGCATGCACAAAAACACCGCCCGCGCCCGAGAACGCCGCATCACGACGACACGGACTGCTTCAACGCCTCCACGAACAGGCGTGCCGTTTCGTCCTCGACGAATTCGTCTTTATAGAGCACGTAGAAGTCGGTCACGAGCTTCAGGTCGGAAAGCTCGAACGTCCGGCACTCGCGACGGCGGTCGATGCCGAACCGGGGAATAAGGGTGGTCGGCACGACCCCCAGCTCGTCGTCGAAACCGTGGGAGAAATACTCGAAATGGTCGCCGAACGGCAGCGGGCGCAACGAAACCCTGGCGCCGCGCTCGAGCAGACGCTCGGCCACGCCGTCGCGCATGTATCCGTTATATATGTCGGGCGGAAGAAGGATGCATGACCCGTCAAGGTCTTTCGCGCGGATGTCGGCCTGGCCGAACAAAGGATTGCCTTCGGTCATAAGCAGCATGATGGGTTCCGTCTGCAATTCGAAGCCGGAAATTCCCGACGGCATGACCGCGCCGCTGCTCTCGCCCTCCCAATTCTTACAACCTGTGACGACGATATCGTTGCTCCCGTCGAGAAGCGCATCGGCCGTGCTTGCCGCGCCCGGCGTCGCCACCACATCGACGACCTTCCTCGGGTTCATTTCCTCCAATGCGCGTTTCGCCCGATGAATGGAGCTTTCGAGCCACGGAAGATTCGTCGCCGCAATGCGGACCGAAAGAAAATTCCCCTGCAGCGACCGATACTCGGCAATGACGCCGGAAATGCCCTCGACAAGAGACAAGGCCGTCGCGACGAACCTTCGCCCGATCGGCGTCAACGCCAGACGGCCCTCGCTTTTCACGAAAAGCGCGCAGCCGAGCTCGGCCTCGAGCTCGGCCATGTGCTCCACGAGCGTCGGCCGCGACACGTGCGACTCTTGGGCCGCGGCCGTATAGTTAAGAGCGCTGGATAGAACCAGAAACTCCTCAAGATGACGTGCGTCCATAATGCCCCTCCCCCTTGAGCAGCGCCGACGAACCCCGCCGCGCTCGGCATGGCAGCGCGATCGGCACCTGTTCAGCATACCCGGCCGAACAATGGCGACGCAAGCGAAAGGATTTCTTACACCCGGCCAAATTATCCTTCTGCGGGGAAAAATACCCTACGGCGCGCGAGGCGGACGCGGCCGTACGATAACGGCAAGGTTCGCACCAGGACGAAGCAAGGCCTGCGATGCCGACCATGCGCGCAAGCGGCGGCTTCACAGGCGAATCACGAGGGAAAGGGGAGGCCATGAAGCTCAATCGAAGGGATTTCCTCAAAAGCGCAGCGCTCGTAGGCGGCGTCGGAGCCGCCCTCGGCATGGCTGGATGCGCGCCGCAGGGACAGAGCCAGGAAAATGCGACTCCGTCAGCCGACCCCGCGCGCGAGGCGTTCGAAGCGGCCGCACAGCCCATCGCGCCGGCGGATGTGCCGTCGAAATGGGACGAAGAACGAGAAATAGTCGTCGTCGGCTCGGGCGCCGGCGGAATCAACGCGTCCATCAGGCTCGCGCAGGCAGGATACGATGTGCTCATGGTGGAGCGCAATCCCGAAACAGGCGGCAACTCGAAGCATTCGTCGGTCTTTTCCAATTTCGGCGGACACAAGCTGGCCGAAGAAGCGAAGTGGGCGTACCCGAGCTATCCCTACGACGTGAACGGCATCGTCGAATTCGTCATGAGCTGCCAGCAGATGACCGGCGACCCCGACCTTTTGCGCGCGATGGCCGAAGAGGGCCCGAAATGCATCGACTGGATGAATGAGAAAGCGGGCGCCAAATGGGTTCCGATGAACCCCTCCCCCGCAGGATGCGGCCTGCTCGAATGGGAAGGCATGTCCACCCCGACGAACGGCATCAACGTCAACCTGATTCCGTTCCAGGAGCTCGAGCAGACGGCGCGCGACGCGGGCGTCGACGTGCGCGTCGATTGCCCTGTCACCACGTTGGTTTACGACGGCGAAGCGGTCGTCGGCGTGAAGGTCGCCGAAAGCGGCGAAGACCGCTTCATCAAGGCTTCGCGCGGCGTCGTGCTGACCGCAGGCGGCATGGAAGTCAACCGCGCCATGATGGCGAAATATTCCGCGACCACGCTCCAAGGCATCGCATGCATCGCCACCCCGCCGAACGGAACGGGCGAGTGCATCCGCATGGGCCAAGGCGTCGGAGCCGACCTTTCGGGCTACGATTCGACGGGCGCGTTCGACGGCGGCGTATGGTGGCGCGAATACAGCGAATACGACACCGAAATGGACTGCCACATCAACAAAGACGGCAACCAGGCCCTTCGCCAGCCCTGGCTTCGCATCAATCGCGACGGCCAGCGCGTGCCTTACATTTCCACCTCGGGACGCAGCTATCCCTACGTGAACGACGCCGCTCCCTCTTCTGAAGGATTGTGCGAAACGGCCGCGATCGAAATGAGCCAGCCCGGAGGCCTGACCTTCTGTTGCTTCGACTCGAAGTTCGACGAGCTTGTGACCGAGAACTTCTTCGGCCAGGTCATCTGCCGTAAAGCGAAAATCGTCGCACCCGACGACCCCTATATCGACCGCGTGCCCGAATGGCTGCGCGACTGGCACACCGGCTTCCAGCAGATGATCGACGGCGGCGCCATCAAGAAATGCGACACGATCGAAGAGCTCGAAGAACAGCTCGGCCTGGAACCCGGCACGCTCGTCTCCAACGTCGAAAAATGGAACGAAGCATGCGCAGCAGGCGAAGACTACGCGAGCGCCTATAAATATCCCGCCGAATGGCTCATTCCGATCGACACGCCGCCGTATTACGGCGCCAAGCTGGGCGGACACGTGTTCGGGTCGAAGACCGGCCTCCGCGTAACGCCCCAGATGCAGGTCGTGAATACCGAAGGCAAGCCCATCAAGGGACTCTACGCCGGATGGCACACCGCGGGCGGGTCGTCGGGAGACGGCAACCCCGCAGGCAAGCCGCTGACCGGCATGTACGCCGACCTCGGACTCGCCTTCGTCGGCGGCTACATGGCCGCAGGCGGCATCATGGCGCAGGACGGACTGCAGGAATAGCACGCCCCTCCAGGGAGCTTCTTACGAAGCTCCCTTTTCTTTTCAGTCCCGCGAATTCACTTGTTCCTCCTCCACTGCGGTCGGAGGGGTTTCTTGCAAAAAGGGGCGTCTCGGGCCATTTTTTCGAGAGTCTGCCACTCGAATGGGCGAATACGCTGTCATTCGCGGTGCGAACGCGACGATATGCCGCATATATTATTAAAACGGGTATTATCTTGGACCCGATAGCGCGGAATCGGCGCGGCGGCGTGTCAAGCCTCGCATTTTTTGGCCTCGGAAGCCTCTTTTTTTCAAAGTATGCCGAAGCGGGGCCGCCGGATGCTGTTGCGCAGACCTCGACCCCCGTCTTTTCCCTACGAAACCGGAAACCCGCAGGCATCGCGGCACGGCACGCCGCCTCTGGGCACAAAAAACGGGTGCGCCCCTCGCGGAGCGCACCCATCGGATGGAACGGCTCAAGGCGTCACACCGAGCGCCGCCGACACGACAGCGCGGCACTACATGACCTTCGAGCTTTCCACCATCTCGACGAACTTCGACACCACCTTGATCAGCGGCGTGCGAAGCACCAGGCCCAACACGATGAACGGCACCGTGAACAGCAGCAGGATGCCTATCTCGGTCCAGAAGTCGCCGTTGTACACGCCGAACATGGCCGCGCGCATGGCGTTGACCGCATGCGTGACGGGCAGATACGGGCTGAGCACCTGCACGAACTCGGGAAGCGATTGCAGCGGATAGCTTCCTCCGCCGCCCGACACCTGCACAATCAGCAAGAACACCGAAATGGCCTTACCAAAGTTGGCGAACGACACCACCAGCGTGTAGATGATGAACGCGAACACCAATCCCGACACCCAGTAGCACAGCAGATAGAGGAACGGATTCACGGTCTGAACGCCTAAGAACACCATATTGCCCACGCTCACGCACGTGCTCTGCATGAGCGAAATCAGCGCCACCACGCCGAAGCGCCCGATGAACTGCTGCCAGGCGGGCACGTGGCCCATCTGATCGAGGATGCGCTTCGAAGGCGTCACCTTGAGCGTCACCATGACCAGCAGCGCGCCGATCCACAAAGCGAGCGTCGTGTACAGAGGCGTCATGGCCGATCCGAAGTTGTCCACCGGATACACCGCGTGCCTATCGAGCTTCACCGGCGCCGAAACCGCCTTCGCCAAGGCGGACGGGTCCGAGCCGATCGCCGCGCGCAGGGCCTCGACATCGCCGCTCGCCGCCGCTTCGGCGATGCGCGCGCCCGCGTCATGCATGCGCTGCGCCGACGAAGCCAGGTCGGCCGCCGCGGCGTCGAGCTTCTGCTGCGCGTCGCCGATGCCGGACGACACCGAACCCGCGGCTCCCGTCAAATCGGACGCGGCGGCATCCAGCGTGGCCGCGGTGGACGAAAACGTCGCGCTCGCCTCGCCGATAGTGCCCGCCAAGGCCTCGATGTCGGGCTTGAGCTGCGTGTCGTAATCGGCTTTCGCGCCGCCCAGGGCGTCTGCGGCCTGCTGCGCGAGCGCCTTGATCTCGTCGCGCTTCGCCTGCGTGTCCGCACGGCCCGCCTCGATATCGGCCGCCGCCGAATTCAACGAATCGCGCAGCTGCTCCTGCAGCGCGATCGAAGCCTTCAGGCGCGCCACCATGGTATCGACCGCCGACTGCGCCCCCTCGGGCAGCAGAGGCCTGAGCGACTCGAGATGCGCGATGACGTCGCGGTATCCGCCGATCTGACCGTCCACCTTGGCGGCGGCCCCGCTCAGCTGCGAAGCCGACGTGGACGCCAAAGACGACGCCGAATCGAACGCGGCATCCACCGAATCGGCCACCGCGCCGTAGCTTGCGGCGCTCTGCTCGATAGCCGTCGAAAGCGCCGAAGCCGACGAGCCGATCGCGTCGCCCACATCGCCCGCGGCGGCCTTGATGTCGGACACCGAGCCCTTCACGCCGTCGGCCTCGTTTTTGACCTGGCCGAGCAGCGCCGCCGAATCGTCGACCAGCGACTGCGCCGAGCCGAGCACCGACGAGTACATGGTCAGCACCGAAGACGCCTTGTCCATGGTGGAGCCCACGTTGTCGATATGCACGGCCAGCTCGCCGATGCGCCCGCCCAGATCGGAATCTTGCGCATAGTCGGCAAGCGTGGTGGCTATGCCCAGCGCCACCTCCGAAAGCGTCTCCGCGAACACGGTGTTCACCTGGGCCGACACGCCGTCGGCGCCTTGATCGGTCACCTTCGGCGCAATGGCGTTTTTCTTCTCGTTCGTGTAGTAGGTGATTTTGGCGTGCTCCACGTCGTCGGAATAAAACGTCATCATGTCGCGGCTGAAGCTGGACGGAATCACCACCGCCGCGTAGTAGCGGCCCGAGCGGGCGCCGTCGATAGCGTCCTCTTCGTCGGTGATCGTCCATTTCAGCTGGTCGTTAGCGCGCAGGGCCGAAACCACCTGCTCGCCCACGTTTATCTCGAGCGGCACCAGGTCGCTTTTGTAGCCCTCATCGGAATTGGCCACGGCCACCTCGAGGTTGCCCGTGTTGTCGAACACGTTCCAGCACGCGATCAGGTTGTACCACGAGAACAGCGACGGAATGGCCACCAGGCCCAGCACGATGATCACCGTGATCACGTTATGGCCGAGGCGCTTCAGGTCGCCCGTGAAAAGGCGCCAGATATTCTTCATCGTCGGCTCCTTTCCTCACCGGACGTATGTCGCTCGCCTGCATAGGCGGAAGCGCGCACCTGGGTCGTGCAGCCGCAATCGGCACGTGCCTCGCGCCCGCACGATCCGCACACGTCGTTGCGGCTGGCGTAGAGCGAGCGCACCTCTTCGTCGCTCATGGCCTCGAGCGACACCTGGCGCTCCAGGCTGTCGCGCAGATACTCCACGACCACCAGAAACGCGATGATCGCCACGATCCACACGAGCCACGCCGTGAGCATGACCACCTTCTCGGTCTCGGTGATGGCGAACACGAGCGTCACCACCACGGGCACCAGGATGCCCACGACCACCGCGCCGCGTTTGAACTTCGGATACAGCCTCATGAAGCGGGCCGCGCGGTTGGCGATGGCGCTACGGTATTCCTCGCGGTCGGAAAGCACGCGGATGAGCTGCGCCATGCGATAGCGACGCTCGGGCAGCTGCACGGACTCGCCGTTGATGATGTCGCTTTCCTCGATCTGGTGGGCGAACAGATGGTTCAAATTCGCCAGATACGGGCGCGCGATCAGGCCTGCCAGCAAGAACGCCGTCAAGAACAGCAGCAGCATGCCGACGCTTTGCAGCCATGCGCCGTCGTAGAAGCCGCAGGTGGTTTCGCGGATGGCGTTGATGCCGTAGGTGAACGGGAAGACCGGGTAGACCGCCTGGAAGAAGCTCGGCGTCATCTCGATCGGGTACAGGCCCGTGGCGCCGGGGATCTGCACGAACACCAAGATCACGCAGATCGCCTTGCCGATATGCTGCAGCGTGGTGGCCAGCGTGTACTGCACGGCCAGATACGCCAGCGAGCAGATCGCGGCGGTCAGGAAGAACGCGGGCACGTCGGTCGCCTGCACGCCTATGAACAGGCATCCCGCGCAGCACACAATCGATTGCAGCACCACCATGACCGCCAGCAGCAGCTCGCGGCCCAAGAAGCGCTGGGCAATCGTAAGGTCGGGAATGCCTTCGTCGTCCACCTCGTTGCGCATGATCACCAGCAGCATGAACACGCCGATCCACAGCGTGAGGTTGATGAACAGCGGCGCCATGGCCGAGCCGTACGAGTTCAGCGGATAAAGGTTCTCGGTCTGCACCTGCGTGGGCGACTGCATGAATTCGGCCACCTTGGACGCGTCGAGGTCGCCTTCGTCGAACAGCGCCGCCACCGATCCCGACGAGCCCAGGGCCGCCACGTCGGTCTTCACGGTTTCGAAATCGGCCTGCAAGTCGGCGAGCAGCGAATCGGTCTGGGCCAAAGCGTCGGCCGACGAAGAGAGCGTGGTTTTCAGCTGGTCGAGCACGCCGACGCCCTGGTCGACCAAAATCGTCTGGTTGGAAACCGCCGAGCCGAAGCCGCTCGTGGCGGCCACGATGCGCGTCAGGCCGTCGCTGGCCTGGGGAATGGCGGTGTCGGAAAGCGTGGCGCGATAGCCGTCCACGTTGGTCAGGGTCTGCTGGACGGCCGTGTTCACGGAGTCGGCCGCACCGCCCACCGACGACGCGGTTCCCGACACGCCGGATGAAAGGTCGCGCAGGGCACCGAGCGTGGCGTTCGCTTCGGCGTTGCGCTCTTCGAGCGACGTCACCGCGGCATCGATAGCGCCCGATGCGGGGTTGTCGGCCGGCAAAGCCTGCTGGATTTCGCGCAACAGGGCGATGATGCGGGCATTCTCGTCGACCACCGCCTGAGCACGCGCCACGGCGGCATCCACGTGCCCCGTGGCGGCCACGACGCCCGACGTGGTCTGGCCGATGGCCTCGTTGGTCTTCGACGACGCCTGGGAAAGAAGCGTCGAGCCGTGGTCGAGCACGCCGCCGATGGAACCGGAGAACGTCACGATGCCGCGATTCACGTCGCCCGCCAGCTCGGACACCTGGCCCAAGCCCTCGCCCAGCAGCACGACCTGGGCCTTCACATCTTCGAGCGCCTTTTGCGCGTCGCCCGCCTTGACGACGGCCTCGTCGGCCGCCGTCGCCAGGTTGCTCAGCGATTCGCGGGCCGAGGCGATATCGTCGGCCGCTTCGCCCAGACGCACGACCACATTGCCGCGCGTGGCGTCGAAATCGGCGTCGGCTTCTTTCATGGCCTGGTCGATCGCATAGACGACCGTCGAGCTGATCGTGGAAACGAACGTGTCGTTGATGGTGTTGTCGAGCGTGGTGGCTCCCGTGTCGGTGATCTTCGGCGCGACCGGGCCCGCCTTTTCATTCACATAGTATTCAAGTTCGGGCTGCTGAAAATCGCCCGAAAGAAGCGTGGTCACATCGGAGCTGAAGTCTTCAGGGATGACGAACGCCGCGTAAGCCTCGCCCGCCTCCACTTCGCGCATGGCTTCGTCGCGGTCGACGAAATGCCACCCCAGCTGCTTGTTCTCTTCGAGCTGTTCGACCACCTGGGCGCCCAGGTCGAGTTCTCCCAGCGTTTCGTCGCTCGCCCCGGCGTCTTCGTTGACCACGCATACGCGCAGGTTGCCCGTGTTGTCGTAAGGGTCCCAAAAGCCGATGACGTTGAACCAGGTGTACAGGGAAGGCAGCACGATGAGAAACAGCGCTACAAGCCAGGCCGCAGGCGTTTTCGCAATGCGTTTCACGTCGCGCACGAACACGCGCAGGATGTTGCCCACTCGCTCCTCCTTTGCCAAGATAATCAACATTTGTACAGAAAGCTGATTCTACTTGCAGGGGGCGCATGATAAGGAGCGAGCGACCCCTGTCACACAATTGTTACCGATTTCTCGCGGCGCCACAATCGAAAACAAGGTAAAGCGCGGCGCGCGAAGAGCGGCGGAACCGCCTACGCGCCCTGGCGGCCGCGGCCTTCGCCGTGCATCGGGCGGGCGCCTTCGCCGGCGCGTCCGCAGCCCTCGCCGCACGAAGCGCCCTGGCCGAACGCGCGTCCCGCGCAGGCGGAATCGCACGTGTCCACCCCCGCCTGGGCGGCAAGCGCGCGCAGCTCGGCCATCGACATGCGCATGGCGTCTTCTTGGGAAATATCGACGCCCTGGCCGACCAGGGTTTCATACACGCGATAGCGCCCCAACCCCATGCCCGCCTCCACGGCGGCGCGACGCTGGTCGTCGCTCAAGCGGCCGCAATGCACCTCCGCCGCGCTGCGTTCGAAGCTGCGCAGCGCCGCCGACTCGATGGTCTCGCAACGCGCTTCGTCCTCGCAGGCCACGCCCACTTCGACCACCGCGCCTTCGCTTATATAGGTATCGCACGCGTCGGCCAGGACCTGCATGGCCTCTTCGCACGCCATGCCGTCGACGCGGGCCCGGTCGAGCACCGCCGCCGCGTCGTCGTTGACGGCGCGGGCGTCCACCACGAGGCCGAAGCGGTTCACGGACAGCTCGAACGACGGGTTCACATCGATGCCCACACGCGCCACCGGAGCCGTGGCGTAGGCGAAGCCGCCCATGCCGATCGCGACGAATGCGGCGCATGCAGCAACCGCCAACGCCATCTTGCGCGAAAACGCCCTGCGCGCACGCGGCATTCGGCGGCGCACGGGCACCAAGGCTTCGGCCGAAACGCAGCCGTCGCGCGGCCGCGGCGCGGAGTCGGCTTCGTCGAACAGAGGCGCGAACACCCGGCTGTCGGCCCCCGCGCATGCAGAAGCGCCTTCGCCGCGCTGCTGCTCGATGTGCGCAAGGGCGGCGGCCTTCAACGCCTCGGGCGCGTGCACCGCGTCGTACGCGTCGCGCAGGCGGTCGTCGATATCGCTCATGACAGCGCCTCCTTCAACTGCTTGCGGCCGCGCGAAATCCAGGAATACACCGTGCCTTCGGGCGCACCGACCATGCGCGCGATCTCGGGCACGGTATAGCCCTCGCACGCGAAAAGATACAGCGGAGTTTTGGGCGGATCGCTCAAGCGATTCACAGCGTCAAGCACCTCGCGCACCTCGGAAGCGCGCTCCTTGCCCTCGCATGCGAACGCGCCGCCCCGCCGCTGTATCTCGGCGTCGAGCGACACGTTCGAGCGGGCGCGGGAGCGCAGCAGGTCTTTGCATCGGTTGATGGCCACGCGCACGAGCCACGCCTTGACGTGCTCAGGTTCGCGAAACGCCTCGTCGCGCTGAGCGTATGCGGCGAAGACGTCCTGGAACACGTCTTCGGCGTCATGCGCGGGCACGTACGTCAGGCACGCGCGCCAAACCGTATCGCCGTAGCGTTCCACCGCTTCTTCGATGTCTTGCGCGTCGCGCACGCGATTTCCCGCCTCCCCTGGTTTCGGTCGAAAGAACTCCGGATGCTAGCAGGCGCCGCGGCCGTAGCCATGGCCGAAGCCGCAACCGTTGCCAGCGCCGGAACCGGCGCCGCGGCCGTATCCATTGCCGCCGCACACGCCGTTCTGGCGATTGTCGCACATGCCGTCGCCATCGATATCCACGAAGCCGCCGGGATACGCCGCGCCGCACGTATCGCACGCGCCATCGGCATCAGCGTCCACGCAGGCGCACGCGGCGGCGCGGTTATCGCATACGCCGTCGCCGTCGGCGTATGCGAAGCCCTGGCCGCAGCCATCGCCCTGGCCTGCGCCGTTGCCGTCGCGCTGGCCGTAGCCGTTGCCGTAGCCCACGCCTTCGCCGCGGTGTGCGCGCATGCCGAAGTTGTCGCACACGCTATCGCCGTCCGCATCCACGAAGCCTTCGCACGAAGCAACCCTGCAGCAGGCGTTTTTCACAGACGCGCCCATGTCGGCGATGCCCTTGCTCGCCGCAGCGGCGCATGCGCGCATGCAGGGGGAATCGCAACCCGCGCCGTTGCGCGGACCCAGGGCGAACGCAGGAGCCGTCGCCAGCGAGAACGCCAGCGCCGCCGCCAGAACCGCGAGCACCGCTTTGGCCGGCTGCGCCTTCGCCGTTGCCGTCTTGCTCGTTTCGACCATGTTTTTCATAACGACCTCTTTTCCGACAAGCGGCCCGCTTCCCCGCGATCGTCCCCCCCCGAAGAGGAGAACGCCGGAAGACCGCTTTCCCTTCCTGTCATAAGGAACACGATCGACGCGGGAGAATCCTTGCAAGAAAGTCGAAAATTTTCCGCTTTACGATTCGCGCGCCAGGCGCTCGCCCATCAAGTACCCCATAACCGAGGCCATCATCAAGCCGTGCGTCCAGCCGCTCGAATCGCCCAGGCAATACAGGTTCTTCCTGTTGGTGTTGAAATCCTTGTCCATCTTCACCTGGTTGCTGTAGAACTTCAGCTCGGGCGCGTACAGAAGCGTCTCCCCCGCCGCGAAGCCGGGAATGGCCTGGTCCACGGCCAGCATGAAGTTCATAATCGAGGTCATGGTGCGATACGGCATGGCGCTCGTGATGTCGCCCGCCACCGCGTCGGGCAGCGTGGGATGCACGTTGGATCGGTTCAGCTCGTCTTGCCACGTGCGCTTTCCGTCCAAAATGTCGCCGAAACGCTGCACCAGAATGCGCCCCGCGCCCAGCATGTTCGCCACCGCGCCGATCTTTTGCGCGTACGCGATGGGCTGGTCGAACGGTTCGCGGAAGTGATGCGAGCACAGAATGGCCAGGTTGGTGTTTTCGGACTTGCGCTCTTTATACGAGTGGCCGTTGACCACCGCCAGGCCGTCGTCGTAGTTCTCCTGGCTGACGAAGCCGCCCGGGTTCTGGCAGAACGTACGCACCTTGTTCCTGAACGGATTCGGATAACCGATCAGCTTGCTTTCGTAGAGCACGTTGTTCACGCGCTCCATGATTTCGTTGCGCATCTCGACGCGCACGCCGATATCCACCGGGCCGGGAGCGTGGTCGATGCCGTGTTCGACGCACACGCGCTCGAGCCAATCGGCGCCGCGTCGGCCCGCGGCCACCACCACGCGCTCGGCCGCAATGGCGCGCTCCACGCCGTCGGTCCCCTTCACGATCACGCCGCGGCATGCATCACCCTCCATGACCACGTCCAAACACTCCGTGCGAAACATCAGCTCGACGCCCGCATCGTGCAGATGGTCTTCGATCCTGCCGTAGATTTCCTGAGCCTTTTCGGTTCCCAGATGACGGATCGGGCAATCGACCAGCTTCAAGCCAGCCTGGATGGCGCGACGGCGGATTTCTTTCACCTCATCGGGCGCGCCCACGCCCTCCACGTGCGTGTCGGCGCCGAAGCGCAGATATATGTCGTCGACGCGGTCGATCGAGCTTTGCGCCAAACGCTCCCCGATCAATTCAGGTAAATCGCCGCCCACCTCGCACGAAAGCGAGAGCTTGCCGTCCGAAAACGCGCCCGCGCCCGAGAAGCCCGTGGTGATGCGGCACGGCTCGCAGCCGACGCAGCGACCAGCCTTGGCCTTCGGGCACGAACGGTCCTCGATGGCGAGACCTTTTTCCACAATGACGATACACGCGGCCGAGCCGCTGTCCAGCAGGCCGAGAGCGGTGAAAATGCCCGACGGGCCCGCGCCGACGATGACTACGTCGGCGCTCGAATCGAAACGCATGATAAAACCCTCCCTATGCAGATCGACGCCGTATGACGGCGCCTTGGCATTGTAGCGTGACGGAGCCGTGCCGAAGAGGCGCCTCGGCGACCGGATAACCCGCCAAAATTGTACAGGTGTACAACAAATTCCATGACCGACCGGCGGCGGCCCTCATGCGCGCATCGAAGCTGCGCGAAACGCATCGCGCATCCGTGATATATCGACAAAAAACGACGCCATGCGGCATTGGCCCCGCATCGACGCCCGATAATTGCCGCAGCGTTCATTTTTCAGTTGAATACCAGGCATTTTGACCATATTTCCCCTTATGGCCCGACATGCGCACGAAAAGCGGCCTATCACGCATTCGAGCCGAGAAGGTAGGGAACGCAAGCGGTCGGATACAGTCGGCAGACGGACGGAGCTTACCGCATTTTTGAACAATTGTACAATTTTCGCACTTTATCACGATAAATTATTGACCTTGGCAACGCCGTCTCTATAATGAAACCCGCAACATCGAAGGAGTCAGCCATGAACAACGGAACCGCACATACCCCGGCTTCCCCAGCCTGCTGCGGCACCCCCCGTTGTCTCCCCTTCATGTTCAATCTCACCCCATTTGATGCCCGCAGCGCCTGCGGGCATCGCCGTTTCGGCACCGTTTCTCACGCATATTCCTATCGATATCTTTAGCACACGGATGTAGCGCGGGCGCTGTTCCTCTCTCGCTCGGCCGCGCCTCCCGTGTGCGCCTCCTGGGCGATACGCGTTTTCCGCAACGGCGGAAAACGCTGCGTCCCTCGGGCCGTTTCTCCACGACGTCTCGACCCCGACCGGATCACCCTCGGCGAACTGCCGGCGCCGCGCGCCCGCCCTCGCCATCGCACGATAGGAATACCTCATGATCGTCAAAGCGCTCATGGTGGCCATCTTCGCCGCCACCGCCATCGGCGTCGGCATTCTGTGCCGCAAGCACGCCGGCAACGTCTCCGGATTCATCCTGGGCGGCCGCAATGTCGGCCCCTGGCTTTCCGCCTTCGCGTTCGGAACCTCGTACTTCAGTGCGGTCATCTTCGTCGGATACGCCGGCCAGTTCGGCTGGAAATACGGCCTGGCCGCCACTTGGATCGGCATCGGCAACGCCATTCTGGGAAGCCTTCTTGCCTGGTGGGTGCTCGGACCGCGCACACGCGAGACGACGCAGCGCCTGCAGGCATCCACCATGCCCGAATTCTTCGGCAAGCGATTCGCGAGCAAAGGGCTGCGCATCGCCGCTGCCGCGATCATCTTCGTGTTCCTGATCCCCTACACCGCCAGCGTCTACAACGGGCTTTCGCGCCTATTCGGCATGGCGTTCGGCCTGCCTTACGAGGTGTGCGTCATCGGCATGGCGTTGATCACCTGCGTCTACGTGGTGATCGGCGGCTACATGGCCGCCGTGGTGAACGATTTCGTCCAGGGCATCGTGATGCTCTTCGGCATCATCGCCGTGATCGCCGCGGTGGTCATGGGCAACGGCGGATTCAGCGAGGCGCTCGTGTCGCTTTCGCAGGTCCCCGCCGAAAACAGCGCGCTCGAAGGCGCCTTCGTCAGCATGTTCGGCCCCGACCTTCCCAACCTGGTCGGCGTCATCGTGCTCACGAGCCTGGGCACCTGGGGCCTGCCGCAGATGGTGCAGAAGTTCTACGCGATCAAGAGCGGTCCCGCGATCAAGCAGGGCGCGATCATCTCGACCCTGTTCGCCGTAGTGGTGGCAGGAGGCAGCTACTTCCTGGGAGGCTTCGGGCGCCTGTACGGCGACCAGATCGCATACTCCGCCAACGGGGCGCCCGTCTACGACTCCATCATTCCCACCATGCTTTCGGGGCTGCCCGATATTTTGGTGGGCCTCGTGATCGTGCTGGTGCTTTCCGCTTCCATGAGCACGCTGAGTTCGCTCGTACTGACGTCTTCTTCCACGCTGACGCTCGACCTGCTGAAGGGCAACGTGATCAAGCATATGAGCGAGAAAAACCAGCTTCTGTGGATGCGCGGGCTGCTGGTGCTGTTCGTGGTCGTCTCGGCCGCGATCGCGTTGGTGCAGTACAACAGCTCGATCACGTTCATCGCCCAACTCATGTCGATCAGCTGGGGCGCGCTGGCGGGCGCGTTTTTGGGCCCGTTTTTCTGGGGCCTGTACAGCAAGCGCGTCAGCAAGGCGGCCGTATGGGCCAGTTTCGTCGTGGGCGTCGGACTGACCGGCGGCAACATGATCGCCGGATTCTTCGGCGCACCGCTGATCGCAAGCCCGATCAACTGCGGCGCGTTGGCCATGGTGCTCTCGATGGCGATCGTGCCGCTCGTGAGCCTTGTCACCAAGCCCGTCGATTTCGACATGGACATCGCGCTGCCCAGCCGCAAAAGCGCCACCGACCGCGAAATCGAAACCGAGATGCGCGAAGAGCACTTGCCCGAAATGGACCCGACAGCGTAAGCGCGGCGCTACTGTCCGCCCGCGGCGAGGTAGTCGTCCAAACCCGGTTTCGCGGATACGTACACGCCGCTTTCGGGGAAGTACGTCAGCCACACCACGCCTTCGGCGCTGACCACGTCGGCAAGACCGGGGCGGTCGTTTTCGGCGACACTGATATGGATCGGTCGATCATCGAGGGTCTTGAACGTCATTTCGAGCGTGCCCTGGCTGAACCCGCTATAACGGCCGGTCGCGCGGTCCTCCTCGACTTCGGCAAGCCAGCATAGCTCGGTCTGCGGACCGCGCATCAGATCGACCAAGGCGTCTTTGGACTGAATGACGCCGATAGCCAAACTGCCGATCGTAAGCAGCACGAACAGGGCTGCGATGCCGGCGCTGCCGAGCATGTCGTACGAAACCGGGTGCTTCTTGCGATAGAGGCGATACGACACGGCGACGCCGATGCAGGCAGCCAAAACCGCGACCAACTTGAGCAAGCGTATAGGCGTCGGCGCGCCCTCGCCGAACGCGACGATCACGCCGAGCGCCACGAAGGCCGAGCCCGCATAGGCGATGCAAGCCACGGCGAAGCGTGCGACCTCTCGTGCGAACCGTGCCGCAGTTGCCGCAAATCCCGCACCCGCACCGCCCTTACGCTCCTGCGAAGACACGACCAGCATAATGGCGAAGCCGACGAACGAAAGGGCGAACAACACGAATCCGGCCGCCATGCACAGATAGCGCACCAGGCCCATATACCCGATGGAAGGCGCCCACTCCCCTGCGAACAGAATCCCGAACGCCGCAAACAACACTACCAGCGTGACTACGCCAATTACTTTCTTCGACGATGCCGAAACCATCGCATCCTCCGCTCTCGCGCCGCAACCGTCAGCGCGCGATGCACGTGACGCAGCGCATCGTATCATGCGGCCGTAAAGCGAATCGAGAACCCTGCGACAAAAAAGATGGGCGGGCGCGGAAACATTCCCGCACCCGCCCATCGCGGCGCCGACGAAACGCCTAAGCCGCCGCTTCGCCCATCAAGCGCTCGCGCTTCTTGCGCGCCACGGCGCGGCCCTTGCCGCACTTCGGCTTGGAAAGCGGGCAATGCTTGCTGCAGCACGGACATGTGCCCAGGTTGAGCTGAAACGATGCGGCGCTCGACGCGGCGGCGACCTTGTTCGCCTTCGCAGCCTTGGGCGGCTTCGACTTGCCGGACGAAAGCTTCTTCGCAAGCTTCTTGGCCGCCTTGCGCACGGCCTTCTCCTGCTTTTTTTCCTGCTTCTTCAACTGCTTTTTCGAAAGCTTCTTTTTGGCGGCGTTCTTTTTCTTGTCAGACATGGCTGGCTCCTTCTTGCTTTTCGCCGCCATCATAACCGATAAACGTTACAAAGTTAGTATCAATTAACTTTTTCCAAAACGTTTTTCGGCAGCCGAAGCGGACGACTCCGTCGGCTGCCATGAAACGAAAGCGGGGCCGGAACCTCACGTTCCAGCCCCGCTCGACCATCTATAGACGCCCCGCATAGACGTGCGCTTGCGGCGCGACACGCAAACTCGCGGCATACGCGCAGTGCGGCGCGCGCTCACGCCCCAACGTGCACTCGCAGCGCACCGCGCTATCGTTCGGTGCGGCTTTCCTGCACCTCGAACGCGCCCACTTCCTCGGCGGCTGCGCAACCGCACGAACAGCCCGCGGTCGCATCGGCGGCAGCCTTGTCGGCCGCACGCGCCACGTCGCGCATGCGGCGCGCCTCGGCCTCTTTGCCTTCAAGGTTCGCCTTCGCCACGCTGATCATCAGCTTGATGCGGTTGAGCTGATTCACCTCGGAAGCGCCAGGGTCGTAATCGACCGCCACGATGTTGCTCTCGGGATACCTGCGACGCAACTCCTTGATCACGGCCTTGCCCACCACATGGTTCGGCAGGCACGCGAACGGCTGGGTGCACACCACGTTGGGCGCACCCGTGCGAATGAGCTCCACCATCTCGGCGGTCAAAAGCCAGCCTTCGCCCATCGAATTGCACAGGCTCAGAATCTCGCTCGCATAGCCCGCCAGCTCGTAGATGTCGGCCGGCGGCTCGAAGCGATGCGACGCGCGCAACGCGTCGTTGACCGGCTTGCGGAATTTGTCGATGGCGGCCAGCGCGATGCGGCTTCCAAGCGCACTTTTCGCAGAACGGCCCAGCGGATCTTTCTGGAAGATGGCGCCCGCGAGACCGAACAGGAAGAACTCCGTCAAGCCCGGCACCACGGCCTCGCAGCCCTCACGCTCGATCACATCCACGATCTGGTTATTCGCCGTGGGATGGAACTTCACCAAGATCTCGCCCACCACGCCCACGCGCGGCTTGCTGCCCTCGCCCACCAGCGGCAACGTGTCGAAATCTTCCACGATCTGACGCACAGTGCGCTTCCATTCGCTGCGCGAAAGGCCCGCAGCCAGCTGGCGCTTGCACTCGCCCATCCAATGGTCGAACAGCCTCTGCGCGGCGCCGGCTTCGGCCTCGTACGGACGCGTGCGATACAGGCACATCATCAGCAGGTCGCCGTAGAGCACGCCGTACACCGCCTGCAGCAGCATCTTCGGCGTGACCTCGAAGCCGGGATTGCTTTCCTCGAGCTTCTTGAACGACAGCGAAATCACGGGGATATGCCCCAAGCCCGCCGCCGCCAGCGCCTTGCGGATCAGCGCGATGTAGTTGGTGGCGCGGCAGCCGCCACCCGTCTGCGTGATGATCACGGCCAGCTTGTCGGTATCGTAGCGGCCGCTGGTCACAGCCTCCATGATTTGGCCCGTCACCAGGATGGACGGATAGCAGATGTCGTTGTTGACGTACTTCAGGCCGGCATCCACCGCGCCGTGGTCAACGCTGGGCAGAAGCTCGAAGTTGTAGCCGTTCTTGCGGAAGATCTCCACCAGCAGGTCGAAGTGGATCGGCGCCATCTGCGGGCACAGAATGGTGTAGCCGGCCTCTTTCATCTCCTTGGTGAACTGGACCTTCTCGAACTCGGTGGACGCGCACGCACGCTGCTTGATCAACGCGTCGGCCTGCGCCACCACGCGCGCGGCCTCGGCCTCGGTCATGCCCGTCTTATTGTCCATGCGGATCTTGGCATGGCGCGCATGCTCTTTCATCTCGTCTTCGGGAACGGCCGCCTCGGTGCTGTATTCCTTGTTCATGGCGACCGTCGGGCATGCCAGCGGACCACGCTCGGCTTCGGCGCGCTCGTCGGCCTTGTCCTTGAGCGCCGCCAGCAGCGAACGCACGCGGATGCGCGCGGCGCCCAGGTTGGACACCTCGTCGATTTTGAGCACGGTGTACACCTTGCCCGACGCCTCCAGAATTTCTTGCACCTGGTCGGTGGTCAGCGCGTCCAGGCCGCATCCGAAGCTGTTCAGCTGGATCAGGTCGAGGTCGTCGCGCTGCGTGGCCACCTTGGCGGCGGCGTACAGACGCGTGTGATACATCCACTGGTCCACCACGCGAATCGGACGTTCCAGCGTGCCCAGATGCGCGATGGAATCTTCCGTGAGCACCGCCAGGCCGAAGCTGGTCAAAAGCTCGGGAATGGCGTGGTTGATTTCGGGGTCGTTGTGATACGGGCGGCCCGCCAGCACGATGCCGTGCGTGCCGGTCTCCTCCATCCAGCGCAGCGTTTCTTCGCCCTTGGCGCGAATGTCGTCTTTGAACGCCATATCCTCGGCCCACGCGGCCTCAACCGCATCGGCCACCTCGGCGCGCGTAGGCGCGTCGGCATGGCGGCACGTGGCCTCGACGAAGTTCTCGTACAACTCCACGAACAGGCGCTCTTTAAGCTTGTCTTTCTGGTCGTAGGGAAGCCACGGGTTCAAGAACTTCGCATCGGACGTGCGCAGCTCGTCGATGTTCAGGCGCAGCGCCTCGGAATAGCTGGCCACGATCGGGCAGTTGAAGTGATTGCCAGCGCCCGCGTCTTCCTGGCGCTCCCACTTGGCGCACGGCATCCAGATGAAATCGACGCCCTTTTCCAGCAGGTTCATCACGTGACCGTGCGAGAGCTTGGCCGGATAGCACACGCTTTCGGACGGCATGCTCTCGATGCCCGCGTCGTAAGTCTTTTTGGACGAAGCGTCGGAAAGCACCACGCGATAGCCCAGCTTCGTGAAGAAGGTGAACCAGAACGGATAGTTTTCGTACATGTTCAGCGCGCGCGGAATACCCACCGTGCCGCGCGGGGCCGCTTCGGCGGCAAGCGGCTCGTAGCCGAACAGGCGACGGCTCTTGTACTCGAACAGATTCGGCACGTTGGACGTCTCGCCCAGCACACCCGCGCCCTTTTCGCAGCGGTTGCCCGTGATGAAGCGGCGATGCTTGCCGGTGTTCTCGTCCACGCCGAAATCGTTCACCGTGAGCAGGCAGTGGTTGGAACACGCTTTGCAGCGCACGGTTTTATGCGTGGGTTCGAGCGCCTGGATGCGTTCGAGCGAAAGCATGCCGGACACGGGATGCTCGCCCTTCGCGCGGTCGCGCGCCAGAAGCGCGGCGCCGTATGCGCCCATGTTGCCCGCGATGTCGGGGCGCACGGCGTTCGTGCCCGAAAGCTGCTCGAAAGCGCGCAGCACGGCATCGTTCAAAAACGTGCCGCCCTGCACGATCACCTTATCGCCCACCTCGCGCGGGTCGCGGATCTTGATCACCTTGAACAGCGCGTTCTTGACCACCGAAATGGCCAGGCCGGCGGCGATATCGCCCACCGTGGCGCCTTCTTTTTGCGCTTGCTTCACGCGGCTGTTCATGAACACCGTGCAGCGGCTGCCCAAATCGACCGGATGCTTGGCGGCGTTGGCCGTCTTAGCGAACTCGGTGACGTCCAGATTCAAGCCGCTGGCGAAGCTTTCGATGAAGCTGCCGCAGCCCGACGAGCACGCCTCGTTGAGCATGATGTGGTCGATCACGCCGTCGCGCACGCGCAAGCACTTCATATCCTGGCCGCCGATGTCCAAGATGAACTCGACGCCCGGCAGCATTTCCTGCGCACCGCGCAGATGCGCAACCGTTTCGATTTCGCCGGAATCGACGCGCAAAGCCTCGAGCAACAGCGCTTCGCCGTAGCCGGTCACGGTGGCATGGCCGATCGTCACGAACGGCTCGCCCGTCGTGGCGTCCACCGGCAGCGCGCCGTACATATCGGCGATCGCACGCTTGGCCGTGCCCAGCACGTCGCCTTTGTTGTTGCAATACGAGCTCCACAGAAGTTCGCCGTCTTCGCCGATCAGCGCGGCCTTGAACGTGGTGGAGCCGGCGTCGATGCCCAAATAGGCGGTGCCGGTATAGGCCATCAGGTCGCCGCGCGCCACTTTCTCGCGATCGTGGCGGGCCTTGAACTCGGCGAATTCTTCTTCGTTTGCGAACAACGGGTCCAGGCGCACCACTTCGCTGCCCTGGATGTCGCCCAGGTTGCGCAGGCGCCCCAGCACGTCGGACAGAAGCTCCGCCTTGCCCTGCGCGCCGCACAGCGCGGCGCCGCACGCCACGAACAGATGCGCGTTTTCGGGACGGATGGCATGCTCGTCGTCCAACCCGAGCGTTTCGCAGAAACGTTTATCCAGCTCGGAAAGGTATTGAAGCGGGCCGCCCAAAAGCGCCACGTTGCCGCGGATGGGGCGGCCGCACGCCAGGCCCGAGATGGTCTGCGTGACCACGGCCTGGAAAATGGACGCCGCGATGTCTTCCTTGCGCGCGCCCTCGTTGAGCAGCGGCTGCACGTCGGTCTTCGCGAACACGCCGCAGCGGCTCGCGATCGGATAGATCGCGGTATGGCTTTTCGCCAGCTCGTTCAAACCGCCCGCGTCGGTGTCGAGCAACGCGGCCATCTGGTCGATGAACGCGCCCGTGCCGCCCGCGCACGTGCCGTTCATGCGCTGTTCGATGCCGTTGTCGAAGTAGATGATCTTGGCGTCTTCGCCGCCCAGCTCGATCACCACGTCGGTCTGGGGAATGAAGGTCTCCACCGCGGTCTTGGAGGCGATGACCTCCTGCACGAATTCGATGCCCAGCCACTGGGCCAAAAGCAGGCCGCCCGAGCCCGTGATCGCGATCGTCATAGGAGTGTCGGGATAGCGCTCGGCCGCCTCCTGCACCACTTCCACGATGGTGGCGCGAATGTCGGCGTGATGGCGGCGGTAGCAGGAATACAGGACGTCACGGTTGTCGTCGAGAACGGCCACCTTGACCGTAGTGGAGCCGACGTCGATGCCGATATGCAAAGGCGAAGCATCCGCAGCGCGTGCGATCTGCGCGGCGCGCGCCTCCCCTTCGACGGCCGCGTTGTTCGCAACCCGGGCTTTCATAGTTTCGGCAGCCATGATGCTCTCCTTTTGAATCATGGTGGTTCCTTATCCTAAAGCTTGATCGATTCGCCCGGCTTGATGAAGAACAGGCGAACGGCGATGAGCGCCATTTCTTCCGAGCTTTCCTGCATGCCCGTTTCGATCCAACGGACGATCACGGAAACGTAGGCGCCCGCGAAATAGGCGATGTAGTAATTGACGAACGGCGTGGGGTCTTCGCGGTACTGCTCGTGCAGAAGCGACATGATCAGCTTGCTGCACACCGCTTCGCGCAGGCGCGGGCCGAATCGCACGTCGCCTCCGGGGCCGAGCACCGCGTGGAAGAACTCGCCTTCCTTGCGCACGTAGTCGAACAGCTCCACCAACACCGGAAGCGGCTTTTTGAGCATGCGGTAATGCATGAGCTCCACGATCGAAATCTCGCTCATCTTGCGGCTGAAATCGTCGAGCTCGGCCAGAACCTCGTCCTCAAACGCCTGCAGAAGGGCGTCTTTGTCTTTGAAATGATTGTAGAACGTGCCGCGGTTGAGGCCCGCGCGCTGGCAGAGGTCGTTCACGGTGAAGCCGTCGAAGCCGCGCTCTTCCATGAGTTCTATCAAGGCTTCGCGCAACGCCGCCCTGGAACGCGCGATACGCGGGTCGCAGGGCGCGGGGCATTCCGTGCGAGTGCGGGAAGAAGGTTCGGGCGCGGAACATGCGCGCGATTCCTCGGCCACGGGCGCGTTCGAGCTTTTCCTTTTGGCGCTTTTAAGAGAAATTGCCGCCAAACCGATCGACTCACCTTTCATTTTGCTTATGCCATCAGGCATTTTGAACAAGTTGACCAGTAATGAACACTTTGTTCAATAGGGCGTATTGTATAACCGCGGCATACGGCGGGCAACACAGCGCCGGCAAAACGGCCGTATTTTTACATTCGAACCGGAGGTGCGTAAAATCGGCGCACGACACAGCACGTGAGCGCAAAAAAGCGCGCCTGGACGGCGCGCCTTGCGGGTCGGTTTTCTTTTCAGCGACGATCATTTGTCGCGATCATGGCTATTGTGGGCCACCATGACATAGCGCACGAAATACGCAAGCGTCAGCACCACCGCGCCGATGCCGATGCCCGTCAGCAGCAGGTCGATCGGCTCGGTACCGTGGATTAACAGGCCCAGGAAGTACACGCCCATTACCACCACGATCACGCCGACCAGCTTTTCCTTCAGGTCGTCCAGATTGCGGATCTGCAGCCAGGAGGGCATGTCGATGCCATCGTCGACGAACAGCGAATACAAGCCCACCGACATGATATAGAGCACCACGGCAAGCAGGAAGAAGTCGGCGAACTCGATGTAATCAACCAGCATGTCCTGCATTTCGAGCCTGCCGCACGCCGCCTCGAACGTCACCATGACGGTGGATATCAGCGTGGAAATGGTAAGCGCCATGGATGAGATGAACAATCCGACGCTAGGCACGATGGCCATGAAGCGCGAGTAGCCCACCAGCTTGCGCTCGCGGCGCCTTCCGCGGCTTTCCTCGGGAATCTGCGGCTCGTCGGCGTGCGACGAGGGGGCTTCGGATGCAGCGCCCTGAGGTGCTGTCGGCCTTTCCAGGGCGGTCTCCTGCGCTGCGGGGGCCGCGGCGCGATCGGCGTCGATACGGTTCGGGCGAATGTCGTCGGACATGGCGCCTCCTGTTCTTCGTGCGGAGAAAACGGGCGCATGCCCGCAATGGTCGTAACGCGGGGCGCCCGCAAAGCGAAGCCGCGAAACGCGGCCGAAAACGCCCTTTGCCGCATCATTGTATCCCCGACGCGGCGTTCAGGCCACAAAACGGCCGATTGTGGGCATGACGTTGCTTTCGAACGGCCGGCGAAACGCAGGAATGCGAACGACCGAAGCCGTCCGCATTCCTCGATGCGCCCGCATGCCAAGCGCCGCGCCTTAGCGCTTCTTGCTGCTCCTCAAGCGGATGATCGCGATGATCGCCAGCGCCGCAGCCACAATGCCCGCGATGGCGAACACGGCGGCCGTGACGGCCGATACGTCGTTGGTCTTGCTTAAAAGATCGCTCAACGTGGCCGAAACCGTGGTTCCGCCTGAACCGTCGGCGCCGCCCAAACCTGCGTCAGCGCCGCCGCCCGTGCCGTCAGGGCCTGCGGGGCTATCGGGCCCGCCAGGTTGGTCGGGATCGACGGGCTGGTCGGGGTCGACCGGTTTGTCAGGGTCCACCGGCTTGTCGGGATCGACCGGCTTATCCGGGTCGACGGGCCTGTCGGGATCCACCGGCTTGTCGGGGCCCGTCCCGCCGCCTTCTTCCTGGGCGATGAACACCCATTCAGGCGCATACGCCTGGTTCTGGTATTCGTTGCCGAAACTCGTCGGAACGCTCAGCTCGATACGCAGCGGCATGGAGCCGTCGCTCGGAAACGTCGCGATTTTCGCGGCGGGCTTGCCCTGATCGGCGATGTCTCCCAGAACGCCTTCGGCAAGCACGGTTTCCTGAGCATCCGCAGAAGCGGTTTCGACCACCTTGAACGGCACTGCGGCCAAACCATGAAGCGTCGCTTCATCGGCCTTAACGCGCAGATACACCGTCACCTCTCGACCCACGTGGCGCGCGTCGAGGGAAAACTCCTGCGTCAGCGAATCGCCCGGCATGGCCTCGGAGAAGTTCGCCAGAACGTCGACGGCCTGCAGGTTCTCGCCATGCCACTCCTTCGCCGCGCCGTCGTACACCACGGCAGGCCCGCCATCGGCCGGAGCGGCGAACGCAACGGCGGGCATCACGCAGGCAAGCGCACAGGCGCAAACGGCAAGAGCCCTTGCAAGAAGCTTCTTCATCATGTGCGCCCTCCTAGTTCGCCGGCGGCACGGGAGCGAGCGCGCCCGCTTCGACAAGCGTGCGGCCGTCCGCGTCGACCCTCAAGCCGCTCGATTTCGCCCACGCATCATCGAAAGCCTTCTGGTTCGCCTGCAACGCCTGCGTGGCAATATCCACCACCAGATGCTTGCCCTGAGGCTGCGTGAGCCTGGTGGCCACGTCGATCAAATTCTCCGTGGAGCCTTTCGCCCCCACGGGCTGCGACCAGTAGTAATAGCCGTCGGCGCCCGCGATCCAGCGCGGGTCGGCCTGGCCCGCAAGCGTATTGCCCCAATCCATCGTGTAGTCGGTGCCTTCAATAGGAGCCTCCCACAGCTGGTTGCCGGCGTCGTCTTCCCAATACACCGAAGCCGTCGCACGCACATAGGCGTCGGCCGTGCCTTCGTTGGTCACCTTCACGTCTTTTTTCTCAACGGCCGCAGCATCGAAGGTCTCCCCGATCACGGGGTCGACCTTGCCGTTCGTGAATACGTTCAGCACGCTGTCTTGACCCGAGAACCACGCGAAGGCGCCGCCCACGCCGCACAGCGCAAGAGCCAGGCAGCAAACCGCAGCGATGCGCTTCAGCGGAACATGCGCCGAAGCCGACGCGGCCTTGGCGCGCGCCGCCTTTTTATAGCGGCGCGCCTCGTCGGCCGAAAGATGCGGCGTCGGCGTGCGCGACGCCGATGCCGACGCTCGAGGCGCCGCGGCGCGGACCGCGCGAGGGTCGCGCCCGGCCGCCTGGCCGCGCGGCACGTTCATATCATGGCGTCCCATTACTGCACACCTCCGTTCTCGTTCGGCACCCTGCCCTTGCCGAAGACGTTCTTCGCACGGTCTTCGCCGTCAAGATGATCGCCGTTGGCCAACGCGTTGGTCACCTTGGCCGTGCCAAGGCTTCGCACCAACACCACGTTGGCGGGACGGTCGGCATGCACCATGCCGTTTTCCAGGAACTCGTACGTCGGGTTGTAGCGCCAACCCCAGCCGGTTTCCGCCACCTTGTAATAACCCCACGGCACGTTGAGCTTCGCCGTGGCGGTTGCGGCGTCTTTGCCCGCCTTCTGAGCCGTCACCGTAACCGTCGCGCTCTTCGCGTCGGGCAGAACCGTGCCATCGGCCTGACATTCCGTCACCGTGAAGGTGAATGTGGAACCGTCGGCCGAAGCAGGAGCCACCTTCTCGATCATCAGCTCGCCCGTGGTATCGAACTGGAACACGGCATTGCCCTCGCCCTGATTGCCAGCACCCGTCACCTTGTGGTCGAGCTGCTTGGCCTTCGTGAAGTCGAAGGTGTCGTACAAGCCCACAGGCGCATCGTTCACAGGACTGCTTACAGCGTTCGCGTAGTGCACCTCGTCCATATGGATGGTGAGCTTGTTGCCCAGATAAAGCGTGTTCGGACCGAACGCGATTTTCACCGCAGGCATGGTATCGGGGGCCGGGTCGGGCTTCGCCAACACAGCCGGGTCGATCTGCCACACCAGATTGGAAGCAGCATACGGCGCACCATTCTGGTCAAGCGCGTTCAGGCGATGCGTCACCGGGTACAGATGCATCTCGGTCACGTTCGCGCCCTTCATGCTCGCGACGATTCGATCCCTGCAGAACGCGTCCCAAGGCACGATCTCCGTGTCGGATTTCTTCCACTCCCACTCCTTGAAGAGCTCCTTCACATCGCCCTGAGCATCCTTTTTGGACAGGTAGCCCTCCATGGAAGCCGTCTGCTCGCCACCGACGACCGTCGCTTCGACGGTCGTCTCCTCCGTCTGGGGAGTGCCGTCGGGATTGAGCACGGGGTTGCCGTCTGGGCCGATCACGGGCTTTTGGGTCGTGACGTTCTTGACGAACACCGACTCGTCATTCTCATCGAACTCGAGCACGTCGCCTTCAGCCCTGTCGGGGAAGTGGTAGACCACCTTGTACACCTGCGTCTTCTGGTAGACCGCAGTGTAGAGGTCGCCGGCGAACATCTCGTCGCCCGTCACGCGGCCGCCGGGCACAAGCGCGCCCTCCACCGAAACCTTGCCAGTCGCAGGGTCGACCGTCATGCTCTTGTAATCCTTGTACCAGCCGATGAACCTGTAGCCGTCCACCGCATCGGCCTCAAGGGCCACGTAGGTCTGCTTTCCCTGCAATGTGTCAGCCATCTTCACCGTCGCGCGGCGATGGTCATCCGGATCGGGATGCTCGGCATCGATGTTCGAGTTCACGCGCACGTCGACGTTCGCATCGCCCTCGCCGCCCGTGGTGATCGGGCGATAGACCGCCCACAGCTCCATCGGACGCGCGACAATCGTGCCGCTGGTCACCATTTGGTTGGGGTCGGCGGCGTCGAGCATCAGATAGTCTCCCTGGGCGGGCTGTTGCTCGGTCCAGCCAAGGAACACGGCATCATGTACCTCAAAGCCGGCCTCCGGGCCAGCACCCAGCGTGGAGCCCGCTTTCTTGGGCACATCGACAGTCGTAGGGGCGCCGTCGCGCTGCACGTGATAGGTCACCGCGAGCTCGGCATCGCGGTTGGCCTCGTAGTTCGCCACGATCATGTACGGCTGGCCGGCCTTGATCGCATACTTGAGCGTCGCGTTGTCGTTGCCCACGGGGGTGCCGCCCGCCTGCACGGGCGCGCCCGTGGCATCCGTCGCGCGGATGGTCGCGACGGCAGTTCCCTCGGGGCTTTCGATAGTCCAGGAAACGAGCGAATACAGCTTCGCGGTTTCAGGGTCGACATCGGCCTTAACCGTGACGGTCTTGGTGCCGTCGGGGTTAATCGCAACGTCCGCCAGAGCGGGGTCGATCGCGGGCTTAGCCGGGTCGGTCAGCGCGGTGTCGCGCGTGATGTTGGTCGTGGTATCGCAGCTGTAATCGGCATACACCGGGTACAGCGTGGCAGGATACTCGCACAACTCGCGATTGGTCACCATATATGGCGTGATGGCATCGATGGACACCTTGGCCGTACGTGTAGCCTCGTCGTACACCGTTTCGTACTCGGCCTGCGTCATCAGACCCTCGGAAACCGCGGTCTTGTTAATCCATCCCACGAACACCGAACCGGGACGCTTCGCTTGCATCTCATCCTTGCTCGGATTGGCTTCGCTCAACGTGGCCAACTTGTCGGCCTTGGTGTTGCACTCCGTCGCGCTGATGGGAAGGCCCTTGCGCACCTGATAGCGATAGGTATACGCCTTGTCCTCGTTCATCAATAGCGGCTGATAACGGTTCTCATACGCAGCGGTATTAGGGTCGTAATTCTCGTATTTCTCATACGCGCGGGTCACGGTCTTGAGCGGTTGGTCGCCAGTGATGTCCATGAAATCGACCTCGGCAACCAGACGAGCCTCGATCCAATACTCGGTATTGGGGAACATCGCGCCAACCTGCCATTTGTACAGCTTCTGACTCGTATCGGTAATAACCGTATAATCCTGATCCCCGTCGCGTATCCACGTTCCACCCTGCATCCTGAATCCGTCTTTGGGCGTGGCATGCAGCGTAAAGAGGCCATTACTCGCAAGATGCCCCGTGTCCAACTCCGCCGAATTGGGGAAGTCCGTATAGATATCCATATTGTACGAGGCGCCGCCGGCATCCACATTGTGGCCATTCACCAGCGTATGAGAGACGATACCCGCGGCAAGCTGATTCGGCGCAAGATGCTTTTCGTCCTTGGTGCAATTTTTGTAGCCATACATTCTGTCCGTCGTCCAGTGGTGATGCTTCCAGTTGTAGAAATTGGGGCCGGGATGGTCTGCGAACGTGCCGAGATAGGGTTCCCAGGTCGTTGCGAACACATACGGAGTGTTATTGCCATCCTGCGTTGCATTCGGATTCAAGGCGTAGTAATCCACGCGGTATTCGAAACGCGCGATATACGCATGCTTCTGCGTAAGATCGACATCAGCGGGAATAACGTACGTCGGGTCGGAAGAAACCCTCAGGCCATGTTTGTACGTATTGGCCGACACGGTCTGCTTTCCCAAAACATTGTCCTTGGGACCTTGCGTCCAGTCGTTCCAATCCTGCAGCAGCACATTGTCCGTGGTCGAGGCAACCACAGGCTTGCCGTCCGCATCTAGCTCGACCTCGTACCAAGCAAGGAAACGGTAGCCGTCGGGCAGCTCGCCCTCGGGCATCTCGCTACCGTCGGAGTTGTAGCCCTGAATGGTCAGCTTGTATCGGCCGTTCTCGGACACGACCTTGCCAACCGCCACGTTCTCGCGGATGTTCGTATCTCCGCCGGCGATCAACTCGTGGCCTTCCACGATCACATTCACGTTCATGCCAAGCGAAGCGTACACGGGATACAGGTCCATGGGGCGCTCGATACTCTCGCCGCCCTCGAAAAACCGCCCGTTGGCCTTCATGTCGTTGAGCTCGGACGTGGTGACGTCCGGCCAGCCGCCCTGCGTAGTTCCGTTTTTCTGCGTGGTCCAACCCAGGAATTTCGCGCCGCCGTCCACGCCGTCGCGCACTGCGGGCTCGGGAACCACGGGCAGCAGGTCCTGGTGGTTGTACCAGTCATCCGACGTATCGGCGTTCGCAGCGCCCGTCAGATCGAGCACCTCGCCCTTCACGCCATGGAACAGAACCTGGGCCTGGTAGTAAGCCACAAACAAGTCGCTGTTAGAGAATTCCTCATTGCGCTGGTCGCCCGTGCCCGAGTTCACGGCCTTGTACGCCAGGTTCAGCTTGTCGGCATCGCTGTTGAACACCTGATCGCCGCTGGGCGCGGGCGGAACCATGGAATCGAAGAACGCATGGCTGCCCTGCTGGATATGGTTGGGCGTCACGCCCTTGTTGCGGAACCAGCCCTGGAAGCGGAAGCCCTCGTTGGCATCGGAAGACACCATGGCCAGCGCCGGGTTGGCGGCGCGATCGTTGTTCACCGCGGCCGTGAACGTGAGTTCCGTTTCATTGGCGCTCACCGGCTGGACGACGAAGTTATACGGGTCGGCAGTCTTCTGCTCCTTGCCCAACGTGGACTGCGAGACGGTCACATCGCCCGCGCCAGGGAAATCCAGCGTGGCGCGCACCGATTCGCCATGCACGGGAATGCCCAGGTAATCGTCCATGATCCATTTGTTGATATGCGGTTCGCCCTGATTGTCGATTAGCGAATAGCGCAGCTCGTCGCCCTCGAAGTCGTAGCCCTCGCCCTCCCAGAACAGGCGGTCGGCGTACTTCGCATCGTCGGCGATCGGGCCGTAGCCGAAGCCCTCGGCCGAGCTGCCGTCGCCGTGGTTCAGGCCCAGCCAATCGCCCAGCGAGCGCACATAGCCCTGCGGGTACGGCTTGATGGCCTCGTCTTTGCCCACGATGTCGTTACGTTTGAAATACGAATTGTACAGGCGCGTATCCTCGTTCCAGTCGCGCTCCACCAGACCGGCCAGGTACACGTTGCTCTGAATGATGGGGATCACGGCCACCGCGTTCCACTGGTAGCTTTCCATGTTGCCCGCATAGTGACTGCGAATGACCTGGCTCGTGGTGCCGTTATCGCCATCGCTCTTGGAATGCGCGATGATGCCGCCCACGTAGCCGATGTTGCCGGCGCCCACGCCGACGTAGTTGGCAACCCAGGCGTGCACCCATGCGGTGGAGAAGCAGTCCACCACGTCGACATCTTTGGCGTAGCCCACCACGCCGCCAGCGTATACGCCCTGGCCGGACACGGCGCCCACGGCAACCTCGTAGCGGTTGTAGACCTCGGTCTGGTACAGGTAGTGGCCGTCGGCGTCGCGCGCATAAACGTCTACGTCGGGATTCGTCTTGCGGTCCTCGTAATACTTAATGGAAGGCAGCACGCGGCAGTATTCGATTTCGGAATTCTCAGCCGAACCCACGAGCGCTCCCAGGTACAAGCCCTCGCCGCCCAGGCCGGAAACGCCCACCACCGAGTTGTTCACCGCGCGGCCGCCTTGCACGGTGCAGTTGTACATATGCGAGCCGCCGCGCAGCTCGCCCGCGACGATGCCGCCCATAATGCCTGCGTTCGTGACGAGTGACACCGCGTTGTTGGCCGGCGTGACCGAGATGGTGCAGTCTTCCATACGCACCGATTCGATGCGCGTGTTCCACGCCTGGCCCACCAGCACGCCGCCGCGGAAGTCGGCGCCGATATAGCAATCCTTAAAATGCACGTCATGCAGATAAGCGTCTTCGGTGAAGCTGAACAGGCCGGTGTTGGCCTTGGGCTTCCACAGGCTCCTCTTGTAATTGAGGTTCTTGATGTAATTGCCGCCGCCGTCGAATTCGCCCTTGAACGGATGGCCCTTGTCGCCGAAGGTAAGCGACCCCAGCTCGGTAATGATCTGGTCGATCTTGCCGTCGCCGTCCTGCATTACTTTGAAGTCGATATCGTTGTCGAGCACGATCTTCTGACCCTGGAAGCTCACATAGCTGCCATCCATGCCGCGAGACAAACGGATGAGCTGCATCATCTCGTCAACGGTTTTTACATGAATCTCCTTGGCAGCGGAATCGAGCGCCAACGCCTGCTGCGGGGCGACGAAGGAATACGCCGCGAACAAGGCCGCGACCGCCAGCATCAGAGCCGCTGCCGCAACGCCGAAACGCGCCAGCGCGCCGGCCGTGCCGCATGCGAAAACGCCCTCGCCCATGCGAGGGCTGTGCGCCGCCTCGCATGCCGCGGTTTCACGGGGCATGCACGTGTTCGTTCGGATATCCGCTCGCTTACGAGCGCTCAGGATCGTTTTCAGAAGGTCTTTCATTCTGCCCAGCCTTCCGCCTCGAGTACGTTTTCGCTCTTCTGGTTCTCGCTCTGCACGCCGTAGCCCTTCACCACAAGCCGGAACGTGCAATCGGCGCCGTATTCGGCGATCATGCCCGCCGTATCGACATCGATGCCGATATTCAGCGGGTCGGAAAGAGCCCCCTTATCATCAGGTGCGCCCTTGGGCGGAAGCACCTTGTTCAGATAGAAGAATCCGTCGGTATTGCCCTCGGCATCGGCGGGACGCTTGATCCATGCGGCATTCGTATCGGCCTCGTCCTTCCAGGTGAAGCCGACGTATTTGGCGTCGACGGGACTCCATTGATCCTTACCCTGCCCTTCGACGTTTTTCGCGTATTCGAAGCCGACCTTCAGGCGCACGAACACGGGATGATCGCCCGTATTCTCCACGCGCAGGATGCGGCTCACATGGGCGTCGTGCGCGCCGAGATTATCGCCATCGGCAGCTTCGACCTCGGCACCCTCGGCATTCTTCGTGAGAACGTGCGTCACGATTCCCACGTCGCCGAATTGGACCTTGGTCTGCAGCGGTATTTCACGCGTGATGAAAGAGAGGGTCTGGGCAACAATAAGAGCGCACGCGATCATGGCCACGACCAGCCATGGCATCATGCGCGATTTCGTCGAGTCGGCTTTGGCATGCTTTCCTTTAACAGGCATGCGGCAGACCCCCTTTCTGGCCATTGGGCCACTTTGTGCATCGTGGCCTTATCTTTTATGCAAATGCATATATGGGATATCGAGGAAAACCCACGTATCGCACATATGCACCTGCACGACGCATGACGCATAAACCGGTCAAGCTTGAACAAACGTCGGAAACGCCGCATCCGCGACGGGAAAATCCCGTCGCGGATTTTTTGACGACCTATGGAAATAATCGCATAGTGACGAATGGAATGTGACTAGGCCTTGACGTTTGCAGCCCAGGCTTTGACACTTGCAAGAATCTCCTTCTTGGATTCTTCCTTGAGCTGGTTCTTATTTTCGCCGGTGTACTCGCCATCACCAGAAGCGGCAGCAAAGTAAGCGCTCACCTTGATGGTGTTCTTGTCACCCGTGACCTGGCCCTTATCGAACGTAGAGCTGGTGTAGACCTTATCGAAGAGCTCGCCGGTGTAATTCGCCTTGTTGCCTGCGGGGTCGACCGTCGGAGCAAGCATCGCCCAATCGCTGGTCTCGCCCACGTACACGAACAGGCCGCTCTTGTAGAGCTTGGCATCGGGGTCAGTAATGCTGGGGTGTTTGTCAATGACAGTTTGGTCGGGCGCTACCGTGATCGTAGTCTTATATTCGGTAACGTAGCCCTCTACCGGCTTCCAGCCTTTGCCCAGCACGAAATATGCGTCGGCAGGCAAGGTATTCTCGACCATGGCGAAAACGTAGGCGGGCATGGAATCCCCACCGATACCCATATTGGGATTCTTCGGCGTAATGGAACCCGGAGCCAGCGGGGAGTTCTCGTTCCACTCGGTCTCGACGATCTTACCATCTGTATTGGGGTTATTATCGGGGTCGGGATGGGGGTCCGTGGGCCGATTGGGGTCGGGCTTCACGTCGGGGTCGGTGATGCCAGTGCCGCTCACAAACGTGTTCGTCTTAGTGTCCTGAGCGCTAAACCAGGCGAACACGCCTGCGCCCACGGCCAGCACCAGGCAGGCCACCAGGGCGACGATCAGCGTCGTCCTTTTCTTTCCCGTGTTTTGCGAGGTGTCCATGTCCTCTCCTTTCCTTGCTGCTTGTACAAGCATCCTTTTGTCAACATCGCATTCGATGGATGTCGCTTCGTGAGAAAGCCGCTTAGTCCTTGAAGGTTTATCGTCGTCGGCCTGATCGGCGCGCGTCGCTTTCGGGACGCGCATGCGCCGCATGCTTGCTGGCAACGGGAACGACGGGCGCATACGCGTCCGCGGATTGCTGGTCGAAGCGTCGGTCGTACGGGGAAGGCTGCGCAGCCATGCCGCGCCCGTCGTGGGAGCCGGCCTGCTGCACAGGGGGCGCCGCGACGCCAGGGGCTCCATAGGGGGCAGCGCCGGGCACGGCGCCGGGCGAGGAAACGCGGGCGGGGTCGCATGCGGTCGTAACGCCCGCAGGGCTCGCGACGCCGTAAGGCTGCGCGCCGTAAGCATTCTGGGAAGCGGCTCCGTACGGCACGCCCCGAGCACCGGGGTTCGGGGCGTAGTTCGGCACGGCATGCGCGGCATGCGGAGCGGCAGGGTTGCGGCCCTGCGCACAGCCTGCATACGCGCCCGAACGGCGCTGCATGTCCTGACGGTAGCGCTCAAGCTCTACGGCACGGCGCTTCTCGACGCTCATGCGATGCAGCTCCATGGCGATCGAAACGGCCATGATCACGGCCACCAGGGCGACCATGACATAGATGCCCGGCGCATGGGTGATCCAATCGTTCACATAGCCCAGATACGGAATGCACGCCACCGGCACGCCCACCAGCGCATCCCATGACGCGGGCGTGGCGTCATGCATGATTTCGCCCGAATCGTTCACGTTGGCGATGCCCTGCGTGTAGAACAGGCGCTGTTCGGAATCGATGTCATACACCTGATGCGTGACCAGGCGGTCGGCTCCATCTTCGAACGTGATGGCCTGCCCCACCTGAACGGTTGCGGGGTCGGCGTCTTTCACATAGATAAGAGAACCCACCGGATACTGCGGCTCCATAGAGCCCGACAGCACCGCGAAAGGGGTCAGGCCCACCAGACGCACGCCCGCGAAAGCGATCGCCAGCGCCGCGGCAACAATGAGCAGAAGCGTCAGAACGACATTCCAAATACGAGAAATCATGCATCAGCCCTCCGTGCCGAATCCATGAACGCACGACGAGCCGGCACGCCGACAAAGGCGCGCGCGAAAAATGCCGTCGAACGACGGCATGTGCTTGCTGAAGCCGATTGAATTGCTAAATGAGTCGCACCCCCCCCCCGAACGATTTTCGTCCAGGAGGCACGAAATGAGCGCACGGGCCCAGAAAGGAAGAATCGCCGAAGGCGCATCGCTCGCGAAAGCGGTGCGTTCATTGCAGCCGACCGGCAGCAGAGCCTTCATGCGGAATCGCCCCCTTCATTTTCCGCACAGTAGTTACCAGAGTGTAAAAAGACAGACCGTCGGTCGGGCAGTCTGTCGTACGTGATGCAAGTGATTATTCAGATAAAGTCACTCCACTATGATAAGACTGTGGAAAATTTGTTGCAATATGGTTTCGGCAATCCGATGTTTTTCACCTTTCAATATTTAAACGGTAGCAAATCCGTGGTGAGCGGTATAAAAAGCGAAGTTTTTAACATTTTTCAGGCCTCTGCAGAAAACAGGATGGCATTGCGCCGCTTTATCCAGCTTCTTCACGCGCGCGCATACGGCACGAATGGCGTTCAGTAAGCCGCCGAAACGAACAGCGCACCGGCCGCGTATCCGTAAAACCGCGAACGGCGCCTCGCACCGCTGCCGCGTGCAACGGCGAACGACGGCCGTCTTCCCGTCCATCGAATCAAGAATAATTCCGACCTTTAGCCGCCGCGCGAGTCGTGATGCCGTGCGCCGCCTTCCCTATCGCATCACGTCTTCCATGAGCGGCGTGGGCTCGCTCGACTTCTCATCGAGGTTCTTATCCCATACGTAATGGCGCGTTTCGCGGGCGATCACGCCGCTGAGCAGCAGCACCACGATGATATTGGGAAGCGCCATGAAGGCATTGGCGATGTCGGACACCGTCCACACCACGCCGCCCACGCCGATCGCGCCCAAAAACGCGGCCAGCACGTACAGCACCTGATACGGACGCAGCGCGCGGCGGCCGAACAGAAACGTTGCGCAGCGCGTGCCGTAATAGCTCCAGCCCAGCATGGTGGAATACGCGAACAAGATCATGCCGATCACCAGGATGGGCGTGCCCACGTACGGGATCGAGGCGAACGCGGCGCTCGTAAGCGCGGCGCCTTCGGAGAGATTGCCGGCCGTCACGATGCCGGGGTTGGCGAGCATGGTGGAAACCAGCACCACGCCCGTCAGCGCGCAGATGACCACGGTGTCCCAGAACGTGCCCGTCATGGAAACGAGCGCCTGACGCGCCGGATTGCGCGTAGCGGCGGCGGAGGCCACGATCGGAGCCGAGCCCAAGCCGCTCTCGTTAGAGAACAGGCCGCGCGCGCAGCCGAACTGCAAGGCAACCATGATGCCGCTGCCCACCGCGCCGCCGAACGCGGCCTTGGCGGTGAACGCGCATTCGAAGATCAGTTTGATGGCAGGCCAAACGTATTCCCAGTTCATGCCGATAATCACAATGCAACCCCATACGTAGGCGATAGCCATGAACGGCACCAGCTTCGAGCACACGCGCGAAATGACCTTCACGCCGCCGAAAATGACGATCGACACCATGATCGCGATCGCCAGGCCCAACGCCCACATAGGAATGCCCGGGAAGTTGGAGTCGATCACGCCCGCCATGGAGCTGGACTGCACGGCCGAGCCGATGCCCAGCGAAGCCACGCCCGCGAACAGCGCGAATGCCACCGAACCCAGCTTAGCCCACCAGGGAATGGAGCCGTCGGCGCGCTTGAAGGCACGACGCCAGGCGTACATGGCGCCGCCGTGCATTTCGCCGTCGGCGTCTTTCACGCGGTATTTCACCGCGGCATAGACCTCGGAATATTTCGTGGCCATGCCGAACACGCCCGTGAGCCACATCCACAGCACGGCGCCCGGGCCGCCTGCAATGATCGCGGTGGCCACGCCGATGATATTGCCCGTGCCGATCGTGGCCGAAAGCGCGGTGGTCAGCGCGCCGAACTGGCTGATGTCGCCTTCTGCATCAGGGTCTGCCGTCACCGACAGCTTGATGGCCTGAGGCAGCTTGCGTTGGATGAATCGCGTACGCACGGTCAGATAAACGTGCGATCCCAACAAGATCACGATCGTGAGCGGACCCCACACCCAGCTGTCAACCAGATCGATCACACCGACGATATCCATGGCGGCTCCTTCGTGATGGTGCGCCCGCAGGCGCGTCGTCGCGAGAAACGCCGGCGCAGCGCGGCGCCGGAAAGTTCGCACGATTATACGAATGCACCCGCCACCTGCAACGCTTTAGCGCGCAAAAGCGCTTATTCGACGGCGAAAGGGGCCCGCATGGACAACGAAACGCGCCTCACGCCGCCCGCCGACGGCGGGCGGCGCGCACAGAAGTCAGACGCGCTGAGGCGCAGCCTCGGAAAGGGCGGCCATGATCGCGGGCATGCCGGCCGCCGCATCCACAGACCCGTCGGCGGCCACGAACAAAAGCGTCGGCGCGGCCATGATGCCGAGCCGGTCAGCGACCGCCCGGGCGCGCGCGTCGTCATCGATGCGCAGCTCGCGATAGGCGATTCCCGCCGAAGAAAGCAGAGGCTTCACCCTGCGGCAATTCGGGCACGCGGCCGTGGTGACCAGGTACGAACCCGGTTTCAGACCGCATGCGTCCGCCGGAAGCGGACCGTTTTCGCTCGCTTTGCCGAACACGGGGGCCGTGCCCGCGAAGCCGCCCTGAACGCGCCCGTCGCGGGCGCCACAGGGCGCCGCGTCTTCCCCGGCGTCAATGCCGAAGGTCGCGTTGCGCATCGTGCTTTCGGGCGGCATGAACGGCGCTTCGCCCTTCGTCAAGCGCGACGCAGACGGCGCGTATTCCATGCGATCGACGTATTCCTGCGCCTTGCCTTCGTTCCAATTCTTCAGCGGACGGTAATAGCCCGTGATGCGGCTGTATACCTCGGTCTCGGCGCCGCACTGCGGGCAAACATGCTGCTCGCCCGCAAGGTAGCCGTGGGTGCGGCACACCGAATACGTGGGCGACAGCGTGTAATACGGCAAGCAGTAGTTCTCGGCGATCGCGCGCACCAGCTGCGCCGCGGCACGCCAATCGGGCAGCTTCTCGCCCAGGAAGGCATGAAACACCGTGCCCGAGGTGTAGCGCGTCTGCAAGTCGTCTTGCACGTCGAGCGCGCTGAACACGTCGTCGGTATAGCCCACGGGCAGATGCGAGCTGTTGGTGTAATACGGCGTGCCTTGCCCGCCCGCGCACACGATGTCGGGAAACTGCTCTTTGTCGTGTTTGGCCAAGCGGTACGACGTGCTTTCGGCGGGCGTGGCCTCCAGGTTGTACAGGTCGCCGTAGCGTTCCTGATACACCACCAGGCGCTCGCGCATGTGGTCGAGCACCTGCGCGGCGAATTCCTGCGCACGCGGGTCGGTCAGATCGCAGCGAAGCCAGCTCGCGTTGAGCGCGGCCTCGTTCATGCCCACCAGCCCGATCGTGGAGAAGTGGTTGCCGAAACCGCCCAGATAGCGCTTCGTGTAGGGATAGAGCCCCGCATCGAGCAGCTGCGAAACCACCGTGCGCTTCGTCTTGAGCGAACGCGCGGCGATATCCATCATATGGTCGAGGCGCGCGTAGAAATCGGCCTCGTCGGCGGCAAGGTAGGCGATGCGCGGCAGGTTCACCGTGACCACGCCGATGCTGCCCGTGCTCTCTCCGCTGCCGAAGTAACCGCCCGATTTCTTGCGCAGCTCGCGCAGGTCGAGGCGCAGGCGGCAGCACATGGAGCGCACATCGGAGGGCTCCATGTCGGAATTCACGTAGTTGCTGAAGTACGGCGTGCCGTATTTCGAGGTCATTTCGAACAGCAGGCGGTTGTTTTCGGTGTCGCTCCAGTCGAAATCGCGCGTGACCGAATACGTGGGAATGGGGTATTGAAAACCGCGGCCCTCGGCGTCACCTTCGATCATGACCTCGATGAACGCCTTGTTCACCATGTCCATCTCGCGCGCGCAGTCGCCGTAGGTGAAATCCTGCGGCTCGCCGCCCACGACGGCGGGCACGTCGCGCAGGTCGGGCGGGCACGTCCAATCGAGCGTGATGTTGGAAAACGGCGCCTGGGTTCCCCAGCGGCTCGGCGTGTTCACGCCGTAGACGAAGCTTTCGACGCAGTGCTTGGTTTCTTCGTAGCTCAGATCGTCCGCACGCACGAACGGGGCCAAATAGGTGTCGAAGCTCGAAAACGCCTGGGCGCCCGCCCATTCGTTCTGCATGATGCCCAAGAAGTTGACCATCTGGTTGCACAGGCTGGCCAGATGCTTGGCGGGCTTGGAAGAAATCTTGCCGGGCACGCCGCCCAGGCCCTCTTCGATCAGCTGACGCAGCGACCAGCCCGCGCAATAACCCGTGAGCATGGACAGGTCGTGCAGGTGGATGTCGGCATTGCGGTGCGCCTGGGCCGCTTCGGCATCGTAGACCTCGGACAGCCAGTAGTTCGCCGTGATCGCGCCCGAATTGGACAAGATCAAGCCGCCGACGGAATAGGTGACGGTGGCGTTTTCCTTCACGCGCCAGTCTTCGATCTTGAGGTAGCCGTCCACGAGCTTTTTGTAGTCGAGCAACGTGTCGCGCGTGTTGCGCACGTTCTCGCGCTGGCGGCGGTACAGGATGTAGGCCTTGGCCACGTCGGCATAGCCCGCTTCGGAGAGCACCTCTTCCACGCTGTCTTGAATCTGCTCGACGCCGATCAGGCCGTTTTCGATCTTACGCTCGAAATGCGCCGTCACGTTGAGCGCCAGCATATCGATGACCGTGGGATGGTGGTTCTTTTCGCACGCCCGGAAGGCTTTGGAGATAGCCGCCGATATCTTCGCGATGTCGAAGGCGACGACGGCGCCGTCGCGCTTGATGACCTGGTACATGATTCCCGCCTTTCGCTCGTGATGTCCACGATGATAACGACAGGAAAATTCAATTCAATATCTTGCAATGCCAAATGGTCAGAAGCACAACATATGGTGGTAGCAAGGCGTATTCAAGCGCACCTGGGCAAATGCCGCCCGCCGAAAAAGCATCACGCCGTCCGCCGTCGACGAACGGCGAGGGGAAACGTGCCGAAACCGCGGGCAGACGGCGAACAGACGCCTGCGGCGCGGGCGGGACGCGGCGACCGAGCGGCGGGCGGGCAAACGCGGCACGGACAGCGGGCTGCGGATTCGATGGCCGCATCGCCCGCGAACAGCAGCAGACGGATGCGCGAGCCAACGAGGACGCAGGCCGCGATCGGACTTGCCGCGCGGCGCAACGGGCGAACGGCGAGAGACGTTCGCGAGACACTCGATTCGCGGCAGACGGGCAGCCTACACCCCGCGCAGGCGGACGAACGGGGCGCGCTCGGCGAGCCGTTCGGCTATGCGGGCCATCTCGGCCTCATCGTAGGCGCTCAGCCTTCCCTGCCCCGCAAGCACGTTGGGCGAGTCGACATAACGCTGCAGATACCACGCCCGCGCGCCACACAACGCGTCGGCCATGGCTTCGAGGCATTCCGCATCGTGCAGCTCGCGCACCACGGTGGTGCGGAATTCGTAGGGCACGGACCCTTCCATCAACATGCGGGCGCTTTCCCGCACGGCGCGCACCGCGGCGGGCGCCGCATCGGCGCGAAGGCCGGCCGCTTCGGCATAACGCCGCCAGCTCGACTTCACGTCCATGGCCGCATAGTCGATCAAACCCGCATCGAGCAGCGCCGCCAAGTGCTGCGGATGGACGCCGTTGGTATCGAGCTTCACCCGATACCCCATGCCTTTGATACGCGCGCAGAAATCAGGCAGGTCGCTTCTGAGCAGCGGCTCTCCCCCTGTGATGCAAACACCCTGCAGCACGCCGCGGCGCTTGTCCAGAAAGGCCCAGAAGGCGTCTTCGCCAACCGAGGGAAAACCCGCGTCTGCGCCGGACATGCCGCCGTCCGCCGCGCAGGAAGGCCGCGGGTTCGCCACACAAGGCGCGCCGTGCGCGCTGCTCGTGCCGCTCGCACCGCCGGCCGCACCGCCGGCCGCAGCGCCCGCCGCGGCCGCGCGCCCGATCACGAGCGAGCCGTTATGGCAGAACGGGCAGCGGAAGTCGCAGCCCGGCACGAATACCGTGGCCGCCAAGACGCCCGGATAATCCACCAGCGAAAGCTTCTGCAATCCCGCTATATGCATGAGCTCCCCTTTCCGCACGGCCCTTTCTTCTCCTATACCCCTGCCGAATGCGGCGCGCCCTGCGCGCTCGGTACGCGGGCGCCCTTCTTCCGCGCTCGGGCGATCCGCGCCGCAACGCAAAAACCTCCCGCCTCCGAGCCGCCATGCGGCCCGAAAGACGGGAGGTTAATTCGTTCGTTAACGGCAAAGACAAACCGATCGAAGACGCGCTATTTGGCCTCGATGACGGGAATCTCTTCCTCATAGGCCTCGTCCAGATGGCCTTCGTAAACGTAGTGCTTGGTCTCGCGCGCGATCATGCCCGAAAGCAGCAGCACCATGATGATGTTAGGCACCGCCATGAGCGCGTTGCCGATGTCGGAGACGACCCACACCATATCGCCCACGCCGACCGCACCCAAGAAGCCCACGATGACGTAGAGGATCTGGTAGGGGCGTACGGCCTTGCGGCCGAACAGGTAAGTGGCGCAGCGGTTGCCGTAGTAGCTCCAACCCAGAATGGTGGAGTATGCGAAGCTGATCATGCCGATCACCAGGATAGGCGTGCCCACATACGGAATCGTGGCGAAGGCCGCGCTGGCGAGCGCCGCGCCTTCCTTGATGCCGCCGCCTTCGATGAGGCCGGGGTTGGCAAGCATAGTGGAAATGAGCACGATGCCGGTGATGGCGCAGATCACAACGGTGGACCAGAAGGTGCCGGTCATGGCCACGAGCGCCTGGCGGGCGGGGTTCTTCGTCGCGGCGGCCGCGGCCACGATCGGGGCCGAGCCCAGGCCGCTCTCGTTGGAGAACAGGCCGCGCGCACAGCCGAACTGCAAGGCAACCATGATGCCGCTGCCCACCGCGCCGCCGAACGCGGCCTTGGCGGTGAACGCGCATTCGAAGATCAAGCCGAACGCGGGAACGATGTATTCCCAGTTGTAGGCCATGATCACGAAGCAGCCCACGGTGTAGGCGATGGCCATGAAGGGAACGAGCTTCTCGCACACGGTGGAAACCGTCTTCACGCCGCCGAAGATGACGAGCGAGACCAATACGGCGATAGCCAGCGCGATCGCCCACTCGGGGATGCCCGGAAAATTGGCCTCGATGATGCCGGTCATGGCCGCGGATTGCACGGCGGAACCGGTGCCGATGGTGGCCACGATGGCGAACAGCGCGAACGACACGGCGCCCAGCTTGGCCCACCACGGAATGGAGCCGTCCTTGCGTTTGAAGGCGCGCTCCCACGCATACATGGCGCCGCCGAGCATTTCGCCCTTATGGTCTTTGACGCGATACTTCACCGCGGCGTAGACCTCGGAATACTTGGTGGCGATGCCGAACACGCCCGTGAGCCACATCCAGAACACGGCGCCCGGGCCGCCCGCGATGATCGCGGTGGCCACGCCTACGATCGAGCCGGTGCCGATGGTGCCCGCCAGGGCGGTGACCAGGGCGCCGAACTGGCTCACGTCGCCTTCGCTGCCCTCGTCTTTGACGACGGACATCTTGATGGCCTGCGGCAGCTTGCGCTGAATGAAACCCGTACGAATAGTCAGAAAGATGTGGGAGCCCAGCAGCAATGCGATCATGAGCGGACCCCAAACGACGGCATCGATCTGGTTGAGTATGCCGACAATGTCCATATAACAGCCTTCCCCCGGTTGCACTGTAGCGATGCATTGTACGCCTGGCCGCTCGCGGCCCTGCATGAGAAGTGAATCAAAACGGAACTCGGCGCATAAAAACAGAAGTCAGGCAGGAAAAAGGCGTTTTGCCGTGCATATAAAACCGTTCGCCGATTCATGTGAAGCGTTCTCTTGTGAACATGGTGCCGCCCTTCTACCGGCGTCGCGCGCCTGCACGCATGCGATCCGGGATTTTCGCACAAGAAAACGGCGGGCGGCGCATAAGGGGTTTCGAACGCGGCGGGCGGTGCTACAATAACCGGCATGAATTCTGTTTCAGGGCGGGGCGAAATTCCCCACTGGCGGTAACCGGCACGGCGCGCAGCGCCCCCGGAAGTCCGCGACCCCGATGCGGCCCTCGGGCCGGGTCGGGCTGATTCGGTGAGAATCCGATACCAACGGTCACAGTCCGGATGGAAGAGGCAGAGTTCGCACGACATCGCGTTCCGGCACGACCGGACCGTTTTCATGCGAATGACAAGCCCGTATTGGAATTCATACGGGCTTGTTTCTTTTTCCGCGAGACAAGAAGCAATTCCGACAGGCACCCGTCTCGCAGAAAAGAGGCCGTCATGGCAGCACCGAAGAAACCCGTGAAAAACACCAACCGCTGGAGCACGCGCCAGCTCGTCACCATGGCGCTCATGTGCGCCGTCTCCGCGCTGTTCTCGTTCGTGCAGATTCCCTTGATCCCGGGCCTGCCCTTCCTGACCTACGACCCCTCGCTCATGCCCGCCATGGTGTGCGGCTTCGCGTTCGGCCCGGGCGCGGGCTTCGCCGTGGGCGCCATGGCCGCCGTGATCCACGGCCTGGTGCTCGGCGAATGGGTGGGAACCCTCATGAACATCATCGCCACGCTGTGCTTCGTGGTGCCCGCTGCGCTGATCTATCGCCGCTTCCACACGTTCAAGGGCGCCGTTTCCGGCCTAGCCCTTGGCAGCCTGCTGGCGATCGCGGGCTCGATCGCGGCCAACCTGACCATCGGCGTGGCGTTCTGGTACGGCAGCCTGGATGCCATCCTTCCCATGGTCGTTCCCGCCCTGCTGCCCTTCAACCTGGTGAAAACCATTTTGAACTCCGTGCTGACCATGGTGGTGTACAAGGCCGTCTCCAACCTGATCACGCCGAAGAAAAACCAAGTCAAGGGACGTCCCTCGCCCAAGCAGGCCTAACGCGGAACGCCCACGCCCCGGCACGCGCCGCGCGCATCGCCCGCACGACGCCCCTGCGCCGGCCCCTTCCCCATCCTGCGTCCGACGCTGCGCGCGGACGCGCCTTCGAACCGCCTCGAGAAGAAACGAACCGTGATGATCGACTGCGAACATATGAGCTTCACCTATGACGGCAAGCGCTTCGTGCTCTCCGACGTCAGCATCCGCATAGCCCAGGGCGAATTCGTCTGCATCCTGGGCGGCAACGGAAGCGGCAAATCAACCTTCGCCAAACACATCAATGCCCTGCTCGTGCCCGACGAGGGCACGATGACGGTCGACGGCATGGATACCGCCGACGAGGAATCGCTCTACGCCATCCGCTCCACCGCCGGCATGGTGTTTCAGAACCCGGACGACCAGCTGGTGGCGTCGCTCGTCGAAGACGACGTGGCGTTCGGCCCCGAGAACATGGGCGTCGAAACGTCGGAAATCGCGCGCCGCGTGCGCGAGGCGCTTGCCGAAGTGGGACTGATGGGCTTCGAGACGCACGAGACCAACGCTTTGTCAGGCGGGCAGAAGCAGCGCGTGGCCATCGCCGGCGCGCTTGCCATGGAGCCGAAAATCCTCATCCTGGACGAAGCATCGTCGATGCTCGACCCGCGCGGCAGGCGCGGCCTCATGCGCGTATGCAAGGCGCTGCACGAACGCGGCATGACCGTGGTGGCCATCACCCATTTCATGGAAGAGGCCGCCGAGGCCGACCGCGTGGTGGTGCTCGACGGCGGACGCGTGGCGCTCGACGGCACGCCCGCCGACGTGCTGGTGCAGACCGACAAACTGGCGCACCTGAACCTCGAGGTTCCCTTCGCGTGCGAGCTTTCCGAGCGCCTGCGCTCCGAAGGCGTGGACGTGCCCGCGTGCATTCGAGAACGCGACCTGGCCCACGCCATCGCAGACCGTGCCGAAGGCCGGGCCGCGCAGGCGCCTATCGCGCACGACGGGAGCACGGCGCACGAAAGCGGCGCGGCGGGAGCGGGCGGCGAAGAGCCTGTCATCGCATTCGAACACGTCAGCCACACCTATTTGGATTCCTCGAAGGCCAGGAAAAACCGCGGCAAGAAAGGCGGGAAAACGGCCGCATGGGGCAACGACCCCAACGCCGTGTGGGCGCTGCACGACATTCATTTCGCCATTCGCCCAGGCGAATTCGTGGGCATCGCGGGCCACACCGGGTCGGGCAAATCGACGCTCATCCAGCATATGAACGGCATCCTGAAGCCCACGGAGGGGCGCGTGCTGGTGTGCGGGCGCGACATCGCCGACAAAAAGGAAGCCACCGCGGCGCGTGCGAAGGTGGGCGTGGTGTTTCAGTACCCCGAGCGCCAGCTGTTCGCGGCCACCGTATACGACGACGTGGCGTTCGGTCCGCGCAACCTGGGCCTTTCGGCCGACGAGGTCGATAAGCGCGTGGCGTCGTCGCTCGCGCTGGTGGGCCTTGACCGCGAAGCGATCGGCGACGCGAGCCCCTTCGAGCTTTCAGGCGGCCAGCAACGCCGCGTAGCCTTCGCCGGCGTGCTGGCGATGGACCCCGAAGTGCTGGTGCTCGACGAGCCCACCGCCGGATTGGATCCGGCCGCGCGCAAGGAATTCCTGGAGCTCGTGGCCGGCCTCCACGCCGAAGCGGGCCTGACCGTGGTCATGGTGTCACACAGCATGGACGACCTGGCAGCGCTCTGCCAGCGCATCGTGGTGCTCAAGGAGGGCGAGATGTTCGCCTCGGGCACGCCGCGCGAGGTATTCGCCCTCAACGCAGAATTAGACGCCGTAGGCCTCGGCCTTCCCGCCGCGCGCCGCATGGCGCTCGCCCTGCGAGACCTGGGCATGCCCGAGGCGTTTTCGGGCTTCTACACCGAAGACGAGCTGGTCGCGGGCATCGTTTCCGCCTGCAAGGGCGGTGCCCGATGAACGCGGCGTTCTCTTTCGGAAGCTACTACCAGGGCGACAGCCCCATACATCGCCTGGACCCGCGCACGAAGCTGCTCGCAGGCATCGCGCTGATCGCAGCGGCGCTTCTGGCGCGCGATTTCGCAGGATTAGCCGTGGTGGCAGCGTTCGTGGCGGGCTTTTACGCCATGGCGCGCATCCCGCTGGGATCGGCGGCGCGCTCGATCGCGCCGCTTCTGGCGATCGTGGTGCTGGCTTCGATCTTCAACCTGTTCTTCGTGCAGGGCGGCGAGGTTTTGTTCCAGTGGTGGATCGTGCGCATCAGCGAAGCCGGCGTGTATTCGTGCGGGTTCATCGCCTCCAGGCTCTTCCTCATGATGGCGGGCATGAGTCTTGTCACCATGACCACCACGACGCTCGATTTGACCGAGGCGTTCGAGCGCCTGCTGGCGCCGCTGGCGCGCATCGGGCTTCCCGCCCACGAGCTGGGCATGATATTGGGCATAGCGCTGCGCTTCATGCCGCAGTTCGCCGACGAGCTGGTGGCGGTCTATCGCGCCCAAATCAGCCGCGGCGCGGGATTCGCGAACAGCCCCTCGCGCGGAATGCGCATGCTTTCCTCGCTCGTGGTGCCGCTGTTCTCGAGCGCGTTCCGCCGCGCAGAAACCCTGGCCGCGGCCATGGATGCCCGCTGCTACCACGGTGCCGACGGCCGCACCCGCCTGCACCCGCTGGCCTTCGGCGCACGCGATGCCGCGGCAGCGGGCGTCATGGCGGCGCTTGTCGCGCTTGCCGCCTGCGCGCATCTGATCCTGTAACCGAGTCGGGCGTCGGGGCAGACGCAAGCCCCCGCCCCGACGCCCGACGCCTTCGCATAACACAGCGCGTCGCGCCGTTCGCACAGCCGGCGCGACGCGAACCGACACGCCCTCTGGAAAGGAGCAGCCATGACTGGAAACGAGACGATCCTGCAATACCTCAACGCCGTGCCCGCGTGGTATCTGGCCACGAGCGTGGACGGGCAGCCCCACGTGCGCCCGTTCAGCTTCGCCGCCGAAGAGCACGGCAAAATCTGGTTCTGCACCGCCACGACCAAAGACGTGTGGCAGGAGCTGCTGGAAAACCAGCGATTCGAGGCCACGTCCTGGTGGCCCGGCCACGGCTGGCTCATCCTGCGCGGCAAGGCGGGCCTGAAAGACGAGGCGGGCGCCGAGATGCGCCGCGCGGGCTACGAGCACCTGGAAAGCCTGGGCGAGCACTATGACGGCCCCGACGACGAAACGCTCGTGTTCTTCAGCGTGGAAGAGCCTCAGGCCTGGATCTGCGACCACGACGAATGGAAGCCGATCGAGCTGTAGCCCGAAAGTCGCCGCGTGCGATGCCGTTCGCTGCGGCGGCCGCCGACGCAGCAGCGGTTCGCGCGCGGCGCCTGGTTCGCCGCGCATCGAGCATCCCGTAACGAACAAACCCGGCCGGAGGCGCAGGCTTCCGGCCGGGTTTGTTCGTATTCAAAAGAACCATGCCGTCCGCGACGCTCCGAAGGCGCCGCCGATCGAAAGGAACGGCATCGGGACCCGCCAGGCGGCGGACCGGCCACTCGGCAACGGCGGTCTGACGAAGCGGTGAGACGCGCGGCGCGTGCCTACGCGGACGCCTTGCAGGCGCAGGAGTCGGCCTGGCAGCACGGCGCGTCGAACGCGATGCGCTCGGGATGCGTGTACACGGTGAAGCGGTCGTCACGGGCGAACGCGGCCAGCGCAACTCCTGCCTGCGTGGCGAACTCGAGCACCGCCGACGTGGGCGCCGACACCGTGGCCACCAGCCCCACGCCGAAGCGCGCCGCCTTGTTCACCAGCTCCAACGCGCAGCGGCTCGACAAGAACACGAACCCCTCCTGCGGATCGGCCCCCGCGCGCAGCAGGGCGCCGATCAGCTTGTCCAGGGCATTGTGGCGCCCCACGTCTTCGCGCAGCATGAGAAAACGCCCGTCGCGGCCGACGAAAGCCGCCGCGTGCGTGGCGCCTGTGGCGCGGTGCAAGCCCTGCTTGTCGCGCAGCGCGTTGGCCGCGCGCGTGATGGCCTCCGCAGGAAACGGCTCCGACACTCCCACCTGCACCATGCGGGCGGGGAAATACGACGGAACACCCTGGTCGCACAGCGAGCGCGGGCACCCCGACAGCGGACTCAGGCGCAGGGCCGATTCGGACACGGCAAGCCCTTCGCGCAGATCGACATCTACCACGGGCGCATCGGCCGTACCGCCCACTTCCACCGCCGCCACGTCGGAAACCCCGCCGATGACGCCCGCCGAAAACAGCGCGCCGTAGGCAAGGTCGACCAGGTCGACAGGCGTGCATGAAAGCACGTTCAGGCACACGCCGTTACAGAACAGCGGCACCGGAATCTCGGCCGCCACCGTTTCATCGCGCATCTGCAGGCCGTGCGCGTCGTAGCGCACGCATTCGGGAACCGAGCGCAGCGCCGCCTCATGCCTGCGACGTTCTTCGGCATCGAACGAAACGAATCTTTTCTCGGCCACGTATACCTCCCGATCGCATTCTCGCTATCCATTCCCCCGACACCCGCGCACACGCAGCCTTCAACCCCCCTCCTTCAGCCGATCAGCTCTCCTTCTTCGCATGGAACACGAACCAGTAGGCCAAGCCGACGAAGATCGCGCCGCCCACGATGTTGCCCAACGTGGCGGCCGAAATGTTGTAGAAAACGCTTCCCAGGTCGAGCGCCGAAGCGTCGATCTGCGCGCCGAAGCCCGCGCCCTTGGCCAGAAGGCCCATGGGCAGGAAGAACATATTGGCCACGCAGTGCTCGAAACCGCAGGCCACGAAGGCGGAAATAGGCAGCAGGATGCCGACCACCTTGTCGACCACCGTGCGCGTGGCGAAGCCGATCCAAACCGCCAGGCACACGAAGATGTTGCACAGGATGCCCTTGAAGAACAACGTGATCCAATCGGGGGTCACCTTCGACACCGCCACCGACACCATGGCGTTGCCCACCCCGCCGCCGTTCATATCGGCGATGTGCGCGAAATACACCAGCGCCACGGCCACCAGCGCGCCCGCCAAATTACCCAGCCACACGAGCACCCAGTTCTTCGCCATGGCGCCCGCCGTGATCTTCTTGCTGGCCAGCGCGCACACCATGAGCATATTGCCGGTGAACAGCTCGGCGCCGCAGCACAGCACCAGCACCAAGCCCAGGCTGAAGCACAGGCCGCCCACGATGCGCTGCACGGCGAACGGCATGGACGGATCGCCCAGAAACACGCAGAAATACAAGGCGCCGAAGGCGATGAACGCGCCCGCCAGCATGGACAGCACGAGCAGCTTCGCCGCCGGCGTCTTGGTTTTCCCTATTGCGACGACTTCGGCCTTCGCTTCGATTTCGGCCGGCGCCAATGCGTCGGGCCTGACGGCCTTCATCTCGAAATCGTCCAGAACCGCCATAGGTGGGGCCTCCCTTCCCTCATGCGCCCGCGCCGCGCGGGCGAACCGATACGGTGCACGACTACGCCTCGCAGACACGCCCGGACGCGTCGGACGGGCCTGGAACCATCACGGTACTGCATGCCTGGTGCGTCGAATCGCGCGAATTCGCAGTCGGCGCGGATTGCGTGGCGACGAGAGGGCGCGTATCGGCGGATGGCGGTCGCGATAGCGTCGTATACTTACACAGACACACGAAAACGGCGCGCCGCCGACCGAAACGAACGGAGACACCATGAGCGAGAAAGAACGAATCAGGCTGACGCAGCTGACGTCGCGCGGGGGTTGAGCGGCGAAATGGGGTCCGGGCGACCTCGACGACGTGCTCGCCACGCTCGCGCAGCGCAGCGCGCACGACCTTCTTCCCGCCGACGCCGAAAGGCTGCTGCTCGGCTTCGAGACGAGCGACGACGCGGCGGTCTGGCGGATCGACGACGATACGGCCGCGGTGCTCACCGTGGATTTCTTCACGCCGATCGTAGACGACCCATACCTATTCGGACGAATCGCGGCGGCCAATTCCCTTTCCGACGTGTTCGCCATGGGAGCAAGGCCGCACGTGGCGCTTAACATGCTGGCGCTCGATAGCGTCCTGGGCTGCGAGGTGGCGGCCGAGATCTTGCGCGGCGGCGCCGATGCCGTGCGCGAAGCGGGCGCGTTCGTGGCGGGCGGCCACACGATCGACGATGCGGAGCCTAAATACGGCCTGACCGTGTTCGGCACCGTGCATCCCGAGCGCATCGTGCGCAACGCGGGCGCACGGCCAGGCGACGTGCTGTTTTTGACCAAACCGCTCGGCACGGGCATCATGGTGGCGGCGCATGCGGTAGGCCTGGCCGACGACGACGCCATGCGCCCCGTGTTCGACGCCATGGCCGAGCTGAATCTACACGCGGGAGAGGCCATGAAGGCCGCAGGCGTGCACGCGGCCACCGACGTGACCGGGTTCGGGTTCGCGGGGCATCTGCACGAGATGCTTTCGGCAAGCGGATGCGCGGCGAAGGTTTCCTGGAGCGCGCTGCCCGTGTTCGAAGGCGCGTGGGACAACGCCTGCGCGTACTGCAGACCCAACCGCACCTTCGCCATCATGGATCTGGCCGAAGGATACATCGCCCAGGGCGCGCTTTCCAGCGAGGAATACGACAACCGCATGGCGGTGCTGTGCGACCCGCAGACTTCGGGCGGTATTCTGGCGGCCATTCCGCCCGAGCAAGCCGACGCCTTCTCGCGCGAATTCGAGCAACGCGCGGGACGGCCCGCCTGGCGCATCGGCACGATCGCGCAAGGAGCGGCGGGCACGATCGCCCTGACCGACTGACGGCGGCCTTCGGGCCGCACCCATGAACCGACGATCGCCGAGAGATGGAGGAAAACATGACGCGCGTACGCATCGCACGACCCGACGAATTCGAACAGGTGGCCGCGCTTTACGACGAAATGGTCGCCGACATAGAGCATTCCGCCTTCGACCCGCATTGGAACCGAGAAAACCATCCAAGCGATGCGTTCTTGAGGCAAGCGATCGAATGCGAACAACTCATCGTTTGCGAACACGACGGCGAGCTGGCAGGGGCCCTGGTGCTCGACGAGGGCGGAGCCGAGGGCTACGAAGAAGCCCCCTGGCCGACCGACGCCGAAAGCGGCGAAGCCTCCGTCGTGCACGTGCTCTGCACCCTCCCCCGCTTCCAGGGCAAAGGACTTGCGCGAGCTCTGCTGAAAGGCGCGATCGACACGGCGAAGCAGCGCGGCAGACGCTGCGTTCGCTTGGATATCCTGCCCGATAATCTGCCCGCGCAAAAGCTCTACGAATCCGAAGGGTTCATACGCGTGGCCGACGTCGTGCTCACGTATCCCGACGGCACCTTCGAGGCGGTGCTGTACGAACGCCCGCTCGTCGGGCCTTGCGCCTAGGCCGCCCATGCCGCGAAAAACGGCCGCAGGCGGCGTATCGAAGACGATGCGCCGACCTGCGGCCGTTTCTTATGCGCTGCGCGAATGCGCTACCAGTTGCCGAAGATGAAGCGTTGAATGTCCTGGTTCAGCATGATGACGAAGAATCCGATGAACAACGCCATGCCCGCGATGCTCATATAGTTCATGGCCCTGTAGCCCACCGTCTTGCGCGTGATCTTCTGGAAGACCTCGATCACGAAACGACCGCCGTCGAGCGGCGGAATCGGCAGCAGGTTCATGATGCCGAGCGACACGGAAATCATTGCCATGAACTGCAAAAACATCGCCAAGCCAGCATCGGCGTACATCTTCGACATGACGGCCATGCCCATGATCGACGTGGATCCCGACACGGTTTCGGCGGTGGTCTGCGGGTTGAACAGGCCCGCCACGGCCTGCGCCACCACCACGATGTAGTTCAGGCCGCCTTGGATCGATTCGAGCGGCGTGAGCACGATGTGCTGCTGGACCACGCCCGCCTCGTCCACGATATCCACGCCGAGCACGGAAAACGCCACCACCAGAAGCACCACGGCCACCAGAAGGTTCATGAACACGCCCGCGAGCAGGATGACCGATCGCTTCCAAAACGGCAGAGCCCGGTACGTCTGCGCGCGTTCGGTCTGGTACAACTCGTGCGGATCGCGGAATTCGCGCGGCGTGCCTTCGGCCAGGTCGATGCCGCGCTTCTTGTTCGTATACGCGCGGGTACGGAAGATATTGTGCTCGTCCTCCTTCTTCGGACCCGTCAGGCATCCCCAGTCTTCCAGCACGTAAAGCACGTCGCACGCCTCCTGGATGGTGATGCCCATCTCTTCGGCCAAATCGTCGGCATACACGGTGCCATGCTTATAGGCGAATGCGAGCGCGGCTTCGATATGCGGGTTTTCGGGACCGGGTTCCATGCCGCACACCTTGGCATAGCCGCCCAGCGGCACCGCCGTCACGCCGAAGCGCGTGCCGCGCCACGTGAACCCGACGCTGGGGCCGGGAAAGCCGATCATGAACTCGGTCACGCGCACGCCGAACGCACGCGCCGCCAGGTAATGACCGCCCTCGTGCACGAACACGAGCACCGAAAGCACGATGGCCAGGTACAGAATCATCATCACGATATCCATGCGGGGATCCTTCTCGCAATCTCTCATGCAGCGCGGCTGCGGCGCAATGCCGACCGCGCGTCTCTCTTTCGCCTGCGTTTATACCGGCTCGTCGCGTGCGCAGGCGCATGCGAAAGCGACACGGGCGCGAAACGCGCAAACAAAACGCAACGGGCGCGGCCGCCTGCGTCATGCGACGTAGGGCGGGCCGGCCGCTCCGCCCGATACGGCATGCGCCCCGATCGGGCAGACGCCGCCGCGCACGAAAACGCCCTGAGCGCATGCCCAGGGCGTTCGGAAAACGGTTTTCGCAAAGCCTACTTGAACTGGCTCGGGTGCTTCTCGAAGAAGTCGGTGCGGGCGGGAAGCTCCACCACGGCATGGCGGCCGGCGGCGCGCTCGTCTTCGACGCACAGCTCATCCATGCTCTCGAACGCCTCGTTCCACGAGAACACGCGCTGAACGGGAAGGTTCAGGTGATGCGCGATCTTCTCGCAGCCCGCAGGGGCCACCGGGTGCATGAGCAGCGCGCAGACGCGCAGCAGATAGAAGCTCTCGAGCAGGACCTGACGGCGCGCATCGGCGTCGTCGGCCGTATCGGCGGCCTTGATGCCGTCGGCCCACCACTTCTGCGACCAGCGCACGAACTCGTCGAGCAGCGTCATGATCGAATGCAGCTCGGCGCGGTGCATGATGCGCTCGTATTCGGCCATGGCCTCATGCGCGCGCTCCACCACGGCGGCGGCCGGCGCGCCTAGGGGCATGAAGCCCTCGAAGCTCTTCTGCGCCTCGTAGAAGCAGCTGCGGGCCAGGCGGTTGAGCACGTTGGTGAGCAACGCGCCCTCTTTGAGCACCGGGTCGGCCACGCGCGGGTCGGTGCGCTTCTGCTCGTCGGGATCGAACGGTTTGGGCTTGAAGCCGACCGATTTCTGATCGAGGCCCAGGCCAAGCCAATGCGCGCGCAGCTGCTCGACCGTGTAGTGGTCCAGCAAATCGTCGGCCGAAGGAGGCTTGACCGCGCCCGACGAAGAGGCCTTGGTCTTGCCGAACAGGATATGGTGGTTCGCGATCAGACGCGTCTGCTGCAGCTGGCCTTCGGCAGGCTCGGCCTGCATGGCATCGCCTTCCTCGAGACCCATCCACAACGCAGGCTGGGCAACGCCGTAGAAGTACAGGTTGTCCTGGCCGATGAACTGGTACACGCACGCATCGGAGGAGCACCACCAGTCGCGCACGGCTTCCAGGCTTTCGCCGCGCTCTTCGAGAGCCGTAGCGCTGAAGCTGATCGGAGCCCACAGGCTTTCGGGCCAGCACCATGCGGTCAGCCCGTCCACACCGTCCATCTCGGGAACCTTCACGCCCCATTCCACGTTGCCGGAAATGCGGAACGGCACCAGGGCCTTGCCCGTACGGAAGCGCACGCCCGCCGCGAACAGCACGTCGCGCGCGGCGTCGCGGTCTTCGATGCTCTCGAATTCGATTTCGAAGGACTGCTTGCCCTTCTCGGCCTCGTGGAACGCGTGCGCGGGCAGCTTGTCGGCCACCGCGCGGTAGTCGTCCTCGAGCTCGTTTTTGATATACATCACAGGCGGCACCAGGAATTCCTTGGCGCCCTTCACCACCACGGGACGCACGTCTTCGTCGGCCTCCAAGCGGGCGGCGTGCTCTTTGAGCTGCGTGCGGAAGTTGGGCAGGTCGAAATACCAGTTGCGTACCGGGCGCATTTCGGGAACCTGCCCCGTCAGCGTGGACACGGGAGCGATCAGGTCTTCGGGATTGAACTGGTGGCCCAGGTCGCATTCATCGGCATAGGCCTTCTCGGACTTGCAGCCCTGCACGGGGCAGTGGCCCAGCACCTGGCGGCCGTTGAGAAACGCGCCGGCCTCGGCGTCGTAGAACTGCAGCGTTTCGAGGGTGTTCAGATGGCCGTTGTCGTGCAGGCGATGCAGCACGGCGTCGGTGACCTGCTGATGGACCTCGCCCGCGCGGCCGATGCCGCTTCCCTCGTAGATCGAAAGCGACACGTCGTAGGCATCGAGCGTGGCCTTCTGCGCATCGTGGTTGCGCTGCACGTAATCGCGGATGGTTCCCTCGAAGCCCTCGTTCTCGCAGGCCTTGCGATAGCCCTCCTGGATCGGAGAGCCGAAGCAGTCGGTGCCCGAGACGAACAAGACGTTTTCGGCGCCCAGGCGGTCGCGCAGGAAGCGCGCATAGGCGTCGGCGGGAACGAACACGCCCGCGACGTGTCCGAAATGAAGCTTCTTGTTGCCGTACGGCATGCCCGCCGTCACCACGGCGCGCTTCGGCCAAGATACCGTGCTCAGATAACTCACGAAAGAACACCTTCCTGTTTCAACAAGCTCAACAGCTCCTCGACGGCCTGCGAAGACTCGGAGGAACCGAACAAATCCATCAGTGCGCCCAGGTCGGCCGACGAGGACGTCAGGCGAACCACGTCGTAGGACGGGGCGCCTTCGTAGGCGTCGTAGTCGATGTCGCCAAGCTCGGCGGCCTTATCCAGAGCATCGTCGTAGATGCCCACTTCGTCGGCGAGGCCGTTCTCGACGGCCGTCGTGCCCGCGAACTGCATGCCGGTGGCAAGGGCGCTCACATCTTCGACCGTCATGCCGCGGCCGTCGGCCACGTTGCGGACGAAGGTGGCGTTGATCGTATCGACCAGCTCTTGGTAGTACGCGCGCTCTTCGTCGGTCAGAGGACGCGTGCCGTAGCTGGAATCCTTCGACTGGGCCGAAGCGATATTATCCACCGAAATGCCCAGCATATCCATAAGGCCGGACAAATCGCTGACCTGCATGATGGTTCCGATGGCGCCTATCGCCGTGGTCTCGTTCACGAAGATGTAGTCGGCCTGGCTGGAAATCTCGTAGGCGGCGCTGCAGTTGATCGAGGCGCTCGACACCACCACCGGCTTGGAGAAATCGCGCACGTAGGCGGCCATCTCCTCGCCCGCCGTGGCCACGCCGCCGCCGGAGTCGACGCGCAGCACCACGGCCTTGATGTCGGGATTGTCTTCGGCCTGTTGCAGCAGCTCGCGCAAGCCCTCGGGGCTGCTGGCCGTGCCGTCGTATTGGATCGTGCCGGCGATGTCGATCACGCCGACGCTGTCGCCCATGGTGACGGCGGCCGTATCGGCCTGGCCCGCAGACATCACGTTGGAATACACGTGCGAGCACGAAAGCGCGCCGATGGTGAACATGAATACGATGACGAACAGGAACACGCCGCCCACGATCCAGGGCGCCTTGCTCTTCTTGGCAGGAGCCGCGGCATAAGGCGTCGCATAGGGCTGCGAAGCGTACTGCGGGGCGTACTGCTGCTGCGCATAGGGCTGGGAATACGCCTGCTGCTGCGGCTGCTGGACGTAAGATTGCTGCTGAGACTGAGCCGACTGCCCGTACGGCGGCTGCGGGGCCGCGCCCGGCGCCTGCGGCGGCACAACGGCATCAGGAGCCTTGTTCTGGTCCGTCATGCGAACCCTCCTTCTATGGATGCGCCCGAGGCGTGAAAAGCGCCGGACGCCTGCGCTGCAAAGCGCACGATTACAATGCAGACCATGGTAGCGTAAAGCGTTTCAGGCCGCGGCGAGAGCCATGGTTTTGCTACAATCACCTGCCATGAAATCATCCCACACGCCCCATAGCGCGCCCCGAAGCGCCTCTTCTCCAAACCGACGCGGCGCACGGTGCGCCGACGGCTCGAAAGCGTTCGCCGTCCTTTCGTGGGCGGCCGTTTTCGCCGTGGCGGCGCTGGTCTTCGCCATGAGCGCCAAAGACGGCGTGACCTTGGACACGGGATCGGGCCTGCTCTCGGCCGCCAAGGCCTGGCTCGCCGAAACGCTTTCGGCAGCCGCAGGCCATGCGGTCGATGTGTCGCCCATCGGGCATTTCGCGGAATACCTGCTGTTCGGCGCTGTTCTGGCCAACGCGCTGCGCCTGCATGCCCCCTTGAGGCGGGCGGGCGTGCTCGCAAGCGTCGCCGCCAGCCTGTACGGCGTGACCGACGAGATACACCAGATCTTCGTGCCCCTGCGCTCGTGCGACCCCGCCGACTGGGCGGTCGACACCGCGGCCGCATGTCTCGGCGCGATTGCCGTATGCGCCTTGCTGGCCCGCCGCGCAGCACGCACGCGCGCCGCAAACAACCGATAAACGCGCGAAACGAACCGCCGATTCTCGAGAACATCGGCGTCGGCGAACGGCGAGCGGCCCTTGGATGTGAAAACGTCTCGGCCGCTCGCCCGTTTGCCCGAAACGCGAGGCATGCGGGCGCGCGGCCGAGACGCCGATACGCGGGCGGGCGACCGAGCCATGCCCGACCGCCCGCCGAATACGTTTAGACCAGTACCTTGAAAACGGCCTTTTTCACCGGCACCGAGCCGTCGACCGCGATGCCCGGTTTATGGCCGTCGCACGGAAACACCGCCACGAACGTGCCGGGCGTCATAACCACGGACGCCGCCGCCTCGCCGTCGAGGAACATGTTGTCGGCCTCTTCGTCGAAGGGCTCGGCATCCAGACGATCGACGAACTGCACGTCGATGCGCTCCTCGCCTTCGAGCACCATCTGCACGTCGATATAGCGGCGATGGGCCTCGAAGCGGCAATCCTCGAACGCGCGGGTGTCGTAGGCGCACACGTTGACGAACAGCGCGTCGCCGTCGATGTCGTGGCGGCCGGGCTCGAGCGCGCTCAGGTCGTGCTCTTTCGCGTAGGCCACGGCGCGACGCACGCCCTCGTGGGCGCATTCGTCCAGGCTCGCCGTATCGATATGTCCGAACAGCATCGGCATTTCCTTTCTCCATGCCGCCCGCAGGCGGCGTCGTTTCCTTTCAGGCGGCAAGGCCGCGATCGGGCGCTTCGGCGGGCGCCGCCAGGCGCTAGGCCAGCATAGCGCGGGCGGCCGCATCGAGCACGTCGAGCAACGCGAGCGCGTCTTCGCGGGCATCCGCCTTCGCGAACAGATAGGCCTTGATCTTGGGCTCGGTGCCGCTCGGGCGCACGATCACCTTGCAATCGCCCTCGAGCGCCAGCTCCACCACGTTGGCGGAAGGCAGCGGAGCCAGGCCCTCGCCCGTTCCGCCCACCACGGGCATGGCCGCTCCCCGGGCGTAGTCGGTCGCACGCAGCACGGCGCGGCCCGCAACCGATGCGGGAGCCTGGGCACGCAGGCCGGCCATGATGTCGGCCATTTTGCGAGCGCCGTCGGCGCCGGGGTAACTCAGCGAAATAGTGCGGTTCAGGCAGTAGCCGTAGCGCTCGTACAGGGCGCGCATGGCCTGCACCAGGTTCATGCCCTGCTCGCGGTAAAAACGCGCCATCTGGCAAATCAGCATGCTCGCCACCACGGCGTCTTTGTCACGCACGTGGGTGCCCGCCAAATATCCGTAGCTTTCCTCGAAGCCGAACATGAAGCGGTCGGCCTCCTCCGCCGCCTCGAGCAGGCCGATCTGCTCGCCGATGTACTTGAAGCCCGTCAGGGTGCGGCGCAGCTCGAAGCCGTGGGCGCGCGCCACGTCGTCGGCCATCGCCGACGACACGATCGTGGTCACCGCGATGCAGCGCGCGATATCTTCGCCGCGCTCGGCGCGCATACGGGCCAGGTAGTCCATGAGCAGAATGCCCATCTCGTTGCCCGTGACCAGCGTGTAGTCGTCGCCGTCTTCGCAGGCCACGCCCACGCGGTCGGCGTCGGGGTCGGTAGCCAGCAGCAGGTCGGGAGCCGCTCCCTGCGCCGCGCGCTCATGGCAGCGGGCGATGCCCGCCTCGAGGGCGGCGCGCTCTTCGGGGTTGGGATATTCGCACGTGGGGAAATCGCCGTTAGGCTCGCCCTGCCCCGCCACCACGTCCAGGCTATCGATGCCGATACGGCCCAGCGCATCGCTCACGCATTCCAAGCCCGTGCCGCACAGCGGCGTGTACACCACTTCCAGCGGACGCTGCATCTGCTCGGGCGTCTCCTGCGACTGGGCGAGCACCGCCTCCACGAAGCGCTCCAGCGTGTCGTCGCCGATTTCTTCCACCAGGCCCTCGGCGGCGGCGCGGTCGAAATCGACCGTCTTCGCGCAGGCTCCGTCGGCTTCGAAATAGCCCAGGCGCGCGATGCGGGCCGAAATGTCGGCCGCAGCCTCGCTGGTGATCTGACAGCCGTCGGCACCATAGACTTTGTAGCCGCTATAGGCGGCGGGATTATGGCTCGCGGTCATGTTGATGCCGGCGCTGCAGCCCAGGTCGCGCACGGCGAACGAAAGCGCGGGAGTGGGCTCGACGCGCGGATACACCAGGCAGCGGATGCCGTTGGCGGCAAGCACGCTCGCGGCCGTGCGCACGAACAGCTCGCCTTTGTGGCGCGAGTCGCGCGCGATGGCGACGCTGGGGTTTTCGAAGCGGGCGTTGAGGTGCTCCGCCAAACCCTGGGTGGCGCGCGCCACGGTGTAGACATTCATGCGGTTGGTGCCGGCGCCGATCACGCCGCGCAGGCCCGCCGTGCCGAATTCAAGATCTTGGAAGAATGCATCGGCGACCGCGGCGTCGTCGGCCTCGGACAGCTGCGCGAGCTCTGCGGAAAGCTCATCGTCCGCCACGCATTCGCTCCAGTGCGCGAGGGCAGCGCGCACGTCGATTTCGCTCATATTCCGTCCCCCTGATGTGGTCGCGCCTGCGAAAGATGCACTCTTTCGAAGACGTCTCGATACGATTCCCCGATTCTACCAATGACCGCCGGCGCGTGTCGGAAAACGCATCACAAAGCGACAAGCGCCGCATGGCGGCATCGCGCGCGATCGTGCGGAAGCCCGAGCCCGTCCGACGGTTCGCAACCGCCGCGACAGGCGGCCGACACAGAACGAAACGCCCGAAGAAGGCGCATACGGACCGAAGGCGTCGAAACCCGACGCAGCCACGTCTTCGGCATCGTCGGAAAACAGCGGCCGACCATCGAGCACGGACGCCCGAAGCCGCGCCTTCTTCGACCGATAGACACGCCCCGACCCGTGGCCGAAACATTTTTCGTCGCGCGAAACGGCCCGCGAATGTACAATGCCGGTTAAAAGAAAAGAGCATGTCAGGCGTAAAAAATGCCGTTCGCCAATAACGTCTTTCCACACGCCGATTCGCTCTGCGAATTCATTGACAAATGTTAAATCAGATAGAAATTATCACCTTTCTTCGAGGAACCGTGGTATCTTGGCCACAACGTCGGGGGCGGCACCCCGGCGAACGAGCAAAGGACGCCTCGAATAAGAAAGGGGGCATTCCCATGAATGCCTATTTCATCGCCGCGAAAGCAAACGCTTGGGAAGTCTCCCAGCAGGTCGGCCACGCCATCGAAGCGCATCAGCCCGAGTACCTCACCGACGCGCAAGGCCGCGGTGCAGGTTGCGACATGAGCACGAAGCGCAAGGTCATGACGCGCCCCAGCCTGTACAAGGACATCTTCCGCATGGCGGGCAAGACCTTCGCCTAGGCAAGGTCGCGAAGAGCCGTCATGCAAGACGCGCTCTTTCCAACCCGGACCACTTCCTCCACGGGCCCCGCACCTTCACGGTCGGGGCCCGTTTTTGTGGTCGGATCCTATTCGCCCGCGTCGAGGAAGATCTTGCGCGTGACGAAGTTCCACACCATGACGATGGCCGTGGCCACGATCTTCACGATCAGGTAATGCACGCCCAGCAGCTCGACGCCCGCCCACATGCAGGCGTTGTTGATCAGCAGGCCGATTACCGACAGCACGACGAAGATGACGAACTCGCGGCGGCGGCTCATATCCTCTTTATGCGTGAACACGTAGCGCATCGACGCCACGTAGTTGAACACCACCGACGCCGTGAACGATATCGTGGCGCTGACCAGATAGTTCACGCCGAAAAGCTCGGTCAGAAGCGCAAGCAGGCCGTAATCGATGACGAACGCGATCGCGCCCACCACGCCGAACTTCATGAACTGAGCGAAAAGCTTCTTCATAACAACCTTTCATCGCCATATCGTAAAAGCGCAGAACCCTGAAAGCCTCGGCCCGCCTGAGAGGATGTGCGGAGGTTCCATGCTCAAACAGTCCCGAGGTCGCACGAAAGCCACGTTATGTGGCTTTCGGCTCCTGCGGAACTGCGCGTGGAACCTCCGCGCTCCCCTTTCTGCACACCATGCCGGGCGGGCCCTCCAGGCGATCGGGAATTTCTACCGAGCGCACAAGCGCCTTCGCCCATCACAGCCCGAAAAGCACGGCGCACAACTCCGCGCGAACCGAACGGCGCCCGATGCGCCGTGCGGACGAGAAGGGCGTCGAGCACGAACCCTTTCGACAGCCGCCCTTACGTCCAGAACCGGAACGTTTCCATAAGCGCCTGATACGCCCACGGATACGCCTGGCTCCACCAGCCCGATTCGGCCGTCAGGCACAAAAGCAGCATGTAGGCCAGGCCGACGAACACCGCCACGGGAAGCACGCGCAGCATGAGCGCATGCAAGGAACTGCCGGGGGCCATGTTCTCGTTCAGGATGAATATCACGAGCACCGCGGCCATGAGGAACATGATGCTGAAGTCGGCGAAGTAGCGCTGCAGGATGCCCGCCACCTCCGCATCGGCGATGCCGATGATCACGCCCGACGCCAAAAGCACGCCGACGACGCCCGCGATCGTGCGCGTCTTGCGCTGGCTGACGCGCATGCGCAGCGCCGTGACGGCGAACGGCAGCACCCACAGCACAGGCAGGCAGGCGAAAATGCCGCCGAACGTGGCCTCTTTGACAGTCTGGCCCAGGTACGTGGTGTCGAACGGCGTCGCCTGCAGATACGGGAACACGCCCGTGGCCGAAGGCGGCTGGAAGAAGTAGGCGAACAGCGCCGGCGCGATGCGGCCCACGGCCATGCCGCGCTTGGTCATGTCGTTGACCGTGAGGTTGTAGTTGGCGCCGAAATCGAACAGCGAGCCGAAGCGGGCGTAGTTGTACCACATCACGCCGGCGAGCACCACCGCGTACGGCGCGATCAAACAGATGAACTGCCGCATGCCCGCGGCCGTTTTGATATGGCCCTCGGTGATGAACGGACGCCAGAACAACGGGAACGCCAAGAAGCTCAGCATGACGAACTGCGGGCGGCAGCCCACCACGAGCGCCATGCACAGCGAGCCTGCAAGATAAAGCAGCTCGGGCCTGCGATGGGCGCGTCCGAGCATCCAGAAATACAGGCCCCAGACCGAAAACGCCAGCGCCAGCATGATCGGCAACGAATAAAACGTCGGGAACTTCAGCAGATACAGCGCGCCGCTGCAGCCCACCACGGCCATCTGCAGCAGCAGATACAGGCCCACGCTCACGCGCTTGAAGTGGTAGCGCGCGAAGCGGTCGAGCAGCGCCGACACACCCGCGATGAACGCGATCATGCCTATGAGCACGCCGATCGCCGTGGGAAAATTAGCCCCCGTGGCAAGATAGAACGGCAGATAGAACAGCACCACCGGAACCACGCCGAAATACACGTAGTAATGGCCGTCGTAATAGGCTACGTCCCACAGGTAGTTCTCGCCCGTTTCCTTGACCAGCTGGTCGCGGGCGCCGCGGTCATAGGGGTCTTCCATGTTCTGCAGCCAGTTCGGCGGCTCTTCTTCAAGGTAGAGCTTGCCGTTCGCCATGCTCTTGGCCAGCTCGGCGTACTGCTGGGCGTTATCGCCGCCCGCTTCGAAGGTGTTTACCAGGCTCACGCCGTCCCACGAGCCCGAGTTGTACGACGAGGTGGCCACGCCCACCAGGTTGGAGCCCATGAACAAAAACGACGAGCACAGCCAGATTTCCACGACGGCGATGCCGATCGCCGCGATCTTCGAGCGGTGCGGATGCTCTTTGATGTAGATGCGGTACAGGCCGCTGCGCGGACGGAACGCGTAGGCGAACGTCATCACGGCGATCGCCAACAGGCAGCGCAGCGTGCTGAACGAAAACGGCTCGGGCGTGTTGATGGACACGCCGTCCAAATACAGCGGATAGACCGTCTTGTCGCCGCCGAACTGGATGCGCAGCTTGCCCATCTCGCCCGACGAGTTCAGCTTGAGATATTCGCTTTCGTCGCAGTTGGTGGCCACGTCGGTCACGGGCACGCCCGAGGTGTATTCCGTGTCGTCGAAATAGGTGGAATGGGCGTCGTCGGTGAACCAGATCTTCACCGGGACGTTTTGCGCGCCTTGATTCCAGCTGAAGTCGATACGCACGTTGTGCACCTTCACGCCGAGGTGCTCGAATTCTATGTCGTTGTCGACCGTCGATATACGGTAGCGCCCGTCGGGCGTTTCGGGCAGGTCTATCTGGGAATCGAGCGTCACGGTCTCCCACGTCAGACTGCGCCAGTGGTTGAAATTGAAGACGAACGCTTCCAGCACCACGGCGCAGAGCACGATGATGCACGCCGTTTTCGCGAAACGGCGCATTTCGGGATGATGGGTGGCCACGAACTCTCGCAGCAATGTCATGAATTCACGCATGGCGGACATTATAGCCGACAACATGCGCGCTCACGCCCCCTGCGCACAAGCACGACACCGTACGGGCGCCCCGCACGCCGCAACGGAGCGCCCGCGGCGGACCCGGGCCTCGCGGCACCCGAAAAACAAAACGGGGAGAAGCGTTCGCCTCTCCCCGCGGGATGCACCGCCCACATGCCGGACAGCGTATGTACTCGAGCCTACAGGCCCAGCATGGCCTTCACGTCGGCGTAGACCTCGTCGACCGGACGGTCGCCGTCGACGGCCTTGAGCAGAGCCTTGCCCTTGTAGTAGTCGATCAAGGGAGAGGTGCTCTTCTCGTAGACGTCGAGACGGTTGCGCACCGTGGCCTCGTTGTCGTCATCGCGCTGGTACATTTCGCCACCGCACTTGGGGCAGGCCGCATCGGCGTCGGAACCGATGTAGCCGCAATCCTTGCAGCAACGACGCGCGGTCAGGCGCTTCACGATGACCTCGGGGTCCACGTCGACGAGCAGCGCGCCGTCGAGCGGGCGCTCCAGACGGGCCAGCATGTCGTCGAGGGCGACGGCCTGCGCGGTGGTGCGGGGGAAGCCGTCCAGGATGAAGCCGACCTTGGCGTCGGGCTCCTGCAGGCGCTCGTTCATCAAGTCGATGATCAGGCTGTCGGGAACGAGGTCGCCCGCGTCCATGAACGACTTGGCCTTCTTGCCGAGCTCGGTCTGGTTCTTCACGGCGGCGCGCAGGATGTCGCCCGTGGAGATGTGCGGCGTGCCGAACTCCTCGACCAGCTTGGCGGCCTGGGTTCCCTTGCCAGCGCCCGGGGCGCCCAACAATACGATGTTCATACGAACTTCCTTTCGTTAGAAACGGTGGCTCCATTGTAACAGCGCGCCCCTGCGGAAGAAACCGCGCAGCCGCCGGCGCGCTCGGCGCAGGCGGGCATGAGGCGCGCAGCATTACGAGATATTGCGGTGATACAGATCCCACAGGCCCTTCAGCAGCAGGTTGGGATCGTGCACCACGTACCTGCGACAGGCAGGCACGATCAGGCGGGAAATGCCGCCCGTGGCCACGGCCAGAACCGGGCCGTCCAGCTCGTCGGAAATGCGGTCGACCAGGCCGTCCATCATGGCCGCGTTAGCATAGATCACGCCGCTGCGCATGCAATCGACCGTATCGCGGCCGATCAGGCGCTTCGGGCGCTCGAACTTGATGAACGGCAGCGCCGAGGCCTTCGCGGTCAACGCGTCTTGCGAAATCACGACGCCCGGCATGATGATCGAGCCCAGATATACGCGGTCGGCGCTGACCACCGAGCACGTGGTTGCCGTGCCCATGTCGAAGATGGCCAGGTTGCCGTCGTAATCGTTGATCGCGCCGGCGGCGTCGGCGATCATGTCCACGCCGAGCTTCTCGGGCGTCTCCATGTCGATCGTGAAGCCCAGGTCCATGCGATGGTCGACGACCAGCGGGGCCTCGCCCGTCTTCGCGCGCACCGAGGCCACCACCGAATCGGTGAGCTCGGGCACGACGGAGCTCACGATGGCGCCGTTGACGTTGGAGAAGTCGAAGCCGTGCATGGCCACGAGCGCCTCGAAGCCCTCCATGAACTCCTGCACCGTGCGGCGCTTATCCGTGGGAAAGCGCAGGTTGGAAGCAAGCAGGCCACGCTCGGGCATGAGGCCCATGACCACGTTGGTGTTGCCGATATCGACCGTCAGAAGCATCGGCTACTCCCCTTTCGGCGCGATCGCGAACAGCTCGTCGAGAACGCGGTCGGCGGCATCGAGCTTGTCCATCAGCGGCAGGTCGACTTCGCGCTCGTGCGAGATCAGCGTGAGATGGTTCGTCGGCGTGCCGAAGCCGGCGCCGTCTTCTTTCAGGCAGTTCGCGCAGATCATATCGACGTTTTTACGGTCGAGCTTGGCGCGGGAGTTCTCCATCACGTCGCGCGTCTCCATGGAGAAGCCGCACAAACGCTGGCCGGGCACGCGATGCGCGCCGAGCCACGAGAGGATGTCCACCGTACGCTCGAGCTCGATCGTCAGGTCTCCGTCCTTCTTCTTCATCTTGTCGGAGGCCGTGTGCTTGGGGCGATAGTCCGCCACCGCCGCGGCCTTAATCACAGCGTCGCAGGATTCGTAGCGCGAGACGACCGCCTCGAACATATCCTGGGCGCTCACGACGGGCACCAGCTCGACCCCTTCGGGAGCATCGATCGAAACCTTGCCCGACACCAGCACCACGTCGGCGCCGCGCTCGCAGGCGCGCTGCGCGATCGCATAGCCCATGCGGCCCGTGGAATGATTGCTGATGAAGCGAACGGGGTCGATGGCTTCCTGCGTGGGCCCCGCCGTCACGAGAATGCGCTTGCCCGCCAGATTGCGCGTCGGCGCGGCGGCGCAAGAGGCCGCATCGTGTTCGGTCATTGGTCGTTCCAATCTCTTCTGGATGATTTATTCCACATAAAGGCATAAAAAGTCGCTTTTATGCCAGCTTCGCCACGAATAGTCTAGCCGAAGGCGCCTGCCGCCCGCCGAGAAAACGCGCCGAACGGAGCCTTACAGCACGTAGGGAATGCAATTTCCCGAAACCAGCAGCACCGCGGCCACCACCGACGCCAGAAACAGCGAGTCGCATCGGTCGAGGATGCCGCCGTGGCCGGGCATGATGGTGCCCGAGTCCTTGACGCCGGAATTGCGCTTGATGCGGCTTTCGGCCAGATCGCCCAGCACGCCCGCCAGACCGCACGTCATGCCGAAGCATACGGCCTGGACGATGCTCATGTCCACGCCGGGGATGAACGACAGGGCGCACCAGATGACCACCGATCCCAGCAGGCCGCCTATAAAGCCCTCCCAGCTTTTCTTCGGCGAGATGCGCGGCGCCAGCTTATGCTTGCCGAGTTTGCTTCCTACCAGGTAGGCGAACGAATCGTTGGCCCACACGCTGCAGAAAATGCCGACCACCAGCACGCCGCCCCAGAATCCGGGAACGGCCTGGCGCACCACGATCAAGCTGGACAGGAGCAGACCGGTGTAGGCCGCGCCGAAAAACGACACGCCCACGTCGCCGATGCGCGCCCTCATCCAGAAGACGTACCACACCAAAAGCGCCACGAGCAGCGCGCCCGTGACGACGAGCGCTCCCGGCATGCCGAACTGCCACACGCTGATCGGATAGGCCACCGCGGCCATGATGCCTAAAAGCTCGTTGGGAAGCTTCGCGTCGCTGCGCAGCATATAGAAGAATTCTCCCGCCGCGATGCCCGACAGGGCGCACAGCAGAAGGACGGTACTCAGTTCGCCGCCCATGATGCACAGGATGGAAACCGTCACGTAGATGAAGCCCGTGCGGAAACGCACCTGCAAATCGCTTGCATTCTTGAACTTGGCAGGCGTCTTGTCGTAGACGAATTTCTTGGCGGCGTTCTTCTTGCCAACCGCCGTGGATTTCGCCGATTCGTACGCCTGATGGGCATGTTCTCTCATTTCGTGCGTATCGCTCACGACTGCACCGCCCCGAAACGCCTGTCGCGGCTCTGGTAGTCCAGCAGAGCGCGCAGGAAATCGTACCTATTGAAATCGGGCCACAGCACGTCGGTGCAGTAGAACTCCGAATAAGCCATCTGCCACAGGAGGAAGTTGGACACGCGCATCTCGCCCGACGTGCGGATCACCAGGTCGGGATCGGGAATGTCGGCGGTATAGAGACCGCGTTCGAACATGCGCTCGTCGACCTGCGGGATGGCGCCCGTCTCTTCGGCGGCGATGACGGCCTCGCGCATGCATGCCTGCACGGCGCGCAGCATCTCCTGACGCGAACCGTAGTTCACCGCCACGAGCAGGGTCATGCCATCGTTGTCTTTGGTTTTCTCCCACGCCTCGTCGAACGCGGCGCGCGTCTCTTCGGGCAGCGCGGAAATGTCGCCGATCGTGCGCACGCGCACGTGCTCTTCATGCAGGCCGTCCACTTCGGCGAGCATGGTCTTGGCGAACAGGTCCATCAGGCCGACGACCTCTTCTTCGGGGCGCTTCCAGTTCTCGGTGGAAAACGAGTAGATGGTCAGATAGCGCACGCCGGCATCGCTCGCGCAGCGAATGGTCTCGCGCACGGCTTCGATTCCGGCCTTATGCCCCTTGAGACGGTTCAAAGCGCGTTTTTTCGCCCAACGGCCGTTGCCGTCCATAATGACGGCGACATGTTCGGGAACGCGCTCCGGATCGAGCGCGAAAGGATCGAGCCCGTCGGGCGGGCTCGGGAATATAGCGTCGAGAGGCTTGTGAAGCATAAGCACCCCTTTCCTTCGAATCGGGTGCCGCGTGGAAACGCGGGCTGGAAATGGACCGAAAAAACAGGTGCCGCCCGCGTCATGCGGACGGCGCTATCGGTGCATTTCCAGCCCGGCCGCCCCCAGAAGGACGGCTCGGGCAAAAAGCTCGAAATAATGGAAGAATCCCAGGTCGTCGCAATGCAGACGAGGGCGAATCCGACGGAGCGAATCGCCGCGAACGAGAAGCGCCGCGTACTTCGGTACGTAAGCGCAACCCGGAGCGCGTCGACTGTTGCCGCCCCAGGTCGCCGAAGCACAGGCGAGAGCGAGCGCGGCGGATGCAGTCGGCGTGAAAGCGGGGCGAAACGTACTTCGGTACGTGACCCCCGTCCGAAACGCGACATCCCCCAGGTCGCCGAAGCGCAGGCGAGAGGCGTCCTCGCCTTCCAGATGCCGCGAAGGTTTTGCGAAGCGTACTTCGGTACGTGAGCAAAGCCTGGAGCGAGCAGATGGACGGCGAGGGCGCCTCGCAGCCGGACGACCCTGTTCCGCCGGCCGAGAGGCCGACGGAACCTAAATCTCCATGACCTCGGCTTCCTTCTTCTTCAGCATCTCGTCGACGGAAGCCACGAACTTATCGGTGAGCTTCTGGACCTGCTCCTCGGCGCGACGGGCGTCGTCCTCGGAAATCTCGGAATCCTTCTTCAGACGGTCGATCTTGGCATTGGCGTCGCGGCGGGCGTTGCGCACGGCCACGCGGGCTTCCTCGGCGTAGGTCTTGCAGTCCTTGACCATTTCCTTACGACGCTCCTCGGTGAGAGCGGGAATGGGAAGGCGGATCACCGCACCGTCGTTGGACGGGGTGATGCCCAGGTCGCTCGCCAGAATGGCGGCCTCGATGCCGCGCAGGACCGACTTGTCCCACGGCTCGATGACCAGCATGTGGGCATCGGGGGTCTTCACGGCGGCCATCTGGTTGATCGGCGTGGGAACGCCGTAGTAGTCGACCTTGATCTTGTCGAGCATCATCGGGTTGGCGCGACCGGTGCGAACGCCGGCGAACGCCTCCTTCAGATTGTCGAGGCCCTTGTTCATGTTGGCCTCGGCGGCAGTCATGATTTCAGCAGTCATGTCCGGTTTCCCCTTTTCTCTAGTACACGAGCGTTCCGACGTTTTCGCCCTTAAGGATGCGTCCGATATTGCCGGGCGTGGTCATATCGAACACGAGCAGCGGCATCTCGTTGTCTTTGCACAGCGAGATGGCGGCCGCGTCCATGACGTTGAGCTCTTTGGTGAGCACGTCGAGGTAGCTGATCTTGTCGAACTTCTTGGCATCGGGATTGGTCTTGGGATCGCTGTCGTAGATGCCGTCGACCTTGGTGGCCTTCATCATGCAGTCGGCGTCGATTTCGCACGCGCGCAGGGCGGCCGTGGTGTCGGTGGTGAAGTACGGATTGCCCGTGCCCGCGGCGAAGATGACGACGCGGCCCTTCTCCATGTGACGGATGGCGCGCAGGCGGATGTAGGTCTCGGCGACCTGGTGCATCTCGATCGCAGACTGGACGCGCGAAGAAACGCCGTGGCGCTCGAGGCCGTCCTGCAGCGCCAGCGCGTTCATCACGGTGGCGAGCATGCCGATGTAGTCTGCCTGGGCGCGATCCATGCCGTCGGCGCTGCCGGCGACGCCGCGGAAGATGTTGCCGCCGCCCACGGTGATGGCCACCTGGACGCCGTCTTCGACGATCGCCTTGATCTGCTCGGCCAGATCGTCGATCACCTTCGGGTCGATGCCATAGCCGGCATCGCCCATCAGGGCCTCGCCGGAAAGCTTCAGCAGCACGCGGTTGTATTTGTAACCTTCTGCAGGCATGAAATCCCCTTTCGAAAGAATCATGGTATCCGCGCTATTGTACGATAACAAAAAGGGCCGCACCCACCAAAGGCGCGACCCTTTTTCCACGTTCATCGAAATTGCCGAACGCCGCGCGGCGCGCGCCGTCGGATGCCCGCGACGGGCGGGCGGCTAGTAGCCGTAGCCGAACATGCCGCCGCCGTTGCCGTAGCCATGGCCGTCGTAGCCGTAGCCGTTGCCGTAGCCGTACTGGCCGCCCTGCGAGGAAGCCGCCAGGGCATTCTCGTCGGAGCCGAGCGTCACCGAAAGCGTCTGCTCCTCGCCGCCGCGGTTCACGACCACATCCACCGTATCGCCCGGGTTCTTCTGGCGCACCATCAGCTGCAGGTCGGAAGGCGACGTGACGCTCTGGCCGTCGAAGCCGGTGATGATGTCGCCGCGCTGCAGGCCCGCGTCGGCCGCGCCCGTGCCCTCGTAGACGTTGGCCACGTAGACGCCCGTGTCGGTCGGAAGGCCGTAGTAGCGCGCCATCTGCGCATCGATCTGCGCCATAGACACGCCGAGCTGCGCATGCGTGGGGGCCTTGCCCTCGATGATCTGCTGCGCCAGGTTCATGGCGTAATCCACGGGAATCGCGAAGCCCACGCCCGAGCTGGAGCCGGAGGCCGACTGGATCATGGAGTTGATGCCGATCAGCTTGCCGTCGGCATCGACCAGCGCGCCGCCCGAGTTTCCGGGATTGATCGTGGCGTCGGTCTGAATCATGTTGGGATAGATCACCGTTTCGCCGGTGGCTTCGTCCTGCATGGTGGTAGAACGCTGCAGGGCGCTCACGATGCCTTCGGACACGGAGTTCTCAAGGCCGAACGGGCTGCCAAGGCTCATGACCCACTCGCCCACCTGCAGGTCGGACGAAGAACCGATTTCGATCGGGGTCAGATCGGGGGCGTCCACCTTGATCACCGCGATATCGCTCGAAGCGTCGCTGCCCACGAACTGCGCGTCGTATTCCTGACCGTTGATCGTGGCCTTGATGGCATCGGCGCCTTCCACCACGTGATTGTTCGTGATGATGTAGCCGTCCTTGGAAATAACCACGCCGGAACCGAGCGATGCCTGCGTGAGAGCGCCGTCGGCGCCCGCGCCCGGCACCTCGAAGCCGAAGCCCGACTGCGAAGAGGCGCCGGTCTTCTGGTAGATGTCGATGCTCACCACGGAAGGCAGGGCCTTGGCCGCCACCGCTTCGGCCAAAGTGGCCTCGGTATCGGATGCGGTCACGTCGGTGTTCGTGGACGCGCCGAGCGTGGTGGAGCCGCCCTGGTCGCTCAAGGCGCTGAAGCCCACGAAGCCGCCCAGGCCGAGCACCACGGCCAGCGCCGCGCCGGCGAAGCTCACGCCGAAGGTCTTCATGAGGCTTTTCTTGGCGGGGTCTTTCTCGGTCTTGACATGCTGCGCGCCGTTTTGGGCGGCATACGCCTGATAGACCTGCTGCTGATAAGCGGCCTGCTGCTGGGCGTAGGCGCTCGCCTGCGACTGCGCGGCATGGCGCGGATGCGGCTGGGCCTGGAAGGTGGGATCTACGGCCTGGGGCTGCTCGGCGCCGGGCTCGAACGTGTTCTTGGTCTCTTCGCTCATGTCTGTATCTCGCTTTCCCTATATGAAGGCATGTGCTCTTTTCGCTGTGAACTCTAAACGCCGTTCGCCGTCTTGAAAAGGGGGACGGGGCCCATCGTCATCGCCGCGTTGCCCTTTATACGTCCATGGACGTAGGCGCGACACATTGCGCACACATTCGGGGCCGCAAAGAAGAAGACACGGCATGCAAGACGGGCCGGAGCGCATCCGCGGCAACAGGGAGGCGGGCGGCTCGCATGCACGGGCGGCGCAGCGGCAGACGGCGGACAGAGGCGGGCAGGCCTGGGCGACATCAAACGACGGCAGGCGACGGATGAAGGCGAGCGGACCCGAGCGACGTCAAACGGCGGGCGGCATACGACGGCCGGCAAGGGCGGGCGGCAGAAAGCGGCGGTCCAGGCAGGCGCGCAGCCGCAGGAAATGCACGCGGCGCCGCTCGGAACGCGCGAATCGGCGCCGTTTGACAGCCCGGGAACGTCTGCACGATGTGCGCGGCGCAGGCGCAGGGCGCGTGCTAGCATCGAATGCGAGGACATAAGCGAAACGAAACATGAGAGGAATGGTAGCAATGAACCTCGCAGGACTGACCACCGTGAAACCGGAAGACCGCGAGCTCGCGCAGCGCGCCGCGAATCTGCTCGGCGACAGCTTCATGGAAGAGATGTGGTTCGTCACCTGGCTCGAAGCCCTCGACGAAATCGGCGCCGACGACGCGCGCAAGCGCGAACTGCTGCGCGCCGTGTTCCTGGACGATGTCGAGGCGTTCGCCCCGTACGGATCCGTCTATATGCTCGACGACATGACGGCAGCCGTGGGCGGCTACCTGTATAGCGAACTCGGCGGCGAGACCATCACCTCGGTGGAGGGCGCGCAGGCGGGCAAGCGTTTCCTCGAGATCGCCACGCCGCAGGAAGTCGAGCTGCTCGAGCGCAGGGAGCGGGCCATGGACGCCATCTCCTCGTTCGACTGGGCGCGCGAGCATGCGGGCGATGAGGACCACATCAACTTCTTCGCCTGGGCGGTCGACCCGGCGGCGCGCGGCAAGGGCTCGCTGCGCAGGGCGCTCACCCCGTTTTTCGCCTTCGCCGACGAACACGGCCTGAGCTGCTACCTGGAGTGCTATTCCGACAGGCTGCAGAGCATGTACGAGCACCTGGGCTTCGAAATGGTGGACGAGCTGCACTCCCCCGATTTCGACGTGTACGAGCGCCGCATGGTGCGCTACCCTCGCCCGCTCGCGGCATAACGCGGACTCAGCCGTAAGCAGCAAGCGACCGCGATCCACGTACGGCCCTCGCATCGCGCATGCGACGCCGCGCACGCCGCGCAACGCGGACCCGGCCGCCGAGGCCGCACATGCGCTCAGCACGGACTGCGCATCTCGCAACGAATGCCACACGAGCCCGCAAGACTCGAGGCGCGGATGCAAACGTCGCCGCGAAACGCCCTGCGGCCGCACGCGGAATAGAAACGGCTCGCCTGCATTATTTCCCACACATACGCGAATCGCCCCCGTTTTCCGAACCTCAACCATCGAGGACAGAAACGGGGGCGATTTCGTTCGAGCGCCGAAACAAAGGCGATCGCGCTCAGGCTTCGAAACGGGCGCGGACTACTTCGCCGCGATGAATTCGCGGGAGACGCCGCGGGCCCAGGCGTCCACCTCGTCGAGCTGGTCGAGGCTTTCGACGCGCTGGACGCCCTGCTTCTCATGCAGCTCCATAGCGTGCTCGACGCACGCATCGATATCGAGATAGCCGCAGGCGTCGTCGAGAAACGCCGCCACAGCCACTTCGTTCGCCGCGTTCATGACGCACGGAAGCGTGCCGCCCGTGCTGCCGGCATGGCGCGCCAAGGCCAGGCAGCGAAACGTTTCGGTATCGGCGGGATAGAACTCGAGCGAGCCCAAACGCGTGAAATCGAGCGGCTCGACCGGCGCTTCCCAGCGATCGGGATAGCTCAGCGCGAACTGGATGGGAATGCGCATGTCGGTGGTGCCCAGATGCGCCTTCACGCTACCGTCGGAGAATTCGACCATCGAATGGATCGCGCTTTGCGGCTGCACCACCACTTTGATCTTGTCGTAATCCATGGCGAACAGATGATGCGCCTCGATCACCTCGAGGCCTTTGTTCATGAGCGTCGAAGAGTCGATCGTGATCTTCGGGCCCATCTTCCACGTAGGATGCGCGAGGGCCTGCTTGGCCGTCATGCCTGCAAGATCGGCGCGCGTCATGCCGCGAAACGGGCCGCCCGACGCCGTGACCCACAGGGCCGACACCTCTTCGTGACGCTCGCCCAACAGGCACTGATAGATGGCGCCATGCTCGGAATCGATCGGCATGAGCGCGCCTGCAGGACCCACCTGCGGAGCGATGCCGCGCTCGACGCGGGCAGCATCAACCCGGGCAGCCAACGGCATGATCAGATCGCCCGCCACCACGAGGCTTTCCTTGTTGGCCAGCGCGAGCTGCTTGCCGCATGCGAGCGTCTCATACGATGCGCGCATGCCGGCGGCGCCGACGAGGGCGTTCACCACCACGTCCACTTCGTCCAGACGCACCAGGTCCAAAAGACCCTGCTGGCCGAAGCCGACCGACACGCCGCCGTGGGCCTGCGCGAGCATCGGGTTCTCCCTCAGGCTCTCGTCGCCGAACGCGATGTTGCTCACTTTGAACTCATGCGCCTGACCGACCACCTTGGCCACGCTCGTGTTGGCGGCAAGGGCCACGATTTCAAGCTCGTCGGAATGGCGGCGCACCACATCGAGCGTCTGCAGGCCGATAGACCCCGTGGAACCCAGAACCGCGATGCGCTTGCGCGCGCGACCTTCTGTCGACATAGAAACCCTCTTCTCTCGATCGAATGCATTTCCCGGCCATTGTACCGCCCGCGGTCGCAACCGCGCGGGATGCGGCCCAACGAGCGTCAAACTTGCGGATACGCCGGCGATACAAAAAATCCCCTCGCAGATGCGAGGGGATTTCTAAGCTTGCGAGGCAGCTACGCGGCTTACTTGAAGAAGCCCTCGTAGTTGTGCATCTTGAGCTGCGACTCGATCTTGGACATGGTGTCCAAGGCGACGCCGATCATAATGAGGATCGACGTGCCGCCGAATGCCTGGATCAGCTGATTACCCGTGAAGTAGAACAGAATCGAGGGCACGACGGCGATCAGAGCGATGAACAGACCGCCGGGCAACGTGATGCGATTGATCACGCGCTTGATGTAGTCGGTCGTCGCCGAACCCGGACGGACGCCCGGAATGAAGCCGCCCTGCTTGCGCAGGTTGTCGCTGGTCTCTTCGGGGTTGAACACCATGGAGGTGTAGAAGTACGCGAAGAAAACGACCAGGCCCAGCGTGAGCAGCCAGTTGATCCAACCGGTGCTCATCGCGTTCGCAGCAGCCGTCAGCCAACCGACGTTGAACAGAGCGGCAAGCTGCGCCGGGAAGTAAATCAGGCAGCTGGCGAAGATGATGGGGATAACGCCCGCCGCATTCACCTTCAAGGGAATGTAGGTGGACTGGCCGCCCATCATGCGACGACCCTGGACGCGCTTGGCATAATTGACCGGAATACGGCGCTGAGCACGCTCCACGAAGATGATCGCGGGGATGCACAGGAGCACGATCGCGACGATGATCACGGTGATCACGATACCCATGCCCATGTCGGCCTGCAGGTTGACGCTGCTGAAGATGGCCGACGGAACGCGGGAGATGATCGAGGTGAAGATGATCAGCGACATGCCGTTGCCGATACCGCGCTGAGTGATCAGCTCGCCCATCCACATGATGAAGGCAGTGCCTGCCACCAGGGTGAACACGACGATGATATCGGTCACGATCTCGGGCACTTCGCTCGAGAACACCACGCCGTACTGGCTGCTCTTGAACAAGAAGAGGTAGCCGATAGCATTAATCAGGCCCAGACCGAGCGTCAGGAAACGGGTGACCTGGGTGATCTTCTTGCGGCCGGTCTCGCCCTCCTTCGACCAGCGGCCCACGGCGGGAATAACGCCCTGCATAAGCTGCATGATGATGGACGCGGTGATGTAAGGCATGATACCCAACGAGAACACCGAGAAGTGCGACAGAGCACCGCCGGTGAACAGGTCGAGCATGGTCATGCTCACGCCGCTCGACGCGAATGCATTCGCGAATTCGTTGAAGGGGATGCCGGGCACCGGCACGTACGCGCCGAAGCGGTACAGTGCCAGGATGCCCAAGGTGAACAGAATCTTATTCCTAAGTTCCGGCACCTTGAACGCATCGATGATGGTTCTTAGCAAGACTGCTCGACCTTTCCTCCGGCTGCCTCGATCTTGGCAACAGCGCTCGCGGAAACCTTGTCGACCTTGACGGTCAGAGCCTTGGTCAGCTCGCCATTGCCGAGGACCTTGACCAGAGCGTCGACGCTCTTGATGATGCCCTTCTGAACCAGAGCCTCGTGATCGACGACATCGCCGGCCTCGAACTTGAGCTCGAGACGGTCGACGTTGACGGGCACGTACTCGACGCGGTTGAAGTTACGGAAGCCGGGGAGCTTCGGCAGGCGCATAGCCAGAGGAGTCTGGCCGCCCTCGAAGCCGGGGCGCTTGCCGCCGCCGGAGCGGGACTTCTGGCCGTTCATACCACGGCCGGAGGTCTTACCATGACCGGACGCGGGACCGCGACCGACGCGCTTGCGGTTTTTGGTAGAGCCCTCTGCGGGGCGCAGGTCTTTGAGTTCCATGTTCATTCCTTTCGCTTTTTTCGGACGGGAGCTATCCCGTTCTCAGCCGACAGCTCGCTCGCCGGCCAACTATGATTACCTGCTTGTGCGGGCATGCGAGCCCCTAGAAACACAAGCCTTTCAAGAATACACCGAAACCCCTAGGAAAGCCAGATAAATATCCGACTTGACCGGGGGTTTCTTATAAAGGCGACAAAAAGGCCGCCCTTGCGAGCGGCCTTTCGTTGTTAGTCTTCGACGACCTCGACGAGGTGCTTGATCTTGAAGATCATGCCACGGATGGTCGGGTTGTCGGCATGGTCGACCGTGCGGCCGATCTTGCCCAGGCCCAAAGCCTTCAGGGTAGCGCCCTGGTCGGCCTTGCGTCCGATAGCGGAACGGGTCTGGGTGATGTGGAGGGTCTTCTGAGCCTCGGCCATGATTTATGCCTCCTTCTTCTCAGACCAACCGTAGATGTGAGCGACGCTCACGTTACGGCGGGCGGCAACCTCATTGACGTTGGAGAGCTCTTTGAGGCCCTCGGCAGCTGCCTTGACGATGTTCATAGCATTGTCGGAACCGAGAGACTTGCCGAACACGTTCTTGACGCCAGCGAGCTCCATGAGAGCACGAACCGGGCCGCCGGCGATAACACCGGTACCAGGGGTAGCAGGCTTGAGAAGCACGCGGCCTGCACCGAACTCGCCCATGATCTCGTGGGGAATGGTGCCAGCCTCGGTCAGCGGGATGCTGAACATGTTCTTCTTGGCATCCTCGATGCCCTTCTTGATGGCGACAGGCACTTCCTGGCTCTTGCCCATGCCCACGCCGACGCGGCCATTGCCGTCACCGACGACGACCAGCGCGGTCAGAGCGAAACGACGGCCGCCCTTGACAACCTTGGAAACGCGGTTGATGTAAACCACGCGCTCCTGAAGCTCAGGAACGGCAGACTGGTTCTTTTCTTCTTTACGAGGAGTCATTTACCCTACCCTTTCCTAGAACTTCAGGCCGGCTTCGCGAGCAGCATCGGCCAGAGCCTTGACGCGGCCGTGGTACAGGTTACCACCGCGGTCGAAGACGATTTCGGTGATGCCGGCTTCGACGGCCTTCTTGCCCGCGATCTCGCCGAGGGCGGCAGCGCCTTCGACGTTGGCACCGGACTTGCCGGTGGCCTTGAAGTCGGGGCCCAGGGTGCTCACGCCGAGCAGGGTCTTGCCGGCGACGTCGTCGACGAACTGGACATACACGTTGGAGTTAGAGCGGGTGACGCAAAGCCTCGGACGAGCGGCGGTGCCGGAGATCTTACCGCGCACGCGACGATGGCGACGAGCCAGCGCAGCTTGTTTCTTCTGAAGTTTCTTCATCTTAAAATCCCTTCACACCTGAGTCGCTATTTGTCGCCCTTGGCGGCCTTGCCCAGCTTGCGGCGGACCTGCTCGCCGGCGTAGCGGATGCCCTTGCCCTTGTAAGGCTCGGGTTTACGCCACTTGCGCACGATAGCCGCGGTCTCGCCGACCAGCTGCTTGTCTGCGCCCTTGACGGTGATGTGCGTCTGATCGGGAACCTCGAAGGTGATGCCTTCGGGAGCCTCAACCATGACAGGGTGAGAGTAACCGAGCTGCAGCTCCAGGTCGGTGCCCTTGAGAGCGGCACGGTAGCCGACGCCCACCAGCTCGAGCTTCTTCTCGAAGCCGGCGGAAACGCCCTCAACCATGTTGGCGATAAGGGTGCGGGTCAGGCCGTGGAAGCTGCGGGCTTCACGGGAATCGTCGGGACGGGTGACGATGATCTCGTCGCCCTCATGAGCGACGCCCATGATGGGGTTGAAATCGTAAGAGAGTTCGCCCTTACCGCCCTTGACGGTGATGTTGTTGTCGTTGATAGCGACTTCGACTCCGGCAGGAACCGGAATAGGCTGCTTACCGATACGAGACATATCTAGCTCCTTCCTTTCCTTACCAGATGTACGCGATCACTTCGCCGCCGACGCCGGCCTTGCGGGCGTCGCGGTCGGTCATAACACCCTTAGAGGTGGACACGACAGCCGTGCCCAGGCCGCCCAAAACGCGGGGCAGCTCATCCTTGCCGGCGTAGATACGCAGACCAGGCTTGGAAATACGCTTAATACCGCGAATGACCTTTTCCTTCTTGTCACCGTACTTGAGGGTGATCTCGAGGATGTCGCGCGGGGTGGCCGGGGTGATTTCATAACCCTGGACATAGCCCTCTTCGGTCATGATGCGGGCAATCTCGACGAGCTTCTTCGAGGACGGCATAGAAACCGTAGCCTTGCCAGCAGAGTTTGCGTTACGCACACGCGTAAGCATATCTGCGATGGGATCGTTCATGCTCATGTTTTCTCCTTTGGTTCGTGATGAGCGGGGTCGGAGGTACGTAATGGCGCCCGTAGCGCGTACGCCTTACCGACCGGCACACGCCGATGTGCGAAGTCTTACCAGGAAGCCTTGGTCACACCGGGCAGTTCGCCTTTGTGAGCGAGTTCACGCAGGCACACGCGGCAGAGACCGAACTTGCGATACACAGAGTGCGGACGGCCACAGCGGGTGCAGCGGGAATACTTACGAGTCGAGAACTTCGGCTCGCGCGCAGCCTTGGCGATCATCGATTTTTTTGCCATGCTTTTCCTTCTTTCCTATTTCTTCACTCAACAGATGTCGAGTAGAAACCCAGTTAGTTCTTCTTGAACGGGAAGCCCAGGGCATCCAGAAGGGCCTTGGCGTCCGTGTTGTTTTCGGCGGTGGTGACGAAGGTGATGTCCATACCGCGGGTACGGTCGACCTTGTCGTACTCGATCTCGGGGAAGATCAGCTGCTCGGTAATACCGAGGGTATAGTTGCCGCGGCCGTCAAAAGAGGTCGCGGGGATGCCGCGGAAGTCACGCACGCGAGGAAGAGCCATGGACAGCAGACGGTCCAGGAACTCCCACATGCGGTTACCGCGCAGGGTGACCTTGCAGCCGATGGCCATGCCCTGGCGAATGTGGAAGCCTGCGATGGACTTCTTGGCATGGGTGACGCAGGGCTGCTGGCCCGTGATGATGCGCAGGTCGGCCATAGCGGCATCGAGCTGCTTGGAGTCGGACGCAGCGGCGCCGACGCCCATGTTCACGACGATCTTCTCAAGGCGGGGAACCTTGTTGATGTTGTCGATGTTGAGCTCGCGCTCGAGCTGCGCGACGATTTCGTTGGTGTACTTTTCCTTCAGACGAGGAGTAGCCATCTTGAAATTTCTCCTTTTCGATGATTTAAACGCAGGATTTCCGACCCTACGTCCCTATCCCCACGCTAAACACGCAGGGAGGGTCATTGTACCAAGCAAGCGGGGATTATAAAACCCCCGCTCACAAAAATTTATTTATTTAGCTTCGACGATGTCAGCGCCGCACTTCTTGCAGACGCGGACTTTCTTGCCGTCGACGCGCTTGTTGGCAACGCGGGTCGGCTTGCCGCAGGTGGGGCAAACGAGCATCACGTTGGAGACGTGGATGGGAGCCTCCTTGGTGATGATGCCGCCCTGAGGGTTCTGCTGCGTGGGGCGCATGGCCTTCTTGACCATGTTCACACCCTCGACGAGAACGCGCTCCTCCTGGGGGATGCCGCGCAGGACCACGCCCTGCTTGCCCTTGTCTTTGCCGGTGATGACTTCGACCTTGTCGCCTTTGCGGATGTTCATTTTCATGCTTCTGACCTCCTTTACAGCGTTTCAGGTGCCAGAGACACGATCTTCATGTACTTCTTATCGCGCAGTTCGCGAGCCACGGGTCCGAAGATACGGGTGCCCTTGGGAGCGCCGTCGTTGTTGATCAGCACGGCGGCGTTCTGGTCGAAGCGGATATAAGAACCGTCGTTGCGACGGACTTCCTTCTTCACACGCACGACAACGCAGCGCACGACATCGCCCTTTTTGACGTTGCCGTTAGGAGCCGCCTCCTTGACGCTGCAGATGATGACGTCGCCAAGGCCCGCGTAACGGCGCTTAGAGCCGCCGAGAACCTTGATGCACTGCACCTTGCGTGCGCCGGAGTTGTCGGCAACGTTCAGCATGGTTTGCATCTGAATCATTGTGCAATCCTTCCGATACTAGCTTACGCAGAAGCGTAGACTATTTGGCCTTCTCGATGATCTCGACGAGGCGCCAGCGCTTCGTCTTGGACAGCGGACGCGTCTCCATGATGGAAACGGTATCGCCGACGCCGCACTCGTTGTTCTCGTCATGAGCGTGGAACTTCTTGGTGCTCGTCATCATCTTGCCGTACACGGGGTGCGGCTTGCGTTCTTTGATCTGAACCACAATGGTCTTGTTGCCGGGGGCGCTGACGACGATACCCTGGCGGACCTTGCGGGAGTTACGGATTTCTTCAGTCATCTGTTTCCCCGAATCCTTACTTCAGTGCGCCGGCAGCGGCGATCTCGCGAGCGCGCATCTCGGTCTGCAGACGCGCGATGTCCTTTTTGACCTGCTTCACACGAGCGGTGTTGTCCAACTGGCTGGTAGCCATCTGGAAACGCAGGTTGAACAGCTCGGCGCGAGCCTCTTTCAGCTTGACGTTCAGGTCGTCGGAAGAGAGTTCACGAATCTCTACGGGCTTCATTATTCAGCCACCTCCGTTTCCTTGGAAACGATCTTGCACTTGATGGGCAGCTTGTTGATGGCGAGACGGAGAGCCTCTTTAGCAGTGGCCTCGTCGACGCCGTCGATCTCGAACATAATGCGGCCCGGCTTAACGACGGCCACCCAAGCCTCAGGGTTACCCTTACCGGAACCCATTCGGGTCTCAGCGGGCTTCTGGGTGATCGGCTTGTCGGGGAAGATCGTGATCCAAACCTTACCGCCACGCTTCATGTAACGAGTCATAGCGATACGGGCGGCCTCGATCTGACGGTTGGTAATCCAGTGGGCCTCGAGAGCCTGGATGCCATAGCTGCCGTGGTTGAGGGTGGTATGGCCCTTGGCCTTGCCCTTCATGGAACCACGCTGCACCTTGCGGTGACGGATGCGCTTAGGAGCGAGCATTATTTAGCACCCCTTTCGTTGCGATCGTTGCGGTCGTTGCGACGGCCGCGAGACGGACGGGAGCTGCCCTCGAGAGCAGGCTGGGGAACCTTACCGCCGGGAAGCTTTTCACCGTGGTAGACCCAAACCTTGATACCGATGGAACCCATGGTGGTAGCAGCGGTGGCGAAGCCGTAGTCGATCTTCGCACGCAGGGTGTGCAGAGGCACGCGACCCTCGCGGTACCACTCGCGGCGGCTCATCTCGGCACCGCCGAGACGACCGGAGCACTGGATACGGATACCCAGGGCGCCGGACTTGCGGGCGGACTGGACGGCCTTGCGCATGGCGCGACGGAACGCGACGCGACCCTCGAGCTGCTCGGCCACGGACTGAGCGATCAGGTTGGCATCGAGCTCGGGGCGCTTGACCTCGACGACCTCGATGTTGACCGGAGCACCGACGATCTTAGCGAGCTGCTTGCGCAGGCTCTCGATCTCAGCGCCCTTCTTGCCGATGACGACGCCCGGACGAGCGGTGGTGATGATGATCTTCACCTTGTCGCCGGCACGCTCGATCTCGATCTTGGAGACAGCGGCCTTGGCCAGGTACTTGTCCAGGAAACGACGGATAGCGAGGTCGTTTTCCAGATTCTTGGCGTAATCCTTGTCGGAATACCAGCGGCTACGCCAGTCTTCGGTGATGCCGAGACGGAAGCCGGTGGGCATGATTTTCTGACCCATGCTTATGCCTCCTCTCGCGGCGCAACGATGACGGTGATGTGGCTGGTGCGCTTGCGGATGCGCGAAGCGGAGCCCTTAGCACGCGGACGAATGCGCTTGAGAGTGGGACCCTCGTCGACATAGGCAGCCTTGACGACGAGATTGGCGGAACGCATGTTGTGGTTGTTCTCCGCGTTCGCGACGGCGGAGTTCAGGACCTTCTCCACGACCTCGGCGATAGCGCGCTCAGAGAAGCGGAGGATTTCGCGGGCGGCGACGACGTCTTTGCCGCGAACCTGGTCGATGACGAGACGTGCTTTGCGGGGGGTCACACGCACGTACTTAGCGGTTGCTTTTGCTTCCATGTGTGTTTACCTCCTTACTTCTTGCCCTTGTTGGCATGGCCCTTGAACGTACGGGTGGGAGCGAACTCACCCAGTTTGTGGCCGACCATGGACTCGGTGACATAAACGGGCACGTGCTTGCGGCCATCATGAACGGCGATGGTGTGGCCCACCATTTCCGGGAAGATGGTCGAAGAGCGAGACCACGTCTTGATGACGTTCTTTTCGCCGGCAGCGTTCATCGCATTGATGCGACCGAGAAGACGCGGCTCAACGAAAGGACCTTTCTTCAAACTTCTGCTCACAGTTTCTCCTTAACGTTTAGTCGCTTACTTCTTGCGGCGACGAATGATCAGGCGGCTCGAAGCCTTCTTCGGGTTGCGGGTGCGATGGCCCTTGGTGGGAACGCCCCACGGGCTGACAGGATGACGACCCGAAGACTTGTTCTTGCCCTCGCCACCACCGTGCGGGTGGTCGACGGGGTTCATGACGGTACCGCGGACGGTAGGACGAACGCCCTTCCAGCGGTTACGGCCGGCCTTACCGATCTTGATGTTGGCATGCTCGGCATTGCCCACCTCGCCGATGGTGGCACGGCAGGTCAGGAGCACGCGGCGCATCTCAGAGGAGGGCATACGCAGGATGGCGTACTTGCCCTCTTTACCCATGAGCTGGATAGAGGTGCCGGCGGAACGGGCGATTGCAGCGCCCTTGCCGGGCTGAAGCTCGACGGCATGAATCAGCGTACCGACGGGAATCTCGGACAGCGGCATGGCGTTACCGGGCTTGATGTCGGCACCGGCGCCGGAAAGAACCATATCGCCGACCTGCAGGCCCTTGGGGTGCAGGATGTAGCGCTTCTCGCCGTCTACGTAGTGCAGAAGGGCGATGCGGGCGGAACGGTTGGGGTCGTACTCGATCGTAGCAACCTTGGCGGGCACGCCGTCCTTGTTGCGCTTGAAGTCGATGATACGATAACGACGCTTGGTGCCACCGCCCTGATGACGAGTGGTGATGCGACCGTTGTTGTTGCGACCGGCCTTCTTAGGCAGCGGTGCAAGCAGCGACTTTTCCGGCGTGCTGCAGGTGATTTCGGCGAAGTCCGAAACCGTCTGGAAGCGGCGGCCGGGGCTAGTCGGCTTGTATTGCTTGATTCCCATCAAACAACCTTTCTTCCTTGGAGCCCTGCTCGCGTGCCACTCCTTGCACGTACCAGGCGCTCCCCTTGCATTGGTGGGAAACGATTGCCGAATGAGCCGCAAAAGGGAGTGCGCAGCCTCGACTCCGTTTCCACGCGCCCGGGTGTATCCATTCACCTTCAGACGCAATTGCTGAATTATAAGGGCTTACACGATCTATCGCAAGATTCTTTTTTCGCAATGTGGAGATACGTTGAAGCGATGCCGTTCCTCCCCCGACCGAGCACCGTACGAAGGACGACGGGGCGCGCGAACCCGCACGCTACAATGCCGTGTATCTGGAAAAACCGAGCCTGAAAGGGGCCGCCATGTTCGATATCGGCTTGATACGCGTCCTTACCTCGTCTGACGAAACGTTGCTGAATGCGCACGGCGCCCTGCTCGAGAAGGCCTACCCCGGCCTGCGCGTGGAAAGCCGCTGCATTCCCGACCAACCCGAGGGAATCCACTCCCCCGCCATGGAGGCGCATGCCGTGCCGAAGATCGTCGAACTGGCGCGCACGGCCTTCGCGCATAAAGACATGATCATGGTGAGCTGCGCCGAAGACCCCGGCGTGCCGCAGGTCCGCGCCGCCTTGCCCGGCATGCCCGTGATCGGCGCAGGGGAAGCGGCGGCGGCCCTCGCCCTTAAGCACAGCGAACGGATCGGCATTGTGGGAATCACCGACAAGGCGCCGAAAGCCTATATACGTATGTTCGGCGCGCCCCTCTACGACGCGCAAGGCGAACGCAACGCCGACGCTAGCGATGCGGGCCCTTGCACGCTGGTAGCGAACCTGCGCCCCCATGGCGTGCATTCCACCCTTGACCTCATGGACGACGAGGGGCACGCGGCATGCCTCGCAAGCGCGCGGGCTCTGCGCGACAAGGGCGCGGGCGTGATCGCCTTGGGATGCACGGGCATGGCGACCATCGGCATCGCCTCGGCCATGGAGCGGGCAAGCGGCCTTCCGGTGGTCGACCCCGTGCTGGCCATGGGCGCGTTCGCCTGCTTCGAGGCGGCGAAAAGGCGCCTGTGATCCGTGCCCGACCGGCGCGAAAACGCAGAGAAGGGACGCCGCGGCGTCCCTTCTTCGTATCTATTCTTCGGTCGCGGCCTTTTTCGCCGGGGCCTTTTTCGCAGGCGCCTTCTTGGCCGGCGCCTTCTTCGCGGCGGTCTTGCTCTTCGACGCAGCCGCTTTCTTCTTCTCTGCAGCCTTGGCCTCTTTCTCGGCCGCTTCCTTCTCTTTGCCGGGGCAGCTGAAGTTCGGGCAGAGCTTCCAGGGGCCGCGGGCGGTCTTGACGATCACCATGGGCGCGCCGCAATGCTCGCACACCTCGTCGGTGGCCGTGAGCTCGCCGTACTGGGGCAGCGGATAGCTGGTCTCGCATTCGTCGTAGTTCTCGCAGCGGATGAAGCGCTTGAGGGTGCGCGGATTCTTGGTGGCGATCAGCTTCTTCTGCAGGCCCTTCTCGGCGCAGGCGGGGCAGGCGCCCACCACCACGTCGGGCTCTTGGTTGGTCGGACAGTTCGGATCGATGCACAGCACGCGCGGCTTCGAACGAAACGCCGTCACCTTGATCTGCGGCATGCCGCAGGTGGGGCATTTCTCCTCGAGCGCCTCCACCTTGCCCTTCGGCAGCGGATAGGTGACGTCGCAGTCGGGCCAGCCGGCGCAGCCGATGAACATGGAACGGGTCTTGGACGAGGCGCGCAGCTGCAGGTCTTTGCCGCACTTCGGGCACGGACCGACGTAGGCGTCGGCGGCCACGGCGTCGGCCAGGGCATCCTTGATTTCCTCCTGGTGCGGAAGCAGCTCGTCGAGCACGTCGTGCAAAATATCGCGCGACAGGTCCACGACGTCTTTGCGCGATTTCTCGCCCGCCGCGATCTTGTTCATGTCCTCTTCGAGCGTGGCCGTCATATCGGGGCTCGTGATCTGCGGGGCGAACTTGCCCAACGCGTCGCACACGGCGATGCCCAGCTGGCTGGGCTCGATCGGGTCGTTCTGCACGTACTTCACCGTGTAGAGGCGCTCGATGATCGCATGGCGCGTTGCCTTGGTGCCAAGGCCCAGCTTCTCCATTTCCTGGATCAACTTGCCCTGCGAATAGCGCGCAGGCGGCTCGGTCTGCTTCTTCGTGCAGGTGGCGCCGCCGAAATCGACCGTCTGGCCTTCTTCGAGCGCGGGAAGCTGCTCGTCTTTCTTCAGGCCGTACGGATAGATCGCGCGAAAGCCCAGCTTCACCAGCACGTCGCCCTTCACGGCAAACGGCTCCTCGTTGACCGCGATGGTCACCTTGGTGCCCTCGACCACCGCCGCCTCGGACAACGTGGCCAAGAAGCGCCTGGCGATGAGGTTGTAGAGCTTCCACTCGGGGGCACCAAGCTTATCGGGATCGGCCGCCGCCGTGGGATGGATCGGCGGGTGGTCGGTGGTCTCTTTTTTGCCGCGCGTGGCGACGAGCTTGCCCTTGGCCAGCAGCTCCTGGCAATACGGGCGATACACCGCCACGTCGGACAGCTTCTTGACCGTGCCCTCCAAATCGAGCGATTCGGGATAGACCGTGTTGTCGACGCGGGGGTAGCTGATGTAGCCGTCCATATAGAGGCTTTCCGCGATACGCATGGTGCGCGCCGGCGACAGGCCCTCGGCGGCCGCGGCGGCCATGAGGCTCGTGGTATTGAACGGAACGGGGGCGGCCACCGTGCGCTTCTTCTTCTCGATCGCGGTCACAGCGCCGTGCGCCGCGCCGTCAACGTGAGCCATGACGGCCTGCGCCTCGGCCTCAACCTTGAAGCGGGCCGTGGCATGCGGAGCCTCGAAGCTGTCAGCGCCATGGGAGAACGCGCCCTTGATGACCCAGTAATCCTCGGGAACGAACGCCATGCGCTCGCGTTCGCGCGCCACGATCAATGCCAACGTGGGCGTCTGCACGCGGCCGGACGAGCGCACGTTGCCGTAGCCCGCGAACTTCACGATAGTGAGGTAGCGCGTGAGCACCGCGCCCCAGATCAGATCGATATCCTGACGGCTCTCGCCCGCCTGGGCCAGGTCGTTATCAAGCTCGACCAGATTGGTGAAGGCGTGGTTGATTTCGTCTTTCGTAATGGCCGAATAGCGTGCACGGTACACCGGCGCGGTATCGTTGACCTCTTTCATGCAGCCCAGCGCGTCGGAGCCGATCAGCTCGCCTTCACGGTCGAAGTCGGTGGCGATGATGATTTCATCGGCTTTCTTCGCCAGGTTCTTCAGGCTGCGAATGATGTCTTTCTCCTTCGGGCGCTTCTCGATCGGAGCGTATGCCAGATACGGCAGCGCGTCCATCTTCCACGCGCCCATCTCGACGCCGTCGGCCTTGAAGGGCTTGCGCTTCGTCTTGAACGGCGGCTTCGGAAGGAAGTCGGGGATATCGGCCGCGACGACTTCGCCGTCGGCGGTCACGCCTTGCCATCCTGCGGACTTGCTGTAGACGATCGAAGGCATGAAATCGGGCTCGAGGATATGGCCGCGCAGGCCGATGGTCACCCATTCTTCGCCGTCGATCTGGAAGCGATAGACGGGCGTGTTGTAGACCTTATCGGCCGTAGGCTTGCCGATGCCGAGCAGGTCGGCGATCTTCTGGGCGGCGATATTCTTCTCTGTGACGACCAGCTTCACGGTGTTTCCTCCGATACGGGTCAATATTTCCGACTGTGGAATGCGCAGTCCGAGCGACTGAAAAACGATTTAACGGGCCGATAGCATACACGATTTCACGGCTAAGCTGAAAAACCCTTTGCCAACCTTTCGTCAGAAGATCCCTCGAACGGCATATGCACGACGATACCGGCAGCCCCCGGCCGGAACGCGGCGCAAACCCTTCCGCACGCATCCCATCTATATATTAGAAAGCCGAGCAAGCCGAATCGGAATCGGGCCCTTTCGCGCAGCAGCTCCTACCGCGAGCTTGCATTCTTCTTGCGCATGGCCGGAACCAGCAGCATCACGCACGCCACGACTCCGCCGACTGCGACGAGCGTCCCCGCCACACCGACGAAGGCCACCGATATCGCCGACCCCACGGCTCCGCCGATCGCCGATCCGCCGCCGATGCCCAAATTGAAAATGCCCGAGAAGATCGACATAGCCACAGCGGCCGACCCCGCAGGCGCATACCTGAGTATTTCGGCCTGAAGCGACACATTGAACGCCGTGCCGCAGGCGCCCCAAAGCACGCAGATCCCAACGACGCCCGCAGCGCCCTCGGCCGCAGGCAGCATGAACGCAAGCGAGGCGGCGATACCCGAGAGCACCGCGACAAGGAACGCGTGTCGGCGGCGTTCGCCTTCGTAGAGGCGCGCGAACAAGAGGCTGCCCGCGATGCCCGTCACGCCGAAGAGAGAAAGCGCAGCCGTGATGAAGCCGTCCGAAAATCCCCCGACCTGCTGCAAGAACGGCTCGATATAGCTGTAGCCGGTGTAATAGCCCGTGGCAACGAGCGCCGTGACCAGGTAGATCGCAAGCAGCACGCGGTTTTTCAACAGGTCCGGCAGCTCGCGCAGCGAAAAACGTTCGCCCGCCCCCATCTTCGGGAACACGACGAACAGATACGTCAGCACGAGAAACGATACGACCGCGATGCAGACGAAGGTCATGCGCCACCCGAGCGCCAGGCCGACGACGCGACCCAGCGGCAGCCCGCAGATCATGGCGACCGACGACCCCGCGACGATGGTCGAAAGCGCGCGGGAACGGTACTCGGGACGAACGGCTTGCACGGCAGCAGGCGAGGCGACCGACCAGAACACGGCATGCGCGCACGCTACGCCGACACGCGCGGCCATAAGGCTCCAATATCCGGGAGCTAACGCGGAAAATACCTGGCACACGCCGAAAAACGCCGCCAAGAACAGCAAGATCTTCCTGAAATCGAACCGAGATGCGAACACCATGAGCGGCAGAGAGAGCAAACAGACCGCCCACGCATACACCGAGATCAGCAACCCCGCGCGAGCTTCCGTGACGCCGAAATCGGCCGCGATGTCGACGAGCAGCGCGATCGGCATGAACTCGGAGGTATTGAACACGAACGCCGCAACGGCGATGCCTATCAGGGGAAGCCATTCCTTCGCCGTCATAAACCGCTTCGCACCATCCTTCTTTACGATGTAAACATATATGAGAAACGCGCGCGGAACCAGGCGCATCCCCTTTTGCGGACGGCGATTATAAACCGGGCCTACGCTCGACGGAGCGCAGGCCCCGATAAGACCCGGATGCATCGCATAAAACCCGCCTTCAAGGCGGCGATGCGCCGGCGATATCGATCATGCGCGCACGCGGCTTCTAACGGCTTTCTCCGAACGCACTTGCCGCCATCGCGCAGAACATGCGGGCCATGTCTTCGGGCGATTCCTCCATTCCCCCTTCAAGCCACGCTACATATACGCTGAACAGCGCGCCGGAGAAAAAAGAAGCCCGGTAACGCGCCGAGGGATCCGTATCGTTTTTGCGCGCCTCGTCTTCTATATAGTTCTGAAACAGCCCTTCGTAAATGCCCGTGCACCCCGTACGATGAAACGACAGAAGCGGTTCGCGATACGAAAGAAAGTAGCGAAACGTCTTCACGACGCCATCGTAGCTGCAGCATCCCCCCTCGATGCCTTGCATGTTTTTCTTGAAGTCGTCGATGATCATGCGCCCGGCGTCGAGCAGCACGTCTTCTTTCGAATCGAAGTTGCGGTAATACGACGCGCGGGCCACGCCCGCCTCCTCCACGATATCGGTAACCGAAACGTCAGAGAGCTTTTTCTCGCCGAGCAGCCGCACTGTTGCGCGGATGATCCGCAACCTGGTATTCCTATTCGCCTCAATACGCTTATCCATATTTCTCTCCTATTCGCCGATTCATTCGTTGACTTTTTGTAATACGCCCCGTATTGCCGTCCGCGCGCCTTCTTTTTAAGATAGGAATGATATGAGCCATTTTGTATCATGGCACTTCGCTTCTACGGCAACCGGACAAAGGATAAAAACCATCATGATGATCGTCACCGATACCGCGTCGGACCTCCTTGAGGACGAGGCCGCCGAACTCGGCGTCAAACTCGCTCCGCTCGACATCGCATTCGGAGACATCCATTGCACACGCAACATCCCCGAGAAGTTCGACGAGTTCTACCGCCTTCTCGAGACCTCGGAAGAGTTCCCGAAAACGAGCCAGCCCTCCCCCGACACCTACCTGGGCTTCATCCGCGAAGCGCAGGAAAACGACGAGGAGGTCCTGATTCTTTGCATGACTTCCGACATTTCGGGAACGTACGAATCGGCCCGCATGACCGCAAACCTTTCAGGCTATGACCGCATCGCGGTAATCGACACGAGGCAAGCCATCGTGAGCCAAGGCATCGTAGTGCGCTATGCCGTCAAACTGCGCGACGAGGGAAAGACCCTTGCCGAAATGGTGCCGCTCATCGAGGAATTCAGCAGCCGCGTGCATGTGTGCGGAATCATGGGCACGCTGACATATCTGCGCAAGGGCGGCAGGATTCCCGCATCGCTTGCCGTGATCGGCAATCTGCTGAAAATCAAGCCGACCATCGCAGTCGAAAACGGAGAGCTGGTCAGCCCCGCGAAGGCCAAGGGAACCGCCGCTGCGAAGAAGATCATCTGGAAACAGTTCGCCGAGGCCGATATCGACCCCGAATGGCCAGTCTACTTCCCTTACACAAGCGACCGCGAGCTCGCTGAAAAACTGCGCGAAGAAACCGTCGAGCGCTTCGGGCTCGATATCGAGAACACCTGTTTCCAGCAGGTAGGCGGCACGATCGGCGCCCACCTGGGACCGGGGGCTTTTGGATTCGCTTACGTGGAGAAAAAGCACGAGGACTAACGCGACGGACAACGTGAAATGAAACGAAAAGCGGCCCGACGAATATTAGTCGGGCCGCTTCGCATTCACCCGCAACGGCATCGCCCTGCTAGCGCAGAAAGAGCACAGCGGGCAATCCGCTTTCGAAAGCAATCGAGCCGCCCTTACGAGCGGCTCGATTTTCGTTACTCCTGAATGCTCTTGTAGAACTTCGCGTCGGCGAACACGTCTTCGATCGTCTTGCCGTCAAGCCATGCCAGACCGAAGAACTCATTGAGCGTAGCGACCAGATCGGAACAATCGAGGAAATGGCCTTTGTCGTTGAGCTCGGCGCAATCCTGCGCGCGCCAGTATTCATCGGTGTGGGTGAGATAGTACGTCTTCTCGCCGAGCTCCATGAACACACGCGTATTCGCGCGAAGGTAATTCGCGAACTCGTCGAACGAGGCCAGTTCGAGCGCCTCCTCGGCTTGGACTCCCATGATGCTCTCCTTCCGACTCGATGGAACGGCGCCGCGGTGCGCCGTCGGCTTCATACCAAGCATCTTACTATAACGTTACGCGAGGTCGGCCAGCGATTCTAAGACCCCCGCCCCACGCACCCGCGCGAAGCCGGAGCCGCACGGGAGCATGAAAGAACGAAGATGGGAAACGCAGGAGAACGGCACGGACCGCACTCCCTACCCCAGTACCTCCGCGCAGATACGCGCGCCTTCCGCGGCGTCTTTGGCGTAATAGTCGGCACCGACCATCTGAGCGTATTCGGGCGTAAGCACCGCGCCGCCCACGAACACCTTCGTATCGGGCGCCTGCTCGCGCAGAAGCGCGATGGTGTCTTCCATGCCGCGCACCGTGGTGGTCATAAGCGCCGAAAGCCCCACCAGCTTGATGCCGTGTTCTTTCACGCAATCGATCACGGCCTGGGGCTCGACGTCGCGACCCAGGTCGTACACCGTGTAACCGTAGTTCTCAAGCAGCATGCGCACGATGTTCTTCCCGATGTCGTGGATGTCGCCTTTCACCGTGGCCACGGCCACCGAGCCTTTATCGGCCACGGCCTCGCCCGTGCTGCGGCTCCTGATCACGTCGAAGCCCGCCTTGGCCGCTTCGGCCGATGCCATCAGCTGCGGCAAGAAGAAGGTGCCGGCCTCGAAACGCTTGCCCACCTCGTCCAGCGCGGGAATCAGATGCCCGTCGATTACGGCCATGGCGCTCTCGCCCGCATCGAGCATGCGCTCCACTTCGGCGCCCGCGGCGGCACGGCGGCCGGTGATCACGAAATGACGCAGGCCGTCCTCGCACGCAGTCGGCGCTCCCCCTTCGCCCGCAGGCGCGCCGGACGCGGCCTTCGCCGTGGCCGAGGCGATCTTTTTATCGGCGTAGCCTTCGATGTAGCGCATGGCGCCGACATCTTGGCCGCACAACACGCGCCACGAATCCACCACTTCGCGATAGCGCTCGGACAGCGGGTTGAGGATGGGCATGTCCAGGCCCGCGGCGAACGCCGACGCCAGAAACGTGGCGTTGACCACCTCGCGCAGCGGCAGGCCGAAGCTCACGTTAGACACGCCGAGCACCGTGCGCACGCCCAGGCGCTCTTTCACCAGCGTAATCGCACGCAGGATCTCGACCACTTCGCTCTGATTGGTGGACGCGGCCATGACCAGGCAGTCGATCAGCACGTCCTGGCGCGGAATGCCCGCCTCCTCGGCCGCCTGCACGATGCGCTCGGCGATCGCGAAGCGCTCTTCAGCCGTGGGCGGAATGCCGCCTTCGTCGAGGGTCAGGCCGACCACCGCGCAGCCGTAATGCTTCGCAATCGGCAACACGGTCTGCAGGCTTTCCTGCTTGCCGTTCACGGAGTTGATGATTGGCTTGCCCGCATACGCGCGCACGGCCGCCTCGACGGCCACGGGGTCGGACGAATCGATCTGCAGCGGCAGCCCCGAAACGCCCTGGATCTTTCCCACCAGATCGACCAGCACGGCGGCCTCGTCTATTTCGGGCAGGCCGGCGTTCACGTCCAGGATATCGGCGCCCGCCTCGGTCTGGGCGATCGCCTCGTTGATGATGTAATCGGAATCGCCCGAGCGCAGGGCCTCCTTGAGGCGCTTCTTGCCCGTGGGGTTGATGCGCTCGCCGATCGTGGCCACATGGCGGCCTTCGAGCACCACGGCCTCCTGGGCGCTCGTCACGCTGCACAGCGGCCGGGCGAACGACCTGACAGGACGCTTATCGCGCACGATATCCGCCACGTTGGCGATATAGGCGGGGTTCGTGCCGCAGCAGCCGCCCACGATGCGCACGCCCGCCTCCACCATGCCCGCGACGCTTTCCGCATACGCATCGGCCGATACGGAAAACACCGTGCGGCCGCCTTCGACGTGCGGAAGGCCGGCGTTGGCCTGCACCATCACGGGACACGTGGCCACCTCGAGCATCTCGTCCACCAGCGGACGCAGGTCGTCGGGGCCCAACGAACAGTTCACGCCAAGCGCCTGCACGCCCAGCGACGACAGCGTGAGCGCCGCGATGCGCGGGCTCGTTCCCAAAAACGTGCGGCCGTCTTCGCCGAAAGTCATGGTGGCGAACACGGGCAGGCGGCTGTTTTCCTTCGCCGCCAGCACCGCCGCCTTCGTTTCCAGAAGGTCGGCCATGGTTTCGATCAAAATGATGTCGGCACCCGCCTCGACGGCCGCGCGCACCTGTTCGGCGAACAGGTCGTAGGCCTCGTCGAAGCTCATCGTGCCGAGCGGGGCGAGCAAAGCGCCCGTCGGGCCTATGTCGGCCGCCACGTAGCGCGCGCCCGCCGCGCGCACGCACGAAACGGCAGCGGCGAACACCTCGCGCACCGAAGCGGCGTCGCCGAGCTTACGAGCGTTGGCGCCGAACGTGTTCGTAGTGACGGCCTGGCTCCCCGCCTCGACGTACGCGCGGTGGATGGCGGTCACTTCGTCGGGGCTGGTCAGGCACAAAAGCTCGGGCAGCTCGCCCGCCTCGAGGCCCGCGGCCTGCAGCATGGTGCCCATTGCCCCGTCGAACACCAGGTATTCCTCGCCCGCGATCACACGGGCCAGATAGTCGTCGGCGATGTGCAGCGAATCGCGCGCATCGGCGCAAACGGCATGGGAGGTTATCGGTAGCATGGCGTACCAGCCTTTCGCAAAGAACAATGGGAGGCGCAGGCGCATCCGGCGCAGCTGCGCTTGGTGTGCTCGCGCAGCTCGTCGAACAATCCGACGAACGCCGTCACGCTTTTCACGGGAATAAGCAGGTTGGAATCGGTAGCCGTCATCCCGAGCTTTTTGTCCGCCTCGAGCGTGCGCACGATGGCGGGCTGGACATCCAGCGGCAAATCGCCATAGCCGGGGCTGAAGCGCCAGTTCGTATGCAGCCCGCGCTGCGCCGCTTCGGCCACGATGGCCGCTTCGCACGCATCGGCCGCGCACTCGACGAGCGACGATCCCGCTGCGCCGAACACCGCCGCATCGAGCGCGCTTTTCGCCTTCATACGCAGCGTTGCGCGCTCGTTGGCAAGGCCCAGCGTGACCGCCATGACCGCGCACGAACGAGCCTCGCGCAGATGCTCATAGATAGCCGAGCCTTCAAGCACGAGCGAGCTTCCCACCAAACGTATCGCGCCCGACGACGCATCCACGGGAAATATCCTGTAGACGAATGCGGGCGCCGAATCGCGCTCGCACGCCGCGATCAGCTCATCGATGCGCTCGTCGAGCAGATCGTCGGTCTTTTGGCCCGCGTAGCCCAGATAGCGCAGCGCCTCGGCCTTATCGACACGATACGTCGGCACTAGACCACCGCCCCGCTCGCGCGCAGGGCCTCCATGGCCGCCGCGGCAATCGCCGGCTGGTTCATGGTGTAGATATGCAGGCCGTCAACCCCTTCGGCCGCCAGGCCTTCGAGCTGCTCGCACGCGTATTCGATGCCCGCCGCACGAAGCGATGCGGGGTCGTTTTCATAGCGCGCCAAAAGCTTGATGATCGGCGACGGCAGGCTGGCGCCGCACATGAACACCATGCGCGAAATCTGCGCTTTGGAAAGAAACGGCATGATGCCGAAGGTGATCGGAACCGTGACGCCCGCATTGAGCGCGGCGTCGAGGAAGCGCAGCGCGCAGGCGTTGTCGAAGAACAGCTGCGTCACGAAGAACTGGGCGCCCGCGTCTTGCTTCTGCCTGAGATGGCGGATGCTCTCGTCGAAATCGAGACATTCGATATGGCCCTCGGGATACGCGGCCGCACCCACGCAGAACCCCGCTTCGCGCGCCACGGGAATGAGGTCTTTGGCGAAGTGGAAATCGGCGGTCGAAACGCCTTCCACGGAATCGCCGCGCAGGGCGAGCACGTTTTCGATGCCGGCGGCACGCATGGCCGCAAGCACCTGGTGAACATCGTTTTTCGTTGCGCCCATGCAGGTCAGGTGCGCCATCATGGCGAGGTCGAAATCGTCTTTGGCCATGCGGGCGACGTCGATCGTGCGCTCGCTGTTGCCGCTGCCGCCTGCTGAATACGTCACCGACACGAACGCCGGGTCGAGCATGGAAAGCTCGGCCGCAAGCGCGTGGGCCGCCTCGACAGGCAGCTCGCCTTTCGGGGGGAAGATTTCGAACGACACGGGAAGGCCGTCGCGTTCGAACACCTGCGAAATCTGCATGGTAGGTCCTTTCTCGTCGATCAGCCATTGTAGCGATTCAGGGCGAGAAAACGGCGGCGCTTTAGTCTGCGATAGTAGATGAAACAGATTCGAAATATTTGCGGCGAAACGCGGCGACAGGCTGGTCGAGGCGGTCGAACCGAGGTGGAGAAACACGGCGAAAGGCGACGTGTCCCGCATGGTCGGCTCGCAAGGCCAAGCCGCTTTCGTTGCGCAGCGAATGAAACGAAACGGCCTTTCGTTTCACAACGTTTGAAACGAAAACAGCTTTCGTTTCACAACGTTTGAAACGAAAACAGCTTTCGTTTCAAACCGAATAGAACGCAAAAGCTTTTCGTTCCGGAACGAATGGAACGAAAGCACCCCGAATTCGCAGCCATACGAAAAATCCCCCGACGCGCATCGCGGCATCGGGGGATTCGGACCAACAGACAATGGCCAGTAGGCGTAGCGCGCAACCAAGGCATCGCTACGCGGCAGGCGACACCGCGTTGTCCTTGATCGACTTGATGACGGTCACCAACGCCATCTGCTGCTCCGTATTGAATATCTGCATGAAAGAACGCGGCCTATCGAACGGAGGCTGATTGAGCGCCTTCGGCTCCATGTATCCGTTTTCAACCACATAATCAACCACGCGTTTAATGAACGAGATTTGCTGCTCGTTCAAACTCTGGTCGTTAAGGAAGCCAGCGAACGCCTCCATGGCCGCATCCCTATCGAGGTGTGCGATCTTGCGGACAAGAAGACCGAATGGGGTATCCCCGTATGCCTTGGTATAATCCCCCGCATTACCGAGCTCGTGCGTAAAAATATGCTCCAGCTGCACAAACTCGTACTCAGTCATAGGCTTATTGGTACGCAGCTTGTGGATAACGAGATTGTCACCGTAGTCTTTAAGATAACGCTCCACTTTGAGTTTGTAATCCTCGTAGTCTTCGCCCATATCCGCAACTACGCCGTAAACAACCTGGGTAACCGGGTCGTCAAGGTGCGTGATAACATCGCGACGGCGCGGGCCGTCAATGATAAATTTAATAAGCGAACGGAGCTTTTTGCGAATGCTTTCGAGCGTAAGCAGATCGACGCCGTCGAGCATCTGCCCATCTGCGACCTGTTCGATAAGAGGCATCTGTTCCTTAACCTGGGGAACCGTTACCAACGACGCCAGGTTTCTCGCCATGGAAACAAGACGTCTCTTGTACTGCTCCACCTTTCGAGTTCCGCATAGTGCAACCATGTATCCATACATAATGTTGTCGAAGCGCAGGGCGTCGCTATCGGTCTCATCGCTAACAATGAGCATAGAAATGGGCTTTTTGAGTTCGGCAAGCGCCCCGTCGGTCAACATGGCATAAGATTCGATGCGACGATAAACCTCGACTTCTCGACGATGCTGACGCACGGTGAACAACTCATCGCTGAGCGCAACAACCTGGCCATGCATGGCCTCGACAAGCTCTTTGCGCCACGCCTGATAATCGTCTCCCGCAAAAGCGCTTTGCTGCAAAATCATAGCAAGCTCCGCCTGGCGACTAAATACCTGTTCGGCGACGGTAATCGCCAACTTGCCCTCGGCAACCTGAGGGTTCTCGCGGAAGAACTCGAAATTACGACACCAATCGAAAATGAAGAAGCGCTCCTTGTCCTCATGGGGGCCATCGAGCGGATCCATCACGTTGAGGCCCGCACAAAGACGCGTGCCTCGACCAATCATCTGCCAGAACTTAATTTTCGATCGCACCTTCTTGAAAAACACGAGGTTCACGATTTCGGGTACGTCAACTCCCGTGTCCATCATGTCGACCGACACGGCAATAACGGGACGCGACTTGAGTTCGAAGTCCTCGATAACAGTGTGCGAGTAGTCATCCGAATAAACAACGGCCTGAATGTAATCGCCGGGGAGCCCTGGATAGAGCTTCCCGAAACGTTCGACAATGTAGCGAGCATGCTTCTGATTCTGGGCAAAAATAACGCTCTTGCCCAGCTCCTGACCGCCTTTAGTGTGAATGCCTTTTTCCATAAGGGTGACCAAAACGTTATCAACCGTCGCTTCGTTGAAAATCCAGCGATTGATATCGTCGGCATCTATTTTATCGGGCACATCTTGGCCGACGTCTTCGAAATCGTCTTCAATCTGGTCACGTTCCTCGGGCGACAGCTCGTCGTACGAAATGCCGTTATCGATAAAGTCGGTATGGGTCTCGATACCGAAATACGGCACGAGCACATGATCGACATTCGTTGCCGTCTCGTATTCGTAAACATAAGTCGGCACGCCGCGCTCGACATCAAAGAAATCATAGGTGTTACGATCGACTTCATTGGCCGGCGTCGCCGTGAGTCCGACGACAAGAGAGTCAAAATATTCGAAAATCGCACGATATTTTTTGAAAATGGAGCGATGGGCCTCGTCAACAATGATGAGGTCGAAATGAGCCGGCGTGAACATACGGTCGCCATCTTCGTTTCTTTCCTTATCGATCGCATTCATGATGGTCGGATAAGTGGAAAAGACAATGCGAGCATTACGCTCGTCCTTGTTCGAGCACAGATTGCACAGCGACGCATTGGGCAGATAGCTTTGATAGCCATGCTTCGCCTGACGCACAAGTGCCACGCGATCGGCCAAGAAAAGCACGTTTTTAACGTGACCCGAACGCATGAGCACATCGACCAAAGCGGCCGAAACACGCGTCTTGCCCGTGCCTGTCGCCATGACGAGAAGGCTTTTTCGATGCCCCTCCTCGATATTGGCGCAAACACGCTGGATAGCTTCGACTTGGTAATAGCGCTTCCCGCCACCGGCTATCGCCTCATTCACCGCAAAGGTAGATGGCTTCATCGCCGAAGTGCGACGATTGAGAATCTTCTGCAAATCGTCCTGAGAGAAAATACCGCTCACCTGGCGCGGGGCACCAGACTCGTCATCAACGAAAAGGGTGGAAAAACCGTTGGTAAGAAAGATGGGCGGCTTGTATCCGAATTCCTTTTCGAGGCATGCAGCATAAAGACGCGCCTGTTTGAGCCCCTTTTGCTCGGAATAGGTGGTTTTCTTGGCCTCGACGATGGCAAGAGGGCGCCCGTCTTTGCCCATAAGAAGGTAATCGACGTAGCCCATACCCGTATCATTGCCTGGCTCAACAGGCATGCCATAGACTTTGCGTTCTTGAAGCGCATTCTCGTCAAGCTTCCAGCCGGCAAGCGCAAGATCCCAATCGATATAGTGCTTGCGCGTCTCGAATTCCGATATATCCTCGGGATTGAAGTTGCGCTGCCGCTTGTTCTCTTCCTTGGCTTGACTGGCTTGCGCGCTTAGTTTTCTAATCTCCGCCTCAAGGCGTTTAATCTCTTCTTCTTTTTCATTAAGAAGCGACTCGCGATGTTTAATGGCCCTTATCTGGGCAAGCGTGAGCTGTATTCCCTTCTGTGGAATTTTTCGCTCATCGAAGACACGCTCAACGTAATCGGGGCCGTAGCAGTAATCGATCCAATCGGTGAATTCGAAAAGGCTGTGCAACACAAGAATGGCATCGGACGGAGTAATAACACGTTCGGTATGCACGGAAATGTTGCCCAGCTTGTTGATTCCGATAAGCTTGCGCCATACACGTTCGTCGACAGTATCCATAAACGAGCGCTCATAGAGCAACGACGAAAGATTGTCGCGATAGGGCATATGTATCGAATTGTCGATTGCGTAAACCCATTTAACCGCTAGCTCGAGCGCCTTTCGGCAGCCAACAGCACACATGGCGGGCGACGTGGCGTAAACTTTCTCAGCCTCAATACAAGCATCAGCAAAAAGGCTGTAATAACCGTCTGCGCGCTTAAGGAAATCGAAGTTCATACTTTCGCCCACCTTACCTGGTGATGAGTTTCTCGATTGCAGTCATTGCACCATTATACTTCCCCATCAGGAGCTGGGCGACAAACCTCGATTTGTCGACCTGTGCGACGAAGTCGGCGAATTCTTGCTGAAGGGCAAGCGGAGGCAATGGAATGTCAAAGTCCGCAACGTTCCCCTGATTGATGCTGCACTGGTTTGCTATCCGGGCGCGTGATTTGATTTGCTGCCTGATATCGTCAGAGTTCAGGAACGCGGTGATATAGGAAAGGTCGAGCTTGTCTTCGTCAACATGGAAACGCATCAAGTTGGATTCGAACACGGTTGGCTCAGCTAGTCCATGTATCCAAGCAATCTTGCCGACCCGCTCGATGCTCCCATTCACCCTATTTATCACAATATCGTTCTCGCGTAGGCCGTAGACCTCGATTTCGGATTCGGAGCATTCCAGACGCTTGAGACTTCCGTAGTCATCAATATGGCCCGTCTGGAAAGCATCCACACGAACAATAGGGACGCCACCTTTGTCAACGTAAAACTTTTGGGGCTTGTAAAGCCCGTTTTGCGAATCAACGGACAAAAGGGCTCCCAACTTCTGAATTTCATATTTATAGCCCAAACGCGAGTTCCCGAACATTTCGACAAACCGGGATTTGACGAGAGCGTCGAGGAGCGAGAGTTGCATTTTCATCTGTTCAACTTGACCTTCGATGCGCTCGAGAACCCGCGCCTGCTCGTCCATTACTCCAGGCAGAGGGAGTCTGAGTTCGATATTCTTGATCCTATTCAGCTTAATTGAGGGGAACGACGGATTATCCACAAACTTGTTCGGACGATTAAAACGAAAATAGTGCTTCAAGTAGACGGCATGGCTCCCATTCGGAATCACACATGCAAGATGGGACACCACATAGCAAGGCTCGGGCAAAATATACACGTTCCCCGTCATGCATGACATACCGCTTTTCGCAAACACAACCGTCCCCGCTGGAAACAAGGTTAGTCGGAGCTTTTCAGCGGTAAATGCATCAATTTTTTCAAGATCAGCGAGGCTCCCTCCCGCAAGGAGATCCGATAGACTTCCAGCCCGAACAAACGACACGCCATCTTTCGAAAATGCATCTTTTTTTGGGGCCACATTGCCTGTCTTAACCTCTGCAATTTCACACAGTTTAACCTGCTTACATCTCCCCTCAAATCGGGGTTTCTAGCTTATGTATTTGCTGTGCGAACGTTTTACGTTCTGCTGGTCAACCATCGCATAGCAAAGAGTGGTATCGATTTTGCTGTGGCCGAGAAGAACCTGCACCTGCTCGATCGGCATACCTTTATCGATCGCCCTGGTTGCCATAGTGCGGCGGAATTTATGAGGATGAAGCCTCAGGCCAGCTGCCTTTCTTCCAATGTCTCTCAGCCTCGACTCCACCCCGCTGATATTGAGCGATTTAAACGGGGCCTTGAGCGAAACAAACAATGACGGATTCTGATCGGAGCGATGCCGCAAGTAGCTCTGCAAATGAATCTTCGCCTTAGCGTCAAAATACACCTTGCGCTGCTTGTTGCCTTTGCCGTGAACGACACATTCGCGCTTTTCGAAATCGATATCTTCGCGGTTAAGCCGCACAAGTTCACCGACGCGCATGCCCGTTGACGCAAGAAGATCGATAACGGCTTTATCTCTCAAATTGCGGCACGAATCCCTGATGAACTCCATCTCCTCATCCGTAATGATGGGTTTCACCGCCATGACCGACCGAATCTTCTTAATTCGCCGGACAGGACTTTTGTAAATAATCTCCTCTTCCTCGAGCCAGGAGAAAAAACTCGATATGATGCGGCGAATGTTGTCAAGCGTGACATTGCTCACCGTTCCCGATTCGCCACGCGACGCAAGATAATCCCTGACCTCTGCAGTTCCTACAGCATAAAGAGGAGATGCGAGCGAGCCAACAAAATGCCCGAGCGTCACCGAGTAATACTGGATGGTTCGCGGCGAGCATCCTTCAACCGTTTTTGCATTAAGGAAATCCCTGAGAAGCGTTGCGTTGTTCGGCGATTTCGAGCCTTGCTCGCCCATAACCCTCGCGAGACACTCGTGAAGCTTCTTCATCTGGGTGCCATCGAGCACCGCGGACATCTCCCGCTCTATCTCTCGAATGGTGTCGTTGTCGTAAAGCATGGGAACCTCCTGTCGTATACGGTTACAGAAGGTTCCCATAAATCGATTTGATATGGCCTTAGGAGAAATACTCCTGGGCAAGGCTGTCATAAAGCATTTGCAACTTCTCAATTTGCTGCTGGACGACAAACCTCGATTTGTCGACCTCGGCGACGAAGTCCGCGAACTCTTGCTGGAGGAAAAGGGGCGGAAGGGGGATTTCGAGTGACTTTATCTTCCCAGTACTCAACGTGAAAAGACCAGATGTACTGACCGCGCAAGCCGAGATTTGTTCACGCCCATCAACGGAATTAAAATAGGCCAGTGCGAAAACTGGTATCACATTGTTATCGAAGCGGACGCGGATGAGATGATTTTGATGTACGCATGAGGCTATGGACCCATCCCATACCGCACATCTGCCAATCTGGTCACTGCTTCCATTGCCTTCCACGAAAAGAAGGTCACCTTTCAGAAGCGCAGTTTTCTCAAGCTCAGCTTCAGTTAGCCCAATTTCGAGCACTTCTTCCAAACACAGCATTCCTCGAAGCACATTCGCCACGCGTAGATAGGGACACCTCAGGGGCATCTGATCCCGCCTTCTATTTTTCGTCAAGCCACCCTGAATGCTAGCAAGCTCTGAAAGTGGAGCAACCTCCCATTCACCGCCCCCGAACATCTCGACAAACCGGGATTTGACGAGGGCGTCGAGGCGAGAAAGGAAGCTCCGACAAGTTTCGATCCGCTCTTCGAGGGAAACAAGAGCTCGAATCCTAAGCCGCTGTTCTTCCAAGGACGGAACGCGCAAAAGAATATTGCTCAACCCGTCATATTTCAGATTGTTTCTCACGGTTCCAATCGATTGGAACGCAATTTGGCTAAGCCCCGGCCCGCTTTTGAGAAATCGAAGAAGATACGCGGGATCCAACCGTTCCTGGTCAACAGAGAAAACAACGTAAAGGGGGCTTACAACCACCTCGTCTTCCCTGTCCTGCAAAGCAACCGACCCCACATTGATGCGTGATGGGTTGTACGCTATTTGGTTTCTCCCGACTAACTTGTAAGTTTTGAGTTCTTTGCTAAACACTTCCTTTGAGAAGTACTCGGTTGAAGGAATGAACCCCTGCGAATTAGTGACACTATAGACCGCACCGCACTGTCCCGTCTTGTTTTTTCGAGAAACGAGGCTCGTCAGCTCTCCCAGCTTCACCCATTCCCCGTCAAATCGGGGTTTGGCCGCCATTACAGCTCACCTCCCAGCATCTTCTTGAGATCGGCAAGGCCAGCCGTCATCTGGGCATTGAGTTCCTCGAGTTCGGCAAGGATTTCTTCGGTAGGAGGATATTCGATGCGCTCATACTCGGTCTTGGTGTACTTGTTGAAGCTGAAATCGTAACCGTTATCGACGATTTCTTGCTTAGGCACCAAGAAGCTCTTCTCGGTACGTTCTCGCTCACCTTCGGCAGCAAGGTTGTTCCAACGCTCAAGGATGTCAGGAATGTCATTATGCTTGTCATCGGCATCGCGCTTGTCGTCAAGCGTGAAACCGTCATGTTCCATGTTGCAAAGCCAAACGTTATCCGTGCCGCCCGCATCGGTCTTGGTGAAAACAAGCACGGCCGTACTCACGCCCGAATACGGTTTGAAAACGCCGCTTGGCATATAAATGACGGCCTCAAGCTTCTGATTTTCCACCAGCTCGCGGCGGAGCTGCCCATACGCTTTGGAATTCGACCTGAACAGAACACCGTTGGGAACAATGCATGCGCAGCGACCGCCAATCTTAAGCATGCGCAAGAAAAGCGCCACGAAAAGAAGCTCAGTCTGTTTCGTATCGACAATGGCACGCAGGCCCTTGTCGATATCCTCCACATCGACCGACCCCGTGAACGGAGGGTTGGCCAAGATAACGTCGAATTTGCTCGAAATACCGTTCTTCTGAGAAATACTGTCAAGGTAACGAACATCGGGAGCATCAACTTCGTGAAGCATAAGGTTCATCGTGCTGATGCGAAGCATGGTCTGGTCCATTTCGAAGCCGCTGAACTGCGGATCGACGCCGTTCTTTCCCATGAAGGCATCCCAATGATCCGTCGTCATGGCCTCCTCGTAGTTTTCCCGAATATGCTCGGCTACCGAAATAAGGAAACCAGCAGTGCCGCACGCAGGATCGCAAATGAGTTCACCTGGCTTGGGGTCGACAAGATCAACCATCATTTTGCGAATATGCTCAGGAGTACGGAACTGCCCGTTGGTGCCCGCCGTAGAAAGCTTCGAGAGCATGTACTCGTAAAGATCACCAAGATCGCCAATATGTTCATCGAAGTCACGAAGCAGCTCATCGACACCAGTAACCGTCTTCTCCAAAAGCGACGGCTTACCTGCGGGAAAGCCAAAAGTAGCGTTCTCCATAGCGCGAGAATAGGCAGACTCGTCTCCTAGAGTCTTAATGAAGGGGAATGCAAAGCGATCGACGACATGATACATATCCTCGGCGCGCTTATCCTTGAAACTGCTCCAGCGCATCTCTTTGCCACGGATGGTTTCGCCGCGATCATTTTCATATTCATCAGGGAAAATATGCCGTTGCGGCTCACCCAGCATGACCTCCATGCGCTCCGTCTTGAGCTCTTTCTCATCGAGCTGTCGCATGAACATGAGATACGTGATGTTGGTGATAACATCGAGCGGGTTTGTGATGCCGCCTTCCCACATCTTCTGCCAAATAGCATCGACTTTATTCTTCGTTGCTCCCGTAATCACAACGAGTCCTTTCTCGTTAAGTAAATCCCTTTCAAACGAAAAAGCCAGCCTAACGCCATAAGGCAGTCCGAATGAAAAGGTCCTTGTCACCATAGCGCGCGCCGATTCGCGCCATAAGACGGCGCGCTCCGAAAGGCGGTTATTTACAGCACGCGGCCTACGTCTTGACCGTCGCGGCGGATGCGCATGATGTCGCGCTCGTGCAGCTCGAACGGCACGGCGAACGAATAACGCTCCATGGTGCGGTTGGCCACTTCCACGGCCACCAACGTACCGCCTTCGCAGGACGGGTCGGGGCCGATGATGCGGCCCAGGCCGTCGCGTTCGACATCTTTCAGATCGGCATCGGGGCCCGCGTGCCACACCAAGCGCTTCACCGGGCAGGTGCGCACCGCCGCGTCGGGGCTGATTACCTCAAGCTCTTCCCCTTCGAAGAAGCGGTTGCGGCACAGCACCTCCACGCGTTCGGGATTGCCCTGCACATCGCACGCGGCATCCGCACGAAACGCCGCAGCCTCGCCCAGCCCGTCAGGCGCGCAGCCAAGCACGCGCGCCACCATCTGGTGCGAACGGGCGTATTCCACCGTGCCCTGGTTCTGGCCCGGGTCGCCGTAATAAAAGCCGGTGCAATACGGGCGATGGCTCGTGGTTTCAAGCTCGTCCTGCCAGGCCTCGGCGCTACCGCCGTCCAGCACGTGGCGATACGCGTTGACCACCGACGCCACGTAATAGGCGCCCTTCGCGCGGCCCTCGATCTTGATGCTGTTCACGCCGGCGTCGGCAAGATCTTGCAGGTGCGAAAGCATGTTCATGTCGTTGGAGCTCATGATGAAGCTGCCGCGTTCGTCCTGCTCGATCGGGAAATACTGGCCCGGGCGCTTCTCTTCGACCAGCGCGTACTTCCAGCGGCACGGCTGCGCGCAGTGGCCCACGTTGGCGCCGCGGCCCGCCATATAATCGCTGATCAGGCAACGGCCGGAATAGGCCATGCACATGGCGCCGTGCACGAAGGCCTCCAGCTCTATTTCCTCAGGAAGGCGGCGGCGCATTTCCGCGATCGCCTTCAGGCTCATTTCGCGCGCCAGCACGATGCGCGACACGCCCAGGCTCGCATACACGCGCGCCGAGGCCGCATTCATGCACGAAGCCTGCGTGGACAGGTGGATCGCCACATCGGGCGCCGCCTCGCGCGCCACGACGAGCGCGCCCATATCGCCCACGATCACGGCATCCACGCCCGCGCGCTGCAGCACCGCGAAATAGCGATGCAGATCGTCAGTGTCCTCGTCGGTCATCATGGTGTTCACGGTGACGTGCACGTCAACGCCGTGCGCATGGGCGTATTCGACCACCTGGGGCAGCTCGTCTTCGGAGAAGTTGTCGGCGCGGCGGCGCATGCCGTAGCGCGTCGAAGCCAGATACACCGCATCGGCGCCGAAGTGGATCGCGTATTCGAGCTGTTCCCAACCGCCCGCAGGCGCGAGCAGCTCCATCGACGCAAGGGGCAAAGACGTGGCAGACATGGCATTCCTATCGAGAAAACGCGCGGATGCGCGGGGCGTTCGGTATTTCGGCCGTTCAGTATAGCGAAGGGCGCGATGGCGCGACGCGCTTCCAGGAAAAGAGCGCACGGCGAGGCGCCACCCGCGGCTTGCGCATTCCAACAACGGCGGATACTTCCCGCGATCCCATGAGACAATAGGCCATCGACGAAAGGAGACGCGCATGAACATCGTCATGCATCTTGAAAACGGGTTTCTGCCCGACGCGTACGGCAAACACGCCGACCCCGCCGATTGCCACGGATGGAGCTGCCGCCGCTCCTTCCCCTTCGAGGTGACGGACATCCCGGCTGAAGCGAAGGCGCTCGCATTCGTTTTCATGGATTGGGACAGCACGCCCGTGTGCGGATTTCCCTGGATCCATTGGACGGCCTATGCGAACGGCCCGTTCGACGGCGCATTCGCGTTGGCCGACGATGCAAGCCGCCAGGGTGCCGAGGGCCTTATGCAGGGCTACAACAGCGCCGCGCAATCCGAACCCGAACGCGGCACGGGCTACGTGGGCCCCTGCCCGCCCGATGCGGACCACACCTACACCCTGCGCGTCGTGGCGCTGGGCGAACCGCTCGACCTGGAAGCGCCTTTCTGGGCGAACCAGCTTGTTTCCGCAGGTCGCGGCCATATAGTCGCCGAAGCGAGCATCGATATGATCGGCCGCTGCTAAAACCGAAGCCTCAAAGCGAAAGGCGTGAGCGCCGCGCCGCCCGCTTCGCCTTCAACGCGTCTTTCATGCGGGTGCAAAGCATTTCTATACGCTGTAGATATAAGCCTTAACGCAAAGCGCCCCCGCCTCGCGCCCGCACCTTCGAAGTGCAGACGCGCCCGGCGGGGGCGCTTTTCATGCAAGGAAAAAGCCTAGGCGATGATCTCGTCGACGGCAGCCTCCACGGCGTCCAGCGCCACGGAAACCTTCTCGCCCGTCGCGCGGTTCTTCACCTCGACGGTGCCTTCGGCCAGGCCGCGCTTGCCCACGACCACCTGGACCGGCCAGCCGATCAGGTCATTGTCGGCGAACTTGACGCCCGCGCGCTCGTTGCGATCGTCCAGCACCACTTCGTAGCCGGCGGCGGAAAGCTCGCCCGCCAACTTCTCGGCGGCCTCGGTGACCTCGTCGGGCTTGGCGGACAGCGGAATGACGCACACGTGCGCCGGCGCGATGCCCGCAGGCCACACGATGCCGAAATCGTCATGGCTCTGCTCGACGGCGGCGGCCATGGTGCGGGACACGCCCACGCCGTAGCAACCCATCATGAAGGGCTTCTCGGAACCATCTTCGTCCATGAACGTGGCGTTCATGGCCTTGGAGTACTTGTCGCCCAGCTTGAAGATCTGGCCGACCTCGATGCCGCGGGCGGCCTTCAGCGGCAGGCCGCAGTGCGGGCAGGCGTCGCCTTCGTGCACGGTGCACAGGTCTTCCCAGGCATCCACCTGGAAGTCTTCGCCGTGTTTGGCGCCCACGTAGTGGAAGCCGTCCTCGTTGGCTCCAACGACCCAGCGCTCGATGCCGCGCAGGCTTTCGTCGGCGGCCACCTTGACGCCCTCGGGCAGGCCCACGGGGCCCATGGAGCCCTTGGGCAGGCCGATCTTGGCCATGTCGTCATCGGTCAGCGGCGTGAAGCCGGGAACCAGGCGGTCGGCCTTGCATTCGTTGACCTCGTAGTCGCCGGGAACGAACAGCACCCAGACGGAGCCGTCCTCGCCCTTGCCGGAGAACGCCTTGGCGGTGGCGCTTTCTTCGCAGTTCAGGAAGGCGGCCAGCTCGGCGATCGTATGGACGCCCGGGGTTTCCACCTTGGTCAGCGCATCGGCGGCATACTGGGTGGGCTGCGGATGGCACTCGCCCACCTCGATGTCGGCCGCATAGCCGCAATCGCAGTACACGAGCTCGGCTTCGCCCGTCTCGGCCAGGGCCATGAACTCCTCGGTGGCGTTGCCGCCGATTTGGCCCGGGTCGGCCTGGACGATGCGGTACTTCAGGCCCATGCGGTCGCACATATTGATATAGGCGTCGCGCATGAGGTCGTAGGTCTCGTCGAGGCTTTCCTGGTCGGCGTTGAAGCTGTAGGCGTCCTTCATCATGAACTCGCGGCCGCGCAGCAGCGCGAAGCGCGGACGACGCTCGTCGCGGAACTTCACCTGGATCTGGTAGAGATTCTTCGGCAGGTCTTTATAGCTGCGCAGCTCGTTGCTCACCAGATCGGTGATGACCTCTTCGTGGGTGGGTCCGAGGCAGAACTCGTTGTCGTGGCGGTCGATGACGCGCAGCATCTCGGCGCCGTAGGCGTTCCAACGGCCCGAACGCTGCCACAGCTCGGCAGGCTGGACGAAGGGCATCAGCACTTCCTGGCCGCCGTGCGTGTCCATCTCTTCGCGCACGATGTTCTCGATCTTATGGATGACGCGAAGGCCCAGCGGCAAGAACGTGTACAGGCCCGCCGCCTCCTTGCGAATCATGCCCGCGCGGGCGAGCAGCTTGGCCGACACGATATCGGCGTCGGAAGGATCTTCCTTCAGCGTGGGAGCGTAGATATCGCTCATGCGAAGAACCGCACGATTGATGTGTTTGTTCATGATTGCCTAACCCTCTAACTCGAGTTTTTCGATTTCCTCACTCAAGGCCTCAACGATACAGGCCTCATCGACCTTGCGCAAGACTTTTCCCTTGGCGAAAATCACGCCGGAACCGGCGCCGCAGGCCACGCCCAGATTGGCGTCGGCGGCTTCGCCGGGACCGTTGACCACGCAGCCCATGACGGCCACCTTGATCGGCGCGGTGCTTGCGGCGAGGCGCTCGTCGACGCGCTTGGCCAGGTCGATCAGGTCCACCTGGCAGCGTCCGCACGTGGGACAGCTGATGATTTCGGGGCCGCGGCGGCGCAGGTCGAGCGCCGAAAGCAGCATCCAGCACGCGCGCACCTCGGCCGTCGGCTCGTCGGTGAGCGAAATGCGCATGGTGTCGCCGATGCCTTCTTCCAGAAGGATTCCCAGGCCGCTGGCGGATTTCACCACGCCCTGCAGCAACGTGCCCGCCTCGGTGACGCCGATATGCAAAGGCACCTGCGGAATCTCGCGCGCCAGGATGCGGTAGGTGGCCACCGTGGTCATGACGTCGTGCGCCTTCGCGGAAGCCACCACGTCATGGAAGCCGCGTTCTTCGAAATGCGCCACGTATTCGACCACCGATGCCGCGAGTTTTTCAGGCAGCGTGAGGTCGGTGCGCGCTTTGAGCGCCTCGTCGAGCGAGCCCGCGTTCACGCCGATGCGGATGGGGATGCCCGCCTCGCGCGCGGCCTCGATCACGGCGTCGGTCTTTTCCCAGCCGCCGATGTTGCCGGGATTGATGCGCAGCTTGGCCGCGCCGCGGCGGGCGGCTTCGATGGCGATCTGCGCGTCGAAGTGGATGTCGGCCACCACGGGCAGCGGGCTTTGCGCGCACACGGCCTCGAAAGCGTCGAGGCACGAACGGCGCGGAATGGCCATGCGCACCACTTCGCAGCCCGCCTCGGCGAGCGCGGCGATCTGCGCGAGGTTGGCCTGCACGTCGTCGGCCGGCGCGTTGAGCATCGACTGGACCACGCACGGCGCGCCGCCGCCCATGGGCACGTCGCCCACCATCACGCGGCGCGTGAGCTTATTCGGTTCGATCGTCATAGGGAACCCCCTTTATTCGTCGGTCGGTCCAGTGTAAACCCAACGAGACACGCCGCAGGCACGCGGGGAAAGTTCCTATGAAACACGCGGAAACGGCGGGCGCGCAAGCCGTTCGCAAAGGCGCGCCGCACGCGGACCGGGGCGGATCGGCCTGGGCCACGACGCTGCGCGGACGCGTTCAACGCATAAGCGAGCCATTCCGCCGGTGCTCCGCACATGGGCCGGACCGAACCGCGGCGCCATGCCTCCGCGATCAATAGGCGCCAACCGATCGCGTCGACGCTACCCGATGCAATCGCGCACGGCCGAAACGATGCGCTCGGTCAGGCCTTCCCATGAAATATGGGCCATATCCACCTGCGCGCGCGGCATCATGCAGGCCTGCGCCACGGCGCGGGCGAGGCGCGCTTCGAAGGCGGGCAGGTCGTCGGCAAGCGGCTCGTCCACCGTCGTCATGCGCGGGGGTTCCACGTAGAGCACCGATGCGCCCGGCACATGGCCCCCGTACCACGAGCGCACGCCGGGAAGGTCGGTGGTCACCGCCTTGCACCCGCACGCGAGCGCTTCGGCGATCACGAGCGGCAGGCCTTCGTAAAACGACGGAAGCACGAACACGTCCGAGGCGCGATAGGCCGCCACCAGCTCGTCCTGGCCGATCCTGCCGGGAAGTTCCACAGGGAAACGGCATGCGCGGGCGCGCTCGACGATGCGCTCGTATTCGGCCTCGTCGCTGTGGCCGCCCACCAGGTTCAGGCGAAACGGCGCCATGCCCCCGTCGAGGGCGCCTTCGGAGAACGCGGGCGCGAAGAAGCGGCGGGCCTCATCGCTTCGCGCCGCCGCATCGAGCGCCTCGAGCAGCGAAGGAACGCCCTTCTTGCCGCAGATCTTGCCCGCGTACATGATTTCGAACGGCTTCGTGCGCAGCGCGCCTTCGGCATCGCGCACGGCGCCTTCCTCGTTGAACACGGCGGCGTTGAAGCCCGTGCCCACCACGTGCACGCGCGCCTCGTCGACGCCGTACAGCTCGACGATCTGCGCCTTCTGGTCTTCATGCAGGGCGAGCACCGCGTCCAGGCGGCGCGCCGCGGCGATGATGCGCTCGCGCTCGAGGCCGTGCATCTTCATCTGGCGGATGTCGGTGGAATGGCACACCGCGCACACCGGCACGTCGGGCAGCGTTTCGCGCGCCAGCGCCGTGACCAGGTACAAGTGATGGCAGAGCACCGCATCGGGGCGAAACGCCTCGGCGGCGCGCGCGATCGCGCCTTCGAACGCGCGCACGAACGCCGCCGTCATGGCGGGCGTCATGTCGCGATAGCGCGTGGAAGGATACGGCATGACGTCGGACATGCCCGCGATATGAAACGGCAGCTCGTCGGTATCGAAGCGCACCGGAAAGCACGGCACCGACGCGCCGATGAACGGCTCGTCATGCGCTCCGACGCCCGCGACCACCGCCGCCTCGTGGCCCGAGGCCGTCTGGCAGCGCACCGTTTCGGCAAGGTAGACGCCGCTTCCCGTGCTGTCGGGCCTTTGCGCCGTGATGTTGAGGATTCTCATATATGCATCCGCCTTCGTTCGTCCCCCTTCCGCGCACTCGCGCGGCTATAGGCTCCGCAAGCGCGAACCGCGCGGCGGGCCCGGGCGGCACGGGGGTATAATGCCGCGAATATGACACTGGCCGACAAGCATATCACCCGCCCGTCGCCCTGACGGCGCAAGGCGAGGCAAAGGCGGAAACGGCCGTGATTTCGGCTGAGGCAAGAAAGGCAGGGCCATGCCGGACCGATCGAACCGCGAGCTTCTTCGCTCGCTTCCTTCTATAGAAGAGCTGCTCAACGACCCCAGGCTCAAAGCGCTCGAGGGCCGCATCGCGCGCCGCTCGCTCGTGCAGGCGGCGCGCGATGCCGTGGACGGCGTGCGCAAGGCCGTGCTCGAGGGCGCATGCGCGCGCATCGACCGCGACGACATCGCGACCGACGCGCTACTGCGCGCGACCGCATCGCAGCGTCCTTCGCTCAGGCGCGTGATCAACGCGTCGGGCGTGGTCATCCACACCAACCTGGGACGAAGCGTCATGGCGCGCAGCGCCGTGGAAGCCGCGGCCGACGCCGCCGGGCGCTATTCGACCCTCGAATACGACACCGCCGCCATGGCGCGCGGCAGCAGGCACGCGCACTGCGAGAAGCTGATCTGCGCGCTCACCGGCGCCGAAGCGGCCATCGCGGTGAACAACAACGCCGCGGCCGTGATGATGGTGCTTTCCGAATTCGCCGCGGGGCACCGCGCCGTGGTCTCGCGCGGCGAACTGGTCGAAATCGGCGGGTCGTTCCGCGTTCCCGACATCATGGCCGCCTCGGGCGCCGCCATGGTAGAGATCGGAACCACCAACAAGACGCACGCGCGCGATTACGCGCGCGCGATCGACGACGACACGGCCATGCTGCTGAAGGTGCATCCGTCGAACTACCGCCTGATCGGCTTCACCGAAAACGTCGCGATCGACGAACTGCGCGACATCGCCGACGAAACGCTGGCCGACCGCGCGACGCGCGACGTGCACGACGAGCTGCTGGTCTACGAGGATCAGGGGTCGGGCGCCTTTGCCACGCTGCCCTTCTTCGGCGGCTACGGCGAACCCACAGTGGCCGAATCGCTCAAACAGGGCGCCGACCTGGTGTCGTTTTCGGGCGACAAGCTTTTGGGCGGGCCCCAGGCGGGCATCATCGTGGGGTCGAAGCGCCACATCGACCGCCTGAAGGCCAACCCCCTCGCCCGCGTACTGCGCCTTGACAAGATGACGATCGCGGCGCTCGAAGCCACGCTTCGCCTGTATCTGGACGAGGAGCGCGCCCGCCGCGAAGTGCCCACCCTTCGCATGCTCTCGGAAACCGTCGACGACCTGCGTCCGCGCGCCGAGCGTTTGGCCGCGAGCCTGCGCGAGGCGCTGGACCCGCGCGACGCCGCGATCGAAGTGGCCGACGAGATATCGCGCGCAGGAGGCGGCGCGCTGCCCATGTGCGACATTCCCACCTGCGTCGTGCGCGTGACGTTTCTGCGCGGCGACGTGCTGGAATGCGAACGCCGCCTGATCTGCGAACGCGACGTGCCCGTCATAGGACGCATCAAGAAAGACGCCCTGCTTCTGGACGCCCGCACGATCCTCGACGAAGGCGAAGAGGCCGAAATCGTGCGCGCGCTCACGGAATACTTCGAAAGGCCGAACGCATGACGAAACGAAACGAACCTTCCCGCGCGACATCCGCGCCGCGCCTGATGCTGGGCACGGCAGGCCATATCGACCACGGCAAATCGAGCCTCATCCAGGCGCTGACCGGCACCGACCCCGACAGGCTTGCCGAAGAGAAGAAACGCGGCATCACGATCCAGCTCGGATTCGCCAGGCTCGAGCTTCCCGACGGACGCAGCATGGGCGTGGTAGACGTTCCCGGCCACGAGCGCTTCGTGCGCCAGATGATCGCGGGCGCCACCGGCATCGACGTCGCGCTTCTGTGCATCGCCGCCGACGACGGCATCATGCCGCAGACCGTCGAACACCTCGCCGTGCTCGAGCTTCTGGGCGTGCCTTCCTGCGTCGTGGCCCTCACGAAGATCGACCTGGTCGACGACGAATGGGTCGAGTTCATGAAAGACGAAGTGGCGCGCGCCCTGAAGGCGACGCCCTACGGCGGCGCGCCCATCGTGGGCGTCTCGAGCCGCGACGGCCGCGGACTGCCCGAGCTGCTCGACGCGATCGCGGGCGCCGCGCAGCATCCGGTGCGTTCGCGCGAGACCGATGCGGCGCGCATGCCGATCGATCGCGTTTTCACGATCAAGGGGTCGGGCACCGTGGTCACGGGAACGCTGTGGAGCGGCACGGTGCGCGTCGACGACGAGTTGGAAATTCTGCCGCACGGCGTGAAATCGCGCGTGCGTTCCATCCAGATGCACGGCGAAAACGTCGACGAGGCGGGCGCGGGCAACCGCGTGGCGATCAACCTGAACGCCGTGAAAGCCTCCGATTTGCATGCGGGCGATTTCCTGGCAAGCCCCGGCGCCGTCGTGCTCACCGACCGCTTCGACGCGCAGTTCTCGTACGTGGGGGCGCAAGGCGGCGCCGACAAGCCGTTCGCCACGGGAACGCGCGTGCATATCGCGCACGGCACGCGCGAGGTCACGGGGCGCGTGCTGCTGATGAACGGCCGCGCCGAACTGGGCGCCGGCCAAAGCTGCTACGCGCAGATACGCCTCGACGCCCCGCTGCCCGCGGCAAGCGGCGACCGCTTCGTGGCGCGCTCCTATTCGCCCGTCCGCGTGATCGGCGGCGGAAGCGTGCTGGCAAGCAGGCCGCGGCGCCGCACCACCTTGTCGCAGGACGAAACCGCGCTGCTCGACGCGCTGCGAAACGACAACGTGCAAGGCGTCTGCGAAACGGCGCTCGCCATGCAGCGCCACCCCGCCTCGATCGAGCGGATCGCCGCCGACGCAGGCGTCGAGGCGTCGCTCGTGCGCGAGGGGCTGCTGGGCATGGAGAACGCGAACAAGATGCTCTCGCTGAGCGAAACGCCCGGCGCATGCCTTGCCACGCGCGCCGTGCTGGCGCGCGACGTATCCGCGATCGAAAACGAGCTGCTGCGCTTCCACGCCGAAAACCCGCTGCAGACGGGCATGCCCAAGGCGATGCTCGCCGCGCGCCGTTTCCCGCACATGGAGCCCGATTGCTTCGATGCGCTGCTGAAAGAGGCGGCGCGCACGGGACGCATCGTGCTTGCAGAGGGCGCGGTCAGCCACCCGAGCGCGGCGGGCGGCGCCAAGGCTGCGCAGGAGCAGGCCGAACGCGCGGTGCTTGCGGCCCTTGAGAAGGCGGGGCGCACGCCTCCGCCGATCGACGACCTGCTCGCAGGCCTCGACGAGAACGCGTCCCTGTGCAAGAAGGCGCTCGGCGCGCTCGAACGCGGCGGCGATGCGGTGCGCATCGATTCGTCGCTGTGCTTCGCGCGTTCGGTCTACGACGAGCTTGAAGCCGCGGCGCGTTCGCTGCTCGAATCGGCGGGCGGCGCCACCGCATCCGAGCTGAAAGATGCCATGGGCCTCACGCGCAAATACGCCATGCCGCTGCTGGAATACATGGACGACCGAGGCGTCACCGTGCGCGACGGAGACGTTCGCCGTCTGCGTTAAGTCGGCGGGCACGGCCGAAAGCCCGCCGCCAGCCGTTCGAAACGCCCGCGCTATGCGCATTTTCCATGGCGGGCCCCAAGCGCTGCTATACTGTTGAATTCGCTGCTCGGCAGCAACCATACGGAGATGAATGGGTCCTGGTGGGTCCCGCGGCCTTCAAAGCCGTTGTGAGGCGTGCAGAGCGTCTCGGGTGTGTTCGATTCGCACGCATCTCCGCCATAGAACGCCAGAACGCCCGCGTGTCCGCACGCGGGCGTTTTCTTATGCACGAAGGTCCTGGGCATAAGGCTTGGCGGAGCTCGACGGAGGCTTGGCGGACACGTATGCCCTCGACCGCCGGCCCGACCCTTTTCATTCTCTGGCGCGGACCCCCGGGGCCGCCGCGCCCCTCCCCCGGACGGTTTCGTCGTTGCGGCGCGGCGCCCGTAACCCGGCTCGATCCCGAGGGCCCTCCATCCCGAAGCCCGCCCGAAATGCACGAAGACCCCGCCAGAGCAGGGTCTTCGTCATGCGGCGCGAAGCCGATGCAATCAATATGAGGCGAAGGCCTACACGAAACGGTAGATATCCTTCGTGGCTTCGACGAACGCGTCGTAGACTTCCTGGGCGATGGCCTCGTCCATCAGAAGCTCGAACGCGGACGGCTGGCCCTCTTCGTCAAGCTCGGTGACCTCGAGGATCAGCACCTCGCCCGACGAGCCCGCGGGAGCGTTCTCGTCGACGGGGAAAAAGAATCCGTAACGGTGGTCGTTGTGCAGAATCAGGCCCAAGAACTCGAGCTGCTCGATTTCGCCCTTCTCGTCCTGGAATTCGAAGACGACGCCCTCCTGGACGGGGGGTGCGAAATTCGGAGCGCTTCCCTCGCGGATTTCAGCCATGGCTACTTTCCCTTCTTCTTATGGTTGGTTTCGCCGGTTTCGGCGGCCTGCGTCGCACCCTCGGCGACGACGGCCTGGCCATGCTCGGAAGCCGCAGCCTCGGCCTTGGCGGCCATGGGCAGCTTGTTCAAGAAGAAGCGCTGCACGCCCGTGCCGTACTTCTTCTGCAGCTTGGCGAACCTATCTTCGCGCGTCTTCCAGATCGCGTAAAGCGGCGTGGCGATAGCGATAGAAGAATAGCAGCCGGTCACCAGACCGATGGTCATCGCGAGCGCGAAGTCCTTCAGCGTCTCGCCGCCGAATAGCAACATGGCCACGACGGGGATAAGCGACGTGATCGAGGTGTTGAGCGAACGGATGAGCACCTCGTTGACCGAATGGTTCGCCATGCTCATGAACGTGCACTTCACCGAATCGGACTTCATGTTCTCGTTGATGCGGTGGAACACGACCACCGTGTCGTAGAGCGAATAGCCCAAGATGGTCAGCAGCGCGGCGATGGTGTTCGGGGTCACCTCGTGGCCCAGAATCGCGTACACGCCGAAGACGATCACCAAGTCGTGCAGCAGCGCGACGACGGCGGTGACGCCCATCTTGTAATCGCGGAAACGGATCGAGATGTAGCCGATGATCAGCACCAGCGACACCACGAACGCGAGGATGGAGCTCTGGATGACCGAAGCGCCCCAGTCGGGACCGATCGTGGTCACCTCGAAGCCGCTCGTGGACCAGCCGAAGGTGTCGGCGACGTCGTTGGCCACGGCCGTGGCGTCTTCGGCCGACGTGGAGGTCGTGCGCACGAGGAAGCCTTCCTCGCCGTCGGTGACGGTGGTCTGAACCACGGCGTCGGGCTCGCCCGCCTCACCGAAGGCATCGCGAACCTGTTCGATCGACACGTCGCCCGTATCGTGGAACGCGATGGACGTGCCGCCGATGAACTCGATGCCGAAGTTGATGCCGCGCACACCCACGATGATGGCGATGGCCGCCACCACGATGCATGCCGCGGTGAGGAAGTACTTGCGCAGGCCCAGGATGTCGAAGTCGCGCTTGATGAAGCGGCCGCGCAGCTTCTCGCCCTCGGCGAGCTGCTTTTCGCCGTCGAAATACGGCGCGGCGTTCTGCGAGTCGGACACGCCCCAGAAGCCAGGGTGCTTCGCAATGGCGCGCGGGGCGAGCAGGCGGATCAGCGGAGCCTTGAACAGCAGCATCATGGCGATGTCGCACAGGATGCCCAGCGCCAGCGTCAGGCCGAAGCCCTTGACCGACGCGCTGGCCAGAAGGAACAGCGTCAGCGCGGAGACCAGGGTGACCAGGTCGGCGTCGATCGACGTCATGATGCCGTGGCGCACGCCCGTCTTCGACGCGGCGCGGACGCTGCGGCCCATGCGGATTTCCTCGCGGAAACGCTCGAGGGTCAAAATGGACGAGTCGGCCGCCATGCCGATGGTGAGCACGATGCCGGCGATGCCCGCAAGCGACAGGCTGAACAGCCCGAAGTGCGAAAGCGTGGCCAGAATGCCCAGGTACAGCGCAGCGAACACAGCCATGGCAGCAGCCGTGATGAAGCCGAGGCCATGGTAGAACAGCAGCAGATACAGCATGACGAGAGCAAGGCCGATGCCCGCGACGAGCACGCCGGAAGCCAACGCGTCCTGACCGAGGGTAGGACCGACCGTCTGGCTCTGCGCGAACTCGAAGCTCACCGGCAGCGAGCCGGACTCGAGCACGGTCTGCATGCTCTTGGCCTCGTCGAGCGTGTAGCCGCCCGTGATCGAGACGTCGCCGTTGGGAATTTCGCCCTGCACGGCGGGAGCGGACTGCACCACGCCGTCGAGAATGATCACGATCTGGCCCTTGGTGGGAGCGAGCTCCTTAGTGGCCTGGGCGAAGGCGGATGCGCCCTCGGAGTCGAGCTTCAGATTGACCGCGTAGTCGGTCGAGGCCTCGCTGGCCTGGCCCACCGTGACGCGCTCGATGTCGTCGCCCGTGACGATCGGCGTGTAGGTGCCCTCATCGACATGCAGCGTCAGCTTCTGCTCGCTGGTGGGGAACCTGTTGCCCATGGCGTCGGTGACGCTTTCCTGTTCCATGTACTGGCCGGTCTCGATCTTGGTGCGCACCGCTTCGTCGGTGAACGAATCGAGGCGGGCGAACTCGAGCTTGCCGGTCTTGCCGATGGTAGCAAGCGCCTCTTCGGTGTCGGACAGGCCGGGAATCTGCACCAGCACCTGATCGGTGCTCTGCAAAGCGACGGTAGCCTCGGACGCGCCGAGCGAGTTCACGCGGCTTTCGATGATGGCGCGCGATTTCTCCATGTCCTCGGCGGACACGGCGGCGCCATCTTCGCCCTTCGCGGTAAGGACCACCGACAAACCGCCCTGGATGTCGAGACCCTGGTTGATCTTCTCTTGCGGGGGCGTGAACATGAACACCGAGCCCACGACGAGCAACGTGGTGACGATAAGCAGCCACACGTTGCGTCGATTCACATGCTGCGATGTTTTCCTCCGCTTCTTCGATGAGCTCGAAGAGCCCGGGTTGGAAGGCTTCATAATCTCCCTCTACTGTCGCCTTGCGCGACGGTGCCCCATGCATCGCCGCAATGTACGTATAACCTCGCTATTGTGCCACAAAAGACCCGATGGATTCCATCGTTTCGCACGAGGCCGAATGTTAGCCAAGGGCTACCGCGCCGCAAGGCAAGCAGGACATGCCGGTTTGCGCTCGGTTTTCGGGTTCCCCGAGCAGGCAACGCGAATTCCCGATACCTCCGGACGGACGAGGCGAACCCACGCAACTACCGCCCTATAGCCCTCGCCGTGCCTGCAGAACGCAAAAAAGAAGCCCTCGAACGAGGGCTTCTGAAGATTCGTGGTAGCCTGGAGGGGATTCGAACCCCCGATCTTCGCCTTGAGAGGGCGATGTCCTAAACCGCTAGACGACCAGGCCATATGCTTTGCGCTGAACGAAATGGCTGGGGTGGAAGGAGTCGAACCCTCACATACGGCACCAGAAACCGCTGTCCTGCCATTAGACGACACCCCAGTGCGTATCGCATTTCAAGCGCAGGACAGAATAATACCGACCTCCCCCTGTTTCGTCAACATCTTTTTTGAAAAAAATTTCGACGAAGCCGGATCGACCTAGTAGTCGTCGGCCGCGGGCGAGTTCATCCAATCCTGATAGAACGCCTCGTACTCGCCGGCGAGCACCGCCTCGCGCGCTTTGGCCATGAGGTCGATCAGGAAATGCAGATTGTGCATGGACAGCAGGATGCCGCCGAGCATCTCTTTCTGCATCACCAGATGGCGCAGGTATGCGCGCGTGTATTGCGTGCACACCGGGCAGCTGCACTGCGGGTCGAGCGGCGTGAAGTCCTCTTTATATTTCGCGTTGCGCAGATTCATGCGGCCCTGGTGCGAAAACGCCGTGCCCATGCGTCCCGTGCGGGTGGGCAGCACGCAGTCGAACATGTCCACGCCTTCGCGCACCGCGCGCACAAGCGTCGTGGGATTGCCCACGCCCATCAGGTAGCGCGGCTTATCCTGCGGCAGCGCCTCGCACACCGCGCCGAGCGTCTCGAACATCACGTCGTGGGGCTCGCCCACCGAATAGCCGCCGATGCCGAAGCCCTGGAAGCCCTTGTGACCAGCCGCACGGCTCGCCGCGTCGATTTCCATCAGGCGACGGGCGCTTTCGAGGCGCAGGTCGCGATGCATGCCGCCCTGCACGATGGCGAACAGGGCCTGGTCCTCGCGCGTGTGCGCGGCGCAGCAACGCTCGGCCCATTCCCACGAAAGCTTCGTGGACGCGGCCACGGCCTCTTTTTCAGCCGGATACCCGATGCACTGGTCGAGCTGCATGACGATGTCGGCGCCGATGCGCTGCTGGATGTCCATATTGCTCTCGGGCGTCCAGCGATGCTTGCTGCCGTCGTAATCGCGCGCATGGAAGCTCACGCCGTCGGGGTCGGTCTTCATCATGTGGTCCAGGCTGAACAGCTGGAATCCGCCCGAGTCGGTCAGCATGGGGCCGTCGTAGTTCATGAACTTCTGCACGCCGCCCGCGCGCTCGATGATATCGACGCCGGGACGCATGTACAGATGATAGGTGTTGGCCAGCACGACCTGGCTTTTCATGTCATGCAGCTGGTCGACGGTCACGCCCTTCACCGTGGCGTGCGTGCCGACCGGCATGAACATGGGCGTATGCACCGTGCCGTGCGCGGTGTCGAAGCTGATCGCACGCGCATTGCCGTCGCGCGCATCGACCGTCACGTCGAAAAGTGCCATGGGAAAACTTCCTTTCATGGAACGAATGCACTGAAAACAGATAGCGAGCGCCGCATCGAGAACCGCGCAAGGCGAGTCGCGAAGCGCGCCGCATCGGAAGAAGCAAACAAGACGCAACGCTTGCTTCCGGAACCGTCCGCGACGGAAGCGAAGACAGACGGTCCGGCCTCGCCGAGAAAGCCCTCAGAGCGGCGGAATCTAATGAATGAGCATCGCGTCGCCGAAGCTCAACATGCGGTAGTCGTTTTCGATCGCATGCTTATAGGCCGCCATGATGTTCTCGCGCGTGGAAAACGCGCTCACGAGCATCATGAGCGTGGAGCGCGGCACATGGAAGTTCGTAATCAGCGCATCCACCACGCCGAACTCGTAGCCGGGAAGGATGTAGAGGCTCGTGGCCTCGCGGTCGCGGGCGCGCATGCGGCCCAGTTCGCGGTCGTAGGCGCTCTCAAGCGAACGCACGCTCGTGGTGCCCACGGCGATCACGCGGTTGCCGCGCGCATGGGCGGCGTCGCACGCGTCGATCACGTCCTGGCTCACGGTGTAGAACTCGGTATGGATGGTGTGCTTCTCGGGGTCGTCCTCATCGACCACGCGGAAGGTGTCCAGGCCCACCTCCAGCTCGACGGTACGCCATTCGACGCCCTTCTCGCGCAGGCGCTCGATCAGCTCGGGCGTGAAATGCAGGCCTGCCGTGGGAGCCGCAGCGCTTTTCTCCTCGCGCGAGAACACGGTCTGATACATCTCCTCGTCGCCCGCATAGCCCTTGATGTAGGGCGGAAGCGGCGTGTGGCCCACCGCATGCAAGGCAGCATCGAGCGAATCGAGCGGCGTGGTCAGACGCACCAGGCGCTCTCCCCTGCCCTCGTCGGCGCCCCAGCCGATGACCTCGGCCGACAGCGCCACATTGCCTTCGGCGTCAGTGAAATCGACCACCGCGCCGCTACCGGGCTTCAGGCGCTTGCCGGGACGCACGAGCACTTCCCAGATCGCGGAGGAATCGGTCTTGGGCTCCACGTCGAAGCGCTCGCGCAGCAAGAACACCTCGGCCGCGCCGCCCGTGCCGCGCTTGGCGCCCAGGAGACGGGCGGGAAGCACGCGCGTGTCGTTGGCGACCAGCACGTCGCCCGGCTGCAGGTAGTCGTAGATGTCGCGGAAAATGCGATCCTCGATGGCTCCCGTCGCGCGGTCCATCGCGAGCATCTTGCAGGCGTCGCGCACGGGCGCGGGCTCCTGGGCGATGCAGCGTTCGGGAAGTTCGTAATCGAAATCGTCGGTTCTCATGGTTTGCTTTCGCCATTCGTCGGCGGCGTCGATACCCGCACGCGTCCCATTCGAACGGGACGCCTGGCCCGCTCCCCCGTTGCCGGGCGGCGAACCCGTTCGCCCTGCGGCCATCGCGGGCGAGCGGCGGTTCGACGGGCGGCTATTCGGCCGCCTGCCTCTTGGCTTCCTCCTTCATCTTCTTCAACAGCGCGCGCTGGCGCTGGCGTTTCTCGTTATAGGCCTGCTTCTCGGCCCTGTTTCGGGCGCGCTCGGCCTCTTCCGCAGCGCGGCGCGGCGCCTCGGCGGCCTCCTTAGCGGCCTTAGCGGCCGCGCGTTCGGCCTTGCGCTGCTCGCGCTCTTCAGCCGCCTCCACCTTGGAAAACGCGCATCCGCAGTAGTTCTGGCGATACATTCCCAACGCCTTGCTCCTTCTGGTGGCCTCGGGATACTGTTCGCGGAAATCCTGGAACACAGGCTCGAGCGCGTACGGCGCGCACGCGACGGCGAGCTCTTCGCCGATTTCGTCGATATATTGGTAAGGGCTCACGGAAAGCGTGGTGGCAAGCCCTTCGAAGCCGTGCTCGGCGGCATAGCGGGCGGCCTCTTCGAGGCGCAGGCGATAGCAGGCACGGCAGCGGTCGGGGCGCGCATCGGGGTCGGTTCCGTACACGCCCGCGGCATTCGCCCACGCCTGGGGTTCGTACGGCCCCTCCACCACGGCGATGCCCTGGCTTTCGGCGAATTCGAGCATCGTCTGAAGACGGCGGTCGTATTCCGCCGCAGGATGGATGTTGGAATTCATATAGGCGATCGTGATGTCGTGGCCCGCCTCGAGCAGCAGGCGCAACGGCTCGAGCGAGCACGGCCCGCAGCATGCATGCAACAGCAGCTTCACGTGCGTTTCTCCTCTCTCGGCGGCCTTCGACAGACCGAAGGCGAAGCGGCGCGCAAGAACGGCGGCTTACGCCGCAGGCGGCCCGCCGAGCTCGAAGACAAGGCGGCCGAGACCCTTTCGGCATGCTCTGTCAAATCGAAGCCGGGAAGCGATCACCGGCCCCGACGCATACCGAACGTCCATAAAACTGCACTATACTACCATGCTGTTTTACCGAGTCCGCATCCTTCAGAAAAGGACGATACGCATGCACACCACGCGCCCCTACTCCGCCGTCTTCTTCGACCTCGACGGCACGCTGCTTCCGATCGACACCCACGCCTTCATGGAGGCCTACACGGTTTCACTCGGAGAATTCGCCCACGACCAGGGACTCGATGCACGCGCCGTGATGGGCGCCCTGCTTGCAGGCGTCAAAGCCATGGCGTCCAACGACGGATCGCAGACCAACCACGACCTGTTCTGGAGCACCTTCGAGACAGTCACGGGCCTTGATGCGGAAAAAACCGAGACCCTATTCGACGCCTATTACGAAGGCCCCTTTAACAAGGTGGCCGAGCTGGCCCAGCCCGACCCTGCGGCGGCGCGGGCAATCGCTGCACTGAAGGCGAAGGGATACGACTTGGCCGTGACCACTATGCCCATGTTTCCCCTGAAGGCCGTCCACGCAAGGATCGGCTGGGCGGGGCTCGACCCGAACGACTTCATGTTCGTGACCGACTACGCCAGCGCCACGTCGGCCAAGCCGCACGTGTCTTATTACGAAGAAGCCATGCGCCGCGCCGGCGTTGAGGCGGCCGACGTGCTCATGGTAGGCAACAACACGCTCGAAGACGGCGCGGCGTTCGAGGCCGGCGCGGATATCTATTTCGTCACCGACCACCTGATCGAAGGCGAAGGCGGGCTCGACGTCGCCGAGCACAAACACGGCACGCTCGAGGAATTCGCCCGTTTCTGCGAAGAGCTTCCAAACCGCGCGTAGCAACCGACCGCACGTCCCTTCGTCATCCACGAGACGCCGAAGGGACGCAAAAGCGGCCCCCTGAAATGCAAAAAGGAGGCAATGCCTCCTTTTTGCGATCAACACGCCCCATGCGAGGCGATCGGCTTCGATTCGTGCGGCTCTGTCGCGTCAGGCGTTACAGCTTGACGACGTTGCTTGCCTGCTTCTTGCCGTTCTGACCCTCGGTGACCTCGAAGGACACGCGCGCGCCCTCGTCGAGGGTCTTATAGCCGTCCATCTTGATCTCCGAGAAATGCACGAACAGATCTTCACCGTCCTCCTGGGAGATGAATCCGTAACCTTTCTCGGCATTGAACCACTTGACAGTTCCTTCAGCCATTTTCGGCCTCTTTCCCTTCTCTCGAAAAGAGAAGTTAACGCCCCGGCATTCGACCGGGTTAACCCATCCCACCCTATGATGGGACCATACAGACGTCGTCCAGGACGACGGTTCACAGCCTATCACCTTTTGGGGCGGGAAATACCGAGCAAGGACAAGCCGCAGGGTTTTTCCCGTATCGCCGCAAGAAATACAGAACCGGGGAAAACGTAAAGCGAAATCCTAGTATTCACCCTCGCCGAAACCGTCTTCTGCGAGCAATTCATCGAAGTCTTCTTCGCAGGGAATATCGTCGGGGCCGGGCGCTGAAACGCCGCAGGCGGCCGCGAAGGCGCATGCCTGGTCATAGCGAAGCCGTGCCGTGTCGTGACAGCCGGCCTCGCGCAGATAATGGGCCTCGAGCGCCATGGTGTAGACCACGTAGGCCGCGATGCGCGGGTCGGCGATCGAAATCTGCGCCACCGAAGCGAAGCTTTCGGGCGCAAGCCCCAAAAGCACCTCGGCATCCATATCGAGCGCGCGGGAAAGGGCGTCCTCGAGCGAGTCGGCCGCTTCTTTCGGGTTGCGCTTCTCTCGGTCCATACTGCGCTTGATGCCGTCGACGAACTGCATGATCAGACGCATCAGATAATCTTGCTGCAACATCAGCTGCGTTTCACCCCCACATGGTCGAATGCACGATCGGTTGCCTGGCGGCCTTTTGGCGTACGCATGATCAGGCCTTGCTGGATCAGATAAGGCTCGTACACGTCTTCCACCGTGTCGGGATCTTCCGCCAAGGCCGACGCGAGCGTAGACAGGCCCACCGGCCTTCCGCCGAACGACACGCACAAAAGCTCGAGAATCTTGTTATCCAGGGCGTCGAGCCCCAAAGAATCGACCTCGAAAAAGCTCAGCGCGCGGGCGGCGGTATCTTCGTCGATATCGCCCGTGCCGCGCACCTGGGCCCAGTCGCGCACGCGCTTGAGCAAGCGGTTGGCCAGACGCGGCGTTCCGCGGCTGCGGCGCGCGATTTCAAGCGCGCCTTCTTCGTCCACATGCACGTCCAAGATGCCCGCCGATCGTTTCACGATCGAAGAAAGCTCTTCGGGCGTGTAGTAGTCGAGCCTGAACACGATGCCGAAGCGGTCGCGCAAAGGACCCGTCAAAAGCCCGGTGCGCGTGGTGGCGCCGACCAGCGTGAATTTAGGCAGGTCGAGCCTGATGCTGCGCGCCGCAGGGCCTTTGCCCACCACGATGTCGAGCACGTAATCTTCCAGGGCAGGATACAAGACCTCTTCGACCTGGCGGTTCAGACGGTGGATTTCGTCGATGAACAGCACGTCGCCGTCTTCGAGATTGGTCAGGATCGCCGCAAGATCGCCCGGACGCGCGATGGCAGGGCCGCTCGTGGTGCGGATATTCGCGCCCAGCTCGTTGGCCACCACGGCCGCCAGCGTTGTTTTGCCCAGGCCCGGAGGGCCGCTGAACAGCACATGGTCCATACACTCGCAACGCTGGCGCGCGGCCTCGATCAGAATGGACAGGCTGTCTTTCACGCGCGTCTGACCCAGATAATCTTCCAGGCGCTTCGGGCGCAGGGAGCGGTCGAGCGCCAGGTCGTCCTCGATCAGCTCGGTGGCCACCATGCGTTCGCCCGACGCACGCGAGCTTGCGCCCGCATCGAACACCATGCCTTCTATTTCGATATCGTTGCCCATAAATTCCTTCACGCCTTACCTCTGCCGCCCGCGCGGCCTTGCCCTGTCGGCGCGCGATGGCGCCTGCGCTTCCTCGACGCGGCGACGCGCCTTGCGCATATCGCGAAACCGATGCCCGCTTCGCCGCGGAGACGCTCCTACGCAGAGCCCAAACGCTTGAGAGCATACTGCAAAAGGGCGCCTTCCGTATCGGCGGAATCGGGCACGCCCTTCAAGGCCAGGTCGGCCTCGGCCGCCGAAAAGCCCATGGCCAGCAGCGCGTCGCGCGCGCCCTGCAATCGCTGGGACGCCTGCGCGAGCTGCTCGTCGAACAGCGTATCGCCCTGCATTTCGGCAAGCGAGCCCTTCAATTCAAGAATGAGGCGCTGCGCCGTTTTCTTGCCCACGCCGGGAATGCTGGACACGGCCTTGACGTCTTGCGCCTGGATGGCCGACACCAGCTCTTCGGGCTTGAACGTGGAAAGCGCCGCCAAGGCCACCTTGGGGCCGACGCCCGACACGCCGATCAGGCGCAAAAACAGCGCATGCGCCTCCTGCGAAAGAAACCCGTAGAGCGCCATGGCGTCTTCGCGCACGGCGAGGTGGGTATACACCATGACCTCTCTCCCGCGCTCGGGCAGGCGCGCCAAATCGCGCGCGGGCATGCCGACCGAAAAGCCCATGCCGCTGACTTCGATGAACGCCGCCTCGGGCGTATGGCCCGCCACGCGGCCTTTCAGAAACGCGATCATGATCGGATCCTTTCTAACGCGCGTCTCCGTGCGTCACATAGCAGATGGCCGCTGCCAAAGCGTCGGCCGCGTGATCGGGACGGGGCAGGTCTTCAAGACCCAGAATCTGGCGCACCATGTACTGCACCTGGGCTTTGTCAGCCGTGCCTTCGCCCACCACGGCCAGCTTGATCTGGCGCGGCGTGAACTCTCCCACGGCAAGCCCGTTGCACGCGCATGCCACCAGCGCCGCCCCGCGCGCCTGGCCCGTATCGAACGCTGCCGTGACGTTCTGCCCGAACCAAACGGTCTCGATGCCGACGCACGACGGCTCGAAGCGCCGCGCGACCGCGTCGATCTGCTCGTGTATCTTGGCAAGGCGGCAGGAAAGGTCCATGCGCGCGGGCGTGGAAACGCAACCGTACGCGCGACACGTCAGGCGCGAACCGACCTGCTCGATCACGCCCCAACCCGTATTGGCCAAGCCTGGATCGATGCCCAGAATGGTCCGTGAAGCCGTACGCGCCATGCCCGCCCCTCCGCCTACCGAAAGCGCGCCGCGAGACGCGCTTGAAAACTATCAAACGTCTGTTCGATATTACACCGGAAACGCCCGTCGCTGCATGACAATTCGCGCATTCGATCGAGGCACACAAGGCATGCGCCCCCATGAAAGTCGCCGCCATGCAAGAAGCCACCCTGCGCAAAGCAGGGCGGCTTCCATCTCATCGTCGCTCATCGGAGGCATCCGCGACGCATTCGGCAATCGCAGACGCAGGATCATCGGGCTCGGCCGGCGCGTCGGCCTGCGCCGCAGGGCCTTCGACCCGGGCACCGGCCTTCTCGCCTTCCTCATCGGGCAGCATATCGGGGCGCTCGCCCTTCTTGTCCTTCGACGACCCGTCGCCTTTGAAGGTCTTCGTACGCTGGATCAACACCGCGCCGATCAAGAACGGCATCCAGAACACCAGGCCGCGATACACGAGCACCGCCGCCATGCCCGCCGCCGAATTGATGTCGTAGGCGCTGAACAGCACCATGACGCCCGCCTCGACGAAGCCGACGCCCTGCGGGACGGGAGAAATCATGGCGAGCAGCGTGGCGATCACGTATCCGCAGATCAGCGCTTCGGGATTGGTGATATTGAACGCAAGGCCCACCAGACAGAACGCCGCAAGCTCGCACGTGCTGGCGGCGATCGAGCATCCGAAGGCCTTCGCCGCCGTTTTCGGATTGCCGGCGATCGTGCCCGCGGCATCGCCGAACGAAGAGACGGCGTGAACCGCCCACGGAGCGAGCGGCTTCCTGTTGAACTTGGACAGAATCCTATTCACCAGACGCTCGATCGGACGCAAGAGGCCGATCAGCATCTGGGGGCTTTTGCGGCCGATGAACATGATGCCGCCCATGAAGCCCACCATGACCACCACCACGAGACCCGTCAGAAACCACGCGGGGCTCAGATTGCCCGTGACCTGCAGGATGACGAAGCCCACGATCATGATGGTCATGAAGCCCGACTCGATCGTCATCTGCATGAGCAGGGCCGCCGACATGGCCTTGCCGCCGGGAATGCCGCGGCGCCTGGCGTCGTCGACCACCAACGTGGCACCCGCCATATTCAGCGACGGCGCGATCGTGTTCATGAAGAACGTGCCGAATACCAGGGGCAACGTCTCTTTCGGCCCCATCTTTTCATCTACTGCGGCAAACGTGAAATGATACGACCAGCTTTGCGCGTAGTATTTGCCGAGCTGCGTCAAAATGGCGGCCACGAGCGGAATCACGGCGCCGCGCTTCATGGTCTCGATCAGCTCGACCAGCTGATCGCCCCTCAAGAGAATAAACGCCAAAACGATGACGATGACGAACCCGACGAGAAGTTTTTGGATGCTCGGCTTCAAGGCGAACCAGCTTTCCTGTCGAACGGCCGGCGAAAACGCTGCCGGCGAATGGACGGCCGCGAAAAGCGCCGCATGCCTACGTGTCGAAACGCGGCCTGGACCGTGCGACGGCGTGATTATACTCCGCGAACGCACGGGGCCGTCCCAAAGCGGCACATCCGTTTCGTATGCGGCACGCGAACGTCACCGCTTCGCGACAAAGAGCGCCCCGTTCGCAGGCGACATCAAGAAAGGTTTTCCGCACCCTCGAGCGCATCGCAATACACGTCGTAGAAACGCGGCCCCAAACCGAGCGCGAACGCTTGGTCGACCGCCCATACGCGCTCCGCATGCTCCTGCGAAGACTCCACGGATGCGTCGGCGCAGCATGCGACCAAATCGGCGTTTCGCGCATAGAACTCAAACGCCTCGGGGGTCATTATCTCCGCACGAACCGCGCGCGCCGTCTCCTCGTCCACGCTTTTACGGGCGCAGAAATACGTCGGCAGAAGAAGCGGACCCTCCGCGAATGTCCCGTGAACACGTCGCACGCCGTCGGCGCGCAAGCCGTACAGCGACGGCGCGACCGACACGTCGACGGCGCCCATACGGGCGGCCTGGAACGCCTCGATCGGCATGTCCGTAACGCGGCATTCCTCCAAAACATGACGCGCCGCCTCTTCCCCGTAGCGCTCCCATACCGCTTTGACCACCGTTTTCGCGGCAGAATTGTCTATGCCGCCGAACGAGACGCGGCATTGATCGACCGCTTCGATCAACGACGCCCCTTCGCACGAAACGCTCCCGTACGCCGTCATGGGGATCGCGACGAAAGGCAGCAGGTCATCCCCTCGACGAGACGCGCGCACGATCGGGGTGTTTTTCAGCTCCATCCACGACGCGCACGGATGGCACGGACCGAGCTTCGCGGCGATCCGCGCATTCTCGAACACCTCCAAGTCGGCAGAAACCACGATGTCGGGAAGCACCGCATCTTCGTCGTGCAGATACGATGCCATATGACGGCCGTAGCCCATGCCGAAGCACGTCACGCGAAGATCGATGCCTTGACGCGCCAGCCGCTCGCGCGCTCGGGCAAGATGCTCCTTCTCGAAATTATGCATGACGCAGATATGGCTCCAATACAGCTCGACCGTACGCATGGACATCATGCGACCTCCTCGCCCTCGCGCAAAGCGCGCTGCAACGCGCGCTGCCTACGATACTGTTCATCGAGCGCTCGGTACGCCTCGCGCTCGCGCGGGCTGCGCGCCCTGACGCAGGCGACCGACCCCTCCTTCATGACGATGCGCTCATGCGCCATCAGCGCAGTATGGGGATCGTGCGTCACGGCAAGCACCAGCTTCTCGGCGCCGCAAAGGGCCGAGAGCGCTACGGCCTTATCGATGCCCGCATTCTCGATTTCGTCCACCAAAACGACGGGGCTGTCGCAGACCAGGGCGACGTCCGCCGTCATAAGCGCGCGCGATTGGCCGCCCGAAAGCAAATTGAGCTTCGATTCCTTAAGCACGCGCTCGGGCGTGATTTCGTTAGCAAGCGCCACCACGTCGTCGATGCGAGCCTCTTTGCCGCGGCAGCGCGCATGCATGGCGACGAACTGCTCGACGGTCACATCGAGCACGAACCGCATATTCTGACCAAGATGCGCTATGGACGACCGCTCGAACGCCGAACGCTCGGCATAGTCGAGCTCTTTGCCGTCCACCAGCACCTTTCGCCTCGTAGGCGAATCGCCTACGCAAAGCTGCTCGATGTCTTTGACGAACCGGCTCTTTCCCGACCCGGTGTTGCCGACGATCGCATACATCTTGCCCATTTCGAGCTCGATCGACCCGAAATTCTCGGCACGGCCGTGCTTATCGGTGCCGGCCATGACGGTGATCGATTTCATCGCGCATCCTCCTCGAATTCCATCTTTCCCACGACGCCCTGCTGAAACGCCGAACCGACGCGGCATTCCCCGACGCAATACGAGCACACGCCCGCAGGCATCGCGTGACGCAAAACGTCGCCTTCGTACGTCCCGACGGCGGGCGCCGTCTCGATGTAGCGGGAAAGCGCTTGAACGCCATAGCCCGCCAAAGCGTCGACCGCGAATACTTCGGCCCCGGGATTCACGTCGGCCACGGCGCGGCATACGATTTCGCGCTCTGCCTGGGAAATCATGTCGACCTTCGTCAATACGACGAAATCGGCCTGCGAAAGCATCGGCCCTAGATGGCCGGGCGCCTTGCAGCTCGCCGTGGCATCGACCACGCACCCGGCGACCATCGACCGCGTAGCGGGGGAACAACGATTACAAAGGCCCGCCGTCTCGACGAACAGCACATCGCTTCCCCGACCATCGGCCCACGACCATATCTCGGGAATGTTCGACACGAGATAATGATCGGGGCATATATCGGCGCTGATGCCGGCGACCGCCGGCACGCCGAGCGCACGAAACGTCTCTTTGTCCTCGTCGGAAACGCAATCGATCTTGCACACCGCCGAGCTCAACCCTCTTTCACGCAGGCAGTCCACCACCCACGAAAGAACCGCGGTTTTGCCGACAGCCGACGAACCGCTGAAAAGAACGATTTTGCGCATAAGCGCCTCACTCTCGTTTTCCGTACGCCGCAAAATATGCGCCCGACGGCATATCTTGCGACCCTCTCCGCATTCGCCCAGCATCGCCGCAAGGGCCTTTCCCGTCAGTCCCGAATGGGACGAAATGGTAAAAAAGTTTCACTAAGCTAACACTTCTCGCGTACAATGCAGCTGCAAAACGGACACGAAGAAAGGAGGGAGCCTCGTGGATCGAGCCATCGCTCGCGCCATACACGCATCGCCGCTATTCGCGGGAACCCGTTTCGACGAATCGGCCATTCGGACCGAGACGCTTCGCAAGGGACGCCTGCTCGATGACATGCGAGGGTCGTGCGCCTGCGTCGGCCTGATCGTCGAAGGAGCGATCGACGTATACAGCGTCGCCGCCGACGGCTTCGAGGTCAAATTGGCGGAACTGGGCATCGGGGATTCGTTCGGCATCTGCAACCTCTGCTCGGAACGCGCCTTGCCGACGGTCCTTCGCTGCCGCACCGCCTGCCGCGTCATGCTCGTGCCGAAGGCTCGATTCATGGCCACGATGGAATCCGATGCGGAGCTGGCGCTGCGTTACGCACGCGTCTGCAACGAGAAGATCGCATTCCTGATCGGGCGCATCGAAGAGCTCGCGCAAGCCACATCCGCCGTGAAACTCGAAACCTACCTTTGCGAACATGCCGACGAAAACGGCATCGTCCGCATCGAAGGAACGCGCGACGATCTGGCCCGCTATCTCGGCATCAGCCGTTCGGCGCTTTTCAGGCAGATCGCGAGGCTGAAAGAAGAGGGAGTGGTATGCTCGCACGGCCGCGCGCTGCGTCTATGCCGCGCGCCACGCCTGCCACGATCGAACGAGGCGCGCTGACACGATGCGGGCCTACGGCCCGTCTGCTTTTTCGGCGCGACTGCGCGCCGTCTATTCACTGAAAGGAATCGTCCATGAACAAAAAACTCGTCGCGCTTCTGCTCGCAGGAGCGCTCGCGCTTGCAGCCCTCGCAGGCTGCAGCACGCAGGCCGCCGACCAGAGCCCGGCACAACCCGAAAGCCAGGCGCCCGCCGAATCGGCCGTCGTCAACGCCGCAGCATTGAAAGGCCCCACCGCCATGGGGCTCGTCGGCTTCATGAACGACGCCGAAACGGGCGTCGCCTCCGATAACGACTACCGATTCTCCATTGCGGCATCGCCCGACGAGCTGACGCCGCAAATCGCCCAAGGTGCGCTCGATATAGCCTGCGTCCCCGCCAACCTGGCATCGGTGCTCTACAACAACACCGACGGCGGCATCCGCGTCCTGGCTCTCAACACGCTCGGCGTGCTGTATATTTGCGACCGCAATGGATCGATCGGAAGCGTTGCCGACCTTGCCGGAAAGACCATCTACGCAAGCGGCAAGGGATCGACGCCCGAATACGCCCTCAACTATATCCTCGAAGGAAACGGTCTGACCCCGGGCGTCGACGTGACGATCGAATGGAAGAGCGAACATGCGGAATGCGTAGCCGCCATGGCGCAGGACGAAAGCGCCATCGCCTTGCTGCCGCAGCCTTTCGTTTCCGCCGCCCAGCTGAAAGACGAATCCATCCGCATCGCGCTCGACCTGACCGAGGAATGGGATGCCCTGCAGTCCGGCGCGAATGAAAGCTCGCTGATCACCGGCGTCGTGATTGCGCGCGCGGCATTCGCCGATGAGCACCCCGAAGCCGTCGCGGCCTTTATGCAGCACTACCGCGACTCCGTCGCGTTCGTCAACGACGACGTGCAAAGCGCGGCGGAATTGGTCGGCGCATACGACATCGTGCCCGCCCCCGTTGCGCAGAAAGCCATCCCCGCCTGCAATATCGTCTGCATCGAAGGCGACGATATGAAAACCCGTCTTTCCAGCTACCTCGAAGTGCTCTTCGAACAGAATCCCAAAGCCGTCGGCGGCGCGCTGCCGAACGACGACTTCTATTACGCGGCCTAGCAACGCAGGCCCGAAGCCGCAGACCCGAACGAAGGGAAGGCTTCGGGCCGCCGGCCGCTACGAAAACGGCATGCGGCCGTCGGATTCCCGCCCGCTTAAGAAAGGAGGGGCATGAGCGCCCAAACATCCCGATCTCGCTTGAAAGCATGGGCGCGTCGGCTCTGGCCCGTGGCATTCTGGCTTGCCGTGTGGCATATCGCCAGCGTAGCCATTGGGCACGACATCCTGCTCGTATCCCCCCTCGATGCAGGCGAGCGCCTCATCGAGTTGGCAAGGGAGGGCGACTTCTGGCTCTCGATCGGGCTTTCGCTTTCCCGCATCGCCGCAGGCTTCGCCTCGGCCCTGACGGCAGGCACCCTCTTGGCCGCCGCATCGGCGCGCCTGCCCCTCGTGCGCGAACTGCTCGCGCCCCTCGTGACCACGATCAAATCGGTTCCCGTGGCATCGTTCGTCATCTTGATTCTGATCTGGGTTTCGTCCGACCGGCTTTCGGTGGCCATTTCGTTTTTGATGGTGTTCCCCATCGTCTACGCCACGATGCTCGAGGGCATCGAGCAGACCGATCCCGACCTGCTCGAGATGGCAGACGTCTTCGAGGTCGGCCGTCTCGACCGCCTGCGCTTCATCTACGTCTCGCAGGTGCTGCCCTACTTCCAAGCCGCCTGCTCGCTTTCGCTCGGCATGTGCTGGAAAGCGGGCATCGCCGCCGAAGTGATCGGCCTTCCCGCCACATCGATCGGCGAGCATCTCTACGAAGCGAAGGTCTATCTGGCCACATCCGACCTGTTCGCCTGGACGTTCGTGATCATCTGCATCAGCATCGCAGGCGAAGCGCTGTTCGCCAGGCTCGTCGCGACCGTCGTACGCGCGATCGAACGAACGCTGTAAACACGGACGGCGCCCCGCGCAGGGACGCCGTCGATACGAAAGGAGGCGCTATGGACGAACGCCGTCTTCGCGAAATGCCGCGGCAAGCGCGCACCGAAGGCGCCGTGACGCTTGAGCACGTCGCCAAGCGCTACGGCGAGCACATCGTGTTCGACGATGCGAACGCTTCCTTCGCCCACGGACGCATCCATGCGATCATGGGCGCGTCGGGCCAAGGAAAAACCACGCTCCTGCGCCTGGTCGCAGGCTTGGAGCAGCCCGACGAAGGACGCATCGAAGGCATGGCGGGCCTACGCCGCGCCGCTGTGTTCCAAGAAGACCGCCTCTGCGAAAACCTCAGCGTGGCGGCGAACGTACGCATGCCCCACCCCGGCCTGAAAGGCGCCGAAAAACAGGAATTTCTCGGGCGCTGCGAAGCGCTGCTGACCGCCATGGCTCTGCCCGACTGCCTGGCGCGGCCGGTGCACGAACTCTCGGGCGGCATGAAACGGCGCGTGGCGATCGCGCGGGCCGTCATGGCCGAAGCAGACGTGCTGTTTTTCGACGAGCCGCTTAAAGGACTCGATCCCGCAGGATCCGCACTGGTCTTGGAGGCGATCGACCCGCTTCTCGACGGCAAGACGGTCTTTTGGTCGACGCATCGCGAAGAAGAGCTCGCACTGCTCGGCCGGCCGACGCTGCTGCGTATCGGGGACCTGAAACGAAACGGCGCCGAGGCCTGAGCCCTGGCGCCGTCGCGCATCCTACAGGTCGTCGACCAAGGCGGTCGACTTGGCATATGCGGTCGATTTCGCCTCGAAGAAGTCGGTCTTGACCATGTTGGCGTTGGAGTACTGCGACACCCAGCGCATGTTCTCGGGCTCCTGCACGTTGTCGGGGAACAGCGGCTCGTAGCCCAGGCTGGTCCAACGCTGATTGCCCAGATAGCGGATATAATCGGTCACCATGTCCTTCGTCAGGCCGGGGATGTCGTCGCCGATGACGTAATGGCCCCAGGCGATTTCCTGACGCACGCCCTCTTCCAGCATGGCGCGCAGCTCGGCCACGTTCTCGTCCACGAACAGCGACGGCTCTTCCTTCTGCAGCTCCAGGATGATGTTGCGGAACAGCCACAGATGCGTGTTCTCGTCGCGGTTGATGTAGCGGATCTCCTGCGCCGAGCCCGGCATCTTGCCGTTACGGGCCAGGTTATAGAAGAACATGAACCCGGAATAGAAGTACACGCCTTCCAGAATGAAGTTCGCCATCATCACCTTGAGCAGCGTGAACGGATGCTTGTCACGCTGAAACTCGTTGTACAAATCGCCGATGAACGTGTTGCGCGCAAGCAGGCGCTCGTCGGTGCGCCACTGGTACAGGATGTCGTTGCGCTGGTCGGGCGAGCAGATCGTGTCGAGCATGTAGCTGTAGCTCTGCGAATGCACGCATTCCTGAAACGTCTGAATATTGAGGCACAGGTTCACCTCGTTGGCCGTGATGTACTCGCCGATGGCAGGCAGGTTGGCCGACTGGATCGAATCCAGAAACACGAGAAACGACAAGATCTTGTCGTACGCGGTGCGCTCGGCGGGATCGAGGTGCGGATAATCCTTCACGTCCTGGCCCAGGTTGATTTCCTCGGGAATCCAGAAGTTGTTCATGGCCTGGCGGTACCAGTCGGACACCCAGGGGTATTTCATGTTGTTGAAGTCGTTGAGGTTGGTGGTGTTGCCGCCGATCATGCGGCGCTCGCGAACATCGACATCGCCCTGCGGATTGAACAGGGGTTTCTTCATCAACGATTCGTTCGGTTCTATAGTCATGGTCGTTACCTTCTTTTCTTATCGGAGGAACGGGGCGGCAGGCCGACGCGCCCTAGGACGAGCAGCTTTCGCACTCTTCCACTTCGAGCGATTTGCTGCGCACGTAGTAGACCGTCTTCACGCCGCATTTCCACGCCTCGTAATACAGGTCGAACACCTGGCGCATCGTGTAGTCGTTCGTGATGTAGAGATTCATCGACTGCGCCTGGTCCACGTGGCGCTGGCGGACGCCCGACGCGCGCACGCTCCACGTCTGGTCAATCAGATGCGCGGGCTTGTACAGCCAATACGTCGCAGGCGACAACTCGGGTGCGACGCGCGGCAGCATGCCCCCCTTCTTCTCTTCCAGGAAGAAACGGCGCATGATCGGATCGACGCCGGGCGTGGTGCCCGAAAGGATGCTCGTCGAAGACGTCGGCGCCACGGCCATGAGATACGCGTTGCGCATGCCGGCGGCGGCTTTCGCGCGCACGCTTCCCCACGCATCGGACACGTAGCCGCGCTTGTCGAAGTAGGCGCCCGTCTGCCAGTCGCTTCCCTCGAACACCTGATACGACCCCTTCTCGGCGGCCAGGTCGGCCGAAGCCTCCACGGCGCAGCGGTTGATGCGCTCGAACACCTCGTCGGCGAAGGCCAGATGCTCCTCGGATTCCCAGCGGATGCCGCGCGTGGCCAGCATGTGGTGGTATCCCGAAACGCCCAGGCCGATCGAGCGATAGCGCTTGTTCGTGATGCGGGCGTACTCGAGCGCGTAGAAATTCAGGTCGATCACGTTATCGAGCGCGCGAACCGCCGTGCGCACCACGTCGCGCATGGCGTCCTCGTCTTCCACCGGCAGTCTTCCCAGCGACAAGCTGGCCAGGTTGCACACCACGAAATCGCCGGGACGCGTGGTGGACACCACCACGGTATCGCCCTCCGACGTACGGGTTTCCACCGAAACGCTTTCGACGGGCGCCATGTTCTGCGCGATTTCGGTGCACAGGTTGCTGCAATAGATGATGCCCGCCTGCGGGTTGGGGTTGGCGCGGTTGACGATGTCGCGGTTGAACGTGAAGGGCGTGCCCGTCTCGACCGCGCTTTTCAGCACCAGACGCACGATGTCTTTGATCGTCATGGTGCGCTTCGGAATGCGCGGGTCGGCCACGCAGTCGAGATAGCGCTTCTCCCATTCTTCGCCGAAATAGTCCTCGAGCGCGTAGCCTTTCACGGTCAGGATGTCGTGCGGACACATGAGGTGCCAGTCCTGGTTCATATCCTGGCCGGCCATACGCCAGAACAAATCCGGATAGCACACGGCCGGAAACACATCGTGGGCCTTCATGCGATCGTCGCCGTTGTTGGTGCGCAGCTGCAGGAATTCCGGCAGGTCCTTATGCCAGGCGTCCAGATACACCGCCGCGGCGCCGGCGCGCATGCCCAGCTGGTCGACGGCCACCGCCGTGTCGTTGATGATGCGGATCCAGCGGATGACGCCGCCCGCCGCGCCTTCGAAACCACGGATGGTGCCACCCGTGGCGCGCACTTTGCCCAGGTACATGCCCATGCCGCCGCCGAACTTGCTCACCTGCGCGAAGTTGTCGATGCTGCGATAGATTCCCTCGAGACTGTCGGGCACCGTGTCGATGAAGCAGCTGGACAGCTGGTGATGCGGCTTGCGCGCGTTCGACATCGTGGGCGTTGCCATGGTCACCTCGAGCTTGGAGAGCATGTCGTAGAAGCGATGCACCCAGCCCATGCGGTCGTTCTCCTCGTCCATGGCCAGATGCAGCGCGATGCCCAGAAACATTTCCTGCGGGCTTTCGATCGCCACATGCTGGCGCGTGGTGATCACATAGCGCTTGATCAGCAGGTCGAGACCCGAATAGGTAAACAGTTCGTCGCGCTCAGGCACAATGAACGAAGCCGCCTGCTCGATTTCGGCGCGCGTGTAGCGCTGCAGAATATAGGCGCCGTACAGGTCCTGGTCGGTCAGCCAGCGCACTTTATCGTAGAAGGTGGCGATCCCGCGCGCAGCGCAGTCGGCCGCAAGCATGCGACGGAACGAGAACGACAGCAGACGGGCCGCGATGAACTCCCACTGAGGCGCTTCCTGGGTGGTAAGCTCCACCGCGGCGCGCGTGAGGGCCGCCAGGCGGTCATCGACCGACATGCCGGGCTTCACGAAGCTCTTGAACTTGGCGGCCAGGGCCGAAAGCGCATAGGCGTCGTCGGAAAACTGCTTCTGGACGCGCGCCAAGCATTCGTCGAGCGAGGCCACGCCCGCCGTCGAAACGATGTCGACACGCGCCGCGCGCAAGCGGGCGCGCTTGTCACGGTACAGAATATAGGCCTTCGCCTCGTCGAAATAGCCTTGCTCCATCAAGCAGCGCTCGACGATGTCCTGGATGCCCTCCACCGTACGCACGTCGGCGGCCGCGATCGAGGTTTCCACCGCGGTCAGCAACGCCGCCAGCTCGGCCTCTTCCGCCTCGCGGCCCGTGTCGGAAAACGCGCCCGCGATGGCCGCGACGATCTTCGACCCGTCGTAGGCTTCGGTCGCTCCGCTTCGTTTGACGATATCCATATATGCTCCCCTTCCGGCGCGGGGCGCGATGCGGCCGATCGTCCGCCCGCGCCCCGCGCTGGCTCATTGCTACTTTTTCAGTAGCATTTAAGCACAGCACGGCTGCAGCCGGAAACGGAAGAGGAAACAAGCGCAGTTTCACCGGAAACGCATGCGGAAAACGCCGGCTGGAAAATCCTGCCGCACGGCCTTACGCGGCCACGTTGAACTTGGCCGCTTCCTTGTCGGTTTCTTCCTGCGACCCTGCGTTCATCAGGTAGATTCCTACCACCACCAGGCCCAGGCCCAAGCCCGTGAACAGGCCGAACGGCTCGTTCCAGACAAGGCAGCCGATCAAGGTGGTCAACGCCGTGCCCGTGCCGCCCCAGATGCCGTATGCCAAACCAAGCGGCACGGTCTTGAGGACGATGACGAAAATCGAGAACGACACCACGTAGGCCACGATGGTCAGAGCCGACGGCCCCAGCACCGTGAAGCCTTCGGAAAGCTTCATCATCGTGGTGCCAATGACCTCGAACACGATAGAAATGCTCAACAACACGTACGGCATGGTTACACCCCCAGCTTCAACATGACCACGCCGCCGATGATCGCGGCGAGTCCCAGGCCCTTCTTCCAATTGAAGGACTCTTTCCAAAACACGGTGCCCACGACCGCCGTCAACGCAATGCCCAAGCCGGTCCATGCCGCATACACCGGCCCGAGCGGCAGCTCTTCGAGCACGAGCGAAATCAGATAAAACGCGATGCCGTAACCGATTACCGTTCCGACCAGGGGAAGCTTGCGCTGAAAGCCGTTCGAGAGCTTCATCATGGAATCGCCGAACACCTCGACGATCACAGCCACCCCTATCAATATGTAGGGAATCATGGCGCTGTCCTTTCTTTCTCATTCCCTCCTTCATCCATGACGCGCCGGGAGCCGTTTCCAACGCAAGCGCGCGAAAGCCGGAGACGGGCTTCGCGCGCCGTCCGGCTGCGGTCGCCGAGCACGCGTCGACAGACCCTCTGTGATCATGGATGCGGGCGCTTCGGGCGCCCTTGACGGCGTCGCATGCGTAGCGGCCTGATGCCGCGCGCGACGCCTTCGCCTCATTGCTCGACCGAGCATAAACTATGCCATAATGGCAGAGTCAATCGACGCATCCGAAGAACCGCGGCTTATGGAGAACGCTCCACAAGCGCGGCGAAAGAGGCCCTATGAAACACGAGCTTTTAAGCATCGGCGAGGTTTCGCGCATGAAAGGCGTCAGCCCCAAGTCGCTTCGCTACTACGAGCAGCTGGGAATCTTGACCCCCGCCCACGTTGACCCGCAGAGCGGCTACCGCTACTACGCCATGAACCAGATGATCGTGGTGGACGTGATCGTCACCTGCATCGAACTGGGCATTCCGCTGAAATCGCTGGCCGGCTACGTGGGCGAATCGGGCGCGCTCGACATTGCCTCGCTTCTGGCGCAAGGCCGCACGAAGGCGCTTGAAAACCTGCGGCGCGCGCGGCTATCGCTCGCCCAGATCGACGGCTACCTCGAAGAAGCGAACGAGCAGGAACGCTTGAGAGGCGGCGCGGAGCCGTATCTGCGCTCGGTCGCGAACCGCTGCATCCTCTACGCGCCGTGGACCGAGCCCGGCTTCGACGCGAAGCGCTACCTGTTCTTGACCACCAGGCTGTACGAATCGGCGGAATCGGCCGGTGCCATGCCGCTCTACCAATGGGGCATGGCGCGCAGCCCCCGCGCGGAGGGCGCGCGCTGGTGCGTCTTCGTAGAAGCGGCGATCGAAGACGACGCCTTCGCCGAAAAGATTTCCGCGCAAGGCGGGCGCACGGGCATCCGCCCGATCGAAGGCGCCGATATCTTCATCGCGCGCATCCCCGCCGGCGCCTATCGCGGAACGCGCATTCGCGAAGCCGGATTCGAGCCGTGCTTTCGCTCCGTATTCGAACAGGCCGAACGCCTCGAAGGCGCAATCGTGGCGGCCAAGGTGTGGGAAGCAGAAATACACCCCGCCGATTACGTGGTGGAACTGCTCGAACGGCAATAAAAAAAATGCCGCCCGTCGCAGTGACAGGCGGCATTCGACATTCGTGGGACGACTCCCGAGCCTACTCCTCTTCGAGGGCGGCGATGACCTCGTCGGTCATGTCCATGCTGTGATAGACGTTCTGGAGGTCTTCGAGCTCTTCCAGCTTGTCGATCAGGCGCATGACCTTCTTGGCGTCTGCAGGAGAAACCTGGGTCGGGGTGGAGGGCATCATGGTGAGCTCGGCACCCTTGGTCTCGACGCCGGCCTCTTCCAGAGCGGCCTTGACGGCCATCAGGTCGGAGGGGTTGGTGTAGACGATCCACTCGTCTTCGGCGTCTTCGTAGTCAAGGCCGCCGGCCTCGGCCACGAGCAGCATGAACTCGTCCTCGTCGACCGCGTTCTCCTTGTCGGCGACCTTCTTGTCGTCGGACTTGATGATCTTCTCGACCATGATCTGGCCCTTGCGGTCGAACTGGAAGGCGACGCAGCCGGGGGTGCCCAGGTTGCCGTTGGCGTGGCGGAATGCGGCGGACACGTCGGCAGCGGTGCGGTTGCGGTTGTCGGTCAGAGCCTCGCAATACACGGCAACGCCGGCGGGACCGTAACCCTCGTAGGTCAGGGTTTCGTAGGAAGCGGCGTCTTTGCCGGTGCCGAACGCCTTGTCGATAGCGGTCTTGATCTTATCCTTCGGCAGCGAGTAGCCCTTGGCCTTCTCGATAGCGGCGGCCAACGAAGCGTTGTTCGCCGGGTTCGGGTCGCCGCCCTCCTTCGCCGCAACGGTGATGTTGCGGGAAAGCTTGCTGAACAGCGCGGAGCGCTTCGCGTCCTGCGCGGCCTTGCGGTGTTTGGTGGTTGCCCATTTAGAGTGACCGGACATGCTTGCCTCTTTCTAGCGTTCGAACGTGCACGTTATGCGCACAGGGCGCGCATCCGTGCGTCGCGTGCGTCTTGAGAAAATAACGCGCGATATTTTAGCGCATAACCCCATGCGGCGTAAAGAAAAACGCCTCGCCATCACAGAGCCCCCATGCCCGCGCGAACCGGCGCGCGGCAGGCGCGGCGCACCCGCGCGAGCATCGCCGCCGCCCGCCGGCCGAATCGCCCCATACGAAAAGGGGCGGCGCCGAAGCGCCGCCCCTGCGGGTTGCGAGCCGAATAGGCGGCGCATGCGATGCGCGCGCAGCCGTTCGCTATCGGGCGCCTTCGCGCTCGGCCTCTTCGCCCTGATGGGCGCGATAGGCCTCGGCGTCGATGCACACGGCGACTTCGCTTCGGTCGCCGCTTTCCATAGCCTCTTTGGTCTCGGCGCGATCGGCATGGCCGAAGGTCTCCATGACCTCCATGCTGCTCAGACGCGACTCGGCGTCGGCGACGGACATGTTATCGTCTTCGCCCGGGTTAGCCACGTAGAGCACGCCGCGCTTGGCGTCGGAACGCGCGCCAACGAACAGGAACAAAAAGCCGATGATGCCCGCCAGCGTGGAAGCGCTGAGGATGGCGGCCTTCGCCGATACGATGAACGCCTCGTTATCGAACGCCAGGTTGGCGACGAAGATCGCCATGGTGAAGCCGACGCCGCCCAGAACGGCCGCACCGATCATGTGGTGCCAGTTCACGTTCGCGGGAAGCGAAGCCAGGCCGGTCTTGACCACGATGAAGCTGAACAGCAGGATGCCGATCGGCTTGCCCAGCAGCAGGCCGAAGAACACGCCCGTGAACACCGGCGAGCCGAGCATGGCGGACGGATCGGCGGTGGCCAGATGCACGTCGGCGTTGGTCAGCGCGAACAGCGGCAGGATCGCGAAGTAGACCCACGGATAGAGCTTGTGCTCGAGCCTGGTAGCGGGAGGAATGACCTGCGCGGCGATGGCGGACAGGTTCTTCACCTCGCGCATGTAGTCCTTCTGGCCGATGACCGGCTCATCGGGGCGATACGCCTCGTAGGCCTTGCGGATCTTCTTGTCGGACCAGGCGATGAAGCCCTTCAGATTGATGCGCGAGCCGGACGGGATGGCGAAGGCCAGCAGAACGCCCGCGATCGTGGAATGCACGCCGCTCATGTAGACGCAGAACCACAGCACCACGCCCACCAGCAGATACGGCACGAGCGAGTACATGTGGGAGCGGTTCATGAGCACGAGCACCACCATGACGCCCGCGGCGGCGGCCAGCCAGCCGATGCTGGGCGTCTGGCCGTAGAAGATGGCGATGACCAGGATGGCGATGATATCGTCGGCCACGGCCAGCGTGGACAGGAACACGCGCACGCCGATCGGCACGCGGTTGCCGAGCAGCGCCATGATGCCGAGCGCGAACGCGATATCGGTCGCGGTGGGAACGCCCCAGCCCATGACGGTGTCGGGGTTGCCCATGTTGAAGATCAGATAGATCACGATCGGCACCAACACGCCGCCGCATGCCGCCACGATGGGCAGCAGCGCCTGGCGGATGTTGGTCAGCTCGCCGACGGTCATCTCGTATTTGATCTCGAGACCGACCAGCAAGAAGAAGATAGCCATGAGGATGTCGTTGATGACATGCGAGATGGACATGGTGTATGCGGTATCGCCCAGAACGAAGCCGATGTTCTGGTGGATGGCGTGCTCGAACGATTCGTACACGCCGGTGTTCGCGATGATCAGCGCGACGATGGCGGCAAGCAGCATGATGCCTGCGGCCTTCGTGGCCGAATGGGTGAACTGGATGATCTTTTTGTACCGGGCCTGGTGAGCGTGAACCTCGTCGATGAAGATCGAGGGTTCGGCGCCCGTAGGACGCTTTTCAGCGGTCATTTCCCCTCCTCCGAAATCTATTCTGGCGGCCGCCCCGACCGGGCTGAGGCCTGCGGCGGGCGTGCCCTGTGCCCCACCGTCGAAACCCATCGGAAGCCGCAGGTCGAAAGCAAGGAAAAACGACCTATGACGAAGCGATGGAGTTGCCTATTATATCCCCCTGGTGTTTCGGATAGCGAAACTATGCCCCGCACGTTTCCGAACTGCCAAGAAAAACCCTACTGGAACCGCAGCTTGCCGCGGTCCGTCTTCGCCGAGGACACGCCTGACGAAACGCCGCGCATGCTGCACCCCGTCAAGGAGGATGCCGCCATGCACTCCGACATCATCATCACGAGCGAGCACGTCTTCGCGGGCGTCGAAGGATGCGACGAGGCGCGTGCCGCCGCGGTCTGCATCAAGGACGGCCGCATCCAGGCCGTCGTCGACCCCGCCGAAGCCGACGCCTACCGCGGCCCCGACACCCGCACGGTCGACTACGGCAGCGCCTTCGTCTGCCCGGGCCTGCACGACGCGCACCTGCACGCCTTCCATTCCGCCCTGTACTCGAGCCCTCTGGCCGAAAGCTTCCTCGGCGAATCCGAAGCCGACTGCGTGGCGCGCCTGGCGCCGCTGGCAGAGCGTCGCCCGACCGGCTGGCTGCTGGCGCAAGGGTGGCGCGAATACCGCTGGAAGACCCCCGTCATGCCGAGCAAGCATTCGCTCGACGAAGTCTACCCCGACCGCCCCGTGGCCCTGTACTCGGGCGACGCGCACACGCTGTGGCTCAATTCCTGCGCGCTGGCCGAGCTGGGCGTGACCCGCGACAGCGTGCCCCCCGTGGGCGGCAGCTACGACAAGGACGAAAACGGCGAACTCACCGGCATCGTGCGCGAGGCGGCCGCCATGGAGCTCATGCCGCGCATCGTGGCCTCGTTCACGCTCGACGAGATAGCCGATGCCTACCGCGGCTTCCTGCGCCGCCTGGCGTCGCATGGCATCACCTCCGTCTGCGACGTGAGCCTCATGGCGCAGCCCGGACTCGACTTCGTGCGCGACGACGTGTACGCGGCGCTTGAAGAAGCGGGCGACCTCACCGCGCGCGTGCACCTGTTCCCCACCCTGCTCGACGACATGGGCCGCTTCGAACGCATGCGCGAAACCTACCGTGGCCCGCTGCTCAACGTAGGCGGCTTCAAGCAGTTCTTCGACGGCGTTTCCAGCCAGCATACCGCCTACCTGCAGGCGCCCTACACCAACGCGCGCTTCGAGGGCGACCGCGGCCAGACCACGGTACCGTTCGCCACGATGCGCGACCTGATCATGAAGGCCGCCGAAAAAGGCTACCCTGTACGCATCCACACGATCGGAGACGAGGCGATCCACGAGGCGCTCGACATTTTCGAGGAGGCGCTCGAAACCTACGGAGCGCCGCGCTTCGGACGCAATTCGCTCGAACATCTGGAGAACTTCCAGCCCGACGACATCGAGCGCCTGGCGCGCCTGGGCGTAATCGCGTCGGTCCAGCCGCCGCACATCACGCTCGATCCGGGCGGCCCCGAGCGCGACCTGGGACCGATGCGCTGCCAGTACATGTGGCCGTTCGCCACCCTGCTCGCAGACGGCGCCACGCTGGCCCTGGGAACCGACTCGCCCGTCGTGGACGTCGACTCGCGCGGCGTGCTCTACACGGCCGTTACCAGGCAGGATGCCACGACCCACGCTCCGCAGGGCGGCTGGCTCCCCTCCGAGAAGATCGGCATGGCGGACGCGCTGCGCGCCTATGCCGCAGGTTCTGCCGCGGCGGCGAACGACCCCGACATCGGCACGCTCGAGGCGGGCAAATGGGCCGACATCGCCGTGTTCGACCTCGACCTGCTCGGCGAAGACGCCGCGCGCGAACCCGAGCGCATCCTCGACATGAACACGCTCGCCACCTACGTGGCGGGCCGCGCGGTCTACGAAGCGTAGCGCGCGACAAGAGCCCGGAGCGAACGCCGGCGACGCCTTGCGAAGGGCGGCGCCGGCGTTTTTCTTCGGCGCGGCGCAGACACGCCCGGGCGCGTTTCCACGTCCGTTTTGGCCATGCCCGGATGCGTGGTTCAAGCCACTTCGACAAGATGGCAACGCGGCTGCGCCATGACACGAGAAGTGCGCTACCATGAACCCAGAACCTAGTTCATCCAGCAACGAAAGGATGGAAAGCATGGATATCAAAGTCATTGGTCGCAAAGTCACCGTCACCGAGCCGTTGAACGCCTACGCCATCGAGAAGATCGGCAACGCCACCAAAGTCCTGAGCATCGATATCCCCGAAGCCGAGGTCGTACTGCGCGTCGAGAAGACCCGCGCCATCCCCTGCATCTGCGAAGTCACGCTGCGCCTCAAGGGCCACACCATCCACGTGGAAGAGCACGAAGAGGATATGTACGCCGCGATCGATGTGGCCGCCGCGAAGGTCCTGCGCCAGCTGCGCAAGTATAAGACCCGCGTCATCGACTACCGTATGCGCGAAACCCTGAAGGACACCGCCCCGGCAGAGGCCGGCGCCACCGACTTCGACGAACTCATGGCCGAGCTTTCCGCCGACAAAGAAGTGGTCCGCGTGAAGGAGATGGACTTCGAGCCTATGACCGAGGAAGAGGCCCTCATCCAGATCGACCTGCTGGGCCACGATTTCTTCGTCTACACCGACCGCGACACCAACGAAGTCAACGTCATGTATCGCCGCACGGGCGGCGGCTACGGCCTGCTGAAGCCGAAGGCCGAATAAACCGACAGCATGCATTGCCCGAGGAGGAGCGAAAGCTCCTCCTCTTTTTTCGTCTGCAGCCGTACGGTCGAGCCGCGCCCTCGCGAGGCGCAAGAGCGCCCCTTGAGCCGCACGTTGGAAACGAAACGGAAAGGCCCCGCAGCGGAACCATCTCGGGCGAGATGGGCGCTGCAGGGCCTTCCAAGACGTCATACGGACGCTTCTAGTAACGCGCCAGGAATTCCTTCGTGCGCTGATGCTGCGGATTGTTCACCACCTGGTCGGCGGGGCCTTCCTCGACGATCACGCCGCCGTCCATGAACACGATGCGGTCGGCCACGTCGCGCGCGAACTGCATCTCGTGCGTGACGATGACCATGGTCATGTGCTCGGCCGCCAGCTGCTTGATCACCTTGAGCACCTCGGCGGTGAGCTCGGGATCGAGCGCGCTGGTGGGTTCGTCGAAAAACACCACTTCGGGGTTCATGCACAGGGCGCGGGCGATGCTCACGCGCTGCTGCTGGCCGCCCGAAAGCTGGCAGGGCACCTTGTCTTCGTTGCCCTCAAGGCCCATCTTCGCGATCAGCTCGCGCGCCTGGCGCTCCACTTCGGCCTTGTCGCGCTTCTGCACGCAGACGGGCGCGTCCATGATGTTTTTGAGCACCGTGTAGTGCGGGAACAGGTTGTAGTTCTGAAACACCAGGCCGAACTTCATCTTCGCACGGCGCAGCACGTCGGACTTGGCGTATTCGGCCTTGCCGCTCTGGCCCGTGCTCGCGACGGTCATGTCGTCATAGTACAGCTCGCCCGAATCGAACGTCTCGAGCAGCGTGGCGCAGCGCAGAAGCGTCGACTTGCCGCCGCCCGACGGGCCGATCACGGCCACCACTTCGCCCGGCATGACGTCGAGCGAGATGTCCTTGAGCACTTCGTTCTTTCCGAAGCTCTTTTTCACGTGCGCCAGGCGCACCACGGGTTTTTGATCCATAAGACAACTTCCTTATTCGTCAAGCCTCGACCCTTAGTCGTGGTAGTAGTTCATCTTTTTCTCGACGCGGTTGAGGATGACCTCCACCACGAAGTTGAAGACCCAGTAGAAGATGGCCGCGAACACGAACGGCAGCATAGACACCTGCGAGGCCACGAGCGCCTTGGCCGAGCTGAACATCTCGCCGACGCCGATAGCGAACGCCAGCGACGTGTCTTTGACCAGCGTGATGATTTCGTTGGCCATGGCGGGCAGAATGCGCTTGACCACCTGCGGAAGCACGATCTTGGTAAACGTCTGCACACGGGAATAGCCCAGAACCTGCGCGGCCTCGAGCTGGCCCTTCGGCACGGACTGGATGCCGCTTCGATAGATCTCGGCGAAGTAGGCGGCGTAGTTGATGATGAACGCCACGATGGTCGCGCTGAACTTCGATTCGGTGCTCAGCTCGATGCCGAAGATGTAATACGGGGCGAAGTAAATGAAGAACATCTGCAGCATGAGCGGCGTGCCGCGCATGATCGAGATGTAGAACCTGACCAGCAGCGCCAGCGGCTTGAACTTGCTCATGCGGCCGAAGGCCACGACGATGCCGAGCGGCAGCGACCCGACCAGGGTCAGGAAAAAGATCTGCAAGGTGACCAGGAATCCCGATCCAAGGATTCCCAACATAGTACCGATGTCCACGACTATCCTCTCTCTACAGCGCAAATCGCGGACGAGCGTGCGCCCGTCCGCGATGGTGTTACAGGTTCGTTCTCTGGGAAGTCTACCTGAAAACGGCTTTACTTGATGAGCCAGTTCTCAAAAGACAAACCGTACTCGGAATACTTGTTGCAAAGCTCCTCGATCGTGCCGTCTTCGTACATGGCCTTCAGCGTCTGGCTGACTTTCTCGGCGGTTTCGACGTTGCCCTTCTTGAAGCCGACCGCGTAGTGTTCGGAGGAAAGCGTTTCGTCAAGCATGACGTAGGCATCGGGCTTCGCGCTCATCTGGTACTGAGCGATGGACAAGTCGCAGGCGACCGCATCCACAGCGCCGGATTCGAGCTGCATGAAGGCGGTGTTGTACTCGCCGATGGTCTCGAGCTTGCCGAAAGTTGCGGCGAGGCCGGCCTTGTCGCCTTCGAGCACGTCGAGGGCGGCGGAATCGACCTGGGTGATGACGGTCTTGCCCGCCAGGTCGTCGAAGGACGAGATGCCCTTGTCCTTCTTCACCACGACCACCTGGCCGTTGAGCATATAGGGCTCGGAGAAGGCGTAGTCGGCTTCGCGGCCTTCCATGGTGAAGCCGTTCCAAATGCAGGAAATAGCACCGCTATTGAGCAAGGTGTCCTTGGCATCCCAATCGATGGGCTCGTATTTGACCGTCCATCCGTTGCGCTCGGCCACCTCGGCGGCCAGATCGAGGTCGAAGCCGGTGTAGTTGCCGTCGTTGCCGACGAAACCGTAGGGCGGATACGACTGGTCGAATCCGACGATGAACTCGGCGCCCTCGGCGGGCGCGCCCTGGGGTTCGCTTTCCGTTGCGGCACCGCCGCCGCAGCCTGCCAGCATGACGGCCGACAGGGCCATCGCCGCCACGAAGGCGATGATCAAAGACAGCTTCTTCTTCATTTCGTCACCCTTCTTTCTGAAACGTTTTCCTCATTATGTTCCTCCATCACTTTAGCATGCTAAAGTGCTTGGCTGATAGTATAGCACAGCAGAGCGATGAAGTGAACAGAGCACAAAAAAGCCCCCCGAAAGCGGAGGGCGGACAATACGCGCCGGCAAACGGGCGCTATGCATTAGAAAGCGCAGGGGAAAGGCACGGAAATGAAGACATGCGGCAACCGGCCCCGACGGCCGGCGGAGTTTCGCTCAAAAACCCGCTGACAAATACGAGGCGTAAAACGGAAGACGAGAAACGAGCACGCTTGAAAGCACAAGCACGCAGCCGCAAACATCGACGGCGCATGCCCTCAAGCCCGCCGCCTTCGCCGACTTGCGCTGCATGAACCAACCAGTCGAAGCAAGCGCCGAAAAAACGACGATTGACACGACATAAGAAGGTACGACATCGGCGGCGGAAGCCACGTTGTTCGAAATTCCCGTCAAGAACAGCGCATGGCACGCCATCATTCCCGCCAGCACAACGATAAGCGGCGGCAAGGCCTTGAGCGCGCATGCATGCCAGCGACCGGTCTCGGGACGAAACGCCCGCATTATCGAAGCACCGAGCGACACGCCCCCCACCAGGGCGGCAAGCCCCAAGTTAACGGGCGCATGCCACGTATCCCACGAAGGCACCGTAGGCACCGAATACGCAAGCGCCACCATGGCGACCATCGCAGCACACGCGACAACCGACGCGACGGCGAGCGTGTTCGCGAACCGGCGGCTATACGTCAGCTTGAACGTATAGAGCCAATACACCCCGGCCGCGAACAAGAATGCGACGACGGCCGCGACTTCATTGGATAGAGGAGAACGCCCGATGCCCTCGACGGCATGCAGGGCGTTCGCAGGCGTTCCCAAATGCGTCGCCGACGCGATGAAGCCCGCCCAAGCAACAGCAAGCGGGACGATCAGCGCATGATTCATCCTATCGCGCACGGCCGCAGCCGTATCGCGGTGCACCAGAAGATACATCGTCGTCAACGCGAAGGCGACCGCGCCGGCGGGAGCCAACGCGGTGAACACCGCCAGCGAACCTCCGCTGAACCCCATGACCCTGCCCCCTATCTATATATCCTGCGCGCAGCAGGCTCGATCGCAAGCAGCGCGCGCACGTCATCGAGCGTCGCCTTGCACAGAAGCGTCAAGCCGCGATACGTCTCGGTGGCCGCCGCGGCGGCGAAGGCATCGAGAAAGCGGTCGGACCAGCACAGCAGATGGTCGCCGAGCAGCTCGCATAGAAGATCGGGGCGCGATCGCGCAACCTCTGCAGCCAGAATGAGCAGGCGCCCGAACTGATCCTCCGGATCGTTTTCGGCATAAAGGCCGCTCACGGCATGCGCGCGCATCCAGTCGCGCAGAAGGACCCATGTGCGCCCGTACATCACTTTCTCGCGATCCATGTATACCGACCCCCACGGCGGCGCGGGGGAGAAGCCGGCTCCGCGTATGAGACGCGTGAATTCCTCCGACATCGCATCGGGAAACTCGTCCGTGCCGCACGCAAAACGACAAGCGGCCTCCACGCGATCCGCTTCCTCTCCGAACGGCCAATCGAGCGCGATGTCGATATCGCGCAGCATTCCGAAGGCGCGGGCGGCGCCTTCTTTGACCGGATGGAACAAGAAGCAGGACCCGAGGATATCGGCGCAGGCCGCGAACGCCTCGAGAAACTCCTCGTCGCGAAGCATCGCCGCACTGCGTTCGGGGTCGCACACGCGATACGTCTTTTCTTGATTCATGGTCCTCCTCCCATGAAGCCGCGAAACGGCGCGGCCTATTCCCCTCCCAGGTCTCCCAGCTCGCAAGGGTTGGCGATCGCCCCCTCGCCGCGTTCGGCCGCAGCCGCTGCGGGCGACAAGAGCATGAAAAGATTCGGCTCCGTATACGACGAATCAGGCAACGGAAGCACGTCGGATACGGCCTCGGAACGAAGCGACGCCATGTCGTCGGCATCGCCTGCGGCGAGCGCGCGAAGCGGGCAGGCCTCGACGCAGATGGGCTGCTTGCCCTCGGCCACGCGGCTCGAGCACCCGTCGCACTTCGAGCTTTGACGGGTGAATTCGTCGATCGACGGCGCATGATACGGGCACGCGACGGTGCAGTAGCCGCAGCCGATGCATTTCTTCGCATCGACGCACACCAGGTCGAGCTCGTTTTTATGCATGGCGCCCGTCGGGCACACGTGCACGCATTCGGGCCTGTCGCAATGATTGCAGGCAAGCGATATGTGGTAGACGTAGGAGGTGACCCTGACGCATCCGTCGGCGCCGCTTTCGCAGACGCCGCCCTCGTAATCGATGACGCGGCGATAGACATGCCCCGCCGCCAGCCCGTGATAGTCGGCGCAGGCGGCCATGCACGTGCGACACCCCGTGCACCGCGTATTGTCGAAGAAGAATCCGCGCGCCAAAACCTCCCCCTTTCGACGCGAACAGCCGCCTTATTGTACGAAAAACGCCCCGCGCCCAAAAGCGCGAGGCGAAATCGCAGAAAGACGCACGCCGCGATCGGGCGGGCGAAAGCGCGCCGCCCGATCGCAAGCCCGTCTAGATCTCCAGCTCGTTGGCCACGAAGCCCGTAGCGTCGCCCGGCTCCTTGGCGGCAGGGCACGCCTTGATGAGCAGGCTCGGAACCGTCAAGGACGGATCGGCCAGAGGCGCGATGCCGGCCACGGCGTCGGGATGGGCCGCCTTGAGCTCGTCCAGATCGCCCCACTCGAGCGCGCGCAGCGGGCAGGCCTCGACGCAGATGGGCTGCTTGCCCTCGGCCACGCGGTCGCGGCACATGTCGCACTTCTTGGCCTTGTTCTCTTCCTTCACCAGGATCGGCACGCCGTAGGGGCAGGCGTCCACGCAGGCGCCGTTGCCCGTGCAGGTGTCCTGGTTGATGAACACGATGCCGTCTTCGTCCTTCTCGATCGCGCCCGTCGGACACGCCGCGAAGCACTTGGGGTTCTCGCAGTGATTGCACGCATCGGAGACGTGGTACATGAACGCGTCGCACGTCGCGGTGCCGTCGGCGCCGAGGGAGCAGCTTCCGCCCTCGTAGTCGAACACCCTGCGGAAGGCCACGTCGGCGGGCAGGTCTTTATAGTCTTTGCACGCCATCTCGCACGTGCGGCAACCCGTGCAGCGGGTGCTGTCGAAATAGAATCCGTAAGCCATTGCATTTCCCCCTTTAAGCCTTGGCGACCTGGACGATCATGGTGTGGGCGTTGCCGTTGCCCTTTCCAAGCGGCGAAGGCCTGTACGTGGTGAGCGTGTTCACGCATGCGCCCTTATCGACCTTGTCGCCGAACATGTCGGCCTTGTGCCACGCGCCCTGCGGAATGCCCACGGTGCCGGGGACGATGCGGGACGTGACTTTGGCCTCGATGCGGATCTCGCCCGCGGGGCTTTTCACCGAGCACATGTCGCCCGAAGCGATGCCGCGGCTCTCGGCGTCGGCCGGATTGATCCACAGCTGCTGACGCGCAACGGCCTCGAGTTCGGGGATGAAGCCGAACGACGAATGAGTGCGGCTCTTGTGGTGGAAACCGGAGCAGTACAGCGGGAACTCGTCGGTAGTGCTGCCGTAGCCCTGGAAGCCCGCGAAAAACATCGGGATCGGGTTGATCGCGTCGCCCTCTTCGAGCTCCCACGTAGCGGCGATTTCGGCCAGCTGCTCGGAATAGATCTCGATCTTGCCGGACGGGGTGGCAAGCGGATTGGCCACGGGATCGTCGCGGAAATCCTTCATGCCGATAGCCGTCGGAAGGGCGCGCTTGTACAGGCCCTGGGCCTTGATTTCGTCCCAGCTGGGCATCTCGGAATCCTCGGCGGCGCCCGCCTCGTAGATCTCCTGGATCCACTGCTCCTGGGTCTTGCCCTCGGTGAACTGCTCTTTCATGCCGAACTTGTCCGCGATGTCCGCCATCACGTCATAGCTCGTGCGGCACTCGCCCGGCGCCTCCTGGGCAGGACCGCCCACGCACACGCCCGTGTACCACTCGGTGTAGCCGTTGGTCTTCATGTTGAGCTGCTCGGAGCGCATGGCGTCGGGCAGCAGGATGTCCGCGTACTTGGCGGAGTCGGTCATCACGGTGTCCCAAACCAGAATGAACTCGCACTTGCTCTCGTCGGAAAGGATCTCGTGCACCTTGTTGATATCGCCATGCTGGTTAGTGATGCAGTTGCCCGCATAGTTCCACAGGAACTTGATGTCGTTGCTCAGCTGGTCGACGCCGGTGATACCCGCATTGGTGGCGGTCATCTCTTTGCCGTGGTCGACGGCATTAAGCCATTCGTAGCATGGGATACGTGCTTTAACGGGGTTCTTGCCGGACGGCAGACCGCCGACCAGCGAAACGGACGGCTCGGCCTCGCGCTGGCCGGTATTGGTGCCGGGAAGGCCGATCTTGCCCAGCAGGACGGGAATCATGCAAATCGCACGGCAGGTGTCCTCGCCGTTGGTGTGACGCTGCGGACCCCAGCCCTGAACCACGAACGGAGCCTCGGCGGCGGACAGGTCGGCAGCAAGCTGGCGAATGGTGTCGGCCGGAATCTGCGTGATCGGAGCGGCCCACTCGGGGGTCTTCTCGACCATATCGTAGCCGGTGCCCATGATGTAGTCCTTGTAGGACTTATTCTGGCCCTTGGCGCTTTCAGGCATGCTCTCCTCGTCGTAGCCCACGCAGTACGTATGCAGGAAGTCGAGGTCGACCTGATCGTTCGCAATGAACTCATGAGCAAGGGCGCAAGCCAGCGCGGCATCGGTGCCGGGACGAATCGGCAGCCACTCCTCAGGATGGCCCGAAGCGCTCTCGTTCATACGATAGTCGATGTTGACGATCTTGCCACCGCGACCCTGAACGGCCTCGCGGACACGAGCGAAGTCCCACACGATATTGGCGCCGCCCATGCGGGTCTCGGCCGGGCTGTTACCGAACATCACCACGAGGTCGGAATTGGCCTCGGCCTCAGTCATCGAAGACGCGAACACGTCGTCGTAGGGCGAGCACTCTTCGCCGTACATATACGGAAGAGCGGCCGAAATCATATTGGTGGAATAGTCGTAGCCGCGCTTCAGGTGACCGCCCAGCAGGTTGAGCAGACGCGAAGACGGATTACCCGTCGCAGAATACATGCCCGTGGCGTAATTGACGTAGATGGCATCGTTGCCGTACGTGTCGATCGTGTACTTCAGCTTGTCGGCGATGGTCTGGACAGCCTCGTCCCAGCTGATCTGCTCGAACTTGCCCTCGCCGCGCTTGCCGACGCGTTTCATGGGATACAGCAGGCGGTCGGGGCTGTTCAGCCAGCGGCGCATGGAGCGGCCGCGCAGGCAGGCACGCGCCTGAAGGTCGATATCGCCCGTGTTATCGGATTCCATGTACTGGACCTTGCCGTCTTTGACATGCCACTGGAACACGCAGTTGCCGCCGCAGTTGACGTTGCACTGGCTCCACGCGATCGTTTCCTCGGCGGCCTCGGGCGCCGCGGCCTCCTCGCTTTTCGGCGCGCAGCCGAACATGGAAGCGCCGCCCAGAACACCCGCGCCGGCGACGGCTCCCGCGAAGGTGCCCTTCACGAAATTGCGTCGCGAAACGGGATGTCCTTCGATTTCTTTCACCATGATTCCCCCTCTCATCAAGGATCATTCCTTGAAACGGTGTGACATGAATATACGTAAAACACCAGGTGAAAGCATCACACCCCACATGTGATTTCTCACACTGAGCCTCGATTCGCTTGCCGGGACGCCGTTTGTTCGTCACACTGATGCACGATGTCGTAAAAAGGAGAATCGTGAATCCCACCCAGCTTATACCGCATGCATCGAGCATCGGCTACGCGCTTTTCACCGTGATCAACGCCACGCAGATCTGGGGCGGCGTATTCCCGTTCCTTCCCAAAGACTTTCAGACCGACGAGGTGACGCTCACCTTCTATCTGGCGCAAACCATCGCATTCTGCACCGCATTCGTCGCAAGCACGTTCGGCTCGTACTACTTCCCCGCCCAAGCGCGCAAAATGCTCATTTCGCTCAGCGCAGGCATGGTGCTCGTCGGATCGTCATGCGTCATCGCCGCCATGTATATACCCGTCTACACCATCGCCTTCGTCTTGGCAGGCGGCATATCGACGGGGGTCGGAACGGCCGGCTTCTTCATGCTTTGGCAACGATACTTCTCGTCCATCGAAGCCGAAGCGAGCAACTATCGCCTCATCTTAGGAGCGGCGGCGGCATGCGCATGCTATTTCGCCCTTTACCTCATTCCCATAGCGCTTACCGCATTTCTGATTCCCGTCGTGATGCTTCCCATATGCGCCCTCTGTCTCTCCCTCTCGGCGCGAGAAATGGATTTCGACCAGCCTATGTTCGAAGACGTGCCGCGCGAGCATCCCCAAGTTTACATGCAGGTCATCAAGGACTCGAAAGCCAGCGCTCTTTGCGTGGCCGCCCTCGCCTTCGCAAGCGGCCTCGCGCGCGGCGTCGCCGTGATCAACCCGCAAATCTCGGACGTCGTGAACTTCGCCTCGATGGCGGGGCTTCTCCTTGCCGCCGCCACCCTGCTGGCGCTTTGGCTCACATCGTCTGTGCGGTTCGGGCTGCGCACGGTCTTTCGCGGCGTATACCCCATCGTGATAACGGGCCTCTTCCTGTTCCCCTTCATGCAGAAAGTCGGCCTCAGCCTGTTCGCGGGACTGACTTATATGGCATTCTCGCTTGTGACGCTCATCATGATGATGCAATGCGCCCAAACCTCCCGCGACCGTGGAACCAACCCCGTATTCGTCTACGGATTCTTCGGCAGCGCCGCCTACATCGCCCAGGGCATCGGATTCCTTCTCGGATGGTTCGCCAACGACATCGAAATACTCGGCGTCGGCCAAACCGCGCTTCTTTCCATCGTGGCCGCATACGTGCTCGGCATGGCTCTCTTCGTCTCGACGAGCGCGAAAGGACACGATGCGCCGAAACGCATCGACCGCATCGAATTTCTCACGCCCCCGCTGGCGCTGCACAGAAAATCGGCATCAGCGGCGCTCGGCATCGGCGACGAGAAGCCCGATTCGAGCGAAGAACCCGAAAACACCGACGGAAACACAGCCGGCATTCGAATCGATGCGAATGCGACGAGCAAGAAGACGCCGATGCGAAAACAGGAGCAAGGCACGACAACGAGCCCCCGATCGGCGCGACGCTTCGAAGGAACCGACCACGTCATCACCGACCGCCTTTCCAAACAATGCATCGTCGTTCGCGAAAAACACGGACTCTCGTCTCGCGAAACCGAAGTCATGGAACTGGTCGCACGCGGCAAATCCATGGCTTCGATCGCCGAAGAGCTGTTCATTTCGGAAAATACGGTTCGCACGCACTGCAAGCACATTTACAGCAAACTCGACATCCACTCCCGCCAAGAACTGAGCGATCTGGTATCGAACACAAAGCTGTAAAGACATCGGGGAGGACCGCTTCGAAATGCGGCCCTCCCCGATTCTTCCTACCTGGGAGCAAAACGGAAACGCGAGCAAGCCGGGCATTTCGCTCTGCCGGGCTCCGCCTTGAACAAGCGCCCGCATTTCTCGCACACCGACACATCGATGGGATTGTATTTCACGGCGGGAACGTCGAAGGAGCGCATATCGTCCCACCCGCCCAAATTCTGCTGAGGACAGCTCATGTAGCATAAGCCGCATTGCGTGCACCGGCTTGCATCATGCGCCAAGTAACGCGGCACGAAAGATCCCTCGCCCGGCTCGGAGCCTGCGGCGGGCATTTGATCGCCCGGATCCGCATCCGTCAGCGAAAGAGCGCCGTGGGGACACATGTTCACGCAGACGCCGCAGCCTTTGCAGGCTCCGTCTTCGACAAGCGTCTTCCAGCACAGCTCGATGCGTTTTTCCGCGGGAAGCGCCTGTGCGGCATCGAGCAGCATCGCGCGCGAACGAGAGACGCGCGGCGCCTGCGAGGGATCGGCCAGATGCGCGGCGCCCTTTTTCACGGCGTCCGCAGCCGTCGACAACGCGCGACGTCGCTGCGCGCCCGCCGTGCGCGCAGCAGCACGTTGCGGCGCGACAGATGCGGGAACGCGAGGCATGATGCGCTCGGCGAACTCGTCGCGACCGAAAAACTCCTTCAAACGGGAAAGCGTCTCTTTGATCTGCGCCACGGCGCAAGCACGCTCGCATGTCTTGCACGGCGACGTTTTCAGCACCACGGGAACGGCCAAGGCATAAGCGGCGACTTCGTCCCAAGGAAGCGATGCGAGGCATGCGACCGTCGCATCGGCATCGCCCTCATAGCGCTCGCACGCGATCACGACGCAGCCGCGGGCTGCGGAAACGGCGCTTTCCACCCGCGCGCACTGCGTCGACGACGCGTTGACCGCCTGCGTCGGACATGCCGTCACGCACAGGCCGCAATCGGTGCAGCCGCGCCAATCGGGCGTCGGCCCGTGCAGCGAAAGCTGCGAAGGACAGACCGCGCTGCATTCGTCGCACGGCGTTTTCTTCTGGATATCGTTCAGGCAAAGCCCTTCGATGCGCGTCGGATGGTTTTCATGCATCCAATAGCCCACCGCATACAATGCCGCCTCGTCGGCAATCCCCATAGCCATTCCTCCCCCGTCTATGAAACCAGGGAGCAGTATAGCGTGCGCAACGTGTGGCGAAGATGCGAACAGGACTCGAGAGCGACGGAAACATGGAGAGCGCCGAAGCGCTCAAGCCGACGCAGCACGCTACAGGCTGATAGCGGCGCCTGGATTGTCGGGCACGGCGCCGATCAGAACCTGGCCGCAATCTTGCACGCGACCGGCCATTTCGCGCACGTCGTACCAGAACTGATCCTCATAGGTGCCCTCGTCGCTGATCACGCCGACGGTTTCCAAGCCGACGCCGCGCGCGTCGAAGACGGAACGGTACAGATGGTATTCCTGAGTGACAACGAAGCAGCTTTCGGCTCGGTACACGTTCGCGACGCGCCACATGGTGTCGTAGGTGTGATATCCGCCCGGATCGCAGCAGACGTCGCCTGAGGGAACGCCGCGTTCGACGGCGTAGCGTTTCATGGCGGAAGGTTCGTCGTAGTTCGCCTCGCGGCCGTCGCCCGACATGATAATCGTAGATGCAAGCCCGCGGTTGTACAGGTCGATCGCGGCATCGACGCGGTTTTCGAGAATGGGAGACAACGAGCCGTCGGCATAGACGCTCGCGCCCAGCACGATGATGCAGTCGGCGCGTTCGGGCGCTTCCGCGGCGAGCGCTTCGTCCAAGGCGCATATGGCGCCCTTCGTGGAAAGCACGACCCAAGCGTTCACGCCGACAAGCACCGTCAAGCACAGAAGCACGACGACGCCGACGCCTTTGAAGAATCCTCGGATCAAAGTATTTCCTTCCCGGGCCTTTCGCCCCGCCGAACAACCCGGACGCACGCCGGGCCGCGCGCAAGAACACTCGCGCTCGATTTCCAGACGTATCCTACCCCACCTTGAAAAACGAGCCTGCGCGTCCGTCGACCTTCACGGGAAATCGCCTGCGTCTGCAAGAATGCAACACAAAACGGCCCGCCCGGCAGCGCAAAATCCGCAACGGAAAGCCGTCCGCAATCGAAGCGAAGCCGAAGCCGCCCGTTGAAACGTGCCGTCATACGCCGTCCGAAACCCGCAATCCCGTAAAGCGCCGCACGAGACCGGGCGCGAACGCGAAACGGGCGCCGCCCCGAAAGACGACGCCCGCGACCAAGCGGCCCGATGCCGCAACGAGCGAATCGACAACATCGGGCAACGCATGCCGCGAAACTGCAGAGGCGCCCGCGCGAACAAGGCCCGAAACAAAAAAATCCCGCCGCCACAACGGGCGACGGGACGATTTGCTTATTTTACGACGATGTTCACCAAACGGCCGGGGATGACGATCTTCTTGACGACCGTCTTGCCTTCGACCGCCTTCGAAGCGGCCGCGAGGGCCTCTTCGAGAATCGCGGTTTCGGCGGCGTCGGCAGCAACCGTGATGCGGGCCTTCACCTTGCCGTTCACCTGGACGGCCAGCTCGACCTCGTCGGCCTTGGCCATCTCGGGATCGAACGTCGGCCAGGCCTCGTTGTGCACGCTGCCCTCGTGGCCGAGGACCGTGTGCCACAGCTCCTCGGACATATGGGCGGCCATAGGCGCGAGCAGCTTCACGATGGTCTCGGCCACGTCGCGGCCGAGTTCGGCGTCGCGGGCGTCCGGCGCGGTCTTACGCAGATAATCGCCGGAAGCGTTCACCAGCTCCATGATCGCGGAGATGGCCGTGTTGAAGTTGTTGCGCTCGAAATCGTCGGTCGCCTTGCCCACGACGCGATGACGCTCGCGCAGCAGCACCTTGGCCGACTCGGCCGCCTGCTGCGCCGTGGCGGCGCCTTCCTCGTAGTAGGTCTGCTCGTCCGCTTCGCCCATCAGGTCGTAAACGATGCGCCACGCGCGGTTGAGGAAGCGATAGATGCCGCCGAGGCCAGCCTCGTTCCAGTCGAGGTCTTTGTCGGGCGGCGCCATGAACAGAATGTAGGTGCGCACGGCATCGGCGCCGTACTCGTCCATCATGACGACGGGAGAAACCACGTTGCCCTTCGACTTGGACATGGTTTCGCCGTGCTCGTCTTTCACCATGCCCTGGCACAGCAGGTTGGTGAACGGCTCGTCGAAATCGACCATGCCGGCGTCGCGCAGGACTTTCGTGAAGAAGCGCGAGTACAGCAGGTGCAAGATGGCATGCTCGATGCCGCCGATGTACTGGTCGACGGGCATGTAGCGGTTCGCCTTATCGGGAGCGAACGGCAGCTGGTCGTTATGCGGGTCGCAATAGCGCAGATAATACCAGCTCGAGCAAGTGAACGTGTCCATGGTGTCGGTCTCGCGACGTGCGGGGCGACCGCACTTCGGGCAGACGCACTCGACGAATTCCTTGTGGTCGGCCAGCTGCTCGCCCTTGGTGATGTCAAGATCGAGCGGCAGCTCGACCGGCAGGTCCTCTTCGGGAACGGGCACGATGCCGCACTCGTCGCAATAGATCGCAGGGATAGGGTTGCCCCAGTAGCGCTGACGGCTGATCAGCCAGTCGCGCAGACGGAACTGCACGGACAGCTTGCCCTTGCCCGCAGCCTCCAGGTCGCCGATGATCGCATCGACGGCGGGAGAATGCTTGCCGCCCTCCATGCCTGTGTATTTGCCGGACTGCACCAGGTAGCCCGTGGCCTCGAAGGACTGTTCCCAATCGACGTTTTCGACCACCATGTCCTGCTGGTCTTTGAGCTGTTCATACAGCTCGTCTTCCTTCGGCAGGATGATCGGCGGAACGGGCAGGCCGTATTTGCGGGCGAACTCGAAATCGCGCTGGTCGCCGCAGGGAACGGCCATGACGGCGCCTGTGCCGTAATCGGCCACGACGTAGTCGGCCACCCACACGGGAACCTTCTTGCCGTTAATCGGGTTGACCACGTAGCGGCCCGTGAACGCACCGTGCTTCTCGAGGTCGCCCTGGGCGCGCTCGACGGCGGTGACCTTCTCGACGCCTTCCATGACCTCGCGCACGGCGGCCTCGTACTCGGTGCCTTCGACCAGCTCGATCAGGCCGTCGTATTCGGGAGCCAGCAGGAAGAAGCTGCAGCCGAACAGCGTATCGGGGCGGGTGGTGAACACCGTGATGTCGTGGCCCTCCATGGGCTCGCCGTTTTCGTCGCACAGCGCGAAATCGACCTCGGCGCCTTCGGAGCGACCGATCCAGTTGGCCTGCATCTGCTTGACGCGCTCGGGCCAGCCATCCAGCTTGTCAAGGTCGTCGAGCAGCTCCTGGGCGTATTCGGTGATCTTGAAGTACCACTGCTCCAACTCGCGGCGCTCGACCGCGTTGCCGCAGCGCCAGCACACGCCGTCGGTGACCTGCTCGTTCGCCAAAACGGTATGGCAGGACTCGCACCAATTCACGGGGTTGCTGCGACGCTCGACCAGGCCCTTCTCCCACATCTTGAGGAAGATCCACTGACCCCAACGATAGTATTCCTTATCACACGTGCGCACCGTGCGGTCCCAGTCGTAGGAGAAGCCCATGCGCTTGAACACGTTACGCTGGGTTTCGATGTTGCCGTACGTCCAGGTGGCAGGATGGCCGTTGTGCTTGATGGCCGCGTTTTCGGCGGGAAGGCCGAAGGCGTCCCAACCCATGGGGTGCAACACGTCGAAGCCGCGCATCTTGCTGTAGCGGGCGATCACGTCGCCGATGGAGTAGTTGCGCGCGTGGCCCATGTGCGGGTCGCCCGACGGATACGGGAACATCTCGAGCACGTATTTCTTCGGCTTCGAGGAATCCTCTTCCATCTTGTTCTGTTCGGTCTGCTCCCAGACGGCCTGCCAACGAGGCTCTATCTCATGGGGGTTGTACTCTTTCATCTGCAGCTCCTGATATCTTGCACGTCCAGCCGCACGCGGCTTTCGAAACATGAATTCCGCCTATTATACGGCCGTACGCAAGAATGGAGAAATCGCCCACGAGAAAATTAACGCGCCCGTGAGAAACCGGGGCGCATTCGCGCGCGAACGGCTGACGCACCTCGCGCATCGGGAAAACGGAGGCGACGCAAAAGGGCGCCGGCACGATGCCGACGCCCTTCTTATGCGAAATGATGAGAAACGCGATGCTACAGGAAGCGATAGCTCACGGTGCGCACGCCCCAATCGAAACACGAGCTTGCACCGAAGGCCTTCCAGACGCCCGGCTGCAGATCGAGCGATCGGGAGCCGCCGCCCATGCCGCCCAGGTCGTTCACCGTGGCGACCACCGTGGAGCCGCCGTAGCTTATTTCGACCTGGCGGCCCAGATACGAACGCGCGTTGGGCCACGACAGAGGCACGGCAACGCCCATGGAGGTCTCGGTGACCAGCGCGCCCGAAGCCGTGGGCTTGCCGAGCGTGCCGTCGGTGGTGGAGCCGTATGCGGAAGCAGAGCCGGTCTTCCAACCCGCCTGGTCGACGGCGGGGCCGCTGGAATTGCCGGTATTGCCGGAACCGCCCGCCTGGGAGTTCGAGCCGTTGGATGCGGAATCGTTCGATGCAGGCGGCTTCTGTTCGGAAGGAGCAGAAGCCTGGGGCTGTTCGGCAGGAGGCTCGGCTGCGGCGGCTTTCGCCTGTTCGGCGGCCAGAGCTTCGGCCTGGGCCTTCAACGCTGCAAGACGCTCGGCCTCGGCCGCGGCGGCGGCTTCGTCTTGGGCCTTCGCCAGCTGGGCCTCGGCGTTGGAGACCACCTGGGCGGCCTCGGCGCTTTTCTGCTCGGCCTCGGCGATCTTGGCCATCTGCGCGTCTTTCTTCTTGTTCATGTCATCGAGCGCAGAGGCGAACGCCTCTTCGCGCTGACGCTGACGCTCGATTTCTTCGGCCTGGGCCTTCTGAACCGAATCGACGTAATGCAGGTTGTTCAGCAGGTCGCTGAGGTTTTCGGAATTCAGCAGCACCTTGAGCACGCCCACGCCGCCGGTCTTGTATTCGTACGACATCATGTCGCCCAGACGGATGCGGCCCTCCTGGACCTCGCCCTGGGCCTCGAGCACGCCTTCGACGGCGTCATCGATCTGGTCTTGCAGACCGTCCGCTTCGTCTTGCAGCTTCGCGTGCTCCTGGCTGATCTGCGCCAGGCGCTCCTCGGCCGCGTCGAGCGTCTGCTGCGCGTCCGATACGCCATCGGCCCATGCCGCGGCGGCGGGCATGGGCAGACAAAGCGCTGCTGCCAGCACGCAGGCCGGCAGCAGCGAAGATATGTTCTTCAAGTACCTGATGAGAACTACTTTCCTCGGTGGACAGGAAGGGCGCCTTAGCGCGCGGTGCTCACGTAGGGAGTCTTGTCCTTCAGGAGCACGTCATGAGCGCCGCCCTCGACGATGGACGTGGAGGAGACGACGGTCAGCTTCGCCTTGTCGCGGAACTCGGGGATGGTCAGAGCGCCGCAGTTGCACATGGTGGAGCGGATCTTGAGCAGCGTGACGGCGATGTTGTCCTTCAGGCTGCCGGCGTAAGGCACGTAGGAGTCGACGCCCTCTTCGAAGGACAGCGACTTCTTGCCGCCCAGATCGTAACGACCCCAGTTGCGGGCGCGGGCGGAACCTTCGCCCCAGTATTCCTTCATGTAGGTGCCGTTGACGACGACCTTGTTCGAGGGGCTCTCGTCGAAGCGGGCGAAGTAGCGGCCCAGCATGACGAAGTCGGAACCCATGGCCAGGGCCAGGGAGATGTGGTGGTCGTAGACGATGCCGCCGTCGGAGCAGATCGGCACGTAGATGCCGGTCTGCTCGAAGTACTCGTCACGGGCCTTGGCGACTTCGATGGTCGCGGTGGCCTGGCCGCGGCCGATGCCCTTGGTCTCGCGGGTGATGCAGATGGAACCGCCGCCGATACCGACCTTCACGAAGTCTGCGCCGGCCTCGGCGAGGAAGCGGAAGCCTTCGCGGTCGACGACGTTGCCCGCACCGATCTTGACGTCGTTGCCATAGTGCTCGCGGACCCATTCGATGGTCATCTTCTGCCAGTCGGAGAAGCCTTCGGAAGAGTCAATGCACAGCACGTCGGCGCCGGCCTCGACCAGAGCGGGAACGCGCTCGGCGTAGTCGCGGGAGTTGATGCCCGCACCCACGATGTAGCGCTTCTCGGCATCGAGCATCTCGAGCGGATTGTCCTTATGGGAATCGTAATCTTTACGGAAGGTCATGTAGACCAGGTGATCCTGGTCGTCGACCAGCGGGAGGCTGTTGAGCTTGTGGTCCCAGATGATGTCGTTGGCCTCTTTGAGAGAGGTCTCGGCGGGGGCCACGATCAGCTTCTCGCGCGGAGTCATGAAATCGCAGACCTTGGCGTCGAGGGACATGCGGGACAGGCGGTAGTCGCGCTCGGTCACCACGCCGAGCAGCTTGCCGTTGGGCTTGCCGTCATCGGTGACGGGCATGGTGGAATGGCCCGTGACCTCCTTGAGCTCGAGAACCTGCTCGAGGGTCATGTCGGGAGACAGGGTTGCGTCGCTCACCACGAAGCCGGCCTTATGCTGCTTCACGCGGGAAACCATGGCAGCCTGGTCCTCGATGGACTGGTTGCCGTAGATGAAGGACAGGCCGCCTTCGGTGGCCAGCGCCACGGCCATGCGGTCGTCGGAAACGGCGGCCATGATGGCGGACACCATGGGGATGTTCAGCGAGAGAGGGCACTCCTCTTCGCCCTTGCGGTAGCGGACAAGCGGCGTTTTCAGGCTGACCTTGGTCGGGATGCAGCTGGCGGGCGTGTGCCCAGGGACCAGCAGGTACTCGTTGAAGGTGCGCGAGGGCTCCTCGTAATAAAACGCCATGTGGCTACTCCTTCGTATTCGGGGCTATATATGACCGGTTATTATAGGCCTCGAACGGCGTTTTGGCACACCTCCGCGCAAAAACGTCCTTTTCCGAAGAAGCGCCACACGAAAACAGCACCTTTCGCTTTAGCCGAATAAAGCGAAAGGCGCTGGCACGCGGCGCAGCGGGGCCGCAACCGCACAGCGCATGAAAGATGGAACTTGGCGGGATAGCGGCGGGCCGACGGACGCCGCGGCGTGACGTGCTATACCATGCACCCTGATACGCATCAGCCCGATGAAAGCAGGAAGCCATGGAGCACAAGAACGCCTGGCTCTCCTACGACGAGGCCGACCTCGCCGCAGTGGAGTCTTTCGCGACCGATTACAAGAAATTCATCAGCGAGAACAAAACCGAGCGCGAGTGCGCCGCCGCGGCCGTCGCCATGGCCCGAGAGGCCGGCTATGTCTCCGTCGATGAAGCCCGCGCGGCAGGCCGCACGCTCGAAGCCGGCGACAAGGTGTACGCCGAATGCTTCGGCAAGTCGGTCATCCTGGCCCAGATCGGCCGCCGCCCGATGGAGGAAGGCCTCAACATCCTTGGCGCGCACATCGACAGCCCGCGCCTGGACATCAAGCAGAACCCGCTTTACGAAGCGGGCGGATTCGCGCTGCTCGACACGCACTACTACGGCGGCATCAAGAAATACCAGTGGGTCACCCTTCCCTTGGCCATCCACGGCGTGATCGCCAAGAAAGACGGCGGCGTCGTGGAAGTGAACATGGGCGAAGACGAAGGCGACCCCGTGTTCTGTGTCACCGACCTGCTGGTGCATCTGGCCCAAGACCAGCTGCAAAAGAAGGCCTCCGAGGTGATCGAAGGCGAAAACCTCGACATCCTGGCCGGCAGCCGTCCGGCGAAGGCTCCCGAAGCGGCCGAGAAGGCCGCGGGCGCGCAGACGAGCGAGTTGGAGAAGCTTGCCGAGAAAGAGCCCGTCAAGGCGCTGCTGCTTTCCATTCTGGCCGAGAAATACGACATGGAAGAGGCCGACTTCCTTTCCAGCGAGCTGGAAGTGGTTCCCGCGGGCGCGGCCCGCGACTGCGGCTTCGACCGTTCTATGGTGATCGGCTACGGCCACGACGACCGCGTGTGCGCCTACCCCAGCCTGATCGCCCAGCTCGAGGCGACCGACCTTGACAAGACCGGCGTGTGCATCCTCGTGGACAAAGAGGAAATCGGCAGCGTGGGCGCCACCGGCATGACCTCGATGTTCTTCGAGAACACCATCGCCGAGATCATGGACCTGGCAGGCCAGGCGGGAGACCTGCCCCTGCGCCGCTGCCTGGCCAACTCCAGCATGCTTTCCAGCGACGTATCCGCGGGCTTCGACCCGTCTTACGCGAGCGCGTTCGAAACGAAGAACGCCGCATACCTGGGCCGCGGCGTGGTATTCAACAAGTTCACGGGCAGCCGTGGCAAAAGCGGCTCCAACGACGCCAACGCCGAATACATGGCCAAGATCCGCGCCGTCATGGAGAAGGGCGAAGCGGCCTTCCAGACCGCAGAGCTTGGCAAGGTGGACATCGGAGGCGGCGGCACCATCGCCTACATCCTGGCCAAATACGGCATGAACGTCATCGACTGCGGCGTGGCCGTGCTGAACATGCACGCGCCGTGGGAGGTCATCGACAAGGCCGACCTCTACGAGACGCTCAAGGCCTATCGCGCGTTCCTGAAATACGCGTAAGCGACGCGCGGCTGAAGCGTTCACGATCGCGTTCGGGGCGGAATTCGCACATGCGGGTTTCGCCCCTTTCTCGTTCGCCGCGCCGCGAATCGCGGACAAGCCCGCTGCCCTATCACGATTCCCCCGATAAACCCTGCGACGCGCGCATGCGCAGAAAGGAACGTCGTGTCCACCATCCCCTCCCGCAAGCCGGGCGAACCCGCCAAGCCTTCCGTCTCGGGCGGACAGGTGTTCAAGAAATTCATCGGCTATTACAGCAAGTACAAGTTCCTGTTCTGGTTCGACCTGGTATGCGCCACGCTTCTGGCCTGCATCGACCTGGCGTTCCCGCAGCTGCTCAACTTCTTCACGCGCGATTTCTTCCTGCAGCCCGCCCCCGTGGTGATGGGCGCGCTCGGCCTGATCTGCGCCGGCATGGTGGCGCTGTATCTGCTGCGCACGGGTTGCCAGTGGTTCATCGCGCGCTGGGGCCACGTCATGGGCGCGCGCATGGAGGCCGACATGCGCACCGACCTGTTCGAGCAATACCAGCGCCTCAGCTTTTCGTATTACGACAAGAACAACACCGGCGAAATGATGAGCCGCCTGGTCACCGACCTGTTCGACGTGTCCGAGCTCGCCCACCACGGCCCCGAGAACATCTTCATCTGCTCGCTTAAAATCGTGGGCTCGTTCGCGCTGCTGTTCTTCATCAACGTGCCGCTCACGCTGATCATGCTGGCCTGCACCCTTGTCATGGCCGCCTACGCGGCGTGGACCAACTACCGCAAACGCGTCATTTTCACCGAGAACCGCCGCACCATGGCGGGCGTCAACTCGTGCATCCAGGACGCCCTGGGCGGCATGCGCGTGGTGAAATCGTTCGGCAACGAGGCGCTCGAAGCCGAGAAATTCGCGCGCACCAACCGCCTGTTCGTGGAGACGAAAGAGCGCTCGTACAAGTTCATGGGGCGCTTCCATGCCGTGAATTCCCTGTTCACGGGCCTGTTGTACACGATCGTCGTCGTGGGTGGCGGCTACTTCATGGTACAGGGGCAGATCGAGCCCACCGACCTGGCGATCTATGCCCTCTACATCGGCATCTTCCTTTCGCCGATCGAGCAGCTGATCAACTTCGCCGAGCAGTTCCAGAAAGGCTACGCGGGATTCCGCCGCTTCGCCGAGATCATGGCGATCGAACCAGCCGTGCAGGACAGGCCCGGCGCGACCGACCTGGAGAAGGCGGAAAGCGTCGGCGTGCGCGGCGACATCCGCTACGAAGACGTGGCGTTTTCCTACGACGGAGCCGCCGACGTGCTGCGCGGCTTCACCCTGCATGCGCCCGCGGGCAAGACCACCGCGCTCGTGGGCCCGAGCGGCGGCGGCAAAACCACCACGTGCTCGCTGCTGCCCCGCTTCTACGACGTCTGCGGCGGACGCGTGACGATCGACGGCGTCGACGTGCGCGACGTCGCGCTGACATCGCTGCGCCGCACCGTCGGAATCGTACAGCAGGACGTCTATCTGTTCGACGGCACCATCCGCGACAACATCTTGTACGGAAACCCCGCGGCAAGCGACGCCGAGGTGATCGAGGCGGCCAAACGCGCGAACATCCACGACGCCATCATGAGCTTCGACGACGGCTACGACACTTACGTGGGCGAGCGCGGCGCGCGCCTGTCGGGCGGACAGAAGCAGCGCATCTCGATCGCGCGCGTGTTCCTGAAAAACCCGCCGATCCTGATCCTGGACGAAGCCACCAGCGCGCTCGACAACGAAAGCGAGCGCCATGTGCAAGAATCGCTGGCGGAGCTTTCCAAGGGCCGCACCACGCTGGTGATCGCGCACCGGCTTTCCACCATTCGCGGCGCCGACAAGATCGCCGTCGTGGACGACGGCCGCGTAGTGGAGGAAGGCACGCACGACGAGCTGATTGCTCTCGGCGGCACCTACGCCCGCTACTGCGCCATGCAGTTCGGCGTGTGATGCAGACGCGCGGCAAGCGAGCCGAAACGCACGAAGGACCCGGCATGCCGGGTCCTTTCTCTTTCGGGGCGAAACGTCTATGGACGGAAATCCTTCGGCGCGAACACGCGCAGCGCGCCGGGCTCGATGCTCAAGCTGACGGGCAGGAGCGGGCCTTCGTCGCCGTCGACGCCGCATGACAGTTCGGCATCCAAGCAGCTTATCTCGAACGACCTCGCGTGCAGATACAGCACTTCGCGGCTTTTCTCGAGCGTGCGGGCAAGGGCGTGCGGCGCAAGCGACGCCAAGGCGGGAAACGAGGCGCGCTTCAGCGCGATCAAGTGCAGCAGGCCGTCGTCGAGACGCGTCGGCACGCACGACGTGAATTCGTTGGCCAGCGCGTTCGCGGAAAACGCGACGAACGAGCCGATGTCTTCGATGATTTCCTCCCCGTCGGCCACGATGCGCAGGCGGTAGCGGCGGTCGTTTCCCACGCGCAGCAATTCGCTGGCGGCATAGGCCGACAGGCCGAAGCGCGTCTTGACGTCGGACGACACCTCGCGAATGCCCTCGGGAAGCGTGCCGCCCGTCACGGTGTGGGCGAACGAGACGCCGTTGACGAACGTGGCGTCCAGCACCTTCGTCTTCGAGAAGTCGAGGGCCGCCACGACCTGCGCGGGATCGGACGGCAGGCCGAGCGTGCGCACGAAGCCGTTGCCCGTTCCCGCAGGAAGCGGATTGAACGTCGGCATGCGCCCGTAGCGCCTGCGACCCTCGAACAGGCCGCGCAGCCCCAGCCCGACCGTGCCGTCGCCGCCCATGACGAACAGCGCCTCGACGCTCGCGCACGCCTCGCAGGCCCATGACTCCACATCGTAGGCGGAGCGCGACATGCGGCATTCCACCTGGTCGAACGCCTCTTCGAGCAGCGGCAGGACGCACTGGGCGAAAACAGCGCCGTCGCGCCGGCCCGAATCGGGATTCACGATCAGCAACGCCTTCCCCATGCGTCCTCCCTTCCCTGCATCGAAACGCGTCCGCGCGCGCAAACGCCGCGGCGCATCGCCTTCCATGCGACCTTATCCGCTTCGGGCGGGCGCGGGCAAGCGAAAACAACAGCGGGAAACGAACGGAAACCGTTTCGATACCGATCCGACACCTCGCAGCCGGAAACCGCGGCCGCATGACATGAAAAAGCCCGCCGAACCGACGGGCTTCGCGTGAGAGCGCCTCTTTCGCCTAGCAGCCGCAGCCGCAAGAATGCTCGTGGGCGTGGGCGTGGCCGCAACCGCAACCAGCATCGCCCTGCACGGCCACCGCATCCGATGCCGCGAGCGCCGCCGCGACGGCGCGCTCCTCGTCGGTAGTCACCACTTCGTAGGGCCATTCGGCAAGGCCGCCCGCATCGTAGACGTTCACGTAGCCGATGGCCTCCATGTGCTCGGTCGCACGGGCGCTGCGCTCACCGTTGTCGCAATACAGCACGATGGCCGACGCGTCGTCGGAAAGCTCCATGCCGCGCACGTTGGCGATAGCGTCCAGGCCGCGCTCGCCCAGCGCCTCGTCGTAGAGGCAGTCGCAGATGTCTTCGGCGGCCATGCAGCCGGCGCCCGGGATATGGCCCGCGTCGTATTCTTCCTTCGAGCGCACGTCGACCAGCAGCATATGCGGGTCGTTGGCGATCATCTCCTGCACTTCGGCAGCATCGAGTTTCATCGTGATGTCCTCTCTTTTTCCCGACGCCGCGCCCGAAAGCACGCTTGCGGGCGCGGCGGATTTCCTTCTATGAACGCATACGCCAGGCGAAGCGGCGCTGTAAGGCTGCAGCGGCCGCTCCGGCGGAAAGCGCATCGACGGTTTTCGCGCCGATGCGTCGACCGCCGCGCGCCGATGGCACGCACGACGGCGAAACGCCTCCGTCATTCCAGCGGCATGCGTCAGGCGAAATGCCCCGTTTCGACCAGCTCGACCGATTTCACCGCGCCGCCCTCGACGACCATCTTCGCCACGCTAGGCGCCGAACCGCCGCGCGGACGCGTCACCGAGCCGGGACACACCACCAGGCTCGCAGGCGAAGCGGCCTTGCCCTTCAGGATGCGCGGCACATGCGTATGGCCGTGCACCGCCACCTGCGGAACCGGGTCGCCCGGCTGCAGCGCCGACGTGCATCCGCGCAACGCGCGCTGCAGATCGTCGGGCGTGTGCGTCACCAGGAATCGTACGCCGCCGATCACGGGCGTGGCGAACCGGCCCACCGCTTCGCCGTATTCGCGGCAATCGTTGTTGCCCAGCACCGCCGTGACCGGCGCGAGCGTTTCGAGCTCGGCCAGAATGCCGGGGTCGCAGATATCGCCCGCATGCACGATGAAATCGCAGTCGGCAAGCTCGGCGAAGGCGGCCTGAGGCAGCACGCCGTGCGTATCGGACAGAATGCCCACGAGCAGGGGCCCATCGACGCCCGACCGCGCGGCGCCGGCCATGCGCTGATCGGCCACGGCTATTCCTCCTCGTCTTCTTCCTCGGCCGCGTCGATGATCGATGCGGGCGAGAGCCAATCGATATACGGGCGGCAGAGCAGGCGCGCATCGCGGTAGGCCTGTGCCATGGTGACGACGGTCTGGCCCTGGTAGTTGCCCGATTTCTGCAGCTCCACCACAAGCGCCACGTCAGGCGTCGGCGAGTCGGTCAAGATCAGCGGAAGCAGCAGGTTCATGCTGTTCGTGCGCGGGTAATACGCGGGAACGGCGGTCTTGTAGTTCCAGCGCACCTGGCGCTTGGCCACGTCGATCGCGGCGTTGATGCTCGTGCTGAGGCGGTTGAACAGGCGCGTGTCGTTCTCGATCACGCCGCGCAGCTTCTCGAAACGCTCGCCGCGCGCGCCGTCGGAAAGCTCCTCGATGCCCGCCAGGATGCCCAGGCACTCCTGAGACGACGCCAGCTCGTCGCGCAGGAAATTCACCGGCAGCCTGTGCACGTTGTCCACCACGATGTGGTGCACGTCGCACACCACCTCGCGATCCAGGTCGAACAGCAGGTCTTCCTTGCGCTCAAGATAGCTTGCGGGCTGCGGCAGCGGATTGAGCTCGCGCACCAGGCGCTTGCCGAGTCTGCCCGTGCCCGCCGTGCAAAAGCCCGAAAACGACCACGGATAGCGCGTCTCTTCCGGCTTGTCGGGGTCGGACGGCTCGAAGCAGGCGTAGATGTCTTCGTAGTGCTTGTCCACCAGGCCCGTGTTGAACACGGCGAAATCCTCATCGGAGGAAAAGCCCACCTTGTCTTCGAGCGTCAGACGGTAGAAGGTGTAACGGATGTAATTGTGCAGAATGTCGAACTTGCGCGTGTTGGCGTCGAGTCCGGCGCCGCTGAAATCCCACGGCTCGTCGAGGGCGAGGTCGGCCAGCGTGGCCAAGAATTCCTGCCACGTTCCCAGGTAGCCGAAGCGCTCGAGCGCTTTGCCGGGAATGACGCGGCGGCGCGGGCGTCGGATGTCCGGGCGCGAAGCCGCGGCGCCCTGCGCCGATCCGGCCTTGCTCGCAGACGCGGGCTTGGCGGTACGGCGGCGGGCAGACGAATCATGCTCGGATGCGCCGCGACGCGTCTGGGCGGCGTCCTGCTTCTTGTCGTCTTTCTCATCCGAAGCGGAATCGGCCTTCTTGTCGGATTCGGCCGCCTTGCCTGCGGGCGCCTTCTTCGCCTGGTCGCCCGCATTCGGCTTGGCATCCGGCGAAGCGTCCGCAGAAGAAGCGTCCTGGGCCGCATCGGCCTGCTCGTGAGCGCCGCAGCCTCGGCCCGGTTTCGGGGCGCTGCCCGATTGAGCGGAACGGCGCACCGGGGTTTTCCCCTGCTTCTGCTCTTCCGCTTTTTCGGCCTGCTTTTCTTTTACCTGGTCAGTATTAGTATCTATTTGATTGTCAGTACTATTTTTATCTTTCTTATTCGCGTCTACTTTACTTTTCTTGTCTTGTTTTTTTTCAGCTTCAGCAGACTCTTTTGAATCGGCTTTCTTAGATTCACTATCGTTACTATTCGCATCATTAGTATCTTTTTGATTGCTAGGTTTCTTTTTGTCTGCTTGGTTACTTTGCTGCGCCTTATCTTTTTTAGAAACCGCGTTCGCGAAACGAGCCTCTTCATCGGCTGCAGCCTGGCGCGCCGGGTCATCGCCCTCTTCGCCCTCGACGGGCGCGACCTCGTCGACGGAGGGCGCGTCGTTTTCGTAATCCTCGAACTCGTGCAGGCAGAACATCGACTGCGATACGCCGCCGATCTCTTTCGTGGACAGGCTCACGAAATCGGACATTTCCTCAAGCATGGGCTTGAGCTTCAGAAAGCCGTAGTCTTCGCGGTTGATGCCTTCGCGAACGAAGCACCAGCCAAGGCTTGCCAGCGGGTAGTCTTCGTCGAAATCGAACTTCTTCTTCAGCGCACGATAGATGAACCGACGGTCGTCGTCGGACATGTGCGGCTTTGCGGGTTTGCGGGCCATAAGGCCTCCTATCGTATGAAATGAACGGCGCAGACGCATACCGCGCCGGAATCGGACATGCGGCCATCATACGGAAAACGCGCGGCTCCATTCGCCGATGCATCGAAAAAGCGGACGGCTTCGCGCATAACGAACAAGGCGCCGCGCATGAGGATGCACGGCGCCTTGGCGTAAGGCGTTCGTCGGATGACGGGGCTATTTGTGATACGGCTCGCCGCGGCTAATTTTGAACGCGCGATAGATCTGCTCGAGCAGGACCACGCGCGCCAGGTTGTGCGGAAGCGTGATTTTGCCGAACGACAGGCATTCGTCGGCGAAATCGTGCACGCTGCGGCTCACGCCGCCCGATCCGCCCACCACGAAGGTGATGTCGCTTATGCCCGAAAGCATGAGCGCGTCCATGCGCGCGGCGATTCCCTCGCTGGACAGCTGCTTGCCGCCCACGTCGAGCAGGATGACGTGCGAATGCTCGGGCAGCGCCTCAAGGATGCCCTTGCCCTCGGTTTTGCGGGCGCCTTCCTCGCCGCCGCACTTCGCGGGATCGCGGTCGGGAATCTCTTCGATGGTCACCTTGGCATACGCCTTCAAGCGCTTCATGTATTCGGCGCAGGCTTCGACCCAGAATTTCTCTTTCAGCTTGCCGACGGCGATTACGTGGATTTTCACGACCCGGCATCTCCTTTCATGTGCGTGCGCACGATTCTATCCGATGGGCATGCGCTCCACAACGAGGAACGCCATGGTGTAGGGCGTCACGCGCGGCCATGCGCTCAGCGCTTCGTCGCGGTGCGGGTCGCCTTCGCGCAGAAGCTCCAGGCGCAAACGGGCGCCGCGATAACGCTCGGCCTTCGAGGCGGCCTGGGCGTTCACTTCCTCGTAGACGAGCACGCAGGTTCCCGTGCGCTCGATGTTCTCGCGCGTCCTGTTGGGCGCGAGCGTCATGACCACGTGGTCGTCGTCGGCCATCATGGGAACGAACACGGCGGCATTGGGCGTGCCGTCCTCGTTCACCGTGGCCACCACGGCGGCGCCTGCCACGGCCGCCATGGAATCGGCGAGGTCTTTGCCCTCGAGCGTGGTGAATTTGTCCGTTGCGGCATAGCGCTGAGACATGGCTGCCTTCCTTTCTACAAAGCGTCGCGCAAGGCGGCGAGTTTCGCACGAACCGACGGGTCGAGGCGCTCGCCCACCGTGTTCTTCACGGCCACGCGCGGGCATTCGTCCAGGTCGTATTCGTGATCGTTCACTTCGACCGCATGGCTGAAGCCATTGGCGCTCATGCGGTCCACGCCGAAGCCGAACACCGTGTTCTGGATGGTGGCGTCGCTGGTCACCACCATGGTCTCGATACCGCGCTCGCGCGCGTCGCGGCTCAGCTTCTCGATCACCTTGTCGGCGGAATCGCCCGCGCGCGAGAACATGATGCGTACGCCGGCGATCTTCTCGCACGAGCCGTCCGAGAGCTCGTTGCGCGCTCCGTCGAACACGATGACCGCCTCGCAATCGCGGCCGGCATAGGCCACCACGTCGTTGATCAGCGCCTCGCGCGCGCGATTGAACGCATCGTCGGCGTAATCGGGGTTCGGGCCCGCATCGCGCAGATGGCGGTAGCGCGAGCCGCTGCGCAGCACGTTGTAGCCGTCGACGATCAGCAGTTTCCTTCTCTGTTTTGCCATTTGTATACCTGGTTTCTTTTTGATACCTGGTATGTAATTACGCCTGCGCCTTCACATGGCACTGACGCATCCACTCGTACATGACGGCGGTAGCGGCCTGGGCCACGTTGAGCGAGCCGACCTTGCCCTCCTGGGGAAGCTTGGTCAAAAAGTCGCAGCTCTCCTGTGTCAGGCGCGACAGGCCCTCGCCTTCGTTGCCCATCACCAGGACGATTTTGCCGTGCAGGGGCGCTTCCCACACCGTGTAGTGCGCCTGCTCGCTGGCGCCTGCCACCCAAAAGCCCGCCTCTTTGAGCTTCTCAAGCGTGGAGGCGATGTTGGGAACCTGGGCGCACGGAATATGATTGATGGCGCCCGCGGAGCTCTTGTAGGTGGCGGCCGTCACATGCGCGCTGCGCTTGTTGGGGATAATCAGGCCCGATGCGCCGACGATTTCGACGGAGCGCGCGATGGCGCCCAGGTTGCCGGCATCGGTGATGTGGTCGAGCACCACGACGAGCGCGTTGCCGTCATGCTCTTCGGCATGCTGCTCGGCGGCACGCAGGATGTCCTTGAAACCCGCGTAGCGATACGGACGGGCCTCGGCCATGATGCCCTGGTGGCTTCCGCGCGCGCTCAGCTCGTCGAGCTTGCGGCGCGTCACCGTTTTCACGGGCACGTCGAACTGACGGGCCTTGCGCAGAATGTCTTTGACCTGGCCGTCCTGCTGCAGGTTGTCGGCCATCAGCACGCATTTGACGGGCATCTGGGCGCGCAGCGCCTCGATGACCGGGCGTTTTCCCTCGATATAGTCTGCCATGATTTTCCTATCGCCTTATTCCCCTGAGCGGCCGGTGCGAGTTTTCGGCCGCGTATCTTTCAAGCGCCTCGAAGGACGCGAATTCGTAACGGTTGATTATCGCATGTCCCCATAAGGAAAGGGCCCGCAATGCGAACCCTTTCAAGAAACCCATGTCGAAACGCCGTGCGCGACATCGTGCGCCCGACCGCAATCGCGATCCTCCGGCCGCAATTGTCAGGCAGCGACCACGCAGTCACGAGCACGCGACCGCACAGCCGGTTAAACCGTACAACCAACCGCAGCCTTTCATCCGCGTCCATCCAGCCACGCCCGCAGCCTCCTAACCACGGCCGCCCAGCCACGCCCGCAGCCTTCCGGCCGCTACCGCCCGGCTTTACCGGGCGGAAACGAAATCGCGCAGCAGACGCGCCGCGGCACGATAGAACACCCGCGACGAGATGCGCTCCACCTCGCACGCGAAATCGCACATCCACATCGCTGGGTGCTCGTCGAAAAACAGTTCGAACGCCGTCGCTGGCGAACCGCCGGGAAGATCGGCCAGGGCAACGCCGCATGATGCCGCGTCCACCGCCCCCGATTCCACGCTCGCAAGAAACTGCAGCAGCTCAAGCTCGGACGAAACATGGTCGAGCGATTCGTTCGTGCCCTGAGGACGACCCAGGCCGCATGCGGCGCAAAAGCGCTCGACGGCGATGGCGGAGGGGCTGACGAAAAGCAGCGGGGCCGCATGGGTGCGCGCCGCCGCCCAAACGCTTTCGTACGGACTTGCCGCAGGCGTCGGCGGACCGACGAACAGCCGCGTCGCCTCCTGGCGCAGCGCATGCAAAACGGCCTCGGGACCTTCGCCTGAATCCGCCCGCGTCAGCTCGCCGCACTCCGCATCGGCGGCAAACCCCCACGCACGGCGCAGCTCGTCCAGCGCATCGGCCCATTCGCCCGACGCAATCGGCATCACGGCGCCGCGATCGGGATAGCGAAATGAAAACGCAAGAAACTCGCAGGTCGTGGCAACAAGGCCCCAATCCGTCACAACATCATGCGACCCTGCGGCCCCACAAGAAACGCTTTGCATGTGTTTACCCCTTTCCCCCGTCATCGCTTCGACACAACGGCCTTCATCTTCGGCGCGAACAAGACAACATGCACCAAAGCAAGCGCCATGAACAACTGCGCCGAAAACGCATGGACAGGCGCCCAGAAGAAAAACCCTCCGGCATACAGGCCGAACGTCGGCAGCACGGCACCCGACACCATCAGGCCCGAAACCGCGCAAACCGCCAGATCGACGAAGATCGCCGCATTCAACACGAACGAAAAAGCCTTGCCCGCACGGCGTTTGCGAAATCCGTTCTGGAACAGCCTGGCGCCTTCCTCGTGGCGCGCCGCCACATGGACGATCACCGCAACCGCGAACACAAGCCCCGCCCATTCATGCACGCCATAGCCAGTCGAATCGGGAAACATCAGCGCGATCGCGCCCGCGGCAAGCACGACGTCGAAAACGAATGATCGCATACTCATCGATGTCACCTCGACTTTCTTACCATGACGATGGCGATGCATGCGAACATGGCGGGCACCAGAAGCCACACCATGAGGCTGACGCCCGATGCCCGGCGGTAGCCGTCGGAAAGGGCACTCCACGCGTGGCAATCGACTGACGCGCAGCCATCTTCCGGACACTTCATCTCATGGATGCCGTCGGGTGCGGGCACGTTATCGAACCCGTGGCATTGCCCGGTGGCGCACCCCTGCACGACAGGGCATTCCGATTCGGCCGTGATGCCCGCAGGTGCGCCCACGGCGTCGAGCGCGACATCGGCCGCGAAAAACGACAGCAGGCACGCCGCCGCGAAAAGAGCCGCGTAAGCGAAGATTCGCCTCATCGCGCCATCACCTTCCCTTCAGACAGCCGAAATACAACCGACGAACCCGCGCGTCGCATGCGCTCGCACAAAACGACACGCGGGTCTTTTCGCCTATTCGGCCGACTTCAACGGAAGATGCTTGACGCCCAGAAGCAGCATCAAAACGCCCAGGGCGAACACGCCGGCGACGACGCCGAATTCGATCGGCGCAGGCGCATACACGCTGTTCGCATACAGGCTCGCAAACGAGCCGTACGCATCGTAGCCGCCAAGCGCCGCATGATCGGTCAAAACGGTGGGCATGTCGAGATTAGGAACCTGGAACCCGCCTACGATAAGCTGCACGCGCTTGCAGAAGATGCCGACGATGGCCAGCACGGACGCCACGATGAGCAGCGCATTGGAGCGCAGCTTAGGCGTGAAGCACACGACGGCACACGCGATACACCCGATAACCTCGACCCAGAAGAAGGGGGCGAGCACGCCGCTCGTGAGCATCTCCACGATGCCCACGCCGCCTTCGGAAAGCGGATAACCCGTAGTCAGAAGGTCGCATCCGAAGAAATACAGGTCCACGCACACGAACGCGCCCAGAAGCTTCGCCATCTTGACGAGGTTGTCGTCGGCCACGTCGAAATAGCCCGCCGCACGCAGCGCGATGACGACGGCCAGCACCAGGGCGGTTCCGCACACCAGGGCGGAGCTCACGAACCACGGGGCCAGAAGGGCGGTATGCCAGAACTCGTGGGAAATGTTCAGTCCCAGAATCCAAGCCGTCACCGAATGGACCAGCACCGCCACCACAAGCGCGACCACGCTGATGACGCGCAGGGCCACCGCGCGCATCTTGCCTTGCTCGAAGCGGATCTGCGCCCACAGATAGAAAAGCGAAAGCACCAGATACGTTCCGATGACCAGCACGTCCCACATCAGCGGACTGGTCAGATTGGAGTACACGAACAGCTCCCACAGACGGATCGGCTGGCCGAGGTCGACCACCACCAGGCCGATCGCGCACACGGTGCAGCAGATCGAGGTCCACACGGCGACCTTGCTGATGCCGCCGAAGCCCTTGATGCCGAACGCCTTCGGCATGGAGCTGATGATCAGGCCGCCCGCGGACAGGCCGACGAAGAACATGAAGGACATGATGTAGAGACCCCACGAATCAAGGTCGCGCATGCCCGTCTGGATCATGCCGCCCGAAAGCTGGACCATCCACAACGCGATGCCGGCGACGGTGATGACGGCGGACACGGCAATGGCAATATTGAGGGCCTTGCCCGCTTTGCAAGGCGCCCCGGTCTTGGCGGCGGATGCCGCCTGCTTGTTGTCAGACATTCTTTCCCCTCGCTTACACCAGGTAATACACGGACGGAGAGGTTCCGCTATCGGGAAGGAGCTGCATGTATTCGCGCTCCCTGATAAGCTTGGACACCTCGGAATCGGGATCGTCGAAATCGCCGAAATAGCGCACGCGTGCGGGGCACACCTCGATGCACGCGGGCTGGAGCCCCTGCGCAAGGCGATGCCAACACATGGTGCATTTCTCCACCGTGTGCTTCTGATGCTTGGCAACGCTCACATCGCCCATATCCTGGCCGATCGCATACACGGGCTCTTCCCAGTTGAAGCTGCGCACGCCCGTGTAAGGGCAGGCGGCCATGCACATGCGGCAGCCGATGCACTTGTCGTAATCCTGGCGAACGGCACCCGTGGCCTCGTCTTTATACGTCGCGCCCACAGGGCACACCTTCACGCATGCGGGGTTGTCGCAATGCTGGCACGAAACGGCGATGTTCCCCATGGAAAGGTTGGGATAGGTTCCCTTCGGGGTGTCGCGATTCTCGCCGCCTTCGGTCAGGATGCGATTCCACCACACGCCGTCGGGCAGGTTGTTCTCCACCTTGCATGCAACGGCGCACGCGTGGCAGCCGATGCACGACTTCTTATCGATAACATATCCGAGACGCATCGCTATTCACCCTCTTCGTTCCACACGCGGACCTCGCAAAGCACGTCCATGAAATTGTTGTTCACGCCGAACACGTCGTATTCGGTGGAGCTGAGCTCAGACCAGCCGCCCGCCTTGTGCTGGTAGCGCTGCCATCCCTTGGGATAGACCAGCGTGCCGGGACGAATGGCGTCGGAGAAGACCGCCCTGGCAACCGCCGTTCCGCGATCGTTGTAGCATTCCACGTAATCGCCGTCAGCGATGCCGCGCGCAGCCGCATCAGCGGGGTTGATCCGCACGAACGGCTCGGAGTCGAGCTCGCGCAGAAGCGGCGTACTGTACCACTGGGAGTGCACGCGATAGCGAGGACGCTCGCTCATGAGCACCAGCGGATACTTCTTGTACAGGTCGTTTTCGGGCCATGCCTCCAAAGGCGGGAACCAACGCGCCATGCGGTCGCGTTCCACCTCTTCGGGCGTCGGGGTCTTGCTGGAAAGCGCGCGCACCATGGGCATTTCGCGATAGAACTCGAAGCGGCCCGAAGCCGTGCCGAAGACACCGTCCTTGTAGGCGATATGGGGCTCTTTTTCGGCGTCGCCCTCGATGAAGCGAATCTGCTTCTTCTCGCGCAGCGCATCCATGCTCACGCCGACCATCGCGCACGTGTCGCAGTCGAAAAGCTCCTCGAGGATTTCCTCGTTGGACAGGGTGAAAAATTCGCCCAGGCCGAGCTTTTCGGCCAGCTCGGTGATAATCTGGGTGTCGGGCTTGCTCTCGTACAAAGGTTCAATCGCCTTCTCGCTGTAGTTCAGCGAGAAGCACTGGCCGGCGTTGGCCACCTCTTCGAGCTCGAACCACTGCGCCACGGGAAGCACCATGTCGGCATAGCGGGCCGAATCGGTCATGACGGAATCGGCCACCACCACGTAATCGAGCGACGGGATGATGTCGTCGGTCCATGCGTGCGTGTCGGTGTGGGTGTTCAAGGGGTTGGCCGAATACATCCACAGCATCTTGATCTTGGCATCTTGGCCTGCAAATTTGCCGGTCTTGGCAACGTTGGCGAAATCGACGCTGGGAATGCTCAGGCCCGTGCTCGCGCCGGTCGGCGCCTTATAGGCGGCGTTGTCGCCCATGTGGATGCCCCAGTACGAACCGTACGAAGCGCCGGGCTTGCCGAGGTTGCCGACAAGCGCGCAAAGCGTCAGGCCCGCCATGGTGGTGTGGCCGCCGTTGTTGTATGCCTGCGGGCCGTAGCCCTCGTAATGAAACACCGGGCCGTCGATGCAGACGTCGGCCAGATACTCGATGTCTTCGACGGAAACCTCGCACAGCTCGCTCGCCTCTTCGAGGCTATGCGACATGATCTCCTCTTTCAGCAGCTCGTATGCCGTGCGGCACGCCACGCCGCCAAGGTCGTACGAACCCTCGATCGCCACATGCGTCGGGTCGGCCTCCGTCAAGGGAACGAGCGCGCCGTCGACGAGCACCATATAGGGGTCGTCCATGACCTCCTGGCCGGTCGTCGGGTCGATCACGCCGGTTGCAACGGGGGCGATGCCGGTGTCGCTGCGACGGACGAACATACCCGTGTCGCTGCGCACCAAAAACGGCGCCACCGTGTGGTCGCGAAGATAGGCCACGTCCTGCGCACCGCGCTCCACGATCACGCGCATGATGGCGTACTTCAAAAGCGTGTCGCTTCCCGGGCGGACGGGAATCCACTTGTCGGATTTCGACGCGATCTGCGTGTACGTGGGGTCGATGACGACGAGCTTGGTGCCGCCCTCCATCGCCTCTTTGATGTGATGCCAGTTCTGAACCTGCGCATCGGTGATGTTGGCGCCCCACACCATGATGGTCTTGGCGTTCTTTGCATCGGTGGGCTCGTTACCCTCCCACATGGCCAGGCCCATCAACGGAGTGATGTAGAGGCCGGCAACCGCCTGCATGCCGTAGAAGCTGCCCATGTCCAAGCACGGCGTGATGCTGCTGGCATTGAGGATGTTCTGCAAACGGCCGTAGGCGCCCGTGATGCCCGCCGACTGATTGCCCGAAGCGGTCAAAAACGCGAGCGCGCCTTCGCCGTATTCGGCCTGGGTCTTCTTGATGTTCTCGGCGATTTCGGTCAGAGCCTCATCCCAGCTGATGCGCTCCCACTGACCCGCACCGCGCTCGGTTCCCTGCACGCGACGCATGGGATACTGAACACGCTCGGGGTCGTAGATGCGATGCACGTGCGAAAGGCCGCGCTGGCAGATGCGGCTGTAGCAATCCTCGTTGTACGGCGCGCGAGACGTCTTGACCACCTTGCCGTCGCGCACATGCACGTTCAGATGGCAGAAGCCGAAACAGTTCGGCCTGCATACTCCTCGAAAGATCGTTTCGCCCTCGTTGTTCGGCTGTCCCGCAACGAATTCCCCTGCAACCTGCGGCAGCCCCGGCTGCGATTGAGCGCATGACGTAAGCGAGACGGTCGCCGTCGTTCCGGCGGCAACCGCGGCCGTCGTCTTCAGAAAGCTTCTACGCGTGATTGTGCGAGAGCCCGCATTCTGTTCCGCTGCCAATGTTCCCCCTAACAAAAGATTCGAACCGTCCGCTTCAAAGGCGTTGCGTTGCGCATCGCGACGACCTTTCCCCTGCGGACGTCCTCCCTCACGCAAGCGGCGCTTGCGTCCTTGACAAGAACCAGCTGATTCTTTTGTCATAGGTTGTCATACATACAGGGGATATTCAAGGATTGAATAGGGCAATATATGACAATGATTATTCTATTTTGAGTATGATCGACGAAAAAACGCCTGAAGAAACGCGTCTTATCCTATTTCTTCGCGCCGTCGCCCACGAATCCGTCGGCAAAACTGCTCGGAAGCACGAGCGTGCCGCCCGATTCCTCCATGCCCTCGCACGCAAGATGCATGGTACGCAGGCGCATCGCAACGTCGTTGGCGTCGTAGCTTTCGGAGGCGTCGGCGAGCATGGCGGATATATCCTGCTCGGCCTCGGCCAGCACGATGCGTGCATTGCGTTTGCGCTCGGCAACGGCCTCGGCGGCCATGGCCTTTTGCAGCTCCTTCGGAATGACGATGTCGCGCACCTCCACGTCGATGATGTCGATGCCCCAAGGGGAAAGCTTCTGTTCGATGCGGTCTTTCAACTCGTCGTCGAGCTGCTCGCGCCGCGTTGCCAGCTCCGCGACGGAAATGCGGCCGATGGCCTCCCTCATCGAGGTCTGGGCCACCCACGAAACCGCCGTCACGTAGTCCTCCACCTCCACGGCCGCCTTCTCGGGGTCGAAGACCATCCAGAACAGGACCGCGTCGACATTCACCGGCACCAGGTCTTTCGTGAGCGTTTCCTCGGCGCCGAAATACACCGACGCCACGCGCTGGTCGATGCGCACCGTATAGAACTCGACGATGGGAATGGTGAACACGATGCCCGGCCCCGCAACCCTGTTGAACCGGCCGAAGCGCATGACCACGGCCTTCTCCCATTCCAAAACGATATGGATGGAATTAGACGCGAGAAGGCCCACGAAGCACGCAACGAGCAGCGCCGCCAGGCCGATGCGCCCCGCCACCAGCGCCCATGCCGACGCCACGATCGCGAAGGCGAGCGCGAAAACCGCGATGGAAAACACCGTTGCGCCATTGCGGGTGGTTCTCCTGCGTTCGATCTGCGGCATGGACGGCGTGCCGTCGAAACGAAGGGGGCCGCAAGCGCCCTTCTGCCTTGATTCCTTCTGCTTGCGAGCTTTTTTGCCCATCGTCTCCCCTATCCCCGCCTGATCGGCATGTTCAATACGGCATTGCCATTCGTTCGAGCGATCACGCGCCACGCGACGCATGGCCGCAGTCTGCGTCGTCGAAGCGGACGAACCGCACGCCTCCCTTGGCAGGTTCACCGCCTGCTTGCGCGTCCCGTTGCTCCTTGATGGTTTTCAGAATCTGCCGCTCGGCGTCGTCAAGCGTCATGCCCACCTCGAGGCAGCGCTTGAGGTATTCGCGCGCCAACCCTTCGGACACCGCAGAAACGGACACGTCGCAGCGTTCGCTCACATCGGCGACGAAGGCCCCTTGCCGGCGCTTCGACACGATATAGCCGTCCTCTTCGAGGCTGCCGTACACCTTGCTGACCGTGTTGTAGTTCACGCCCACCTCGGCCGCCAGGCCTCGCACCGTGGGAAGCTGGTCGTCCGTTTTATAGTATCCAGAAGTAATCAAGTATATGAAACGATTTTTCAGCTGCAGCCATACGGGAAGGCTGCTCTTCTCATTGACTTCGAAAAGCGCCATCTTCTGTCATTCCAATCGAATCCGAACCAAACGCCGACGCGTTTCCACGCGCATCTTCCTGCGGATACGCAAGCTGCATATCCTGCCATTGGGCGGCTTCCACGATGGACCATCTCAGGCACCATCCGCCGAGCAAAATCAAAACCCCCACAAAAACACAGGCAAGAGAACCTTCGAACCGAAGCGAGGGGAATCGCGACGCAAAGACCTCGCATGCAAAGGGAATCGCCAGCCCGCACACGACAAATCCCGCCCACCAGGCAGCACAGACGCTCCCATCCACGAACAGAGACGCACACAGCTGCCACCACGGCCCGTCTTTTCCCGCAAGAGCATCGACGATGAAAAGACCCGCGAAAAGCGTCTCGCACGCGATGGCGCCCAGGTCGATGAGAAGCAGCCTGCGCACGAAGGGCCGCACGAACGCCGATTCGCCGACCACGGTGGCAACCACAAGGATGACGGCGCATCCGCACGATGCCGACGAGAAGAGAAACAGCGCAAGTATCCACCAGGAATGCCACAACTCGATCGCGGGGCCGACGCTCACAAGCAGCGCGCCCGTGTAGACCATGACGAACAACGCCGCGACCATCGTGACCGTTTCAAGAAGACGGATGGCTTTCCGAGGCCATGCCATACCGTCGAAAAACGCCGCGAAGCACAGCAGCGCACCCGACGCGAGTAAGACGGCCAACGAGAAAACCCCGAACGTGATAAACGATGCCGAGGGAGTGAAGAACAGCAAGGCCAAGCGGTCGATGCGCCCCAGGTCGAACACGAGGCAGGCCACGCCGAAAGCGACAAGGCCCTCCCCCGCAAGGAGGGAAAACGCCTTAACGCGGCGCAGCGAATCGCGCGCATTCGCAGCACTCGGCAAGCCTGCGTGACCCGCAAGAACATGGCCTTTCGCAAACACGTCAAGAAGCGACACGAGGGAAAGCACCCCCGCGCCCGCGCCGCCGAAGAAAAGATATGCCACCACAAGATCGCTGAACAAAGAAACCCCGCAAACAGGAGCCGGACGCACTTCAACCCGGCCATCGACAGAGGCAGCATAGTACACAAAGCCGATTCCGACAACGTACGAAGAGAGGGCCCGAAAACGAGCCCTCCCAAGAAAACCTCTGTCGAAACACCGCGCGCGATGCCGTGCGACCGACAGCGATCGTAATCCTCCTGCCGCAGTTGACTGGCAGCGGCTACGCAGTCACGAGCACGCGACCGACCGCAACCTCTCGGCCACAACCACCCGGCCACGACCGCAAATCTCGGCCACGGCCTCCCGGCTACCGCCCAGCCACCGCCGCACGGCTTACCGAGCGGAAACGCTACGCGCGCTTGATGCGAGCGCCCGCGTTGGTGTCTTCGACCATCAGTCCCAGCTCATTGAGGCGGTCGCGAATCGCATCGGCGCGACCCCAGTCTTTCGCGGCGCGAGCCTCGGCGCGCGCCGCAAGCAAGGCCTCGGCGGCAGCTTCGATGCCATCGCCCTCGAAGCCCACCAAGTCGGCGGCAAGGCCCACCAGCTCGTCCGGAAGATCGAGCGCTTCGCGAATGGGAACCTCGATGCCCAGAATGGCGAATGCGCCCATGATGGAAGCGGCACACACCACGGCAGCCTCCTCGTCGACGGCGCCCGCCGCCTGCTCGAGGTAGGTATTGGCCTCGGTGACCAGGTTGAAGTAGGCGGCCAGGGCGCCCGCGGTGTTGAAGTCGTCGTTCATCTGCGCCTCGAACTCAGCCGACGCGGCCTCGGTGGCGGCGATGAGCTTCTGCGCCGCCTGCTCGTCTACAGCGGCGCCTTCCTCGACGTGGTTCGCGGCCCAGCGCAGGTTCTCCACCGCCGTGGCAATGCGGGCCAGCGAATTCTCGGCGCCCTCGAGGCGCTCGTAGGAGAAGTCGAGCGGCGAGCGGTAATGCGTCTGCAGCATGAGCAGGCGCAGCGCCGGCGCGGAGTGCTCGTCGAGCACCTCTTTGAGCGTGTAGAAGTTGCCGAGCGACTTGCTCATCTTCTCGCCGTCGACGCGCAGCATGCCCGTGTGCATCCAGGTGTTGACGAAGGGAACGTGCCAGCAACACGTGGCCTGGGCACACTCGTTCTCATGATGCGGGAACGCCAGGTCGCCGCCGCCGCCGTGGATGTCGATCGGGGTGCCCAGGTAGCGATGCACCATGGCCGCGCACTCGGTGTGCCAGCCGGGGCGGCCGTCGCCCCACGGAGAAGGCCAGCTGGGCTCGCCGGGCTTGGCGCCCTTCCACAGCGCGAAATCGAGCGGGTCGCGCTTGTCTTCGTTTTCCTCGATGCGGGCGCCCACCATGAGGTCATCGATCTTGCGGCCCGAAACCTCGCCGTAGTTCTCATCGCTGCGCACCGCGAAATACACGTCGCCGTTATCGACGGCATAGGCGTGGCCCTGCTCGATCAGACTCTTGATCATGGCGATCATGGGGCCGATTTCCTTCGTGGCGCGCGGGCGGATGTCGGGATCCATGATATTGAAGCGACGCATCTGCTCGATGAACGCGTCGGAGAACTCGGAGGCCACCTCTTCGGACGTGCGGCCCTGCTCGTTGGCGCGATTGATGATCTTGTCATCGACGTCGGTCAGGTTCTGGGCGAACGTGACCTCGTAGCCGCTCGCGATGAGCCAGCGGCGGATGACGTCGAACGAAAGGAAGGTGCGGGCGTTGCCGATGTGGATCTGGTCGTACACGGTGGGGCCGCACACGTACATGCGGACCTTGCCCTCTTCGATCGGCACGAACTCGCGCTTCTCGCGCACCTGGCTGTTATAGATACGAATCATGATTCCTCCCGGAAATAACGTGACGAGCATGCATCATGCTTACATAGACAAGGTCGAGATGCGCCTTGACGCAGCGCCCGAAAGCTTACAACAGATCGGGCGCGTATCCCACGCGCAGTTCCGCACGAGCCGAAAGCCGCTTGATGCGGCTTTCGGGCGCGTCAGGACTGCTTGAACATGGAATATGCGCCCGATCATCCGGAAAAGCTAACATCGCTGCAGCAAAGCGACGGCCTGAGCCGAAACGCCTTCTTCGCGGCCTTCGAACCCGAGACGCTCGGTCGTGGTGGCCTTCACGCCCACCGCGTCGACCGAAACGCCCATGGCGCGGGCCAGATTCTCGCGCATCGCATCGCGATGCGGGGAAAGCTTGGGAGCCTGCGCAGCCACCACGCTGTCCACGTCGACGATTTCGAAACCGAGCGAACGCACATGCTCGGCCACCTTCGACAGCAGCACGAGCGAATCGGCGCCCGCATAGGCGGGGTCGGTGTCGGGGAACAGCTTGCCGATGTCGCCCGCGCGCGCCGCGCCGAGCAGCGCGTCGGAGATGGCGTGCGCCAGCACATCGGCATCGGAGTGGCCCAGAAGCCCCTGATGATGAGGGATTTCCACGCCGCCCAGAATGAACTTGCGGTCGGGCGCGAACGCGTGGACGTCGAAGCCCAGGCCGATGCGCATAGGAGAAACGTTGGTCACGATGGTCCTCTCTTCGAAGAGCGGGCTATTTGTCGGCGGCGAGGCCGGCCGAATCGACCGCGGCCGAAAGCATCATGTAGTCTTCGGGAACGGTGAGCTTGATGTTGTCGCGCTTGCCCTCCACCACGAGGACCTTGCCGCCCAGGCGCTCGATCAGCGACGAGTCGTCGGTGCCCACGAAGCCGTCGCGCAGCGCGGAGGCATGGGCGCGGCGGTACACGCCGCTGCGGAACACCTGCGGCGTCTGCGCGTTCCAGAACACGCGGCGGTCGGGCGTGCCCACGATGCAGCCGCCTTCGACCACCTTCAGCGTGTCCACCGCCGGCGTGGCCACAATGGCGCCGTCGGCGTCGACCATGCCCTTGAGCGTGTTGATTGTATGCGCGATCAGATCGGGAGACACGAGCGGACGGGCGCCGTCGTGCAAGATCACGTACTCGTATTCTTCGGGCACGAACTCCAGGCCCGAAAACGCGCTTTCCTGGCGCGAGCCGCCGGAGGGCGCCAGCACGAGCGGCGTGACGAACGAGAACGGGTCGATCGCGCGCTCTTTATATTCTTCGGCGCGATCCGAAGGGCACACCACCACGATCAGCCCGATATCTTCCACGGCGTCGAACGCCGCGATCGACCAGGCCAGAATGGGACGGCCCGCGATTTCGACGAGCTGCTTGCCGCCTTCGTGGCCGAAGCGCTCGCCCGAACCGCCCGCCAAGATGATGGCGGCCGTCTTGGGGCTTTTGCCCACCGTGCCCTTATAGCGCGAGGCGGAGGCCTCGGACGCATCGCCGCCGAGCGTCATGGCCGACGCGATATCGACCAGAACGGAAGGCAGAAAGACCGGGTCTTCGGGATATGCCTTGCTATCGTTGAAATCGCCCATGATTCCCCTTCCGTGAAAACACGCGGGGCGTCCGGCAGACAGACGCCCCGCGCACGGGCCCGAAGCCCGTATTGCTATGGTTGACTAGTCGGCTGCTCCGCCGCTCGACACGCCGCCGGAACCGCCGGCGCCGGCATGTCCCAGATCGAACTGCGGAAGCAGCGATTCTGCTTCTCGTGCAATACTATCACGCTTTCGCGGCGCGGGAATCTCTCCCTCGCCGGGCGTGAACACGAGCTCGCCGTCCGCCAGGTCCACGTCGATGACCGAACCCGCGTGCCACTTGCCTTCCAGAATCTGCTCGGCGATCGGATCTTCGAGCAGGCGCTGGATCGCGCGGCGCAGCGGACGGGCGCCCATCGAGGTATCGGTGCCCTCGTCGGCCACGTGCTCGCGCGCGGCGGGCGTCAGGTTGATGGTCATGTCCATGGCGATCAAGCGGTCGCGCAGGTCGGCCACCATAAGCTCGACGATGCGGCCGATCTGCTCGCGCGTCAGGCTCTTGAACACGATGATTTCATCCAGGCGGTTCAAGAACTCGGGGCGGAAGAGCTTCTTCATCTCGCTCATCACGCGACTCTTGATTTCCTTGTCGGACAGGCCGGCCTGGGAATCGGGCGTGAATCCGAGCGGCGCGCTCTGGGCGATTTCACGGGCGCCCACGTTGGACGTCATGATGATCACCGTGTTGCGGAAGTCCACCGAGCGGCCCTGGGCGTCGGTCAAGCGGCCCTCTTCGAGAATCTGCAGCAAGATGTTGAACACATCGGGATGCGCCTTCTCGATTTCGTCGAACAGCACCACCGAATACGGACGCTGGCGAACCGCTTTGGTAAGCTGGCCGCCCTCGTCGAAGCCCACGTATCCCGGAGGCGAACCCACCAGGCGGCTGACGCTGTGCTTCTCCATGTATTCGGACATGTCGAAGGTGATGAGGGCCTCTTCGGAGCTGAACAGGAACTCGGCGAGCGCCTTGGAAAGCTCGGTCTTGCCCACGCCCGAGGGGCCGAGGAAGATGAACGAGCCCGCGGGACGTTTCGGGTCTTTCAGGCCGCTGCGGGAACGGCGAATCGCCTTCGACAGCGCCGTGACGGCTTCCTCCTGGCCGATGATGCGCTCGTGCAAAACGCCTTCCATGCGCAGAAGCTTGTCGGTCTCGGCCTCGGTGAGGTTGCTCACCGGCACGCCCGTGGACATGCTTACCACGTCGGCGATTTCGGCCTCGGTGACTTCGGAGAGCTTGCGGTCGGCCTGCTCGGCGAACTTCTTCTCGGCCTCTTCGCGGCGGGCGACGATGTCTTTCTCCTGGTCGCGCAGAGCGGCGGCGCGCTCGAAGTCCTGGCCGGAGATGGCCTCTTCCTTCTTGGTGCGCACGGAGCGCAGCTCGTCGTCGATATCGCGGATCTCGTCGGGCAGCACGCGGTTGCGGATGCGCATGCGGGCGCCGGCCTCGTCGAGCACGTCGATGGCCTTATCGGGCAGGAAACGGTCCTGGATATAGCGATTCGACAGCGTGACCGCGGCATGCAGCGCCTCGTCGGAGAAGCGCACGTGATGGTGCGCCTCGTAGCGGTCGCGCAGGCCGTCCAGGATGCGCATCGACTGCTCTTCGTTGGGCTCGTTCACCATGATGGTCTGGAAGCGTCGCGCAAGCGCGGAGTCTTTCTCGAGGTGCTTGCGGTACTCCTCCACCGTGGTGGCGCCGATCACCTGGATTTCGCCGCGCGACAGGGGCGGCTTCAGAATGGCGGCCGCGTCGATCGAGCCTTCGGCGGAACCCGCGCCGATGATGGTATGCATCTCGTCGATGAACAGGATGACGTCGCCTTCCTTGACGACCTCCTTGATCACCTTCTTCAGGCGCTCTTCGAATTCGCCGCGGTACTTCGAGCCCGCCACCAGGGCGGACACGTCGAGCGTCACCAGGCGCTTGCCGCGGATGATGTCGGGAACCTGGTCGGCCACGATCAGCTGCGCCAGGCCCTCGGCGACGGCGGTCTTACCGACGCCCGGCTCGCCGATCAGCAGCGGATTGTTCTTCTGGCGGCGCGAAAGCACCTGCATGACGCGCTCGATTTCGGCAGCGCGGCCGATCACGGGATCGAGCTTGCCGTCGCGCGCCTTGGCGGTGAGGTCGGTGCCGAATTCCTCGAGCATGCCGGTATCGGACTGCTGCTGCTCGCCGCCGAAGAACGGCAGGCCGGCGGCGACCGGCGTGGGCTGGCCCACGAGGTCGTTCAGGGCGCCGCGCACCTTGTCGGCGGACACGCCCATCTTCTTCAGCGCGTCGATCGCGCCGCCCTCCTCTTCGCGGATGATGCCGAGCAGCAGATGCTCGGTGGAAATATAGCTCTGCCCCATCTGCATGGCCTCGCGCAGCGAGGTTTCCAGGATGCGCTTGACTCGCGGGCTGAAGGACAGATGCGCCGCAGGCTGCTCCGTCTTCGTGGCCTCGCTCATCGCGCGCACGGCTTCATGCGCGCCTTCGTAGGTCACGCCGACATGCTCGAGCGCCTGGGCGGCCATGCCCTCGGGCTCTTTCGCAAGGCCGAGCAGCAGATGCTCGCTGCCCACGTGGGGCTGGCTCAATGCGCGCGCCTCCTCCTGGGCAAGCACGAGCACGTGGCGCGCCTTGTCGGTGAATTTTTCGAATGCCATAAAAGGTCCCGTTTCTCAAAGGTGACGACGCCCCGCGGCCCGAACGATCGGCCCCGCGCGGACGCGCCGGTCTTACAAACAGTACTCCAACGTATTTTGCGAACAATCCTAGCACTCATGAAAAACGAGTGCCAAGGTGCAAGGCCCCCGGTGCCGTTTCGTTACATCGCATCCACACGCTTCACGCACGGCGCCTATACGAAAAAGGCCCGACTCAAAGAGTCGGACCCTTCGAAAACAGCTCGATGCGCCGCCTGCCTCCACCCTGGTCGCCGCAGCGCAGGCAAGTGCGAATCCGACGGAGCGAATCGTCGCGAACGAGGAGCGCCGCGTACTTCGCTACGCAAGCGACGAGTGAACGGCGAGGCGCCCGTCCGATTCGTCCGCAGCCGGCCGACGCAACTTAATACAGCTTAGCGCCGGCGGGAATCGCGGAATCAAGCATGAGCAGATTCAGGCGCTCCTCGCCCGCTTCCTCATGGATGGCGGAAAGCAGCATGCCGCAAGAATCGATGCCCATCATCTTGCGCGGAGGCAGGTTGGTGATGGCCACGAGCGTCTTGCCCACCAGGTCTTCGGGCTCGTAGTACGGGTGGATGCCGGAGAGGATCGTGCGGTCTTCGCCGGTGCCGTCGTCGAGAGTGAACTGCAGCAGCTTCTTGCTCTTCGGAACGGCGATGCACTCCTTCACCTTCACCGCGCGGAAGTCGGACTTGCTGAACGTCTCGAAGTCGACCTCGTCGGCGAACAGGGGCTCCACGGCCACCTTGGAGAAGTCGATCGTCGGAACCTTGTTGGGCGCGTAGATGCCGGCAGCGGCCTGCTCGTCGGAAGCGGTCTGGCCGCCCTGCTGGGCGCCGAGCTTCTTCTTGCCTTCGGGGCGCATGTGCGGGAACAGCAGCACGTCGCGGATGCTGGCGGAGTTGGTCAGCAGCATGACCACGCGGTCGATGCCGATGCCGATGCCGCCCGCGGGAGGCATGCCGTACTCGAGGGCGCGCACGTAGTCCTCGTCGTATTCCATGGCCTCGTCGTCGCCTTCGGCCTTCTCCTCCATCTGGCGGGCGAAGCGCTCGGCCTGGTCGACCGGGTCGTTGAGCTCGGAGAACGCGTTGGCGTACTCATGGCCGGCGATGACCAGCTCGAAGCGGTGCGTCAGGCGCGGGTCTTCCTCGTTGCGCTTGGCCAGCGGGGAAACCTCCACCGGGTAATCGCAGACGAAGGTGGGGTTCACGATGGAATCCTCGCCGATTTCGTCGTAGATCTCGGCGATGATCTTGCCCGGGCCCCAGTCCTGCTTGACCTCGATGCCATGCTTGGCGGCATGGGCGGCAAGCTCTTCGACCGGCGTGTCCATGGTCACTTCGACACCCAAGACGTCGGAGACGATTTCGGTCATCGGACGGCTCGGCCATGCGCCGAACAGGTCGATTTCCTGGTCCTGGTACAGAATGGTTCCCTCCAGGCCCACGGCGCGCGCGGCGGCCTTGATGACGCCCTCGGCGAGCTCCTTCATGCCCTCGAGGTCGGAGTAGGCGCGATAGGCCTCCATGGTGGTGAACTCGGGGTTGTGCGTGAGGTCCATGCCCTCGTTGCGGAAGATGCGGCCGATTTCGAACACGCGCTCGAAGCCGCCGACCAACAGGCGCTTCAGGTGCAGCTCGGTGGCGATGCGCAGATAGCACTCCTGGTCGAGCGCGTTGAAGTGCGTGATGAACGGCTTCGCGGTGGCGCCGCCCTGAATGGTCTGCAGGATGGGCGTCTCGACCTCCATGTAGCCGTCGTCTTCCATGTAGCGGCGGAAGGCGGACAGGATGGCGGAACGCTTGCGGAAGGTGTCGCGGACGTCTTCGTTGACGATCAGGTCGACGTAGCGCTGGCGATAACGCGTCTCTTTGTCGGACAGGCCGTGGAACTTCTCGGGAAGCGGACGGACCGCCTTGGAGAGCAGCACGATCTCACGCGGAGCGATGGACAGCTGGCCGCGCTGGGTGCGCACCACGATGCCTTCGACGTTGACGATATCGCCCAGGTCGAGACGGCCGAGCAGGTCCCAATCGGACTCGGACATGTCGTTGATGCGGCAGAACAGCTGGATGTCGGCAGAGGGGTCGCGCAGCACCACGAAGACGATCTTGCCCTGGCCGCGCTTCGCGATGACGCGGCCGCCGATCTTCACGACGTCTTCGGTGTTCTCGCCGGCGGCCAGCTCGGCGTATTTCGCCTCGATGTCGGCCGCGTAATGGGTGATTTCGGAATGTTCCGGATACGGATTCGTGCCGGCATCGATGTACGCCACGCGCGTGGCGAGGCGACGGGCGCGCTCGTCGTTAAGCGTGCCGTCGTCCACAATGGCCTGCTCGTTTTCGGGAGTGGTTTCGCTCATCTGGCATCCTTCGTCGACTGGTATAGAAACGGTTCGTTCGAACATCAATGGGATTCTAACGTATAACGCCGCGCTTTCACGACGGGCGCCTCATTATCGCAAATACGGCAAGAGCCAGCCGCCCTTCCGCGCCTTCCCGGGAAGCGGGGGCGCGGAAAAAGCGGCTGGCTCGCTGAGATGCAAAAAGCAGATCGGCTGCTACTGCTCGATCCTGACGATGGTCATCTCGACCTCGCGACCGGTGGGACCGGTGGTGGTGATGACGTCGTCCTTCTTATGGCCGAGAAGCGCAGCGCCCACGGGGCTCTCGTTCGAGATCTTGCCGGAGGCGACGTCGGCCTCGGCGCCGCCCACGATGGTGAAGGTGCGCTCGCGACCGCCCATGTTCACGACCACGGTGCTGCCGACGTTCACGCGGGAAGAGCGCTTGGGAACGGCGACGACGGTGGCCTCGGACAAGATCTGGTTGATCTCGGCAATGCGGGCCTCGACCATGCCCTGCTCGTTTTTCGCGTCGTCGTACTCGGAGTTCTCGGAAATGTCGCCGAACTCGCGCGCGACCTTGATGCGCTCGCCCACCTCGGCGCGCTTTTCGTTCTCGAGATAGTGCAGTTCCTTCTCGAGCTTCTCTTTTCCTTCGGGAGTGAGGATGTACTCGTTCGCCATCGCGCAACACCTGACCTAGAACTCGCGCGCTCTGCGGCGCGCTTTGCTGACTAAATTAAAAAACGGTATGCCGACAACCGCAGGCATACCGTTCGAATGCAAGATTCTTCGAGACTATTCCTCGTCGGAATCGGCCGCGTTCGCGGTGGTCTTCTTGGCAGAAGAAGCAACCTTCTTTTTACGAACGGGCTTCTCTTCGACCTCTTCCTCGTCTTCGTCGTCGAGGTCTTCGATTTCCTTCTTCTTGCCGCCGCCCATGCCGTCACGCAGATTCTTCACCGTGCGGCCAAGCGCGCTACCGAGCTTGGGAAGGTTCTTCGGTCCGAAGATAAGAAGGGCAACAGCAAGGATGATAAGGAGTTCGGGCACGCCGAGTCCAAAAATTTTCATGTGTTCCTCCGTGATATCGCCCGTAGAAACGACCGGGCATTCGATTGCGTTCGCGAAAAAGATGGTCGGGACGACAGGATTTGAACCTGCGGCCTCTGCGTCCCGAACGCAGCGCTCTACCAAGCTGAGCCACGTCCCGACATATCGCAAACAGCGCGCTTTATTCTAGCACACTTCCGAAAAAAGCAAAGAGGTTTTTTCAATCTTCTTGAGGAAAGATCTTTCGTCCGCTTTTCGAGCCGAAAGGCGGACGAAAGCGGGCACGCCGAAGCATGCCCGCCCGAAAATCGATAGACGCTACCAGCGCAGCGCGCAGTAGAACTGGCGGTAGGACGAATAGCACACCACCTGACCCGGCTGCGGCGCGTGAATGTAGCTTCCGCCGCCGGCTGCGGCGCAAATGCCCACGTGGCCGCCCGTATACAGGACGTCGCCAGGCTGCGCCTGGCCGAGCGAAAGCACATAGCGCGCAGAGGCGTACTGGGCGCCCGTGGTGCGGCCGATGCTGTAGCCGGTCGCGCTGTAGCAATAGCTGGTCAGGCCGGAGCAGTCCAAACCGACGCCCGGCGTGGAGCCGCCCCAGACGTAAGGAACGCCGAGCTGGGTCTGAGCCACGCCCAGAGCCGCCGTGTTGGGAACGCCGCCGCCCGAGGACGAGCCGCCGCCGTTGGAGGAAGACCCGCCCGAGGACGAGCCGCCGGACGAAGAGCCTCCGTTGTCGGAAGACCCGCCGTTGCCGCCGTTGGACGACGAACCGCCCGTGCTGCCGCCGTTGGAGGCGGAGCCGCCGGCATTGCCGCTATTGGAGGAGCCTCCGTTGGAAGAAGAGCCGCCGGCATTGCCGCCCGAAGGCCGGGCCGCCTGCTGCTCGGCGCGCTGCTGCTCCTGGAACTTGGCTGCCTCTTCGGCGGCCTTGGCCTCGGCAGCAGCCTCCTGCTCCTGCTTGACCAGGGCTGCGACCTCGGCGTCGAGGGAATCAACCTCGGCCTGGTACTGCGCGACCAGTGCTTCGGCCTCGGTCTTGATGGCCGAAGCCTCGTCCATCTTCGCCTTGGCGGTATCGGCCTGGGAGGCGTATTCGACGCGCTGAGCCTCGTTGTCTTCGCGCAGCGTCTTGGTTTCGGAAACGAGCTTGGCATCGTTGTCGTTCAGCGTCTCGAGCGAATCCCAGTTCTTCAGGAAGTCGTCGAACGACGCCGATCCGAGCAGGATGTCGAGGAACGTGGTCTGGCCGTTGCGGTACATGCTACGTGCGCGGTCGCCGAGGCGACCCTGCAGCTCGCCGATACGAACGTTGTTCTCGTCGATCTTGGTCTGCGCCTCGTCCATCTTCGCCTTGGCGACATCATGCTCTTCGAGAGCGGTATAGTAATCGTCGGAAGCCTTGGAAAGCCTCGACTGCATATCGTCAAGCTTGACACGCACGGCGTCGGCCTCGGCCTGCTTGTCGGCAGACGTGGGCTCGGCGAATGCAATGCTCGGCACGGCCAGGGAAACGGCGCCGAAAGCGGCTGCGCCTCCCACGAACGCGCGCCTCGTCAGATGCATTTTCTGCTCAGCCATACAAGCTCCTTCTGTTGGATCGATCCTTTTCTAAAGGTCTCATAAAGCGTAACCATAGCAAAAAACCCTGCGCTCAATGCCGTGAAAGGCGCTCGTACACATACGGGCATCATAAGGCTTCCACATGAAGAAAGAAACGGCGCGGCCCCGAAACCTCCTACGAAAACGCCATGCAGAACGCGTCCAGCAGCAAGATCGCGTCGTGATGGGCCATGCGGTCGACCTCTTCGGCGACAGCATCGCTGCCGGCGACGCCCGACAGCTCCAGCGCGATGCGCAAAGGCTCGCCTTCGCCCGTCTTCGCGCGGGCCGCGTCCACGGCGGCGGAGATGCGCTTCGCGAGCGCCGAGGCGTCATCGCACAGGACGCGAGGCACCGAAGGATCGGTCTTGTCGTCAGGGCCCACGATATGCGCCAGCAGCATGTCCGCATCGGGCGGCACGAGCAGGGTTTCGGCGCTGACCATCTTGGAACGGGGGTTGGTGGCCATGGCGAGATTCGACATGTACGACGCCACCTTGCGCGTGAAGCCCTCGGTGCCGAACAGGCACACGGCGTGGTGCTCGAGCACGTCGGCCGCGCGCGCGAAGCCCATGTAGGCGCGCTCTTCCACCTGGGGCTTGTCCATCCAGGCATTGTGCAGGTTACGCAGGATGGCGTACGTGTTCACGCCGGCGATGCCGTCGGGAACCAGGCCCATGTTCAGCTGGAACTTGCGCAGCGCGCCTTCGGTGTAGGCGCCGAAGGTTCCGCTGACGCCGCCGCATGCGAACCCGAGGGCCCCCAGGGCCGTCTGCAAAGCCTCGACGTCTTTGCCCGCGAAATTGGGAGTGCGCAGGTACAGCAGGCGCTCGCCCAGCTCGAACTGGTCGCCTTCCTTATCCTGCCTGTGGATGGTCTCAGAAATCATCGTTCGATCACGCTTTCTACTTCAGGCGGTTCACGAAATAGTCCGCCATGGAAATCAGCAGGTCACGAGCGGGGCTGGCCTCGAGCATGTCCATCAGGCGAACCTTGGAGACGCTCGTCAGGCTTTCCGCGTAGCTGCGCGCGTATTCGACCGAGCCGCTTTCGCGCATGATGCCGACCGCCTCGGCCAGAAGGTCTTTGTCGGTCGTCTTGGCGGAAAGAATCTCGATCAGGCGTTCGCGCTTCGGGGAATTCTGCAGCGCATGCACCACCATGAGCGTGCGCTTGCCTTCGGTGATGTCGCTGCAGTAGTCCTTGCCCACCACGTCGGCGTCGCCTTCGATGTTGAGCAGGTCGTCTTGGATCTGGAACGCCAAGCCGGTATCGAGGCCGTAGTTGCGCAGGGCCTCGATTTCGGCCTCGGAGCCGCCGCCGATGATGGCGCCGATCGCCAGAGGCACCGCGCCGGAGTAATGGGCGGTCTTATGCGTGGCCATGACCAGATAGTCTTCGGGGGTGATGTCGTAGCGTTCGTCGCGCGCCCAGCCAAGATCGAGCGCCTGACCCTCCACCGTGCGGCGCGTCATCTCGATCAGCTCGCCCACCACGCGCACCTTCACGGAGTCGCTCAGGACGGGGTCTTTGATGACGCTGCCGTTGACCAGCGACAATGCAAGATCGCCCGCGTTGATGGCGATGCCCAGGCCCTGCGTCAGATGCAGGCAGGGCTCGCCGCGGCGCAGCGTGGCCTCGTCGGCGATGTCGTCGTGGATCAAAGCCGCGGTGTGGAAGTGCTCGATCGCGGATGCGGCGGAAACCGCCAGGCGGACGTCGCCGCCCACGGCGAGGCACGACGCGAAGCAGATCAGCGGACGATGGCGCTTGCCGCCATTCTGGCTATAAGAGAACAGAGGATCGTAGAGATACTTGTCCATGTCGGCATGCGTGCCGCGCGGAATGTAGGTGTTCACCAGCTCGCCGACCACGCCCGCATAGGAATCGAGATATTCCTCGAACGTCGTCGGAGGATTCTCGATCGCCTCGAAAAGCTGCTCCATGCTTGCATTTCTCAATTCGGCTGCCGTCATACCTCGCAACCCTTTCCATCGTCTGTCCTGCTTTCGGCCCGATCCGGCGAACGGGCCTTCGCGCGCCGCATGGCTGCGTTCCTCGCGGAAAGGGCGGACCCTTCCGCGAACAAGCAACGCCGCGGGCGTCGTATGGGCCTTCGCCGTGACGCGAAGGCGCTGGAACCGGTTCCTATACGGCCCGGTCGGCCGTTCTTGGTAGGAGCGGTGGGACTCCCGCGTCCGCTGCGCGAACGCTCTTCCCCTCGGGCTGAAGCCCTCGGGCGAATTCCTGAAAACCGTCCACAGGACGGTTTTCTTGACGGAATTCCACCTTATCGGTTCGAGCCCCTCGCGCCGATGCTCTCCGTCACTCAATTCCCATGCGGCCCGGTCGGCCGTTCTTGGTAGGAGCGGTGGGACTCGAACCCACAAGACCGAAGTCGGAAGATTTTAAGTCTCCTGCGTATGCCATTTCGCCACGCTCCCGCATATGCGGCTGTGCATCCGGACGCACAGCTTTCAATGATAGCAAAAGCGGTTTTAGCTCGCGCGAAGCCATGAAACGAACTTATTCGGCCGATTGGCGGGCGGCGTCGAGCACGATGCCCATCAGGATGTCGCTTTCGCTTGCCGTGAAGCCGTCGACGCCGGCCAGCTCCATGACGACGTCCAAGATGAGCGCGCCCGCGGGAAACACGCCGGCTCGTTTGGGCTGGATGCCCGGCACCTGCATGCGCTCGGCGAGCGGCATGCGGCCGAGACGCTCTTTGACGCCGTCGAACTGTTCCCTGCTCACGCGGGCCTTGTGCACCTTCGACGAATCGTAGGGCACGAGCGCATCGCGCACGGCCACCACCGACGTCGGCGTGCCCGCCACCGCCACCAGGCGGTCGACGTGCAGGTCGGCCTGGGCGAAGAAAGGCGCGAGCGTCTCTGCAGCCCACGCGCGCGCTTCGGCGTATTCGGCCTCGCTCGGCGGATCGCCGTGCAAGAAGCGCTCCGTCATGCGGCGGCATCCCACGTCGAACGAATGAAACGCGCGCATGGACACCTCGGGCACCAAGGCTCCCGCGGGCGCGTCGGCGCGGCCGATCGCGAGCTCGGTCGACCCTCCCCCGATATCGGCGAACAGCAGGTTTTCTCCGCGAAAATCGTTCGATGCGCCGAGAAACGACAGCTCGGCCTCGCGGCGCCCGGGAATGACCGAAAGGTCGATGCCCACGGCATGGAGGCGCTCGACGAATTCATCGGCGTTTTCGGCATCGCGGCTCGCGCTGGTGGCCAGGGCCGTCACGCGGTCGACCGGCGTCTGCGCGCCGCATTCGTCGATGATTTCTTTATAGGAAGCGATTACGTCCACGGTGCGCTCGATCGATTCGACGGCAAGGCGGCCCGTGGCGTCCACGCCCATGCCGAGATCGGTGATCGTGCTGCGCCTCACCGCCGTATGCACGCCCGAAGCGTCCACGTCGGCCACCAGAAGGCGGCTCGTTACCGTTCCGATATCGATAGCGGCGATACGCATGGTGGATTCCTCTCGTTAGGGCCCTACGACGTCTGCGCGCCGTCGGCGGGCTGCTGGCCTGCCGAAACGTCGCTCACATTGGACATGTCGGTGTTTTCGGGCATGACTTTGGCGGGGTCGACATAGCCGAACAGCACGTCGAGCATGGGCGAATACCACGTTTCGGGAGCAGGAACGCTGCCGCTTTTGACCTGGGCGATCAGCTCGTCCTGCGCGGTTCCCTTCTCGTTGCCCAGGCCGCGAACGACACCTGCCACCTGGCCGTCGTAGACCCAGCCGAGCTCTTTGTGCGCGGCGTCTTCGATGCCTTCGTCGGTCTTGAGATATTCGATTTGGCTTTCGATGGCCTCGTTGCGCGCCGAAAGGGCGTCGTATTCGGCCTGCAGGCGCGACTGCTCGCGGGTTTCCAGGTAATAGGTCTGGGCCGCGGGGTACAGCAAGACCAGCGCGAAGATAAAACATGCCGCCGCGCCGGCCAAAACGGCGAGCGGCGGAGCGGATGCGCGCGGAGCCTTGGCGCTGCGCGTGGACGAGCGACGCGGGTCGCCCGAAACGGCGCGGCCCGATTCCAGGTCGGAAAAAGCGCGCTTGTGCGCCCTGCCCATTTCGCCCTTGTACACCGCGGCGCGCGAAGCGTGCGGCGAAGGGGCCGGCTCGTCGGAGCCGAACTGCTTGAAGAACAGGCGGTCGGCCTTCTGCTTGGTCTTGGCACGGCGCTTGTCGTAAGAACGCTGGGCACGCGACGAGCTTTCCTTCGAGCGGTCGGCAGACGGCTCGTATGCCTCGAGCGCCGGGCGCGATTCGTACGAACGATCAGACGCATCGGCACGCACGCGCGACGACGCGAGAGACGCGACACGCTGCGAAGGCTGGGGGTCGCCCGCCAGGCGAAGCTCGCGAGACGGACGCGACAGCGTGGGCAACGATGCCGACGACGTGCGAGCGCCATAGGTGGAAGAAGCATAGCCGCCCATGCCCGCCGAAGAACGCGGGGCCGCGACGTCGAGCGAGGCATAGCGCCCCTGGCCGGGCGCGTAGGGATCGCCTGCCGCGCGGGCCATTTCGTTGACGGCCGGACGGGAATAACGAGACGACGCCATGCGTCGGGCGTCGTCGAACGGGATGATATTGGCGTTGCCGCTTCTTGCCATGAAGAACTGCGCTCCTTGGGGGCAGAGGTGGTGCATTTCGGTGGTGCGTGTGCGATGCGCTGTTAGAGCTGTTGGCATAGTATCACAACGGCCCCGGGCGCTTTCATGCGCAGGCGAACATCACGACGACACCACGCCCGCTCAGACGAACGGCCCCGGTGCGATACCGGGGCCGTTCGTGAAAAACCGCTCTCTTGCTTCGTCCGCGCGTCCCGCTTTCGCGATGCCGCCCGAAGCGGGCCTTCCCGAAAGCCTTGAAACCGCGAACCCTTCGATGCCGAAGCCTTAGATGACGCTGATCTGGCCGGTGAAGATCATGACGAGGCTCACCACGAAGAAGATCACGATGGCGGCCGCAAGCACCTTGTCGGCGACGTTGGGCAGGATGGCCTGGCCGCGCTCCTTCTGGCCGTACAGGTACAGCAGGATGCCGGGCGCAAACAGAATCGTGGTGATCATGAGGCCCGTCAGGCCGCCTGCGTAGATGAGGAACAGGCTGTAGAACAGGCCTACGAAACCGATGACGCGATAGAGCCACACGGTGGCCTTGCTCTCGCCCGCGAAGCCGTCCTTCTTCACGGCGCACACGAACAGGTAGCACGTGCTGAAGAAGTACGGAATCAAGATCATAGAAACCGAAACGCCGTAGAAGAACTGATAGGTCTGCTCCGAGAACAGAATGATGACCAGGAACGCCTGGACGATCAGGCAGGTGATGGTGCAGGTGACGACAGGTGCGCCGTTCTTGTTCTTCTTCGCGAAGATTTTCGGGAACACGCCCTGCTCGGCGGCCTCATGCGGGCACTCGGACGCGATGATCGTGTAGCCCAGCATGGCGCCCAGAAGCGACAGCGCGACGCCCAGGTTCACCAGCGCGGCGCCCCAGGGACCGACGACGGCCTCGAGCACTCCCGCCATGGACGGGTTGGGCAGCGCGGCCAGCTCGGCGCGCGGCATGACGCCCATGGAAAGGATGGACACGATCAGGTAGATGGCGAGGATGCCGCAGAACGCGATGATGGTCGCACGGCCGACGTCTTTGCTGCGCTTGGCGCGGCCGGAAATGGCCACGGCGCCTTCGATGCCCAGGAAGATCCAGATGCTCACGCCGACGGTGCCGACGATCTGGTCCCACAGGGCGGGGCCGTCGGGTTCGCCCCAGAAGTTCTCCATGAAGATGGCGGGATCGAAGTTCATCGAGAAGATGATCGCCACGATGGCCACGAACAGCGGGACCAGCTTGGCGATGGTGGTGATGATGTTGATGCTCGCAGCCTCTTTCACGCCGCGGCAGACCAACGCCCAGCACACCCAGACGATCAGCGAGGCGCCGATCACCGACACGAGGTTATTGCCCTCGCCGAACACGGGGAAGAAAAACGACAGGCTGGCGAACAGCAGCGTGGTGTAGGAGACCGTTGCCAGAAGAGCGCTGATCCAGTAGCCGTACGCCGAGGTGAAGCCCATGAACTCGCCGAATCCCGCGCGGGCGTAGCTGTAGATGCCGCCGGTAAGCTCGGGCTTGAACTTGTTCAGGGCGTAGAAGCACATCATCAGGCAGAACACGCCGATGCCGCACACGAGCCAACCGATGAGCACCGCGCCCGTGTTTGCCCCTGCCGCCGCCATATCGCCCGCCATCGTGAAGACGCCGCCGCCGATGACGGCCGTGATCACCGCTGCGATAAGGTGAGGAAGTGAGAGTCCGTTAGGGTCGTTGACCTGGTCGGTGCGGCCTGATGCGAGGTTCGACATGACAACCTGCTTTCTTCTGGGAACCCGTGATCGCGGAAGACAACCCGCGACGCTCACGAACAGGATACCCCCAAAACGTCTCCAAATGATCAACACAATGTCGGCGCCTGATTCATTTTCGTGCAAACGTGATGATAATTTTCAAAAAATTCCTGCTCAACGATGCCGAATGCGAACAAAAAATAATTTTTTACAAAACGGCACCGAAAGGAAAGGGAGACGCCGACGCACCTCCCTTTCCTTCTCTTACAGCGCGAAACGCGACCGCGACGTCGCCCGCGCGCCCTGCGCATCGTTTTTCCGACGATGCTCTTCCATGAGATACAGCACGCAATCGGCGCGGTTGCACGAGCGCAGAAGCTCGATCTGCTCGTCGAACGATTCGTCGTCGATGAAACCTGCCGCAAGCAATGCCGACACCTCGTCGCGTTCGCCGTCGCGGGCCACGCGCATCCGGGCCTCCGCCGCACGCTCGCGCAGACGCTCGACCAGCGCGTCGCGCACCTGGGCCGACGGAGCATGGGGATCGGCGATGCGGTGGATGATCGCGCCCAGGCGGTCGGGCAGGTTCTTGCCCGAAAGCAGCAGCTCGTCGTACGCGTCGTAATCGAACGGCACGCCGCCGTCTGCGGACGCGTCGATGAAGCAGCTCAGAAGCTGGTCGGCCGACACATGGACCGTGGATCCCGTGCGCTCGAGACGGCATGCCGCGTACTCGAAACACCCTTCGCCGATGCTCGTCACGCTGCGCGGCACGGACACGGGCGCGGAAAACAGGCGCGAGCAGAAGCAATGCGCTCCGATTCTGCGAAGCCCCTCGGAAAGCACGAGGCGCTCGGTGCCGCGGCAGGCGTTGTCGCGCTCGATCGCGCGCACCGTCGCAGGGATCGAAAGCGTGGCGGGCGCATACGGCAAGGCGCGCACCCCGATGCGCACGAGCGGGCGGCCCTCCACTTCGCTCGGAAGGGAGAGCGACCGGCGCACAGGCGGCGCCGGGGCCTTGATGGCCGCAGACGGCGCCAGGTCGGCCATGCCCGCATGGCGCACGGCGGCCGCCTCGGCGAAGCGCTTGGAGATGGACTTCGGAGCGGCAGGGCCCGCCACCAGAACGGCGCCTTCCTCGTCGAAATCGTAGAAGCATTCGTCGTGCTCGACCACGCGCTCGCTCGCCAGGCGCACGCCGCGGGCATGAAGCGGGGCGACCGCCGGGGCCTCGTCGGGAAAGATCCACACGGCATCGTCCCATTCGCGGGCGGCCACGCGCGCAAGCGAAGCGGGGGCATGTACCACGTCGGGCTGCGCGCAGCCCGCGCAAAACGCCGAGGGCCCTATCTCTTCGACGCCCTGCGGCACCGTCATGCGCTCGGCGTAAGGGGGCGCGGCGAACACGAGGCGCGCTCCCCCGTTGTCGAACAGGCTTCCTTCGCGCGCGCAATAGCGCTCGTTGCGCGGGTCCACGGAATAGGCGCGGCTTCCCAGACGCGGCGAAACGCCCGCCAGATCGCACGGCTGCTCGCCCATGTGCTCGAGACCTGCGCCCAGATGGATGCAGCCTGCCGACACCGCCGAGAACGCCGAGGCGTCGATGCGCTTCACCGTGTCGGGAATCGCCAGCAACCGCACGCCCACGCCCTGCACGAAACGGCGCGCGAAGGCCTCGGCGGTCACGCGCACGATCGGCACGCCTTCGACCGATGCCGGCAGCACCGCCGTCACGTGATCGGATCCGAGCGCCTTCGCCAGGCGTTTCAGGTCGAACCCGACCAGGGCGTAGCCGTCGTCTTCGCGACGGACGGCCACGATATCGCTCAGGTCGGACGCGTCGGCGCCGCCCGATACGTGCGGCGCCAGCACGGCGCTGCTTTCGGGGCGGGCCAGGTCGCTTCCCGCCATGGCGCGGTCGAGCACCGCATCGAGCTCGTCGCGTTCGATGCCCATGCTGCGGGCGCCCGAATAGATCAGTCCGATTTCTTGCGCGGGCAGCATCTCGTTGGCGGGAGCGCGGCCGTCCGCGCGGGCCGCCGACACCCATTCCTCATAAGGAAGAAGCTGAGGCGACCACACCTCGCCCTCGCGGGCGCGGGCCGCATCGCGCACGTCGGCCTCGCCCGCGCGCAGGTGGCGCGGATGGGCCGTGGCCGCGGCGATGAGGTCTTCGACAGGGGTATCCTCGTCTTCGAAAACCAGGAAATCGCACGTCATAGAAGCTCCTTCCCCGAGCGGAATACGGCTTGGCCGCATTGTCGGCGACGGTTGTTTACCGGCGTTTCGCCCCATGCTACACTGCGCCCTGGAGTTAGGGCAAGCATGCCTGACGGCCCGGCGTAGCGCGGGAGCAACAGGCGGCATCAAGCCCGCAAACGTCTCTCGATGGGAGCGACCATGGCAACCGAAACCGTCGACGCGCTTGCCGTCCAAGCGCTCGACCTCGCCAAAAACGCGCTGCTCGTGCGCCTGCGTTTCATGAACGCGGCCTTCGCCCGCCTGCGCCCGCTGCCGGTGCCCGGCGCGACGCTCGCCACCGACGGCGCATACATCCGCTTCGATTCCGCCTCGTTCGCGCGCAACTACGCCGCCGAACCCGCGTTCGCCGCGCATGCGTTTCTGCACATGACCCTGCACAACGTGTTCCTCCACCTTTACACCGACGCGCGCGTCGACACGCTACGCTGGGATACGGCCTGCGACATCGCCGTCGAACACGTCATGACGCAGCTGGACATTCCCGCCGCGCGCACGGAGGCGATGGCTCGCCAGCAGGCGACGCTCGCAGAGATAGAAGCTAACTTAAATATCATTACAGCTGAAACTATATATAGGTATCTTGTTGATACCGTTGCTGATGACGAGCGCATCCGCGCCATGCGCGAACCGTTTCTGGTAGACGATCACGCTCCCTGGCACGCCATGGCCGCCGAAGAGTCCGCGAAATCGAAGGACCCGGAAAGCACGCGCACCGAGGAAAGCGACACGCAGCGTACCGACGCCGCCACCCAGGCCGCACAAGACGGCACCGATGCCGAGCTTCCCGAAGACGCCGACAAGCGCGAGAAAAGCCATTCGTCGCGCCGCGGCCTGAAGCAGGAAGACATCGTGCAGAAAGAAGCGCCCGAAAACGCCGCCGAAGCGGTCGGCAAGCGCTTCGCGAACACGGTGAACCTCGACCGTTCGCGCGAGCAATGGAAAAACGCCGCCTACGAGATGGGCGTGCAGCTGGACACCTACGTGCAGCTCTGGGGCGTCGAGGGGTCTAACCTTTCGATGAACCTGCGCTCGGTCACGCGCGAGAAGCAGGACTATCGCGAGTTCCTGCGCAAGTTCGCGCGCATGGGCGAGCACATGCGCATCAACGACGACGAATTCGACTACGTGTACTACTGCTACGGCCTGTCGCGCTACGGCAACCTGCCCCTGATCGAGCCGCTCGAATACAGCGAAGAGAAGCGCGTCCGCGATTTCGTGGTGGCGATTGACACGTCGGCTTCGACCAAAGACGGACTCGTGCGCAAGTTCATCGAGAAGACCTATTCGATCCTCTCCGACGAAACAGGCTTTTTCGCCGACATGAACGTGCTGATCATTCAGTGCGACGCCGAGATAGCCGACGTCACGCGCATCGGCTCGCTGCCCGATCTGGAGCATTACCTCGACGATCTGGAAATCAAAGGCCTCGGCGGCACCGACTTCCGCCCCGTGTTCTCCTACGTCGACGCGGCGCTCGAGCGCGGAGAATTCACCGATCTGGCGGGACTCATCTATTTCACCGACGGCCAGGGAACCTACCCCGCGCGCAAGCCCGACTACGAAGCGGCGTTCGTCTTCGTGGACGACGACGCGGGCGTGACCGTGCCCGTCTGGGCCATGAAGGTGGTCCTGGAGGAAAAGGTGCTCCTCGACGACGACCTCTAAGAAACCTCGCGCGGCCGAGGCGCCTTCGGCCGCTTACCCGAAGCAATCCGAACCGCAGGGACGCGCGCCGCGGCGCCGTCCCGACCTCGCCAAGGAGGGCCCATGAACATCAGCCAAGCGAAAAAGCAGATCGAACGTTCCATGAGGGCGTATTTCGCCAAAGACGAATTCGGCGATTACCGCCTGCCCGTCAACCGCCAGCGCCCGGTGTTTCTGATCGGCGCGCCCGGCATCGGCAAAACCGCGATCATGGAACAGATCGCCCAGGAGCTCGAAGTGGGCTTCGTCTCGTATTCCATGACGCACCACACCCGCCAAAGCGCGCTGGGCCTGCCCTTCATCGCGCGCAAGACCTACGGCGGCGTGGAGTACGACGTGTCCGAATACACCATGAGCGAAATCATCGCGTCGGTCTACGACGCGATGGAGGCCACGGGCAAAAGCGAAGGCATCCTGTTCCTGGACGAAATCAACTGCGTGTCCGAGACGCTGACGCCTGCGATGCTGCAGTTCCTGCAGTACAAGGTGTTCGGCCGCCACCGCGTGCCCGACGGATGGATCGTGGTCACCGCAGGCAACCCGCCCGAGTACAACCGCACCGTGCACGATTTCGACATGGCCACCTGGGACCGCCTCAAGCGCATCGACGTGGAACCCGACTACCAAGCGTGGCGCGACTACGCCGTGCAGACCGGCGTGCATCCCGCGGTGCTCACCTACCTCGATATCGAGCGCGGCAACTTCTACCGCGTGGAAACCACCGTCGACGGCATGTCGTTCGTCACCGCGCGCGGCTGGGACGACCTGTCCTCGATCATCAAGCTCTACGAAGAAGAAGGCCTGCCCGTCGACGACCTGCTCATCGGCCAGTACGTGCAAAACCCCGAGGTGGCCAAGCACTTCTCGGTGTATTACGAGCTGTTCTCCAAATACCGCTCCGACTACCGCGTCGACGACATCGTGGACGGCAAGGCGGACGAATCCATCGTCGAGCGCGCTCGCGAAGCGGCCTTCGACGAGCGCGTATCGCTCATGGGCCTGATCGTGGACGCGCTGATCGCCCGCGTGCGCGAGGCGGCATGCGAAGAGCGCGCGGCGGGCTTCGTGCACGACCAGCTGGCGGCGCTGCGCGACGAGCTGGAAGCGGCGGGCGTCGCCGATGCCGCCGACATGGCGAGCGAGCGCGCCGCGGCCATCCGCGCCAAGCTTGCCGCCGAAAAGGAAGCGGGCCTGCTCACCGAAGAGAAGCGCCTGTCCTACGAGCGCACGGCCACGCTACTCGAAGACGCGGTGCGCGCCGCAGGCGGCGACGCGCTTTCGTTCGACGACGTCAAGGAGCGCTTCGGCTCGCTGCTCGACGCCCTCGACATCCTGATCGACGCCGCAGCCGCGGCGCTCGACGCCGTGTTCCGCTTCGTCGAAGACGCCTTCGGCGACGGCCAGGAAATGCTGCTGCTGATCACCGACCTTTCGGTCAACCGCCACAGCATGGCCTTCATCAACGACCACGGCTGCGAGCGCTACTTCGCGCACAACGAAAAGCTGCTGTTCCACGAGCGCGGCGACGATCTGGCCGAACGCATCGGCAAGCTGAACCTCGACGAAGAATAGGCGCGCGACGCTCTCCCGCAACGAGAAAGGCTCCCGAAGACGGGAGCCTTTCTCGTATCAGCGCACGAACGCGGCGCCGAAGCACGAAGATGCCCGCCGAATGCGACGGGCATCTTCGAAAATCGCGAAGCGTTATGCGCGCTTGATGTTGTAGAACGCGTCCATGCCCGCATAGCGGCCGGACTCGTGCAGCTCTTCCTCGATGCGGATGAGCTGGTTGTACTTGGCGATACGGTCGGAGCGGCAGGGAGCGCCGGTCTTGATCTGACCGGCGTTGCAGGCCACGGACAGGTCGGCGATCGTGGTGTCTTCGGACTCGCCGGAGCGGTGGCTCATGACGCAGGCGTAGCCGGCCTGTTTGGCCATCTGGATGGCCTCCATGGCCTCGGTCAGGCTGCCGATCTGGTTCACCTTCACCAGGATGGCGTTGGCGACGCCCAGCTCGATGCCCTTCTTCAGGCGCTCGGAGTTGGTGACGAACAGATCGTCGCCCACCAGCTGCACGCGGTCGCCGATGCGGTCGGTCAGAAGCTTCCAGCCGTCCCAGTCTTCCTCGGCCATGCCGTCTTCGATGGAGATGATCGGGTACTTGTCGACGAGCTTCTCCCAGTAGTCGACCATTTCCTCGCTCGTGTACTCGACGCCTTCGCCGGCGAGGACGTACACGCCGCGCTCGGCATCGTAGTACTCGGTGGAAGCCGGATCCATGGCGAACATGATGTCGACACCGGGCTTGTAGCCGGCCTTCTCGCACGCCTCGGTGATGTATTTCAGAGGCTCTTCGTTGGTCTTGAGGTTCGGGGCGAAGCCGCCTTCGTCGCCCACGCCGCCGCCGAGGCCCGCATCATGCAGGACCTTCTTGAGCGTATGATAGATTTCGGCGCACCAGCGCAGGCCCTCGGCGAAAGAAGGAGCGCCCACGGGCATGATCATGAACTCCTGGAAGTCGACGTTGTTGTCGGCATGCACGCCGCCGTTGAGGATGTTCATCATGGGCGTGGGAAGCAGGTTCGCGTTCACGCCGCCGACGTAGCGGTACAGCGGCATCTCGACGGATTCGGCTGCGGCGCGGGCCGTGGCCAGAGAAACGCCCAAGATGGCGTTAGCGCCCAGACGGCCCTTGTTCGGGGTGCCGTCGAGGTCGATCATCTCGGCGTCGAGGGCGCGCTGGTCGAGCGCGTTCATGCCGATCACGGCGTCGGCGATTTCCTCGTTGACGTTAGCGACCGCCTTCGTCACGCCTTTGCCGAGGTAGCGGCCGGCGTCGCCGTCGCGCAGCTCCACGGCCTCGAAAGCGCCCGTCGAGGCGCCCGAGGGCACGATAGCGCGGGCGAAGGACCCGTCGTCAAGCGTAACTTCCACTTCCACGGTCGGGTTGCCACGGGAATCCAGGACTTCGCGGCCGTACACGTCGAAGATGATGCTCATGAAGATTGCCTCCTCGGTCGGTTTCACGCGGCGCGATCGATCATGCGCCGCAACGAAGACGGCGCAAACGCGCCGTATAACAGGGAAATTGTACCAGGTTGCGCACACGACGGAGGCGAGCGGCTGGCAAGCGCGGCCAGAGCGGCTTCGACCGGCGCTCGTCGGCCGAGGATTCCTCCTACAAAAGCACCGCCACCGCCATGCAGACGCACGACGCCGCGGCGGCCGCGGCCACGTCCATAGCGTGCAAGCGCTCGTCGCCGTGCAGGCTGCTGCGCTTCGCTCCCCCGCCGTAGCAGCGGGCCTCCATGGCCTGCGCCAAAACGCCGGCGCGGTGGAACAGGCCCACCAAAATGGGAACCAAGACGCTTCCCCAGCATTTCACGCGCTCGACCACGTTTCCCTCGTCGAGCGCGGCGCCGCGGGCGCGCTGGGCGTTCGACACGCGTTGGAATTCGTCGAGGCTCACAGGAATGAACCTGATCGCAATCGAGAACATGGTGGCGATATCGTCCACCGGCACACGAACGGCGCGCAGCGGGCGGAGAAACGAGGCGAACGCGCGCACGAGCTGCGTATCATCATAAGAAAACGCCACGCACAGCGTTGCCATGGCAAGAAGCAGGATGCGCAGCGCGTAATAGAACCCTTCGCCGATTCCCTGCGGAATATGGGCGATCACGGTGAAGGCCAAAATGACGAGCAGCGGCACGATGCCTTTCAGCATGGATGCCACATTCATGCGCGCCAACGCCAAAACAGCCGCGAGGCCTGCGGCCAGAACGCCCATAGCGAGCCACGACTGCGCCACGAAAAGCGCAATCGAATAGAACAGCACCGCCACGATGGACACGCGCGCATCGATACGCGCGCGGCGGGCCGACGAACGAGAAGCTCGGGTATGTTTCGATTCAGACATGCGCTCCAGTATAAAAGAAAGGGGCGTGAAGCCCCTTTCTCGTCATGCGTTCTCTATGATGGCGCGCTATTCTTCGTCCGCCTCGTTTTCGGATTCCTTCTTGGAAATGCGCTCGACGGTGGCCTTGGCGGCTTCGGCCGCGCGATCGCCCATCTCCTTGGTCATCTCGACCGACTTATCGGCAATCTGCACCGTGGCGTCCATCATACGCTCGGCCACCTCTTTGCGGGCCTCCATGGCGCGGTCGGCGGCGGCCTTGGCCTCGTCGATCAGAACGGGAATGTTCTCGCGCGTGGCATTCGCCATGTCTTCGCGCTTGACACGGGCGCTTTCCATCACGGCCGGCGTCTGTTCCTGGATGACGTCGATGACCTTGTCGCCCGCTTCCTTCATTTCGCTCGCCAGTTCCTGAGCCTTATCGATGGCATCATTGATAAGCTTTCCGATTTCGGACATGACGCCCTCCTCTCCGCATCGAGGCGCACGCCCGAAGCGCATCGCCGCCTCCTTTTCCAAGGACGGCCCCATGGTATCACGATGCAAACACGCCCGGCAGACCTCCGGCACCATTGCAACCAAGCCGAAACCAGGTCGCCTGCCCCGAACAGCGCCCGAAACGAAGAAAGGACGCCGAAGCGTCCTTTCTTGAAACCATATGGGTGGGAAAAAGGCTACTCGGCCTTCTTCTCCTCGGCCTCGACGGTCTCCTCGGCCTGAGCCTCGGCGACAGCCTCGGTCTCTTCAGCCTTCTCGACCTTCTTCGGAGCAGCCTTGGGGGCCTTCTCCTCAGCCTTCTCCTCCTTCTTGGCCACGGGCTCGGTCACGAGCTCCATGATGACCATAGGAGCGTTGTCACCCTTGCGGGGGCCGAGCTTCAGGATGCGGGTGTAGCCGCCCTGACGATCGGCGAACATGCCCTGAGCGACCTTCTCGAAGATCTCGCGAACGAGCTCTTTGTCGTTGCCGAGAGCGGCGATGGCGAGACGACGGGAATGCAGGTCGCCCTTCTTCGCCCAGGTGATGATACGGTCGACATCGGGGCGGATTTCCTTCGCGCGAGACTCGATGGTCTTGATGCGGTCGTTCAGGAACAGCGCCTGCACCAGCGACCTCTTCATGGCCTTAGTGTGGGCGGCATCGGTGCCCAGCTTGCGGCCCTTCTTGTAATGCCTCATCGTGTATCTCCTATTATTGCTTCAAGTTGAGGTCCATCGAGATCAGCTTGTCCTTGACCTCTTCGATGGACTTCGCGCCAAAGTTACGGATGTTGAGCAGGTCGTTCTCGGAGAACTCGACCAGCTGACGCACGGAATGGATACCGGCGCGCTTCAAGCAGTTGTAGGAGCGGACGGACAGGTCCAGGTCCTCGATCTGCTTATCGAGCTCAGCATTGGCCTCCTGGCCTTCCGGAGCGAAGATGGACGGAATTTCGCCCTCGTCCTCGTCGGTGATATCGGCCAGGGTCAAAAACGCCCCCATGTACTGGTTGATGATGTTGGCCGCACGGCACACCGCCTCGTTCGGGACGATGGAGCCGTCGGTTTCGACCTCAAGAACCAGCTTGTCATAGTCGGTACGCTGACCCACGCGCGTGTCGCTGACCGCGAGGGTGCAACGACGCACGGGGGAGAACAGGCTATCCACGTGGATGATACCGATGGGATCCTCGGTACGCTTGTTGCGCTCGGCCGAGACGTAGCCGCGGCCGACACCGATGCGGATATTCATGTTCAACGTGCCGCCATCGGCCACAGTGGCGATGACATGCTCGGGGTTAACAAGCGTGAACTCGGCAGGAACTTTGATGTCGGCGCCGGTCACCGTGCAGGGGCCCTCGACGGAAATCGTCGCGACCGCTTCGGTGTAGTCCTCGGAGAGGGCCGAGAAAACAAGGCCCTTCACGTTGAGGACGATATCGGTGACATCTTCGATCACGCCTTCTGCGGTCGTGAACTCATGCTGCACGCCTTCGATCTGGATAGCGGTCGCTTTCGCGCCATCCAGGGAAGAGAGCAACACGCGACGCATGCAGTTGCCCAGCGTATATCCGAAACCACGCTCGAGCGGCTCTACGATGAAGCGAGCGACGGTATCGTTCACTTCTTCGGTAGTGACGGTTGGCCTCATGAACTCTGCCATAGTTTGTAAGCCTCCTAATCAGCCGCTGGTTATTACTTAGAGTAGAGCTCGACGATAAGCTGCTCGTTGATATCCAGGTCGATCTGATCGCGGTTCGGAAGGGAGAGCACGCTGCCCTGCAGTTTCTCGATGTCGACTTCGAGCCATGCGGGAACCTGCATACGCTCGTTGGACACGAGAGCGCTCTTGATGACGAGCATTTCCTTGGCCTTGGGAGCCACGGAAACCAGGTCGCCGGGGCGCACGCGGTAGGACGGGATGTCCACGCGGCGGCCGTTCACCAGAATGTGGCCGTGGGTCACGGTCTGGCGGGCTTCCTTACGGGTGCGGGCGAAGCCCAGGCGGAAGACGACATTGTCGAGACGGGACTCGAGAATGCGCATCAGGTTCTCGCCGGTGATGCCCTGCTGACGCTTAGCCTTCATGAAGTAGCCGCGGAACTGCTTCTCGAGAACGCCGTAGATGAACTTGGCCTTCTGCTTCTCGCGCAGCTGCATGCCGTATTCGCTTTCCTTGCGACGGCGCTTGGGCTGACGGATGGATTCTTTCTTGCTGCTGTAGCCCAGCACAACCGGATCAATACCGAGCTGGCGGCAGCGCTTAAGAACCGGAGTCCTATTGATTGCCATAATGATTCGATCCTTTCTGAACTACACGCGACGACGCTTGCACGGACGGCAGCCGTTGTGCGGGATGGGGGTGCAATCCTGGATGCTCGCCACTTCGAGGCCGGCGGCCTGCAGGGAGCGGATAGCGGTCTCGCGGCCGGAGCCGGGACCCTTCACGAAGACGCTGACCTTCTTGAGGCCGTGCTCCATGGCGGTCTTGGCGGCCTGCTCGGCAGCCATCTGCGCGGCGAACGGGGTGGACTTACGAGAGCCCTTGAAGCCCACGGTGCCGGCAGAGTTCCAGGAAATCACGTTACCCTGAGGATCGGTGATGGAAACGATGGTGTTGTTGAAGGTGCTCTTGATGTGAGCCTGACCGACCGCAATGTTCTTGCGCTCGGAGCGCTTGATGCGCGTGCGAACGTTCTTCTTAGCCATGTGTTATAAACCCCTACTTCTTCTTGCCGCCGATTTGACGCTTGGGACCCTTGCGGGTGCGAGCGTTGGTGTGGGTGCGCTGACCGCGAACGGGAAGACCCTTGCGGTGACGCAGGCCACGGTAGCAGCCGATTTCCATAAGGCGCTTAACGTTCTGAGAAACCTCGCGGTGCAGGTCGCCCTCGACCGTCAGGTTCTCGCTGATGTATTCACGGATCTTCTGAAGATCATCTTCAGAGATGTCCTTGACGCGGATGTCCGGGTTGACGCCGGTTTCCGCGACGATCTTCTTGGCGGTGGTGTTGCCGATGCCGTAGATGTAAGTCAAGCCGATCTCAATGCGCTTCTCGCGAGGGAGGTCGACACCGAAAAGACGTGCCATAGTTTAGCTAGCCTTCCTCTCTTTAACCCTGACGCTGCTTATGACGAGGATTCTCGCAGATCACGAGCACCTTGCCATGACGTCGAATGATTTTGCACTTGTCGCACATCTTCTTGACCGAAGGACGGACCTTCATGTTTGTCTCCTTTGAATGTGCGGCTTCCCTTTGGCCGACGGTTCAACCGTTGGGGAACCCTACTGTCTTTTACTCTATGCAACACGCCCAGCCGCAGGCGATGGTTGTCATGTCGTGCGTTGTTTCGGACACGCGGCCGCTGCTTTTAAGCGCAGAAATGCACCCTGTGTTTCGACGGGAGTCGGAGCAGAGCGGGTGCTTACTTGAAGCGATAGGTGATACGGCCGCGAGACAGGTCGTAGACCGACAGCTCGACGGTTACCTTGTCGCCCGGCAGGATTTTGATGTAGTGCATGCGCATTTTGCCGGAAATATGCGCCAGAATCTGATGGCCGTTCTCGAGTTCGACCTTGAACATCGCGTTCGGAAGGGCCTCGAGGACCGTGCCTTCAAGTTCGATGACGTCTTCTTTTGCCAAGAATCTTCCTTCTTCACTCATCGTTTGCTTAAGCAACAGCCGAAAAATTATACCAAAATTTTCTTTCGTGTGCACGAAATTCATTTTGGCATCACAAAAGACAGCGCCTGAGCAGCTGCCTCGTCACATTCTATCACGTTTGACGCGTTTTTTACCGATCGACCTGCGGTATTTTCATTTTTCCAACCATTTATCTTTAACGTCTGATTACTGAAAATCTGCTAGTTTCAAGAAGTAACTTTAGCTAATTTTGCAACGATAGGCCGCGAAAAAACGTCCGGAACAACGCGCATTCCGTTCCGTTCCGCCTTGCCTTGCCTCGGCGCGCTTTCCAAAGGCCGCTGGTCGAAAAACCTCTCTCGCACAAGCTTCGCGCGAACCTCGCGCGATCCTCGTTCAGACTTTCTGCGATCATCGCTCGGGCTGCGCGCACCCCTCCCCCGCGCGAGGGCCGCCGCATGCCCCGGCCCCCTACATGCCCCGAGCTTCCGCGCGCCACGTCTTTCCGCGCGCCGCCTTGCGCCGCGCATCGACGTCCTCCGGCGCCGCGCGGCCGCCGCTTTCCAGCCGCCGTATAATCGACGCCGACCAACAGCGATGCGACGGCCCCTTCGTCGCCGACCGAAAGGCATTCCATGCACAGCTTCCGCAACGACTACATGGAGGGCGCGCACCCGTGCGTCCTCGAGGCGTTGGTGCGCACCAACGCCGAACAGCACCCCGGCTACACCGAAGATTCGCGGTGCGCCGCCGCCCGCGAGCGCATCCGCCGCGCCATCGCGCAAAGCGACCGCGCAGGCGCGCTCGCACGCGCGGGTGTAAACCCCGAAACCCTGCAGGTCGAATTCGTCGCAGGCGGCACCATGGCGAATCTGGTCTCGATCGCCACGTGCCTAAGGCCCCATGAATGCGTCATCGCCGCGCCCGACGGGCACGTGAACGTGCACGAAACGGGCGCCATCGAAGCCTGCGGCCACAAGGTGCTGGTGACCGCCGACCCCGACGGCCTGCCGAGCATCGCAGGCATCGACGCCGTGATGAAGGAGCACGAATACGGCGGCAACTTCCACATGGTCAAGCCGCGCCTCGTTTATATGTCGCTCGCCACCGAAACGGGCCTGGTCTGCACCGCCGCGCATCTTGCCGAGCTGCGCGCATACGCCGACGAGCACGGCCTGCTGCTGTTCATCGACGGCGCGCGCCTCGCCTGCGGACTGGCCTCGCCGCGCTGCGACGCGACGCTGGCCGACGTATGCGCCGCTGCCGACATCTTCACGATCGGCGGCACCAAGAACGGCGCACTGTTCGGCGAAGCCATCGTGATCCGCAACGCCGACGCAGGCCGCGAATTCCGCTACGTCATGAAGCAGAAAGGCGCCGTATGCGCCAAAGGAAGGCTTCTGGGCGTGCAATTCGACGCGCTCTTCGGCGTCACGGGCGCACAGGCAGGCGTCGCCGAGGCTGAAGGCGACGAGCCGCTCTATCTTTCGCTCGGCCGCCATTCCGTGGCCGCGGCGCTGAAGCTGCGCGACGTGCTCGCATCGCACGGATTCGACGCCTTCGAAAGCGACTCTTCCACCAACCAGCAGTTCCTGAGGCTCGATAACGCCACGGCCGAAGCCTTCGCGCGCGCCTTCGACGCCGATATCATCGCGCGACCCGACGACTCCTCCACCGTGGTGCGCATGACGTGCTCGTGGGCCACGTCCGAAGACGACATCGCAGCCGTCGACGAGCAGCTTTCCCGCATGGGCGACAACGCCGGCCGCACGGCGTAACGAAAGGGCAACGCGCAGGACACGAAACGCCGGCGCAGACGCCTTAGAACGCTCGAGTGGTAGAATGAAAGCGTCCTTGAAAGCAGGGACGTTCTAAGGTCAGGAGCAGCCATGACGAAGAAATACACCCGCATTTTCGCCGCGCTCGACGGCGGCAAAACCCAGGACATGGTCGTCGACCGCGCCATCGAGCTCGCCGAAGGCGCCAACGCGTCGCTGATGTTCGGCCACGTGGTGGATTCGGTTCCCTACGAGGCCGCCGGCACCGATTTCGCCGCCCTTGCGGCCGACATGAAGGCGAAGCTAGAAGAATCCATCGCCGACAAGCTCGAAGCCGCGCGCAACAATCCTGCGATCCCCGAGGTGCAGGTGGTCGTGAAGGCGGGTCGCATCACCGAGACGCTGAGCGAGCAGATCATCGAGCCGTACGAGCCCGACCTGGTCATCTGCGGCGAACGCGGCCTGTCCAACATCAAGTACGTGTTCGTGGGCAGCGTGTCCACTTACCTGATCCGCAACCTGCGCTGCGACGTGCTGGTGGTCAAGGAAGACTAGCGCGCTGCCGCGAAAACGACGCGCATATGCAAGAAGGGTTCGACCTTGCGGGGTCGAACCCTTCTCTTTTAGAGGGGCCTTCTTTATATAAGGGCTCTTTTCTCAAGTCCCTTTGCGCGGCGAAACAAGATCGTTCAGGGCGTACGTTTTGCCCTCCGCACCCGAAACTCCCCCGCAGCGCGCCTTCCGACGCCTATGCTTCCAGCGAGGCGGCAAGCGCATGCGCTCGCGGACCCGTGGCCGTCACGTCGATCACGCGCGTGCCGTCGGCGCGAACGGAGAAATCGAGCAGCAGATGATCGTCGGGCGCGGCCTCGTCGAACTTGTCGCCCCACTCCACCAGCGAGACGCCGTCGCCTTCGGTGATGCCGTAATAGTCGATATCGTCCAGTTCGTCGGCGCTTTCCAGGCGATACAGGTCGAAGTGGTACAGCGGAAGACGGCCGCCGCGATATTCGCACACCAAATTGAACGTCGGGCTGGTCGGCACGTCGGCAAGCTCGAGGCCGCGCGCGAACCCTTGCGTGAAATGGGTCTTGCCCGCGCCCAGGTCGCCGACGAGCAGAATGACGTCGCCCTCTTCGGCGCAGCGGGCCATGCGTTCGGCGTAGCTCTGCGTCTGTTCCACCGACGTGCTGATAATCTGCATCGGTATCCTTTCTTAATATTAGTTACTTTAAGTAATCTAATATCTTATTCGATATAGATATACATTCGACTGCACTTCAGCTGCTTCGAGTGTCTCTCACTCGAAGCAGCAAACTTAAATAATGCAACATCGAAATATAAATCTAATTTCCTATGAAAATTAAACATCCTAAAGGGATTGACATTCTTTAGGATGCTTAAAGCGTAAATAGCAACTTAGTTTCTTAAAGTTACTTTATTTCCTAACTGCTCTACAGTACGAACCCATACGCCTCGAGCACATGCTTGGGAACCATGAAGCGGACCGTCTTCTCGGGATCGACCATCTGGCACACCTCCACGTTGCCGCACAGGCTGAACAGCATGACCAGCTCGGCGGGATCTTTGCCCGTGCGATCGGCCACCAAATCGACCATGCGGTGCACGGCGCCGTCTGCGGCGGCATCGAGCGTCTCGGCGGAATAGATCACGCCGAACTCCGTCTCGTTCTCGATCAGCGGCGTGTCGATGGCAAGCTCAGGCAGCGCGGTCAGGGTGACCGTGGCATGGCCCGCCGCCTCGGCGCCGGAAACGCTCACTTCACCATCGCCCATCACGGCATGCATGTCGCCGCAGCCGAACAGCGCGCCGTCGACGGCCACCGGGAAATACAGCGTGGCGCCAGGGGCGACCTTGGTGTTATCCATGTTGCCGCCGTGGGCGCCGGGCGTGCCGCAGTTCACGGGCTCGCCCGCGGGGGCCACGCCGATCACGCCGATCATCGGGGTCAGGGGCAGGCGCACCTGCTCGTCCCACACCAGCTCGTCGCCCTCGATGCGGCACAGGCGCGTGCTCCAGCATGAAAGCTTGTCGCCGTAGACGCCTTCGTCCTTGCCGGTGCAGCTGGCGGTCTGGCCGTCGAACTCGATCGCGTCGATGCTCACCTTCAAAGCGCCGCCCGCCACGGCCCCTTCCACATACACCGGGCCGGTGGCAGGATTGATCGCATCCCAATCGATCGAATCGAGCTCGTCTTCGGGGGTGCGAACCTGGTTGCCGAAACAGTCTTTCGTGCGAATGCGCACCGTGTCGCCCGATTTCACGGTGATCACGGGCTCGAGGTCTTTCGAAAACGCGTAGAGAACCTTGTCGTCGGAAAGCTCGATCATAGGGCCTGCCTCCATTCCGTCGTGAAAACACTTTCGCCCATCATACCCGCAAAGCGGCATGAAGCAACACGGCGCACCGCCGCACCGCCGCCGCACGCAAGGATGCCGCGCGACCGCTTTTCATCGACGCCCTCCGGAAACGCGCCCGCCGCACGACGCCTCATGCAACGAAGCTTTCGGCGACGTTCTTGGAAAACGCCCGGCACATGGCGTCCGGCGCACGACACGACGAACGGAAGCCATGCCGACGGCACGCCCCGAAGGCCGTCGCGCCGAACGCTGTGAGGCATCGCCGCGGCGATGAAGAGCGCGTCCGGCAACCTGCTTCGTCGCGACCGATGCTGCGAAACCCCGCGAACCGCTGTATGCTGGCAACGTATCCACCCCGCCCTGCGAAGGAGCGCCATGCAGTCCGACACAAAAACGCCCCGCGCGGCCGGCGCCGACGCGGCCCCGCGCCATTCGACGAGCCGAACCGGCGCGTCTTGGATAACGGATAACGCCGGGCTTTTGGCCACGCATCTCGCCGTGCTCCTTTTCGGCCTGGTGGGTCTGTTCGCCAAGGTGGTCGCGCTGCCCGCCATCATCTTGGTGCTGGGCCGCACGTTCTTCTCGTCGGCGTTTCTGGGAGCCTACCTGGCGTTCAAAAAGCAGCGCTTCGCCCTGAAAACCCGCGGCGACTACCTGCTGATCGCAGCCGCGGGCGTCATCCTTGCCGTGCACTGGACCAGCTTCATGCAATCGATCCAGGTGTCCACCGTGGCCGTGGGCACGCTGACGCTCGCCACCTTCCCGCTGTTCAGCGCCGTGCTCGAACCGATTCTGTTCCACGAGAAGATGCGCGTCTCCGACATCGCATGCGCGCTCGTCATGCTGGCAGGCGTCGGCTTCATCGTGGACGATTTCAGCCTTGACGGCACCATGGCCCAAGGCGTGCTCTGGGGCCTGCTCAGCGCATTCACCTATGCCCTGCTCTCGCTTGCGAACAGGCGTTTTTCAAGCGGATATCCGGCCTCGCTCGTGTCGTTCTACGAGCAGGCCATAGCTACTGCCGTGCTGCTTCCCGCCCTGTTCGTATTCAAGCCCGCGCTTTCCGCCTTCGACATCGGCATGCTCGCCGTCATGGGCGTCGTGTTCACGGCGATCGCCCACACGCTGTTCATCAGCGGCCTGCGCACGGTGAAAGTGCGCACGGCGGGCATCATCACCGGGCTCGAATCGGTGTACGGCGTGGTGGCGGCCATGCTGTTCCTCGGCGAAATTCCCGGCATCCGCGAAATCATCGGCGGCGCGATCATCTTGGCCGTGGCCTTGTATTCCACGCTGGCCTCCACGCGCAGCAGCTGACGCGCGGCGGAGGGACGGCCGTGCTTCGCCGCACGGCGGCATAACGGCCCGCTCTTTCGCCGTCATGACGGGCCGCCTTTTTCGCAGAGCCGCTCGGGCCCGCCGTCTCATAAGAACACGGCGGACGACCGCAATCGCGAGGCAAAAGGCCTGGCGGACAAAAGAGCGCGACCTGCCGCCCGAGACGAAAGAAGGGCCCCTTTCGGAGCCCTTCGAATCATGCGATGCGTTCTGCGTGTGCGCGATGCCTACAGCGCGAAATCCTCTTCGCCGTTGAACACCTTGAGCGCACGGTCGACATCGTAGTCGGCCAGCGTGATGGCGCTGATGGCCTTAGTCAAGCGCACCGCCTCATCCAGGCTGCGCTGGTGGATGTTGCGGCCCGTGGCGTTGCCGCATGCGCCGCCGATGTGGATCTGGTCATGCAGCTGCGTGAGGAAGGTCTGCGCATCCACGGTGGAACCGCCCGCGCACACCAGGCCCGTGCGGCCTGCGGCGGTAGCGGCGATCTTGAGGCTTTCGGCAGACGTGGCCTCGTCGGTGGCCTTCGGCGGGTTCACCTTGACGAAGTCGGCGCCCAGGCACAGCGCGACGCCCGCGGCGCCCGCGATCAGGGCAGGAGCCTTCTCGTCGGCGACGGCCTTGCCGCGCGGGTAGATCCACAGCACCACGACCAGGCCGGCCTCGTGGGCCTCGGCGATCAGCTGGCCCGCCTCGGCGAGCATGGTGGATTCGTATTCGCTGCCCAGATACAGGGTGTAGCCCAGACCCACCACGTTCACGCCTTCGTCGCGCATGGCCAGCACGGCCTGCAGGTCATGCAGCTGGGGGCTGTAGGGGTCGTCCTGGGCGGTCTTGACCAGGTTGGTCTTGGAGTTCATCTTCACCAGGTAGTTGACCTCGGGATAATCGGCCGCATAGCGGGCGATCAAACCGCGCTGGCCCGCCAGGACGCCGCAGACGCCCTCGGAGCCGATCTTGAAGAGATGCTCGGGATCGAGGTCGGCAGGATCGATGCCTTCGCCGTAGAAATCGCCGTTGAGATGCTCGACCTTCTGGTCGCATGCAAACAGCATCAAACGGCCCGTGCCGCGCGTCGCAGCCATGTAATTGTCGATGTAGGTCTCGCGTGCGTCGCGGGGCACATCGACAGGCACCTTCACCTGATCGCGATCGATCTTAGGCATGATGTTCCTCCTATATAAAGGTTGCTTCATGACGTCGCCTGCGTACAGGGCACGCGACAGATTCTCAGTGTAAATGAAAAGGAACCTCGGCCTTCCGTCGATCACGGCAACGGCAACGCGGCGGATGCGGACGGCGCGGCGAACGGCAGACGGCGCGGCAAGAACGGATGCAGGCCGCTTCCTGTATATGCAACGGAGTTTCCACGGTTCGACCGGCACGCCATGCCGACCCGGTAGAATCGCACCGAGAGACGAGGAGGAAGCCATGCCAGATTCCGCAACCGATAAAACCGCCGCGCCCGAAGCCGTCGAACAGGTCGACGAGCGCGAAAACGGCGCCGAGCAGGCGGAGGACCCGACATACGGCATCACGCGCGAAGAAGCCCACGAGCTGCGCATGCTCATAGCCACCGAACGCGAAGGCGGCGACATGGCCTATGCGGCGTTTCACAGCCTCTGCCCCACGGGCGAGGAATACGCCTTCGACGACAAAGCCTGCGCGATCTATCGCCTTTTGGACAAGCGCGGCCTGATCGAAGGCGCCGATACCGAAAACGGGTTCTTGTTCTTCAACCTGACGCAGCGCGGCCGCGACGCTTCGGCGGCCTACGACGCCGCGCACGCAGACGACGAAGCCGCCCCGAAAAAGCGCATGCCGTCCATTTCGCTGCCGAGTATTTCGATGCCGCACGTCGAATTCGACAAGACCGTCGTCATGACGAGCGCCGTCACGGCCGCCGTGGTGGGCCTGATCGCCGGCATTCTGGGCGCGTTTATCGGAAACGCCCTGCTTTAGGACTCGAACCGCCGCGCGCGATCGCGCATGCAACCGAATAGAAACGCAACGAAGGGGCGCCGACGGAATCGGCGCCCCTTCTAGCAAGGGAGGGTTGCTTCGGCAGGATCGAGAAAAGCCTAGGCGCTTTCGGACTGCAGAGCAGCAACCACGGCTTTGCCCGTGACCAGGCCCGAACCGGCGTTCGGGGAAAGGTCGGAGCCGCTGTCGGGAGTGGTCGAGCCGCAGCAGTACACGTTGGCGATCGGGTTGCCCTGGCTGTCCACCATCTGGCTGTCCGTGGCGATCTTCAGGCCGCCGTGAGTCTTGTAGCGGAAGGGGAAATGCTTCAAAGCGTAGTAGGGGGCTTCCAGCTTCTCGAGGAACAGCTTCTTGCCGAAGGCGGCGTCTTCGCCCGCGTCGACGAAGCCGTCGTACTCGGCGAAGGTGGCCTTGAGGTTGTCGGCAGGAACGTCCATGGCGGCAGCCAGGTCGTCGAGCGTGTCGCACGGGCCGACCAAGCGATCCTCATGCGCGTTCATGTTCATCTCGACGTTCCAGGCCTGAGAGCCCTCGATGAGCTGGTGGTCGAAGATGGTCCACCAGAAGCCGAGGCCCAGTTCGGCGGCGGCGTCCGGGGAGTCGTGAGACTGGTCTTCCTTGATGAAGCGACGGCCCATCGGGGTGACCTGGACGTTACGGCCGAAATAGCCCCAAACCGTAACCTGCGCGAGGTCGCTCATGCGGTTGGATTCCATGTCCATGTGAGCGTACACGCCGCCGATGGAGCGGCCGAGCTCGTGGCCCTCGCCCATGGAGTACACCGTCAGCGGGCACAGCTCGGCCTGCTGGGGCATGTACTCGGAAACCATGACCTGGTTGCAGGAGAAGCCGCCCGTTGCCAGAACGATCTTCTTCGCCTTCACGTCGATAATCTTGTCGGTCTTGGGGTCGACGAAGCGAACGCCCACCGGGTTGCCGTCGGCGTCGACGATGAAGTTCGTCGCCTTGCGGTTCAGCTCGACGGTAGCGCCCTTGTCCTTGAGGCCGTTGATGAGCGGGGTCAGGACGGAGGTCATGTCGCCGATGCCGTGCAGCGGAAGCAGCATGGACGTGGGAGCGCCCGTGTCCTTGTACTCGTCGAGCGGCTGGAACTGCGCGCCGTAGTCGGCCTCGACGCGGTTGGCCCACTCGGTCTGATACAGATACAGAGCCTTCTTGTACTCCATATCGTCGGTCTCGCCCTTCTTCTCGAGGATGGGAGCGTACTTCTCCCACTTCTCCTCGGGGTTGCCGTCGATGCCGGCGCGCTTCTGCACTTCGGCGCCGGAGACGTTCATGACGCCGCACGCCATGAAGCTCTCGCCGCCGTAGGTGTCGCGCTTGTCGGCGAGCATGACCTTGTAGCCGGCCTCGACCGGATCCATGGCCGCGGAAAGGCCCGCGATGCCCGTGCCGATAATCAGCACGTCGGTTTCTTCAGCGAACTCGACGGGGGCAGATCCGACGACGGTGTCGCCCTCTGCGCCGCCCTTGGATCCTCCCGGAGCGCAGCCCGCGAGCGCCGTTCCCGCAACGAGAACCGCGCCGGATGCGATGGCGCCCTTCAGGAAGTTACGTCGATCAAGAGTCGTTTCCATAATGTTCCCTCCTCATTCGATGCCGGCTTCCCCACCGGCCCCTCGATAATGGACCGAGAGCTTCGCAAACGCACCGTACAAAATGGACTATTTTTACATTTGTCCTGTTCAAAAGCGTCAAAATGATAGCTGCAACAGGAGGTGAAAACAGATTGCGCACGCCGGTTCCAACGTCCGCGCAAACGCGAATACGACCCGTACGCCATACGACGAGCGCGCACCCGTCGTATACAATGGTCACCGTAGGAGGAGGGTCATGAAAACAGAACACGCGCGCAACGCGGCCCGATCGTGGCTGCCGGCGCTCGCTATCATCGTCGGGTACGCCACGTTTCGGGCCGCGAACTCGTCCATATACCTTTCGCGGTTCGCGCAGTCGCCCGAATCGTTCATCTTCATGACCGAACCCGCGTTCAATATCACGTCGGCGTTGGCCACCGTGATATGCGCGATCGCAGTCGTGGCCCTGTGCGCCATGGGCCGTCTCAAGGAATTCTCGATGCCGGTGATTCCCGCCGTCGTCATTCTGTTCTGCGGCATGGGCGCCACCGCGCTCGAAGGCATGGCTCCCCTTCCCGCCGATATCATCCTGGCGTTTTCGGTGATTGCGTTCGCCGTGGGATCGATCATGCTGAAAATGGCATGGATCGAGCTGTTCGCGCACGAGGCGCCCCGCCAAGCCATCATCCAGATCGCGTGCGCGGGCATCGCGAGCGCCGTTCTGCAGTACGGCCTTTCTATCCTGGGCGCGTTGCGAACCATTGCGCTGACCGTCGTATTTCTGGCGCTGAGCGCCGCGCTGCTGATCGCGGTGCGCAATGGCATGAAGAAAAAAGAGCCGCGCATCCTGGAGCACTGGCACCCGCATAGAAATAACGCCCCGTGGAAAAACGCCGTGGGGGAAATCAGCGATGCGCTGCTGGCCCTATGCGTGCTCGAGGCTGTCATCGGCCTGATCAACAGCTTCATGCTGGCGGCATCCATGACGTTCGCGGGCGCCGCGGGCATCCCCAGCGCCGCCATGGCGATCGCAGCCGCGCTGTTCTGCTTCGCCGCGCTAATCAGCCGGCATCTGCCTGCCGCATCGGCCATGTTCCGCGTGGCGTTTCCCGTCGTGGCGGCCATGGTGGTGTTCGTCCCTTTCGCCAGCGAGGGCTACACGCGCCTGTTCAGCACGGTGCTTCTGGTGGGCTACGATTTCGTCGCGCTGCTGCTTCTGTACCAGGTGGCCTACGCTTCGCATAAGTTCAACGTGTCGAGCTACGCCCTTATGGCGCTGTTCTCGGGCTGCACGAAACTCTGCCTGCTCGCGGCGCTTGTGATCGGCGGCGTGTTCGGCGGCAGAGAAAGCGCGGCGGGGTCTTCCACCGTGAGTTTCCTCGTGCTGGCATGCGCGGTGATTTACATTCTGGCCATCGCGGCCGTCCTGCTGTCACGCGACCGCAGGAAGCGCACGGCGCTGAAAGACGCGGCCCGCGAAGATGCTTCCGCACCCGCCCGCGCGGCGGAAAGCGAAAATGCCGAAGCGAGCGGCACGCACGACGACGCCCGCTGCGATGCGGCCGCCGTAAGCCCTGGCGAAGACGGCGCGGCGAAGCAGCAGCCCGACGAGGGCGAGACGGTCGCGGCGAGCGAAGAGGAATCCCTCGAAACCACCTGTCGCCTGCTCGCCGAAAAGCACGGGCTCACCGGCAGGGAGACCGAGATTCTGGGATACCTGGCGCAGGGCCGCACCAACACGCGCATCGCCGAAGACCTGTTCATCTCGCCTTCCACCGTACGCGGCCACATCAGGCACATCTACACCAAGCTCGACGTGCACGACCGCCAGGAACTCATCGACCTGTTCCATTAGGCGGCGCGCGTCGCGAAAACATATCGCATAAGAAAAAGACGCCGAGCGAGCCGAATCCCTCAACGCAGAAGACCCCTATAGAAGAAGCAAAGCATCATCTGCCCACCTATAGGGGTCGCTGCATATTCGGGCCCGGTTCACGAGATGTCCTTCTCTCGCAACAGCCCGAAAGGCCGGCTAATATGCGATCGGCGCGAACGGCGGCTCCAGCGCGCGCTTGAACGCATAGGCGTCCACGCGACCGGTCACGCGCTCCACCTCGGCGGCATCGTAGCCCGCCGCGACAAGCTCCTCGCGGCTTCTGCCGTGTTCCGCGTAATCGATCAACAGGCGGTCGAGCTCGGCGTACGACCCCAGCGTGTCTTCGTCGCGCTGACCGGGAGCCAGCTCGGCGCTCGGCGGCTTGAGCAGCACATGCTCGGGAATCGGCGCTACGGCGCCTTCGGCCTGCGCCTTCTCGTTCAACCAGCGCGACATGGCGAACACATCGGTCTTGTACAGGCCGCCGATCGGCGCGAACGCGCCCGCGGTATCGCCGTAGAGCGTGGAATAGCCCATCATGGCCTCGCTCTTGTTGCCCGTATTCACCATCATCCAGCCGTGCGCGTTGGATAGCGCCATGAGCACCACCATGCGACATCGGGCCTGGGTGTTTTCGGCGGCAAGCCCGCGCGACATGATGCAGTGCGGGCCCAACGCGTCCACGAACGCCTCGAAGGGCTTGTCGATCGAAATCCGTTCGGCCCTGATTCCCAGATTAAGAGCAAGCTCCTGCGCATCGACCAGCGAATGCTCGCTCGAATACGGCCCGGGAAGCATGTAGCCGTGCACATGGTCGGCGCCGAAGGCATCGACGCACATGCAGGCCACAAGGCTCGAATCGATGCCGCCCGAAAGACCCAGCACAGCGTCGGTCATGCCGATGCCGCGCGCGAACGACGCCAGGCCGTCCACGCACGCGCGGTATTTCGCCTCCATATCCACAAGCATTCCTTTCCCGGGCGCTTCGACGCCCTGCGAATCGTGCGAACCTCGTCTGCGCCGCGTACGCCGGCGCAATGTCCTAAAGCCCTGCGGCCTCGATCGCCTCGACCGCGCGCTGCAGGCCCTCGGGCGGCAGGACCAGCGCCATGCGCACGTAGCCTTCGCCGGAGGGGCCGAAGCTCGCGCCCGGCGTCACGATGACGCCCGCGCGCTCCATCAGCTCTTCGCAAAACGCCATGGAATCGGTGCGACCGTTAGGCAGTTTCGCCCACACGAACATGGTGCCGTGCGCGTTGGGCCTGTCCCAGCCGATGCGCTCCAGGCCGTCGCACAGCGCGTCGCGGCGGGCCTGGTACTTCATGCGCTGCTCTTCCACGTGATCGAGCGGGCCGGTCAGCGCGGCGATCGCCGCCTTCTGGATGGGCAGGAACATGCCGAAATCGATCTGGCTGCGCAGCTTGGAGAATGCCGCTACCACATCGGCGCGGCCCACGATGAAGCCGATGCGCGCGCCCGTGACGTTGAACGATTTGGACAGCGAGAAGAATTCGACGCCCACCTCGAGCGCGCCCGGATAGTTGAAGAAGCTCATGCCCGCGGGGCCGTCGTAGACGATGTCGCTGTAGGCGTTATCGTGCACGATCAGCAGGTCGTGCTCGCGCGCGAAGGCGATCACCTGCTCGTACACCTCGGGCGTGCCCACGCTTCCCACCGGGTTCGAGGGCAGCGACACGATCATGTATTTAGCGCGATCGGCCACCTCGGGATCGATGTTCGCCACGTCGGGCAAGAAGTTGTTCTGCGCGTTGAGCGGGTAGTATTCGAGCTTGGCGCCCGCCAGAAGCGCGCCCGCGCGAAACACCGGATAGCACGGGTCGGGCACAAGAACGCTGTCGCCCGGATCCAGCATGGCCATGCCGAAGTGGCCCACGCCCTCCTGCGTGCCGCTGACCGACGCCACCATATCGGGCGTGATGCCCTCCACGCCGAAGCGGCGGGCGTAGTAGTCGCACACGGCCTGCTTGAGCTCGGGCAGATCGCCCAGCGCGTACTTCCAGTTCTGAGGGTCGCGAGCGGCGTCGGTAAGCGCCGTGACCACGTTATCGAACGGCTCGAAATCGGGCGTGCCGATCGAGAGGTTGTAGATGGTGCGGCCCTCCGCCTCCAGCTTGAGACGGCGGGCGTTCAGCGTCGAGAATACCTCGTCGCCGAACGAATCGAGACGCGAAGAAAACTGCATAAGACACCCCTGACTGACAAGAATCGCGCCGATGAGCGGCGCGTTCGCGTTGCGTGCCGGACGCCTTCCCTGCGCGACCGGCAATAAGTTCGCCTATTGTACACCCGTGCCGGGCCGCGGCACCCGCCGCATCAGGCTCTTCGCAACCCCTCCCCTTCCCGCGCGCGCAACGAAAGCTTGCCGGATTTTGCCGCCGCCACGAATCGTTGGTATGCTTGGGCGAACGAAAATCGCCCGAAAGGAACCCATGAAAGCCATCGACGTCATATCGCGAACCATCGACGCACGTCCCGACCGGGAATCGATCCGCTGGATCGATTCCACCCACATGAAGCAGTACCGCTTTTTGAGCATCGCAGGCCTGACGGGCTGCTTCGTCTGCCTGTTCGGCCCCATGGCGTCGCTGCCCGTGTGGCTGCAGCTGCTCGGCCTGGGCGTGGGCATAGCCTGCATCGTCTTTCGCACCACGGCGCGCAAGCGCTTCGAAGACGGCATCGCCTCGATGCTCGACATGAAATGCGACCCGGCCCTGTACTGCCGATGGACCCTGGCGTTTCTGGCGGCGGGACGGCCCACGGGCAGCTACGTGCGCGGCGTGTGGAATTACGCCTACGGCCTGATGTGGCAGGGGCGCTGGCACGACGCGATCAAGCTGGTGCGCACGATCGAGCCCGACATGAGCGATCCCGGCGTGGCGTTCGCCTACGACAGCTTCATGGCCGATTGCGCATTCGCCCTGCGCGACCCCGACAAGCTGACGTCGTATATCCAGGCCATGAAGCGCATTCCCAACCGCCGCGTGGCCAAAGAGGCCTACGAGCACGCCGCCGAGCTGGAGCCTTTGCGCGACCTGCTGCTGCTCGAGCGCGACGGGAAGTTCGACGAAGCGAGTGCGATCGTCGACCGCATCTTGGCCGACCAGGGACTTCTTCCGATCGAGCGCCTGCTGGCCACGCTGCACAAGGCCGAATGCTGCACCGACCCCGCCGAAAAGCGCTCACTGCTCGATTACGTGATCGCGAACGGCGGCACCACCTGGTGCGTCGCGCGAGCACGCGAGCTGCAGGCCCGGCTTGCCGCGCAGCAGGCATATGCGCCCGAAATCGAAAGCGTACGGTAAGCTATAAATCACGAAGACCCGCCTCCCATACTTCGCGCAGGGAGGCGGGTCTTTCTTTGCGTGGAACGTGCCGAACGTCTACGACAGGCTGGCGACCACGGAATCGGTGGTCACGACGCGGCTGTCGTAGCAGCGTGTGAAGTAATCGAGGCCCTGCTCCTGCGTGCCGATGAGGAACGTGCCGCACGCATCGGCCGGCACGACGGTCTTATAGCCGCGGAAATACGCGCCCGCAAGCGTCTGCAGCACACAGATGTTGGTGTCGCAGCCGAAGGCGATCAGCGTGTCGACGCCCAGCTCGCGCAGCGTCAGGTCCAGATCGGTCTGGAAAAAGCCGTCGTAACGGCGCTTCGGAACCAAGTAATCGGATTCCTGCACCTCGAATGCATCGAGGGGGCGGGCGGAATCGGTGCCAGCGATGCCATGTTCGCCCCACAGCTCGATTTCCTTATCGAGGCCGGCGATGTGCGCGTCGTTCGAAAACACGACGGGCACGCCGGCGGCGCGAGCGGCCTTCACGATGCGCACCGCGTTATCGGCCATCTCCTCGAGGCCCGGCACCACGCCGCCGCTGCCGCCCAGCACGTCGATCACGAGCACCGCCGTGCGGGACAGGTCGATTTCGCTCGACTGCTGCCAAGGGGTGGATTGCGCTTCGGGAAGATAGGCCATGATGCGTCCTTTCGTAAACGGAATCGGTCGAACCATTGTAACGTGCGAACGCACCTGGCATGACGGGAAGGCGTCGCAAGGACGAAGGAATCGGACGCTATGCGCTATCATGCGCGGCAGCAATCCCACGACACATCGCCCGACGGCAGAACGTTTTGACAAATGACGGCAAAACGCCCGATAAAACGCGTGTCAAACACTTTTAGCTGCACAATTCGACTTCGCTTCATACGATGCGGCATGTCGAAAGGAGCATCATGGACATCAGCAACCAGATCAAGAAGCGCCGCACCGACATGGGGCTTTCTCAGGAAGAACTGGCGGAGCGCATCTACGTATCGCGCCAGACCATTTCGAACTGGGAAACCGATAAAACCTACCCCGACATCCAGAGTTTGCTGATGCTCAGCGTCCTTTTCGACACGACGATCGACGTGCTCGTGAAAGGAGACTTGGAAGTGATGGAGAAAACCGTAGCATCGGCCGATGCAAAAAAGATGCGCATCCTTGAAATAGGCATGTTCGTCTTGCTGGCGCTCATGATTCCGTTCGCCCTGGCGGGCATAACGCTGTGGGGACCTCTCGGAGTTTTGCTGGGACTGGCTCCCTGGGCGGCGTCGATGGCAGTGGCCGTGGTCATCGAGCGCATGAAAATCGAAAACGACGTGCAGACGTATCGCGAGATATTGGCATTCGCGAAGGGCGAAGCCGTCGATCGCTCGGCCCGCACGGATCGCACGATGGCCCGTCAAAGAAAGCTGAAAGCGGCTTACGGCGAAAAGCCGCTTTGGAAGGCGCTCGTGCGCGGATTGGGAATCGGCATCGTCGCCGTCGCCCTCGGCGCAATCGCGGGCTATGCGAGCGCGATGCTGTTCGATGCGGCCTTGCCGTTCTAGCAGGCGCCGCCCCATCGCGAACTCGCGACCGACAAACGCGAACTCTTTACGCGACTTCCGATTTTTCAAGCAGTATAAAAAGAAGGAGCCGGGCATGCTAGCTCCTTCTTGGTTCATCGCCACACATCGCGCATTGCGCCTCGCGCGCTCGACGTAACAGGTCGCACGCTATGCGCCGCACGTCATGCGAAGTACACCGCCCGCCACAAGATCCCGCCTTGAGGCAACCCGCCCTGAAGGCATGCACCACGCGGCACAGGCCGATCGCAACAAGCTATGCGCGGAATGCCTCGATTTTCGCGCGCAGCCAGTCGGCCCATTCGTCCACGCCTGCGCCCTTGGTGGCGGAAATCGGGAAGATCGGAGCCGCGGGGTTGAGCTGCGTCACCGCGTCGCGGAACGCCTGCTCGTCGAAGTTGAACACCTCCATGGTGTCCACCTTGTTCAGGATGATGGCCTCGGACGCCTGGAATACGCCGGGGTACTTGAGCGGCTTGTCGTCGCCTTCGGGCACCGACAGAATCATCACCTTGGCGCCCTCGCCCAGGTCGAAGTCGGTCGGGCACACCAGATTGCCCACGTTCTCGACGATGATCAGGTCGAGGTTGTCCAGGTCGAGCGCATCCACGGCGCGACGGATCATATCGCTTTCCAGGTGGCACGCGCCGCCCGTGTTGATCTGCACGGCCGCGATGCCCTGCGCGCTGATGCGAGCGGCATCCACGTTGCTGGCGATATCGCCCTCGATGACGGCGATGTTGTATTCGTCGCGCAGGGCCTCGATCGTGGCCAGGATGGTGGACGTCTTGCCCGAACCAGGGCTTGCCAGAAGGTCCAGGACGAACACGCCCTTCTCTTTGAACAGCGCGCGATTGTCGGCCGCAAGACGGTCGTTCTTATCAAGAATAGGCTGCTTCATATCTATTTTCATGACATTCCTTTCGTCATTGCGAACAAAATCGGGCGGCAGACAGAAACCTTTGCGTAAACGCTGCGCATGGCCGGCAGCAAGCAAACGGCAGACGTCAATCGAACATCGTGCCCCGCGCTCGATGCAAGGCACGCATCACGCACCCACGCGAAAACGAACGCGCAACTTCAGGCGTGCGCTACGCAGACGCGACATCGCCCTGGGCGGCATCGGAGCCCTCGTCGGAACCGCCAGAACCATCAGGGCCGCCGACACCCCCGCCGGAGCCATCAGGGCCGTCAGCGCCCTCGCCGTCATCGGGGTCGTCGCCATCCGGCAGATCGACCTCGATGCTGTCGATGCGAAGCTCTTTGCCCGATATCAGCTCGCCGAACCCGCCGCATTCAGGGCACGACACATGGAAGCGATCGTGCTCGTACACGGTTCCGCATTCGGTGCAGCGGCTGCGCGGCTCGACCATGGTTATCTCGAGCTGAGCGCCTTCATAGAGCGGGTCGCGGTCGGTCAGCGCCTCGAATGCGAACTGCAGCGCATCCTCGATCGCCTCGGTCATGCGACCCACCGAAAGCGACACCTTGAGCACCTTCAGCGCGCCGTTGGCCTGGGCGGCCTGCGTCACGCTGTCCACGACACCCGTCATGATTCCCAGTTCGTGCATACTATTCCTTTCGAATCGGACCGGGCGAAAGCCCCGTGCCGCACATGAGCAACGCCACCATACTGGAAAGTCGCACGCCGCAAGACGCGCGCTCGGCAAGCGCGACCCTAACGTCGCATGCTCCGCCGGCAGCATGTGCGCGGCGAATCCGCAGCGCGAAAATCCATGCCGAATACGACAGTGTTGAAAACATCGCGGCCGAGCGGTCGGCCTCATGAAGCGACCTACGGCGCACGCCCCATCCTATCGCAGGAATGCGAGCGAAGCCGTGCCGTTTCCCCATTCGGGCCGAATCTCCCCGAAATAGGGAAAGCGTCTGACGCGAAACGCGGAAGCCGGCATCGAAGGCGAAGCCATCCGCCCGCAAGCGCAAAAGAGCCGCCCCAGAGGGCGGCTCTTGGTGCCGGATTGCGCAGAACGCTATACGTACAGGCCGTTGATGAAGCGCATCACCACGGCGGCCGTCTCGGCGCGGGTGGCGCCGCCCTTCGGGTCCAGGCGGCCGGTGCCGTCGGCGTGGCCGCGCAGCAGGCCCTCGGACACCGCCCACGACAGGGCCTCGGAGGCCCAGTCGGACGCCTGGCCGCCGTCGGGGAACGCGGACAGGTCGGCGCGGCCGGAGACGTCCAGGCCCAGGTGCTTCGCGTAGCGCATGGCGAACACGGCCATCTGCTCGCGGGTCACCGGGTCGTCGCCGCCGAACTCGGAGCCGTCGCCGTAGCCGTT
>NZ_QICB01000004.1 GCF_003725295.1 Slackia faecicanis
TTTTTGACGGCCTGAACATCGTCAATATCCGACGGAAAGGTGGTTTTGTAAAGCAGATTGGGTACCACCCGCAAAGCGGGTGGTTGTCTCGGCGCGGCTACGCGCGCGCCAGGCTGAAGCCATTAAAGAAAAGGCGCCCCGAAGGGCGCCTTCATGCGCATATGCATTCCAACCGTGCGCAAAGCAAAACCCGCCGTCGCCCCAAAGGCGCCGGCGGGCCGAGAATACGTCCGTTCGAAATAGGAGGGGGAGGGAACGGACCTCGCAACATAACTCATATATATACGAATCCGATTCATCCAAAATCGGATAAGTCGCACAAACGCTTCGGCAGTGGTCGAAACTGGCCTAGATGTCGCCTGCAAGCTTACGGGCGACATGGCGGCCCTGAACCGACGAGCGACCCGAGGCCACGCCCACAATGTATTCGGGATAATTGCCCGAGAAGAAGCTGCCCGACACATCGCCTGCGGCATAAAAGCCGCCGATCGGCTCGTTTTTCGCATCGAGAACGCGGCACTCTTCGTCGATCTTCAGACCATCGAGCGTGGTGAGCAGCGTTCCGCCGAACCACAGGCCGTAAAACGGCGCGGTGCGAATCGCGGAAAGACGATAGGCCTCTTTGCCGAAGTCATCGTCTGCCTGCGCGTCGAACTGGGCGTTGTAGCGTTCGACCTGATCGAGGAAGGCGTCTTTCGCCTCGCCCTCGAAGCCGAGCTGCTCGGCAAGTTCTTCAAGGGTGTCGGCCTTCTTCAGGATGCCCGCATCCTTCGAAGCGGCGACGAACTCCTCGAGCGGCATGCCGGCGGCCATCATCTGCTTCGCGAAACCAGAGCATCCCATGGTGTCGAAACGCAGGATGTCTTCGGGGGCATTCGCGTCGAACACTTCGCACCACACACCGCCCGGCTGCTGGCCCGCCTGGAAGCACAGGAAGTCATATGGGGTGGATTCGTTACAGAAGCGCACGCCCTTGCGGTTCACCTTCATGAACGGCTGGCTGCCGATGTTTTCCTGGAAGATGGTCCCGGGAAACGCCGCGTCGTCGCCTTCGCCCAGGTATCCGCAATCGACTCCTGCGTCCACCGCGCCGCGGTCGAAAATCATCGGAGCAGCGTCGGCGTCTTTCACGCCGCCCGCCCAGATGCCGGCGCGCAGACCCAAGCCGTCGTCGGAAAGGTAATAGCTCGATGCAGTGCAGCATCCCACGGCCGCAAATTGCAAAGCATTCATCATGACGGGATTCGCGGGGTATCCGCCCGTCGCCAACAGCGTGTTCTTCGCGTTGATGCGCACGTAACCCTCATCGGTTTCGAACACGGCGCCCGTCACCGAGCCTTCTGCATGGTCGAGCTTGACCAGCGCATGCTTGAAACGCACGCTGTCAGGGGCCTTCTGCTGAACGTGCTCGAGGATGATGTCGTTGCGCATGGGAGGCTGGTACGGGGTCAGGTAGATATGCTGAAGCACCGGGGTCATGTAATCGGTGCCGCCCGTGGCGTGGTCGCCCGGCATATCGACGACGGCCTGCTTGCCTTGAGCCGCCATCATGGCGTCGACCCAATCGAACGTCTCGGCCGATTCGTCGATCCACATCTTAATAAGACCTTGGTTGCATTTGCCCGACGCATAGCGGGTGAGTTCGTTGAGAAGCTTCATGCCGTCCACTTCGCCACCCTGGGCAAGCGCGGGCTTGGAGTTCACGATGCCCCAATATTCGCGCGTTTCGGGAACCTTGTCGTTTTTCTCGGCCACGATGAACTTCATGCCCGCATCGGCCGCAGTGCCCGCCGCACAAAGGCCCGCCGTGCCTGCGCCGATGATCAAGAAATCCGTCTCTTCGGTTTTCACGATATCGGCATCGGCGATGTCGGGCTCTTGGCCAAGCCACGCAGGAATGTCGGCGGCGGCATCCGTCTTCGCAGTGCCGGCTTCAGGCGCGCCTTTCGGGGCGCATCCCGTCATTCCCGCGCCAAACGCGGCAGCACCCGCCAAAGCCGCTCCGGCAACGAAATTACGGCGCGTCATGCACGCACCGTTTCCCTGGTTCGTTTTGCTCATAGCACCCTCCTCTGGTTCGTGCAGTGGATGCCCGAAACATTACGACCGCCTTGGGTGCGTTGCGTCACCCCACAGACGCGAACTGCCTTAACCCTCTTACGAACTGGTCTTTTATAGAAATTCATCAAGAAAATAGCCTTCAGAGGGTGAGAAGCGGCGCAGTGTTTTCCCGCCTGTTCCGGTACGCTTTCCGAAAACAAAGGGCGGTTCGCCGCCCATGGCGAATCGCCCGCCGAAAGAGCAAGAGACGCGCAACGCATACGACGAACGCCATGCGACGATCGCCGCCGTCGCGCCGCCGACAAGCGCAACTTCGGCGCGAATGCGATACGGGCAGCGCGTGAAAGGACCTCGATGAAGCCTTGCAACACAAGCAGACCCGCACAAGACGCGGGCCTTTCCGACGCCGCACGCACGTGCCTCGCCTTGGCGCTCGTGCTCGTTTCGTCCCACGTACTGAACACGAGCATCTTTCCCGCCGTCGCCGAAGGCCTGCCTGCCGCACGCGAGGTTTCCACGTATGGCGGCGTGGCGTTTTCCGTCTTTCTTGCCGTTGCCGCCTACCGCAAACCATCCCTCTTGCGCGAGCGATTCTGGTCGATCGTCTGCCTTGGAGCAACCGCAGTCGCAGCGGCAAGCCTTTATGGGGGAATTTCCGGGCAATACACGCCCATGCTTGCAATGGGAAGCCCGTTCGGCGGCATCGGCGGAGCATGGGTGTCGGTGCTCGTCGGTGTTTCATTGGCGCAGCGAGGCCCCAAGCAGGCAGCACTTGCCGTTCCCGCAGCCTTCGTCATGCAATATGCCGCCAATGCGGCGATCGACGCCCTTTGCAAGCCCTCTATAGAAGCCTCAATCGCGCTTTACGCCGTCACGCTTGCCGCCGCATGCCTGCTTGCACGCTCCGATGCGCACGCGGTCATGAAAACCATGCGCGACGCAAACGCCCCCGAAGTGCTGAACGTCACAAGCCCCTCTTCGTATCTTCCCTTTTCGCATCTGATCTTCGTATCGATTATGCTCTTCAACGTGGTCTGCGGCTATTCGCTCGCAAGCAGCGCGGCCGCCCTCCCCCTTGGATCGGCCGCTCTGTCATGCTTGCCCGTTGCGGCGGTTCTTGTGGCAACAATGCTCCGACGCTCCCCTTCGCTCGATACTTCCTACCGCGCAGCGGTTCTCTGCATCATTGCAGGGCTGCTTGCCGCGCCGTTTGCACTACCGCTTTGCTACGACGCAATGGGGCGCCAGGCGCACGACATCCTACTTTCTGCGGGCTCCGACCTTTTCAGCATGCTTGCCTACTGCATTGTTGCCGCCGTGGGATATCGCAATAAGCTAGGAGCCGTCTTCGTTGCATCGACGGTACTTGCCGCCCAATGGCTCGGCATCGGAATCGGCGCACCGATCGCACAGGCGGCAGCGGCGGCCGCACAAATCGTCCCTTCGACCCCATTGTGGACAACGGCGGCTTTGGCCTTCGTGTTCATTGCCTACAACTATGTCACATTGCGCAATTTCGGCTTCGATCGCGCAATCGAATCGGTTTTGCCCGCACATGTCGATGAAAATGCAGGCGGCGAAAATTCCACGGAGAACGGCCTGGCCTCCGAAGTAGAACCTTCGCGAAACCAATCGGCAGACGCGGGCGGCGAAGCGAACAAACCCGAAGCGGCGAACCCGGCAACGACAGCCCAGCCCGCCATCGACCCGATCGACGAAGCATGCTTGTCAATCGCCTGCGCATGCAACCTGACGAACCGCGAGACGGACGTGTTGCGCCTCTTGGCGCGCGGGCGTACAAGCCCCTTCATCCAAGAAAAACTGGTGCTTTCGCGCAACACCGTGAAAACCCATGTGCGCCACATCTACACGAAGCTCGACGTGCATTCCCACCAAGAGCTGATCAGCAAGGTAGAGAAGCAAAAGGCCGGCCTCGAGTAGCCATTAGAGGAAGTAGGGTTCTATATGGCGGTCACTGGCTATTTCTTGCAGTACAAGCAACGCGAACCAATCGCCCAGGGAGCGCACTGACAGTCATAGCGCATCGCTTCGCCATATCCGCCGAAGGAAGCTGGGAAAACAAGCCGTCGAAAACAAACGACGGGCATACAAAAGGAAGGCACCCGAGGGTGCCTTCCTGCGCAAATGCGTTTGTTTGTGGGTTGAGCGCAACGGAGTCTTTAGGCTTCGCTTCGCGGCTCGCCGTCAGGCTGATCGTCTGCGGACGAAGCGACCTCGACGGGCTTTTCGGCCTGCGTGGCACGTTTTTTGCCCGTAGCGCAATCGCCTGCGGAAGCGACGGCGCGCTTCGCACCCGCTGCATGAGCGCCACGCGGCTCGGCGGCGGCCTTGCGCCTCCACACCACCACGCCCGCCGCCACGAAGGCGCAGGCCGCTGCGGCGCAGGCCAGGGTCATCATGCCGTCGGAGGTCTTGGCGAACCCGAGGGCCCCGGCCACCTTGTCGGCCAGCTGGCCCAAGGCTCCGCCCGAACTCGGTCCGTCGCCCTGGCCGCCGCTACCGCCCTGCCCGCCCGGGCCGACCGGCTGGTCGGGATTCTCGGGGTCGGGAGCGTCGGGACCGACCGGCGCATCGGGGTCAGGGTCAACCGGCGTATCGGGGTCGACAGGCTTATCGGGATCCACGGGCTTATCGGGGTCGGGGCCTGGCGTAGGCTTGTCCTCTTCGAACTTCGGCGTGGCTTCCACCGTGAAATCAAGAGTGCCGCCCACCTTCGTGGGAACGCTCACCAACACGGGGTCGCATGCGAAACCCTTGTTCGCGGGCGCAAGATCGTAGCGAACGATCAGATACAGCCCCGTTTCCAGCGAACCGAACGTCACATGGCCCGACGCGTCCGAACGCGCGGTGCGCAACGGATCGATTCCCTGTTTTTCCGCATAGGCGGCAACTTCGCGCCCCATGGCTCGCAAGCCGGCCGCGTCAAGCACCGCCCAGTCGCGGTCGACGCCCTTGAACGCATCTTCGGTGGCATACGCGACCGAAGCCGACGCGGGATCAACCGTGGCGGACGCCACCTTGGTCAGCGCATAGCCGTCGCCCGCAAGAGGCACCTTGCTTCCGCCGCGATCGACCGTGCACGTAAGCCCGATCGACCCGTACGAAGCCGCATGGGCCGGAGCGCTCCAAGCAAGCGCCGAGCACGCCAGCACGCAGGCAAGCAAAAGCGCCGCGACGGCTTTCATGCTATGAATCGCGCCTTCTCGCATGCGCCTCTCCTTCCCTTTCGTGCACGCCTCGCGCGTCGGGTCGCGCATACGAGCTGCGCGACAATTCCTCATACGTTCGCGAACGCGGAACGCCCGCCAACGCCGCCGCCTGCATGGCGGCCCGTGCGCGGTTCGCGCGCACCTTCAAAACGATCAGCACCACCCCGATCGCCGCAAGCGCAAGCATCAGCAGCGCGTACGGCAGCGGAATGTTGATGAAGCTTTCCGTCTTGCCCACCGCTTCGTCCATGGCCTCCACGTACGGGATGGCATGGGCGCGCACCAGCAGGCGGTGCGAGTTCACGCCGTAAGGCGTGCAGGTGACCAGCGTGCACAGGTCTTCGCCCGCGCGGATAACCAGGCTTTCGGTTTCGTGCGGCAGCACGGTTTCGATGCTGTCGACCTGGTAGGCGCACGTCTCGTTGAGCACGCGGATGTAGAACTCGTCGCCCGTGGCAAGCTTGTCAAGCTCGGTGAACAGCTTCGCCGAAGGCAGGCCGCGGTGGCCCGAGAGCACCGTATGGGTGGAAGGCCCGCCCACCGGAAGCGAGGTGTCAGGCAAGTGTCCCGCGCCCACCTGCAGCACAGGCTCTTCCACCGTGTGATAGACAGGCATGGTCACATCCAGCTTGGGAATGGTGAGATAGCCCATCACGCCGTCGCCGTTGAGGTTGAGCAGCTCGTCGTAAGCCGGCAGGCCATCGGCCGGAACGGCGGCGTTGATCGGGGCCGCGGAATCAGACGTTTCGTCCTGGGGCGCGGCCCCGGCCATCTGTGCCAGATGCTCGTTGTAGGCGCGCGCCTCGCCGAGCATTTGCGCATACTTCTCTTCGGTAAGGTTTTCCACCGCTGCGTCGTAGTTCTCGATGACGCGGCTTGAATTGCGCTCCACCAAAAAGTTGCTCACGGTGGGGTAAAGCAGAATGCACAGCCCTATGCCCACCAGAATGAGCGGCAGAAAATCGCCGAGTCGCTTACGCATGCGCTAAGCCGTCCTAGCGAACGCTGCGCTTGCGACGAACGGCCCACACCACGCCGCCGATGATGGCGAGAGCGCCGACAACAGTGAAAGCGATGGTGCCCATGCCGCCGGTCTCGGGGAGCAGGGCGCCCTTATTGTTGGAAACCTGAATGACATGGGTGCCGTCCAAGGCGCTGCCGCCCTGAACATCGGCCTTCCAGCTAAGCAGCGTGCCATCGGGATTGTAGTTCGCGGAAATAACCACGATAACGGGGTCCTTCAACACGTTATAGCCATCCGGGGCCTTCGTCTCGACGAGCTTGTACGTGCCCTCTTTCAGGCCGACGAACTGCAATTTGCCCTGAGCATCCGTTTTCACGTCCTCGGCCGCAGCGACAGGCTGCTCGCCCGACTTGGCAGGGCGGAACACACCTTCGCTCACCTTCACAAGGTCGATTTTCTTGCCAGCATCAGTCTGCAGCTCGAACACAGCACCCGCAAGCTTGGTACCGACTTCCCCTGCTGCAATCTTGTCAACATCGAAGCCGAAAGTATACGTATGGACGATAGACGGCTCAGAGGTACCCGTTCCGCCATTCGTGGGGTCAGTGGTGTACTCGACGGTAGCCTTGTTGGGATTGTCCTGATCCAAAACAGCGGCATTCTCGTTGATAAGGGACTCATAGGTCACCGTGATTTTTTTACCATTGAATTTCTGGTAGTTGGTCTTGTAGTCCAGGAGTTCGATAACGAGATTACCGTCCGCAGGATTATTGGTTACCTTATACTTACCAGCCTCGACGGCGGCCTGCTCACCCTCGATCTGAACCGCCACGGAGCCATCGACAAACGTCAGGCCCTTGGACAACGTATCTTTAAACTTGAACGTATAGGTCTTGTAGTCGGTGGAGTCAGGGAGAACAGACTCGAGGGTGAAGGTCACCTTGTCGCCGACCTGAGCAGACGCATGGTCTTTGCCCTCCGCCTTTTTATCGACCGTGGGGTACACGCTCTTAAGCGTAGCGGTCTCGCCCGTCGTGGTGACCACGTTCACCAGAAGAGCAGCGGGCTCCACCTTCGTATCAACAGGAACCACCAGGTAGTAACCAAAAGGCAGACCATTAAAAACGGCCTGATACTTGCCGCCGCTCAACTGCGCTGCGGCAGATGTCGCCGTTTCAGCAAGAGGCTTATTGGCCGCCCATGCAGATGCCTTCAAAGCGAATTCATTCCTCTTGGCCGCATTATCAAGAGCTGCCACATATTCATAAGCCTTCTGGGAAAGCGTCGTATCGTTCGTCAGCCCTATCGTGCCAGTAAAAAACTCATTCCAGGCGGGATCGAGTTCGTACGTGGCGGCCAAACCATCACCGCTTGCCTTGGCGCCGAACATCTTCCATGCCTTGGCCGTCTTGCCGTCGAACGCCGCATTGGCGCTTTCCACGGTCAGCGTGCCTGTTTCTCCCGCGGCGAACGCCTTTGCGGGGGTGGCGATGAACGCCATGGCGAATACCATCATCGCCGCGACGAAAATCGCCGTTACTTTTCTTGCCGTTGACTGCATATCCATTCCTTTCCTTGCGTCATACGTCCCTTTTCTATGCAGAACCGACTTGCGTCGATGTCCAGCCTTCTTCATCACCGCCGTCCAGAGCGCGCGCTCCAGATGCGACGGCATCAAGGGCGCGTCGCTCGAAACGACGCGCCGCCTTGTCAGATGCGCGGCAGGTTCAGCACCACCGGCTCACCCGACGCACCGCCCGGTACGACAACGCCTTGCGCCACCGCCCTGAAGCCGAACGCCTCGCATGCGGCCTGCGCCGCCCTGCGCCTGCGATACCAAAGCGCGCCGCCCGCCATCAGCACGAGCGCCAGCACGACCAGCGGCCACACGCCCATACCGCCCGCTTCGGGAAGCGGAAGCGTGTTGGTGACGGTAATCACATAGCCCGTGCCGTCATTGGCTACGGTGTAGCTGTAGTCGGTAGTTGCGTCATATCCGCCGATGAGCACCTCGGCAACCGAATAGGTGTAGTAGCGCACCGCTGGCGGATCGACCGCCGTATCTTCGAACGCTACAGGCAGGCCCGTCAGCACCTTGCGCCATGTTTCCGTCCACTCAGAAGCATCGGCTGCGGTCAACGTGACGTCCAACACGCCGTTCGTACCGAACGTCGCGTCTTCCACCACCTCACCGGCAGCATTCACATACGTGCGCTTAAGCTTGAATACCACCTCGCTGGGACGCGTTCCGCCCGCGTTCGCGTTATCCTTCCACACTTTCCGCAGCGTAATTTCCACTTGCGCCAAACACGGATCTTGGCCATCGCCAGGTTCAGGCGTAATGCCGCCCTCGACCGGGGTGTTGATCGCGTCGTCCATAAGCACCGCCTTCGCAGGCGACACATAGGCATCCATTGCCACAGGGGCAACGCCGCCGCCTTGCATAACCGCACCCTTCAGGTCATCGAAAGTCGAAATCTTCTCGTAATGCTGAACCTTGTAGCGGTTGTAGTCTTCACCGCTCGCCGTATCCTGCTGAGCAGTCGAGAACTGGCCCTTGCCCTGCGCCACAGCCTGCCCCAGTGCAGCATTCATGTCTCGATAGATGGAATACAGGTTGTAGCGGCCTTCGTTGTCCTGGCCCTCGATTGCTTTCTTTCCCTTGCCGCCCTGTTTCTCGTCGAAATACACCGACTGCAAGTTGGTCATACCCGAGAACGGACCCACCAATTGCTCGGTACCGCGCACAACATCGCAGTACACCAACTCGTTATGCTCGAACAGGCCCTCCTTGTTGTGTCCCACAAAGCCGCCAGCATACCCCGCGTTATCAGGGCGATGGTTCTCATTTCCCGGAAGGCCCCCTTCGACCGCAGCGCCATCGACGTCCTGAGTGGCACCGCCGCCGAAAACGTCGTAACCCGCGCGCGAACCCGTGACCATGGAGTTGGTTACCGTGGTGCGATTGCCCTTAATGAGCGTGATTTCGAGATTCGCCCTGGTATCTTCACCCTTGATCAGGCCGTCCTTATTACACGGCAACTTGATCGTCGAATCGCCAATCGTCACGATGGCGGCATCCGACTGCGCAGGATCATTGGGGTCCCCTTTTGCAAGCGCTACGCCGATGCGCAAACCAAGCAGGTTCACATACAACAGATCACCATCAGAGAGGATCTTCAGGCCCAGCAAGTCTCCCAGGCCAGGGATGACGAAGCCGCTCAGGTCGATAACCCCGAGATTCTCCAAGTCTGCAACATAGAGCGCTTTGACTAGCTGATCGACAATGACCAGCAACAACTCCACAACGACGGAGTCGAGCTGCGTTTCGACGATAAACGACTTATCGGTTTGACCGATAAATCCACCGGAAACCTGGTCGCTTCGCACGATGCCGAGATTCGTCACTTCGCATCCATCGATCTTGGACAGATCGCCCATCCCCACAAAGCCGCCCGCGATGTTTTGCGCGGCATTGTTGCCCTGCTCGACGATGGGCTGCTTCACCTCGCCGCCGCTCGTCACCGTGAAGCCCGAGGCTATGCCCTCGACACGACAACGATCGGCATGCGACCCCCACACGTCCAACGCTCCGGCCTGCAGTTTCAGCAAATCGAAAACGCCCTTAACGCCGGCGGTCGCCTCATCCACGTCGACCGTGGAATTCTTGCCCATATAGCCAGCAAAACCACCTGCGTAACTCGGTGCCGTCACTGCGGAAAGCCCGCGCACGGTGCAATCCTTGACCGAGCCGTTCAACAGACTGCCCGCGAAGCCGCCCGCGTTGCCGAAATAGCGCAACGACGCCATGGTGCCGACGGTATCGGCCTTATTGGCGCGCACCTGGGCGCCGTCGGCCACGCCCGTCACATCGGCGTGATACACGTAGCTACGGAACGCATCAAGCACGCTGGCGTTGCCAAGCCCGATCAGGCTCAGGATGGAAGTCTTGTTGGTGCCGGCATCGGTGCCGCCCACATCAGCCGCACTACCCACGTCGGCCAGGCCCACGAAGCCGCCTGCGTTCTTTCCGCCCGTGACGCCGCGCAGGCCCGCGACCGTCAGCCTGGACTCCCCCTTCTTGCTACCAAGCACCGCCGATTCGCAGCCGCCCACAAAGCCTCCGGCGGCCGTAGCGAACTCCGTCGCCCCAGCCTGCTGGCACGATCCGTCAACCACAAAGCCCCATGCCTCGTCGGCGGGCGTCACGGACGCTCCGCGAATAGTGGTCATGGTGGCTTCAAGCACGTTGGCGACTTCGCTCGGCTGCTTGATGACGGTATCGAGAATGCCCTGCAAAAGGCCATTGCTTGCATTAGTGTTCGCATCGGTCGCAGAACCAGGAGCTGCAGTGCCCGCATAGCCGCCCACCGTATTGGAGCCTTTCACCAAGCGCAGGTTACCCACGTTACAGCCCGTGGCGCCCTGGGTGTCGCCCCAAATCTGTGCGCCTTCGGCATAACCCACATAGCCGCCGGCGTGACCAAGATCGTGCTTGACGTCATCGGCCGCAACGCCCGTTCCAAGCGCCTGCACGGTCATGCCTTCGCGGTAACCGACCGTGGAAGACGAACCTTGAATGCTGGGTACGAACACCTCCGCGGCAGAGACAAGCTGGCCCACATTGAGGTTGAGGCCTAGAATGCTCACGCTGCCCAAGTTCGCCGCGCCGCCGCTTTCCATGAAGCCCGCATAGCCGCCTGCAGCGCGCATGCCGCGCACGAGCTTTGCGTCGTTGGCCGCACCGTCGCTAACCACGCCGCTGCGCATGATGCCCACGTAGCCGCCCGCCACGCCGCCATCGCATTCGTTTGCGGTGACGCTGTACGCATCGCGGCCCGCCACCACGTTGAAGCCATAAACGTAGTCGGCGATCTTGGCATCGAGCTCCCCTTGCGAGCTCACTTTGCCGCCCTGAGCCAAATCGGCGCCGAAGCCGCCGTTCACGCCCACGAAATCGACCCACTTATTCCACGTGTCCATATCGACGCCGGACAGCGGTCCCGTCACGCGCGTCTGACGCTGCGTGGGGTAGACGACCGACAGCGCGGAGGCGAGCGTATCGACCTTGATCAGGCCGAACAGCAGGCTCAAGCTGCCGGTGTCGGCCGTATCGGCAGGACGCATATAGCCCGTATAGCCGCCCGAAACTTCGGTTCCGAACACCGAGCGCATACGGTCGGCAAACGCCGTGCGCGTAGGACCGGTGTACGCCGCAGCCTTCCAATCCCGCGTGTCTTTGCCCCAAATTTGGCCGCCTTCGTTATACCCCGCATAGCCGCCGGCCATGCCGCGCATAGTCGCGCCGTCAGATGCTGCCTGCGCACGCACTACGCCGCCGCAAGGCACGCAGTCGGTAGAACTGTTGCGCACCGTGGGAACGAAGTCTTCCACCAAATTCGCCAAGCTGTCGATGTTGACGAGCTTCTTCAAAACGCTGCTCTCGCCGCCGCCCAGCACGCCTGCCGCGCTGCCGGGCTCCATGCCGCCAGCGTAACCGCCCGCAGCAATACGGCCCACCACATGAGAGAACGAATGAGCGCTCGAATCCTGAATATGCGCTCCGGTGATACGTCCCGCGAAACCGCCGGCATAGCCTTCCTCGCCATTGGCCGTAGTGGCACGAACCGCATAACCGCCAGGCATGCCGTATACGTCGGAATGCTCGACAGTGGAAACCATCACATTGAGCGCGGAAAGCACATCCTTCAAGTTGATGGCCGACCCAAGAATTCCCAGGCCTTCGCCCACCGATGCAGTAGAGCCGATGTCCAATCGTCCCGCATACCCGCCTGCATAACGCAAGCCGTCGATGGCCCAGCGCGCCGCAGGGTCGTAGTAGGCGTCGATAGCATAGGCCTCAAGATCGCTCGGATCGACAATCTTGGTATGCGCGACTTTGTTCACGTCGCAATTCGAAATTTGGGCACCCGAAGCATAGCCCGCAAAGCCGCCGGCGGCACCGGAATTCGCATCAAGCGCATCAATGCGGCTCGCGCGCACCGTGAAGCCCTCAGGCGAGTTCACACCCGCGTCCGACACCGTGGCCACATACGCATCGATCAAGCTGAGCAAGTTGGACAAGTCGACTTTCAGACCCTTGATGCCGCCCAAAATGCTCAAACCGCCGCCACCATCGGCCGCAGCCGCAAGCGCGCCCGAGGTAAGAAAGCCCGCGAAGCCGCCGGCATAGCTACCGCCCTCGACGCTCTTCAGGTTGTTGACCGCCCATTGATCGGCATCCGCATCGTCAGCTGGCATGCCCTCCACCACGCCGCTGCGAAACACGCCCGCGAAGCCGCCGGCCTCGTCGGCCGCGACGGTAGCGTCGCCTGCGTAGGTCACGTTGCAGTCACTGTATTTCGGAATAAGATACGGAACGGCGTCCAGCAGGCCGGCAATAGACCCCAGTTTGAGAATGGCCGCGTCGTCGGCGACGTCGGCCAAGCCGCCCGTTTCCGAATTTCCCACGAAACCGCCCGCGGCGCCGTTATCGACATCAGCAAAAACGCGATGCAAGCCCACAACATTACAGTTAGAAAGCTGGCCGCTGCGGTTATCCGCCACGAACCCGCCGGCAAGCGCCGCCGAAACACCGGCATCAGGAGCCACATCGGCAATCGCCTCGACTGCAAAACCGTTCGCGCGACCCGCAACCGAGCAATTATCCGCTGTCACATTGACGCCCTCGCCCACGGCAAGCAAGCCCTTGATGCTCACAGCACCCAAACCCAGCAGGTCAAGCCCGCTGCCGCCCGCCAAGCTGCCAGGGCCCATGCCGCCCGCGAAGCCGCCAGCGCGCGTGCCCGCCCGAACAGAGCCGATGTTGTCGATATGCACGTTGATGCACGAACCGCCCGTCGCATTGGCAACGGCTCCGCCCGCATATGCATCGCCGGCCACCACAGCTGCGCCGTCGGGAACGCCCGCCACCGTGACGTCGCTCAACTCGAACGCCAGGTAGCCGCCCAAGCCGACCGTATTGTTGATGATGCCACCCACAGAAGCCGTGCCGAGCAAGCCGGCAATGCCGCCGGCGCAAGACTGAACGGCCTCCACCGAACGCAAGCCCTTGAGCACGACCGCCCTTCCGCTTGCCGGATGCGTCACGGTTCCCTGGCTCCAGAATTTGATGTCATTGAGATGCAGCTGATCGGCCGCGGCAATTACCACGCCGTCACCGCGGCCGACGATGCCGCCGGCGCAATCGTTGGCAGAATGCACGGTGAAATCGCCGCTCATCTGCACGCCCAACAATTTCGACTCTTCGACGCCCACCAGCGAAAGCAGGTCCTGCGCCGCTTCGGGATTGCTCGTCAGCAGGCCGTTAAGCAAACCGTTGACGCCTGCCAGCAGGTCAGAATCCTTATTCTCTCCGCGGCCGAGGTCAGTCACCCAGCCAACAGTGGCCGCGCCGGCGAAGCCGCCGGCAATCGCCTTGACCTTGTGCACATTCTCGATGATCCATTCGTGGCCCGTAGCCGAAACACTCACGGCGCCTTCGATGAAATCATCGACGGCGTAGCTGTTCGCCATAGCGCCTGCGAAGCCGCCGGCGTAGCATTCCGCCGTCACCGTGACACCCGAACGCACGGTGCATCCCACCGCCACGCTTTGCGGCTGAGCGACACGCACCAGCTCGCCGAGCAACTTCGAAAGAGCACCTTTCATTACGTCGTTGCGCATAAGACCCGCGAAACCGCCGGCATACAGGTTGCTTTTCACGGCATACGCATTAGCGCTTTCAACGAAGCAATCCTGGGCGATGGTGCCCACCATAGCTCCGACGAAGCCGCCTGCGTAGTCCTTGTCGACGGCGGTGGTCATTTCGTTCGCAGCAAAATCCTTCACGCCGCAAGCAGAGATGATGGGGTTCATGTAGTCGATCGGGATCAGTTGCCCCGCCTTAATCACATTGCTATCAAGCAAAAGCGTAATGACATCGCCCAGGCCGACTCCCGGTATGACATTCAAGAGCCCAGCAAGCAACTTGACCAAACCGTTCGCCAAACCCGAAATCCCGTCATAGAGCGTTTCGCCCTGAACGTATCCCGCAAAACCGCCTGTGTAGGCATTGATGCTTTTCACGGATACATCGGAAACCTCGCAACCCGAAATTTCGACAGGACCGACAACGCGGCCCACAAAAGCACCCGTCGCAAGCGACGTGGGGTCTGCGGCTCGAATATGCAGCAAATTGGAAACAAGCTTCGGCAGGTCAGGCACGCCTAAAGCCTCCAGCACGGGGCCAAGCAGCAAACCAAGAAGACCTCCGACCAAGTCGCCAAGCAACCCCGCAAGCGCACTAACCAAAGATTGATCGACATACGCCTCGGTAAAACCGTTATCCACCTTCACGCCCTTGAGGGTGATGTTGCTGACCGTCGCGGTCCCAGGGCGCGCGAACATATCGTTATCGTCGTGATCAGCCGAAATGGTCCCGAAAAAGCCAACGCCCATTTGTTCGCCCACGCTAAGCCGCCCAGATTGAATAACGCTCACGTTGCCGATGACGGGATTGGCGACCTTCGTGACATCGGTAATGCCTTTGCCATCAGCGCTGATGCAGCCCCACAGGCTGCCAGCCGTGCCAGGCGCATCGCTTTTCGCACCGAGCATCGCGCCCGAGAACATGAGAGGCTGCCAAGCGACACCGCCCAAATCGATATCGCGAAAGATGATGTAGTTGGCATCGGCGGCATAGGTGGCAACGCCGCTATCGACATCCATATTCGGATCGATTTCGCCTGTTATCTGATTAACTCCGCAACGACCGGTGAGGGCTCCATGATTCTCTTGGATTTCACCGAAAACAAAGTCCTGTTTACCGTTCTGAGACGCAAGGAGGTCGGCGTCGCCGCCATAGAGCATGATCGGATCGCCGTTTTCATCCTTGTCGACCTCCCAATGAACGCCTTTGAGCTTCGCCTGGTAAGCGGCTGTATGCACCTTCGCACCAGACCCGATCGCACGCAGCTGCTGCTCGTTACCGATAAGGATGTACTGAGTTCCATTGATTTCTTTGACGACTTGCCCCTTGAAGTCGCGGCCGCCGAGGGCATCCACCGCCGCGCGGTCGGCAAGCAGCACGTTGCCCGCTTCACCGTCGCCCTGCTGCAGCACCTCGGCACCTTCGATCGCCGCGGCATCCTGCTGGGCGTCTGACGCCTCGCCCGAAACGGCGGCATCCTGGCCAGAAGCGGCTTCGTCATTCGTCGCAGCATCGCCCTGCACGGCTTCATCATGAGGCGCGGATTCTTCCTGAATGTCATCAAGCGGTGCAATATTCGCATCTGAATCGGCGGCCTGGTCGACAGGATTCGTCAGCAGAGAAACGCCAGGCTCGTCATCCGGATAAGAGCACAGCGCGGCATCGACGGCCGCAAAATCAACCGCGGACTGGAAATCGAAAACAGGACTCGCCTGAGCATCACTCCGCTCGGACGAACCCCCCCCCGTGAGGTTATTCTGCTCGGAAATCTTCGCCGAGGAATTCTCGTCGAGCGCAGGGCTATCGGCATATGCCCTGTAACTTGTCGGAGACCATCCCAACACCAGCGAGAAGGTCAACACTGCTGCCATGGTTTTTCGAAAAAACACGCGCTTCTCCTGGAAGTAAAAAATCGCCAATTATAGCGGATCCAAAACGGATACATAAACAATCCAAAGAATCCCTTTTATATATTGGCTCTTTTGTGTTTTTCGTCAACTCAAAAGCAAAGTTTATTCCATTAAACGGTATGGAATGTGTATTTGCTCCATAACTGATACAAATTGACTCACATTAAAGGCGTGCATCGATCCATTCGTTGAACGATCCGAAGCGCGCTTCTACCGAATCGACGAATACCTTCAGATACTCTTCTCGGGCTTCGAACATGGCAGCCAGCACCTCGACGGCGTCCGGCGGCATAAGGCCCGCATAATGCGCCAGGTCGCGCTTATTCATTTCGGCATTGCATTCATTGGTTAGCAGATAATCGGCCATAACGGCTTCGCCCGGCACGCCGCAGACGAGCTGCGCGCTGGCGCACACCACGCCCACACGGTCTTTTCCGTTGGCGCAATGCACCAATGCAGGTTTGCCGTCGGACAGAATGGCCGCCACGATATCGCGGACCGCGGCCTGATGATCGGCCATGACGCCATACAAGAACAGCATGCGGTCGCCCGGCTTCCCGTAGGCGGCCTTCACATGGCGTGACTTGGTTTCTTGCGTGCGCGCGGCATCGTCCTGCAGATCAACCGGGCAGGTTCGCACGTCGAACGCCTCACACACGATCGCAGGCTCGGGGTTCGCCACGCGCTCCGTTTCCTTGCGAAGGTCATATACCGTTTCGATGCCAAGGGCCTTCAGCGCCGCCACGTCATCGGCCGTCGCATCGCTCAGCGCACGCGAGCGAAACAGCGTAGGACGCCCTTCGCAGCCGTCAAGGCCGGCGCACGAGCGCAGACCGAATTTTTCACGCAGAACGGCGGGGGCGTCCACCACCATGGCATTCACCTGACTTTCGACGGATATTCGCAATGCATGTACAAACCGCCTAGCCAGGCGGGTATTCAAACCGGAATCGCGGCTTGCAAACAGCCGTCGGAAAACGCCGAAGCGACGGCGCGCGAAACGCTACGCCGTCTTTCCGCCATCGTCGCGCCCAAGCAGCAGCGCCATCATTTCCTGGCGGTCGTGCACGTCGAGCTTGGCATAAATATGCGCCACATGGGTTTTGACGGTATTGCCGGAAAGCACCAGGTCTTCCTGAATGCCGGCACGCGTGCGACCGCGAGCCATACAAGCGAACACTTCGCGCTCGCGCGGCGAAAGGCCGTAGCGATCGGCCACCTCTTCGCAGCGCTGCGAGATAAGCGCGTGCAAGCGCGCCGTGGCGTCGCCTTCGGCAGGCGCCTCATCGGCCGCTGCGGGCTCGGATGCAACGGGTGCGGGCTTTTCGGAAACAGCGGCGGGCTGCACCGACGAAACTGCACACTGGTCGGCTACGGAAGCGGCAGGGACCGCAGGAGTCGCGCAGGCAGCGGGAGCCGCAGACGAACGGCGCCAATTCACGCGCATGGCGAACACCACCACGGCGTAAGCGGCCAAGAGCACCAGCGTGGTGTCGATCACCGTCGCATGGCTCATCAGAACCACCCATGCAATGGAAACGCCCGCATACACCGCACACGCGAAACCGATCACGCGATACGACGGAACGTCGAGCACATCCAACGCAGCAATGACCACGCACCAGAACAGCAGGTGCGCGAACAGCTCGTCAAGCTGTACCACGATGCTCAAAAACGTAGCCGCAGGACTGCCCGGATCGACATACAGCGCCATGGCGAACATGCCGGCAAGCGTCACCAGGATGGCGGGCTGGAAGCGCATGGACATAGGGCGCTCCTGCACGCCGATCAATGCGAAGCGGGCGAACAGCACCAGGCACACTCCGCCCAGAATCAGGCTTGAAATCCACGCGATCGATTCAGAAAGGCTCGTATGGGTATCGCCCCACATGCCCAAGAAGCTCATGGCGCGCACCACGGCCAGCAGAATGCCGGCAACGGCCACGATGGCAAGCAAGTCGCGCTTTTCCGAAAGGCCCATGGCCATGATGCGCGGACGGCTGGGAATGCCGAATTCGGTACGGGTGCGCGACGTGCGCGCGGCAATGCCGGGATCCACCCAGGGATTACGCTCCGCCTGGCGCTTCGCGGCAACGCGGGCTATTTCGAACACAAGCGCCGACACGATCGGCAGCGCCACGGCAACGCCCACCTGCAAGCCCGAATCGAGCGACGCTCCGAACGCTTCGACAAGCACGAGCTTGGCGAACAGCGCGCCCACGATGCTCCATACCGCGCATGAGAAAAGCTGGGTGCGCGCAAGCAGCAGGTTGTAGCGCGCCACAAGCCAGAAATACCCCACGCCAGACACGCACAAGCCGAAGGCGGCCAAGGCGCCCGGATCGCACAGGTCCTGGCGATACGCCAGCGCGAAACACGCCGTGCCAGCCGAAGCGACCAGCGGAAGCGTAGACATGAAAAGCCTGTTCCAGCGCCTCATTCCGTGAGGAAACGCTGCGAACAGGATGCTGATTACGAGAATGCCCGCCAGAAAGAACGCACGCGGGTTGGTCCAGCCCTGCATGCCGTCGGCGGCAGGCATGAAACCGAGCGTGTGCCCCATGAGCGTGCACCACACAAGATTGAGACAGGAGCCGAAAGCGCACAGCGCAACGCACGCGTTCGGACGCGATTGAACAACGCCCATGCGCACCCCCTCGATTCCTCTTGCGACAAAAGACGTTCAGCCGATTCTATCCCAATTTCTGCATAAAAGGAAAACAAAGAGTCCACCGATCGCACATCGATTTCATCGAGAACGCGCTGATGCAAGATTTCGACGAAGCGTCCGAGGCGCAGAAACCAACGCCCCGGCAAAGCGCAGGACAAAGACGCCCGTCCACGGCGGCAGCGACGCCAAAAGGGAAGCCGAACAACGCTCACCCATATGGGCGATGGCTTTTGACCTGGACTTTTCGAAATCGTATTCCGCGGCGATACAAAGGCGCCCCGCAGCCGGATAGTATAGCCCCCAGATAACGCGCGCAGCGGTTTTACGACGAGACCCTCCTACCCTCTCGGAATTCCGTCCTGCGCGCGTTTTCGTCTCGCCCAAAGTAAGAAGGGAGGTCGGGGCGAGCGATTCCATAGGCGCGTCCGCGCCATCACATGACAAATAAGGGGGAACTATGTCCATCAAAAGCAAGATCGCGGCAACCACGGTCTGCCTTGCTTGCATGCTTTGCTGCGTCGCCGGCTGCGCGCCGCAGGCACAGGAAGAGCAGGCTCCGGCAAGCACGCCCGCCGCATCCGAGAAATCCGAAGAATCCGCCGTCACGCCCGAGCAGCAGAAGGTCATCGACGGCGAAGAAGGCATCACCAACGCCGACATCAACGAAGACGCCTATCCCGGCAAAGAATACCTGGACGGCCTGTGGGACCGCTGGGAGGCCATCGGCGAAGAGCATGCTCCTGAAATCCGCACCCTGCCCGACGGCAAGATGGTGCAGCGCACTCCTACCGAGTACGAAGTGAACCCGGACGCCTGGCAGATCCAGGCAGGCTCCAACTCCTATAACACCTACTGGCTCGGCGCCGACAACCGCGGCTGCGAATCCTGCCACGCCGACCTGGACGCCCTGCTGAAGAACCTGCCCTACGAGCATCCCGTGGCATGGAACGACACCCTGGACAACGAGACCACGCTCCAGCAGTGCCTGTTCTGCCACTCCTACGCTCCCGGCTACATTGCCAAGCAGTACGAGTTCGGCACCCTGATGCACGGCATCCACTACACCGGCCCCGGCAAGGGCAAGTTCGACGGCGAGTACGAGGGCAACTGCATGTCTTGCCACAACGCCACCGAGAACGGCCAGGACATGGAGCTGTGGGACCTCACCAAGTACGATCGCCTGTGGGGCATCAACAAGGTTGAAGACGTCCAGGGCGAGTTCAGCGTCGAGCAGGAAACCGTCCACAGCCAGGACGAAGTGTTCTCCTACGACTGGATGCACGCTTACTACGACAACATGCGCCACGGCGCAGGCGTCAACGGCCTGAACCTCGAAATGCCTCAGAGCCTGTTCGACAACTGGGAGATCACCATCGAGGGCAACGTGCCCAACCCCTACACCGCCAAGCTTCCCGACCTGATCGCCGAAGCTGAAGAGGCCGGCGTCATCGTGACCAAGGCTTCCAAGATGGTCTGCGACTGGAACCCGGTCGGCGGCGGCGGCGTTACCAACACCGAAGTCACCGGCATCCCGGTGAGCTGGCTGGTCGAGAAGGCCGGCGGCTACCTGAACGACACCACGGGCGTCCGCGTCCTGCGTGCCGACGGCAGCTCCAAGCGCGCCTTCCCGAAGAACAAGCTCGATGAGAACGAGGCCCTGCTCGTCTACAAGATCGGCGGCGAGTACCTCGACGCCACGCGCGGCTACCCCTGCACCAACTGGGTCGAGGGCGTCGACGCTCAGATCAACTCCAAGCAGGTCGCCAGCTACAAGGTGACCAACGAAGACATCGACTACACCGACAAGTGGGCCGGCAACCCCAACGCCTGGCATAACGAAAACGGCGACGCGATGAACAAGCCCAATGCCACCATCCTCGGCATTCCCGACGGCCTGATCATCAAGAACAACGAGCCCTTCACCTTCAACGGCTACGTCGACGCCTACGACAAGAAGGTCGTCAGCATGGAGTTCTCCATGGACCAGGGCGAAACCTGGACCAAGTTCGACCTGCCTGAGACCGACGTGAACAAGATGGTCTGGTGGAACTTCACCTGGACGCCCGAGAAGGAAGGCGCCTACTGCCTGACCGTCCGCGCGACCACCGAAGAAGGCGAAGTGAGCTTCGAGACCCAGACCGTCATGGTCAACGTCAAGGACGTCATGCCCACTCCCGAGCAGACCACCGTCCTTGAAACCGCAAGCCTGGTTCCTGCCAAGCCCGCAGCAACCACCGAAGAAGAGAAATAGGAGGGCACACCATGAAGTTTTCTACTCCTAAGAAGATTTTCGCCGGAGCGGCCGGTGTCGCCCTGGTCGCCTCGGGCGCCACGATGGCATTCGCCGACAAGGCCCCGCAGGCCGACGGCCTTTCCCACGACGTCGACGGCAACACCATCGACTCGCACCGTCTGACCATCGACAAAGACTTCACGCACGTCGCCGACGTGCAGGGCACCTTCGCCTTCAACCAGGAAGGCGTGACGCCCAACGACGAGCTGTTCAACGTGTTCGGCACCGCGCTCACCTCGATGTGCTCCAAGCCTTCCATCGAGATGCTCGACAACGGCGAAGGCGTTGCCAACTACTACATCAACGTGGGCGGCAACATCAAGAAGAACTTCACCGTGAACGTGTCCGAGATGAAGGATTCCGAGCAGACCGCGCTCATGGGCTGCTCCTGCGCCACGGGCAAGCCGTTCGGCCAGGCCGCCGTCGTGGGCGTGCCGCTGGAGTCGATCGTCGGCATGGCCGACCTCGAAGAGGGCGTCAACACCGTGACGGCCTACGGCGCCGACGGCTTCGGCCAGGCCCTGCCGCTGCAGTACGCCATCGACAAGAAGGCCATGCTGGTCTACGAGGTGAACGGCGAAGGCCTGAAGTCCACCGACGGTTCTGCCGTGCAGATGTGGCTCCCCGAGACGGTCGCCCGCTACTTCACGCGCAACATCGTGAACATCGAGCTGACCCGTCAGGCCGAAGAGCCTTCCGTGCAGCAGGTCGACCCGCAGTTCCGCAATAAGATCGACATCCACAACACCTCCGAGGGATGCGTCTTCGAGGCCGGCTACGACATCACCTTCGAGGGTGTCGCCGACGACTGCGGCTCTCCGATCACTGCGATCGAGTTCTCGTTCGACGACGGTGCAACCTGGACCAGCTGCGCCACCGACGGCGCAACCGCCGACAAGTGGGTCAACTGGCAGTTCACCACGTCGTTCGCGGAGCCGGGCGACTACAGCGTCTCCGTCCGCGCGAAAACCGCCGACGGCGTCGTGTCTCCGCTCGAGTCCACGCTGACGTTCGAGGTCATCGAGTAGCGCATCCCCTCGCGTGCTCGCCGATCGGGCGAAACGAACGACATATATAAGAAAAGGGAGCTTCGGCTCCCTTTTCTTATGCCCGCATGTTTCCTAAGCGAGGGCGATAGCTGCGAATCGACGTGGCACTGGACGGACACGGAGCCGACAGCCTGCGGAAAAGCGAGGCCCGAACGCACGACGGCCCGGCGCTCGGAGCCGATTCACGGGTTCGACCCGCCCGCCAGCGCCGCGGCGGGGCCTTCTTGGAAAAAGAAGGCCTGTCAGGCCATTTTTTCGAGGCTCTGCCGCGCGAAGACGCATCCGCGGCGCGTTTCGCGCCCGTATACGCCAAAATAAGCAACGCTTTTCTCTTATATATGGAATAACTTAGCGCCGATATGGGGCCATCGCCGACATTCCGTGCCAAACCTCGCATTTTTTGGCCTCAGGCGCCTCTTTTTTCCAAAATACGCCACCGCGGCCGCCGCTGCCGCGATCGCTCCCAACAGAAACGCAAACGACAAGAATAATCGCCCCTCGAACAATTGCTGCGCGGAACTCCGCGCATAATATTCATTGCGAATACGCAACTATTTATTATGATGGCTCTTATCTGCAACTCGTGGAAAGGAGCCTTTATGCTCTCCGTCTCCCAAAGCGCAGAGATTCTTGGCATATCGGCTGCGCGCGTGAGGAAACTCGTCAGCGAAGGAGCACTCGATGGCGTGAAAATAGGCCGAACATGGGCTCTGACGGACGAGTCGGTCTACAACAGGCTTTCCCGAAAACCCTCTGCAGGAAGACCGGCCCGCGCAAGCAAGCTCCCGCCAGCAGACAACGCCCCCACCGCGCCAGAACTCCATAGCCTTTACCTCGAATGCAAGCGCGCCTTTCAGTTCGAACCGTCGCTTCAAGCCATCGAAGACGCAAAGAGCCAGGAGGAGGCGGGGTTTTATATGGCCGTGGCCGACTATTTTCTGCAATACAGACAGCGTGAACTGATTGCGCAGGGGGTGTATTAGTGAATGCGCTGACAAGCATTCGGGGCTCGCGCGAAAGCGCGAGCTCGGACCGACCGCAATACGTTGTTTTCGCAGGAGTAAACGGCGCAGGAAAATCGACCCTCTACAGATCGAAGCTTTGGCGTCGCAGCAATTCAGACAACGGTCTCGCGCGAATCAATCCCGATGAAATTCTCAAAGAGTCGGGAGCCGACCCGTCATCTTTCAAGGCGCAGGTCGAAGCAGGAAAAAAAGCGCTCGCCCTGGTAGAAAAGCATCTCGAAAAACGACAATCCTTCAACCAAGAAACTACGCTGACGGGCAGAACGGCATTGGCAAGGCTGAAAAGGGCGCACGAATCAGGCTACGAAATACGACTTTATTACGTCGGCGTCGACAGCCCTGAAACCGCCGTAGCCCGCGTGCACCACAGGGCGAATATGGGCGGACACTTCATCGACGACGAAGACGTGCGCCGACGATTCGACGGTTCGCTCTCGAATTTCGCGCAATGCCTCGACTTCTGCGACGAAGTACGCGTATACGACAACACCGAGGAGCTCACGCGCATTGCCGCCTGGAGAAACGGCACCCTTTGCTGGTGGTCGGGCCGCAAAGCGGCCACCTCGTGGCTGGCACGCGCGATGAAGTCCGAAAACTGGCGGCAAGCGGAGTGACCCACGCCGACTTAGCGAATCGTCGAATCGACCGGTAAACGCCGACGCCAAGAAGAAGCCCCTCAAGCAGCCCTCTCGCAACTTCGGCCGCAAACGCAACGAGGCCGCCCGAAGGCGGCCTCGTCGGAGGAGGAACCGGTTTAACCGATCATTTTCATGATGGTGTCGGCCACCACATCCGCATGGATGCCGGCAGCCAGCACCAGGAAACGCAGAGCGCAGCCGCCCGCAAGCGCTCCCAACGCGCCGACCAAAGTCGGCGTGTCGACGGCTTTCGCGTCGGAGCCCGCGGACTCCTCTTTCGCGAGCAGGCCCTTGATCGCCATGGCCAGAGGCAGGGCAAGGCCCACGACCGCCACCAGGCCCCAGAACCACACGGCCAGCTGGCCCGACACGAACATGCCGGCCGATGCCGCAGCGGCCGCCCCGACAGGCGTGCTCGCGTCGGCGAGCAGCATGCTGCCCAAAAACGCCGCCAGCACCACGACCTCGAGCACCACCAGAACCACGACGCACTTCTCCATGAAGCGCTTCGTGCCGTGATCGACCGCCTCTTTCTTGGCAAGCGCGATCGCGACCACTTCGACAAGCGCCACGCCCGTGTCGAACGCCGACACGGTGAACAGCGCGGGCAGAAGCAGGGTGTCCCAGAACGGAACGCTTCCCGCCGTCATGAGCAGCATGCCCGTGTAGAACGCCACGAACGCGCCCAAAACGATGCCCGCCACGGCGAACGCCGTGCGAACGCCGCGCTCATGCTGCGCATACCAGGAGCACTTGCCCGTCAGCCATACGGCAACCTTCGGCGTGGCGAACAGCGCCGAAACGCCGAATGCCGCGATGGCGCCGAACGCGCCCCACGCGCCGTAGGTCATCCACGACGTGAAGTGGCTGAAACTCTGCCACATAAGCAGGCCGCGCAAAGGCGTGACCAGCTCCATCAGCAGCAGCAACAAGCCCACGATAAGGCTGATGGCCGCCGCCCACATGGAAACGCACACGATGCGCGCGTTGCGTTCCCGGTCCTTCAAATACAGGATGGCCGCCATGATGAACGCGCCTGCGCCCATACCGCCCAAGAACAGATAAAGCGCGGGCTGCCATCCCCAAACAGATTGCAACTCCATGGCCCTACTCCGTTCCAAGCACCAGGCACGACGGGTCGTTCAGCTCGGCGATAGGCACCGCCGACCCGTTCGTCGCCTCGAGCAGCTCATCCAAAGGCCCGAACTTCAGCGCGCCGAACTTGCACGCGCGCACGCAATACGGGTCCTCTTCGCCCAGTTCGACGCCCGCCTTCTGGCAGCAGTCGCATTTGTCCATCGACACCGAGTTGTACTGCGGCACCTCGTACGGGCACGCCTGATAGCAGTACTTGCATCCGATGCACAGGTTCGGGTCCACCTTGACCACGCCATGCTCGTCTTTCGAGATGGCACCGGCGGGACACACCTTCATGCAGCTCGGGTCGGCGCAATGCATGCACGACGTCGAAATGAAGAACGTCCTGCCGCGGCTGCGCTTGAACGAAGACACACGCCTTCTGTCGGGAGTATCGTCGGAAAAACCGTTCTCCTTTCTGCACGCCTCGACGCACCGTCCGCATCCGGAACAGCGCGAGAGCGCCGTGAGGAAGCCGTACCTGACCCCTTCGGCGTTCGAGCCTGAGCTCGCCTCGCTGGCGGCCGCCTCTTTCCCGGAGACGGCCGCTGCGCCGAGAGCAAGCGCGCAGGCGCCTGCGGCCGATGCGGTCAGCATCGCGCGGCGCGTCATATTCACGCTTTCTCCCATTCGAATTCCTCGCTTTCACCGCCCGAAGGCGGAAGTACTTATTCTTCGACTTCGAACACCGTGCTCGAGCCCAGAGGCGAAACCGTTCCGTCCTCGGTCACGGCGCGCACGTCGAGCTTGTAGATGCCGGCCTGTTCGGGGGTGTAATCGAAGTGCCAATACACCCAGTCTTCCGCGTCGGAGGAAGACGTGTCGAACGACGTCCAGGTTTCGCCGCCGTCGAGGGAGAACTCGACCGCCGTCACCTTGGTGCCGCAGTCGTCGGCGTAGCCTTCGAATGCGATCAGGTCGCCCACCTTGAAGCTATCGCTCACGGTGTTGAGGATGCTCACCTTGGCGCGGTAGTCGGCATCGGGGCCTTCGACCTCGGGAACCTCCTCGGAAACGGACAGTTCGATTTCAGCCACGGCGCGCGTGAAGTACTTCGCCACGGTGTCGGGAATCCACACCTGCAGGCGCTCGCCGTCGGAAAACGGCTTGTCGCCGACCTGGTAGACCAACAGGGCCTCCTTCTCCATGACGTAGGACAGCGGCATGGGAAGGCCGTAGCCGTCTTTGTCCTTGAAGGTGATCGTGTTGGCGCCGGCGCCAACACCCGCCATTTCCACCAGGTCGGACACCTTGACGCCCGTGACGCTGGCCATGGCCACGGCCGGGCTCATGCCACACGTGCAGCGCATGTCCTTGCGCTCGGCCTCCATGCGCTCGATTTCGTCGAGACCGATGGAGTACACCTTGTCGACGACGCCGCCCACGTTGACGTAGTAATCCTCGTGCGTCACCTCGTCGAACGCGTAGCCAGGCTTCGCGCAGATCGTGGTAGTGGCGGTGCCGAACAGGTTGAACACCTCGTCGGCAGGGGTCAGCGTGTCCTGCGTGAACGTGAAGCCGCCCTGAACGTTGGCCACTTTGTCATAGTCGACCGCCGCGCGCTGCCACACATCGATGGGGCCTTCTTCTTTATCGCTGCTGCCCGCAAGAGCCGTATTAGGCATCATGGAGCCGATGCCGCCGAGCACCATGGTGGCGCCCATCGTGCATCCCAGCACTTTCACTCCGAAAGAACGTTTCATCGCTATTCCTCCACGTTCGTCTTCGCGGTGACCATGACCTTGTGGATATAGCCCTCGTCGGTCACCAGGCCGGTATCGGTGGTGCCGCGGGTCATGAGCACGTAGCTGCCGTCGGTTTCGGGCGTCCAGGTGAAGGTCCACCACACCCACTGGCGGGCGTCGGTCTGGCCCAGGTCGAATGCGGTCCAGGTCTTGCCGCCGTCCATAGAGAACTCGATCTTGGTCACGGCCTCGTCGAATGCATCCGCATAGCCTTCGAAGGTGAAGGGCTTGCCGGTCTCGATGATCTTGCCGTCAGGCACGCCGAGCGTGGTGACGTTGGGCTTGTTCATGTAGGGGCCCTCGTCGTAGCTGTCGAAGCCGTTCTCGGAGATGGCCGCCCAGTCCTTGTCCTCGTCGGTCAGGTGATAGCCCACGCACTGCTTCACGTTGCCCTGGGCGTCGTTCGCCTCGATCCAGTTAAGGCAAGGGGCGCCGGCGCTTACGCTCAAAGGCTCGCCACCGATCTTGTAGACCAGGTACACGTCGTCGAACTTCTCAGGAGCCGCGCCGCGCGTGCTGTGGTTCTGTGCGCCGTCGGTGTGGAACTCGCGACGGTCGACGGTCACGCCGGTGACGCCTTCCTTCAGGCCGCCGCCGCGCTCGATCAGCCAATTCAGCGGGATGCCGGTGATTTCGACGTTGGAGATGCCGCCGCCGCCAGGCATGTTGTCCAGGCAGTGGATCTTGGAGATCTTGGTGACCGACGCGCCCTCGGCCTCGGCCTCGGCGATCAGGTCCTTAAGCTTGGCGGTATAGGGCTGGTTCACCAGGCCGGTGATGTTGATCTCCCAGTTGTCCACCATTTCCTGAGGCAGGGGAAGATCTTCGCCGTTCTTGCCCATGATAGCCAGCAGGTGGTCGTAATCGGAATGGATCCAGTCATAGGTGAACATCTCGTCCATGGTGTTGGTCGTGGTCTGGTCGAAGGTGAATTCGCCCTGAACGTCCTTCTCCTTGACGATGCCGTCCATGTGATCGTACTTGACCTGGTCCCAAAGCTCGACGCCTTCGCCGTTTTCGGTCATGTTGTGGCAGCTCTGGCATTCGCCGCCGCGCTGCTCGAAGTTGGCGTTGTTGCGCTCGCCGTAATGCACGGCATGCATAAGCGTGCCCATCTCATAGCCGTCGTCGTCGCTGTGGCACAGCATGCACTGGTCGACGGTGATCCAGTTGTTCAACGCAGGGTTGAAGATCGTAAGATGCGAGTACTCCATGCCGGCCAGCGTGTCCTTCAGGTCCTCATGGCACGCATTGCAGCCGCGGTTATCGGCATCAAGCCAATAGGTGTTGTAGGAGTTGCCGTTCGTGTACGGGCGATTCCAGTGATAGCCGCGATACTCGGTGGGCGTGCGCTGCACCTTGGTGCCGTCTGCGAGCGTGCGGATCTCCGGAGCGTATTCTTCGTTGATCTTATCCTGGCGCTCGTTGATTTCGGCCAGAATGCCCTCCGCCTCTTCGTAGGTGTCGGAGTATTGGGTTTCAGTCGACGCCGCTTCAGGCTCGGCAGCATCCTGCTGCGCGCAGCCGGCGGCCATCATGGACCCGGCGGCAAGCGTCACGGCCGCAAGCGCGAGCTTCCCCTTGACTCCCCTTCCTGGTTTCCGCATTATTCCCCCTTTCCTTGTGCGCGTCATGCGCATGATTCGACGCCTTCCTTGACCGGCGTCGGGGAGAACACTACCCGCCGGATAACTTCGCTTCTATCGACGTAAAGGGGCGAACTTTATATAACCCCAGGTGGGAGGCATAACCCGGTTTGGTTGATGCCTTGTCATAAGCATCTGATCGGTTAGAATAGAATTATCCATGAATAAAACGCCGTCGGCGCGAAGGGAGAACTATGGCACACCGCCCAAGCGCCTCGGCGCTTTGTTCGGCATATGCGGCAATCGGTCTCGTATTGGTTTTCGTATGGTCGGCGCTCTCCGACCATGTGTTCGGCCTGCGCAGCGCGCTGCCTGAATTCCTCGTAGTAAATCCCCGCGTCTTCTTTCTTGCAGGCATCCTCGCACTCAGCGCGGCGTTCGCCGTGAAACCGAAATTGCCCCGCGCCGCCGACGCCACGCTGTCGGTGCTTCTGCCGTTCATCGGCGCGACCGGCACCGCCTGCATCGCGCTGGCATCCAATCAAAACCTTTTCCCGCCCGCCATGCTCTGCATCACGGGGCTCTTGGCGCTCGGCGTAGGATACTGCTGGTTCGTCGTGAGCTACGGACTCCTGCTTGCGCGAACCGGATCCATCGCCCGCATCGTATACTGCCTTGCCGCGGCGCTCTCCATGGAGCCCGTAGTCAGGCTCGCCATCGAATCGACCTTCGAGCACACGGCGATTTCAGGAATCGCCGTGTGCCTGCCGTTCGTATCCATGGCCTTGCTCCAGATCGTCCGCACGATGGTCGAGCAAGAAGAAGCGACGAGCGGCGTCGAAAAAGACGCCTTTGCGAAAGAACACGACGAGACGGCCGACGAAGCGGTTCCCGACAGAAAAACGGCCCTCGAAAGCAAGGCGGGGAAAATCTTCATTCTGCTCGGCGCCACCGCAGCGCTTCTTGCCACGGTGCGCACGCTGAGCCCATGCGGAACCTGGGATGCGAAATTCGACCCCGCCCCCATGACCACATCGCCGGCCCTTGTTCTCGCGTACGCGGCCGGAGTTCTTCTGTTCGCATGGTATGCGCTGGTACGCGCCGAAACTCGACCCGCCCTGCTGCGCTTCCAGCCGGCATTCCTGCTTATCGTGCTGACATTGTTCGCCTCGCTTGTGATGCTTTTTTCGCAAGGGCCGCAGTCTGCGATTCTCTACACGTTCATGATTCTGGACGACTCGTTCGCCCATATGCTGTTCTGGGCGTCGATCGCCTGCACCATCGCAAGCACCGCCATGCCCGCCCGCAGGGTCGCAGGCCTCGCGCTGGCCGTCTATAGCGCATTGTCCATCATCTGGCTTTTCCTGCTGGGCGACAACGACACCTTGGAAGCGCCGGTGATGGCGATCGCCATCACCGCCATCTACCTGCTGACGATGATCGTGTCTCACACCAATTCGAGCAGCGCGGATCAAGAAGAAGCCCAAACGCCGCACAACGAGGCGCAGGAAGAATCCACCGCGCTTGCCGACCGCATCGCAGCGAGCATCGAGGAACGTTGCGTCGAAATAGCAAGCGAATACAAGCTTTCGCCGCGCGAAACCGAAGTGCTTGTGCTGCTGGCCCAGGGACGCACCCGCGTCTACATTCAGGACGAACTGGTGCTGGCGGAAAACACCGTGAAGACGCATATCGCGCATATCTACAAGAAGCTCGATGTGGGCAATCGCCAGGAAATGCTCGACCTGGTGTTCGGCAAGAACGAAGGCCCCGCGCCCGCCGAACTTACGGAAACCCGATAAACGCAAAGGTCGCTAAACGCAGGAGAGGCCCGCATATTGCGGACCTCTCCGATGCAGGCGGCATGTACGCCGCCGAGTCGTTGCCGACCGGCAGAACGACGCACTCCTACTTCATCAGCTTCGCGATTTCGTTGGCGAAGGCGACGGGGTCTTCCAGGGGCATACCCTCGACCAGGAGAGCCTGGTTGTACAGCAGGCCGGCATAGCTTGCCACCTTGTCGGCATCGCCCGCTTCCTGCGCGGCCTTCAGCGTAGCGAAAATCGGATGCTGTGCGTTCACCTCGAGCACACGCTGGCTCTTGATATCCTCTCCGCCATCAGGCATCTGAGACAGGATCTTCTCCATCTCGAGCGACACGGGGCCCTCGGCGGTGATGCACGCGGGCGCGTCTTCGGCCGTGGCCAGGCGCGTAGAAACGCTCACCTTGGATACATGCTCGCCAAGCGCGTCCTTCATGGCGCCGAACAGGCCTTCGTTTTCTTTCGCGGCCTCTTCGGCGGCCTTCTTCTCATCTTCGGTCTCAAGACCCAGGTCGCCCGACGCGACATTCTTCAGCGGCTTCTCGACGAACTCCTCGCCTTCGGCGGCGGGCTTGCCGTAGCCCATCATGGCCTGGAAGCAGAACTCGTCCACGTCCTGCGTGCACAAAAGCACATCGTAGCCCTTGTTCATGACGGCCTTCACCACAGGCATCTTGGCCAAGCGATCGACCGATTCGCCGGCGGCGTAGAAGATGGAATCCTGGCCCTCGGGCATGGCGGCCACGTATTCGTCCAGCGTGACCATCTTCTGCTCCTTGGCAGAATAGAACAGCAGCAAGTCGGCCAGCTCGCCCTTGTTCATGCCGTAGCTGCTGTAAATGCCGTACTTCAGGCCGCGGCCGAACTCCTCGAAGAACGCCTCGTAGGCCTCGCGGTCGTTGTCGCGCATATTCGCCAGTTCGCCCTTGATCTTCTTCTCGAGCTTCTTGGCGATCGCACGCAGCTGGCTGTTATGCTGCAGCGTTTCGCGAGAAATGTTGAGCTGCAAGTCCTGGCTGTCCACAACGCCGCGTACGAAGTTGAAATAGTCGGGCAACAGCTCTTCGCACTTCTCCATGATCATGACGTTGGAGCTGTAGAGCGCCAGGCCCTTCTTGAAGTCCTTGCTGTACAGGTCGTACGGTGCACGCGTGGGAATGAACATAAGAGCGTCGTAGGTCAGCGCGCCTTCGGCGTGAACCTTGATCGTACGCGCAGGGTCGGCCCAGTCGTGGAAATCGGACTTGTAGAACTCGTTGTATTCCTCTTCGGTCACGTCGGACTTGCTGCGCTTCCAGATGGGAATCATGGAATTGACGGTCTCGGTTTCGGTGTAGTGCTCGAATTCGGGCTGATAATCGTCGCCGGCGTCTTCCGGCTTGGGCAGCTCGCGCGTCTTTTCGCATTCCATCTGAATGGGATAGCGCACGTAGTTGCTGTACTTCTTGATGAGGTTCTTCAGGCCCCACTCGGAAAGGAACGTATCGTAGTTCTCCTCATCGGCATTGTCCTTGAGGACCACCACCACGTCGGTGCCGTGAGCAGCGCGCTCGGCGGGTTCGATCGTGTAACCTTCCACGCCGTCGCTCACCCAGCACCAAGCCTCGTCGGAGCCGTAGGCGCGCGAGGTCACGCGGACCTCTTTGCCCACCATGAAGGCGGAATAGAAGCCCACGCCGAACTGGCCGATGATATCCACGTCATCGCCCTGGGCCTCGGCGTTGTCGGTCTTGAACTCCAGGCTGCCGGAATGCGCGATGGTGCCGAGGTTCTTCTCGAGCTCGTCTTTGGTCATGCCGATGCCGGAATCGCTCACCGTGACGGTACGGGCATCGTGGTCGAAGCCCACGTGAATCGCCAGTTCGTCCTTGCCCACCTTCACGTCGGAATCGGTAAGGCTCTTGAAATAGAGCTTGTCCACCGCGTCGGAGGCGTTGGAAATCAGCTCGCGCAGGAAGATTTCTTTGTTGGTGTAAATCGAATTGATCATGAGGTCGAGCAGCTTTTTGCTCTCTGTCTTGAACTTCTTCATGAATGAAGCCTTCCTTCTTTCGTGCATCGCGCGGGCGGACCGCGCCGTTATGACCGTAGGGAAATGGGCGATGACGTCGGCATGCGAGTCGCGCTTGATGCGCATCGCATGCGGACGGTTCGCCGCGAATCGCTTTTTAGCACTCAAGAGAGGTGAGTGCTAATCTGGATTGTAGTACCGACCATTGCGCTGTCAACCGAAGCCCAAGAAGGCTCCATGCAATGTTGACGTTTCGTTGCGAAAACGAAAAAGCGCGGCCTGGCCCCGACCGCGCCTCGCTCCACGCAAACGAACCGCACCGCTATTTCACGAACACGAAGGTATCGTTTGTCGACACCTCCTGGTCAAACGTATACCCTGCCGCATCGAAGCGCTTGATGTCTTCCACGCGCCCGATCGCGTTTTCGGCGCACCAGCGCACGAAGGTGCCGCGCGCCGCCTTCGCCTCAGTCGAGCGCTGCACAAGCTTGCCGGCGCGCAGCGTGCCGAACAGGCAGGTCAGCACACGCACGGGCGAGCCCGCCTTGGCCGCCGCCTTCGCATGCGACAGCACGGCTTTCGCATATTCGACCGACGCGAGGTTCACGATGACGGGCTCTTCGGGCGCGGGCACACCAGTGGAACCCGCCGCATCAGGCTGGACGCCACCGGAATCGGCCGCAAGGCCATCCGCCTGGCAGCCTTCGTTCTTGTCGCAATCGGACGCGGGCGCACCGCCCCCGTTCGTCGGCCCGAGCCCACATCCCTGCTGCGCAAGATCATCCGCCAGCGCCTCGTACAAGCGCGAACCCCAATAGCCGTACAGGTCGCGCGCGCCGCCCACGGCAAGTTTCGCCTGCATTTCAAGTCGGTACGGCACCACCGCATCGAACGGACGCAGCACGCCGTAAAAGCCCGACAGAATGCGCAGGTGCCGCTGCAGATAATCGAGCTGCCCCTGCGTCATGACCTGCGGCGCCATGTTCTGATACTGGATGCCTTCGTACGAAAATGCCGCGGGCGTGCATGCGGCGGCACAGGCGGGATCCATGCTTTGCACGCGCTCATAATTCAGTTCCGCCAACGCGTCGCTGCACTTCCACAGCGCCTTCGCCTCGTCGTAAGAAAGCGTGCGCATCGCCTCGAGCAGTTCGCATGTCTGCGGAAGAAAACGCGGCATGTCGCGCCACGCGAACGAATCGGCCGCGTCGACCATCTTCTTGGCGGGGGAGATTATGAACAGCATGGTAGCCTCCTTTATTGCCATTGCGAACCCCTGGGACGATTGTCCGCGCAGCCCTATCCTAAACAAGCAAAACGCCCGATCGACCTCGAAAAAACCCAGGAGCCGCGCCGCAGGCAGGCAAACCGCACCCGCAAAATCCGGCGAAAGGTCGAGCTTCGCGCCTCACGCCTTCGCCTTTTAACTCCTCAAGGCGAAGCCTCTAGCGCCCGAAACGGCACGCCGAGGCAAGGCGCGCGGCGCGCCATAACGGCAAAGCCGCTCGCACGCAGGCGTGGCGGCCGCGGGCCTTCCGCACCGCGAGCTTCGTCAGCGGCGAGGCGAATCGCATGCTGCGGCATGACGACAAGGCAAAAACCGTCAGCGACATCATCGCCCGACCCGGGAACAACGCCGAACAGACCCGAACGCATGCGGCGACACGGCAGTGTCACGGCGAGATGCGCGAGCACTTCATCTTTCGCGGTCAAAACCGCGGCCCCTATTCGCCCGCGGCTTCCTCGGCGCGGCGGGCGATCGCTTTGCCGATGCGGTGCACCACGTCCACCACGAGCGCGTTGCCCATGCAAAACGCGCGATGGCCGTCGGTCATGCCCGTGGCGGTCCACCCTTTCGGGAAGGTCTGCAGCTGGTCGAGCTCGTCGGGTACCAGACGGCGATATCGGCCGCTTTCGGTTTTCACCACGTGCTTGAAGCGCGACGCGCCCGCGCCGCCTTCGCCCGTCAGAATGGTGCGCGACGGCTTGTCGAGAGCATCGGGAAACGCCATGCCGCCTTCGCTGTACATATAGGTAAAGCCCGACGCATGCGTGCGCTCCTCTTTCTTGGCGCCTTTGAAATACCCCCAACGCTCGAGCTTGTCGTCGTCGATGAAAAACGCCTCGGGCACCTGTTCTTCGGGAATCAGCACGTCGCCGAGCGTGGCGAAGGGACCGCCGTACACGGGCGTCACCTCCGCAGTGAACACCTCGCCGTTCTGCATGGCGCCCGCGCCGTGAAACGGCGACGCCTTCAGGCCTTTGCCGAAGTTTTCGCTCACCTCGTACGGCTCGCCCTGCACCGCGAATACATTCGCCTTCGCGACCAGGCAGTTAATGGGAAACGCCTCGGCCATCACGCCGGTTTCGCGCACACGCTCCTCGATATTCCATGCAGGCGCGTCCTTTTCGGCATACACGTACACGCGGCGACGGCGCTGCGGCGCGCCGTAATCGGCCGCGTTCACCACGCGCCATTCCACCGAATAGCCGCGCTCGTTCAGGCACGCCAGCATGATGGCGAAATCACGGCCGCGCTGCGACGCGGGCGACTTCAGCAGGCGGTCTACGTTTTCAAGCAGCACGTATTTCGGCGAGCACAGATACAGGAAGCGATAGATCTGCCACCAGAGCACGCCCTTCTTACCCTCGATGCCGCCCGACTGATTCTTCGGCCGCGCCACCGAATAGTCCTGGCACGGAAAGCCGCCCACTAGCATGTCGTGCGCGGGAATGGAGCGCTCGCCCGCCTCCACCTGGTCGAGCACGCGTTCGATATCTTCATTGACGATGGACCCCTCGCCGAAACGCTCGGCGTAGCAGCGCGCCGCGAACTGGCGCGTTTCGGTTCCAGGAGGCTCCCACTGGTTCGCCCAGACGGTCTGGAAATCGCCCGCCGCGGGACGATGCCAACCGCGTTCTTCGTCGTCGTATCCATCGAGCGCCAAGCGGAATCCGCCCACGCCCGCGAACAATTCGGCAACGCGAATCTTCGTCATGCAAGCCTCCATAGCATTCGTTCGTATCGGATCCATGATCGCAAATAGAGCCCGCTCCGTCAAGATCGCACGGGCGGACGGCACCGCCCGCTTACGCCTCGAACGCAAGAAGCCCCGGCGCTCGAGGCGGCCGGGGCTTCACAAGCAAACTGTCGGGGATCGCGTCAATGGCCCTACGCCTGCGACGCGCTTTCCTGAGTGAGTTCGGGGTCGATCATGAAGTAATCGAGCACGTCCTTGTCGGCCTTCACCAGGTCGGCAATATTCATGCAGCTCGTGCCGACGCGGCCGATATCGTAAAGCAACCTGTTGAATACGGCGGTCATGGCGGGCGAGCATTCTTTCGCAGCGATGCGCTTCATATGCGCCTTACGCGCAGTGGTTTCGGCCTCGACCAAGCTTGCGCTTGCAGCGAACACACGCTTCGCATCGGAGGAATCACCCGACGCCAACGCCTTCATGGCGCCCGCGAACATCTCCTCGGCGATGGCCATCGCCTTTTGAGCCTCGTCGATCGCGGCCTCGGAATACTTCACGCCCTTGCAGGACTTCACGATATGCCCGCACAGCGCCGCTACGCGTTCGACGTCGTTCAGACCGCGCATCAGCTTCATAGTATGCGCCGCCTGGTCTTCGTTGAGCGCGCCCGCCGCGAAGATTTCGGCAAGGTAGTCGGTCACTTTCTGGCACAGCTCGCCGGCCGCTTCGGCCTTGCGCGCCGCCTCGTCGATGCGCTTGGAATCACGATCGCGCAGAGCCGCGGAAATATCATGGAGCGACACGCGGATCGTTTCGCCGCAGCGCTCGATTTCCTGGGCAACCATCTGCAGCGCGACCACAGGCTGAGACATGAGGCGATCGTCGAGATACATAGGCTCGGCAGGATCGGACACGACCTTCGATCCCGCACGCTTCTCGGGAATGATACGCATGACGATTTTCACCATGAGCCAGATGAACGGCAGCCACAGCAGCGTCATGGCGACGTTGAACGACGTGTGCGCGTTTGCGATCTGGCGCGAAATGACCTCGACTTCGGGGCCCGCAGGCGAAATAGCCTGGATGAACGCGGCGAATGCGGGAATGAACCAGATGAAAATCAGACAGCCTGAAATATTGAACAAGCTGTGCGACACGGCCACGCGCTTGGCATTGCGACTCTGGCCGATACTGGCCAGAAGCGCGGTGATCGTGGTGCCGATGTTGTCGCCCAGCAGCACGGGGATGGCGCCCGTCAGGCCGATGACGCTCGTCACGCCATCGGGGCCGGCCGTGGCGGCCAGGTTCTGCAGCACCGCGATAGTGGCGGAGCTGCTCTGAACGATGACCGTCATGATCGTGCCTACGGCCACGCCCAAGATAGGAACGTCGACCACCTGGGAAATCATATCGATGAACACGGGGCTCGTGGCCAGCGGCTTCATCGAGTCGCCCATGGTCTCGATGCCCAGGAACAGCAGGCCGAAGCCCAGGATGCTCAGACCGACGCTCTTCACGCGCTCGGTCTTGGCGATGAACGACACCAAGAAGCCGATAAACACGAACGCCAGAATATAGTCGGTAATCTTGAAAGCGATGATCTGGGCCGTGATCGTGGTGCCGATGTTGGCGCCCAAAATGATCGAAATCGCCTGAGGCAGGCCCATAAGGCGGGCGCTCACGAAGCCGATCGCCATAACCGTCGTGGCGCTCGAACTTTGCAGCACGGCCGTAGTGAGCGCGCCGGCCAAAACGCCGAGAATCGGATTCTTGGTCAAAAGGGAAAGAATGTTCTTCATCTTTTCGCCGGCAACCTTCTGAAGGTTGTCGCTCATCATATTCATGCCGAAGATGAAGATGGCAAGACCGCCGAGAAGGCCCAGGGCGGTAGGAAGCACGGTGTCCACGAAAGCGTTCTCCTCAGTTCGTACGGGGGCATCTGCATGAAACCATCGAGGGAGCAGTATAGCGGCCGAAACGATTCGCGTAGACTTTGCAAATGTAAAATAAATGCAAAGTCGCACGGAGGAAAACAGGCAAGTTATGCGCTCTTATCTGCGCAAATGCAATATTGATACCTATTTTGCATAAAAGGAAGCGCTACGCCGCCTCGATATGCACCCAAAAGCAGACACGGCGTCTAAAACGCGATATCCCGACAAGATCGCTCCGCCGCAAAAGCGCGGCGCATTCGAAGAAGCACAGACCGCGCATCTTCTCGAAAACATAGAAAGGCGGCCCGAAAGCCGCCTCCCAAAACGTATACAGGGCGATACCTGCGCAAATGCTACGGCCTCAGGCCGCTGCCGCCCTGCAGGGTCAGCGTTTCGCCGGAGATATAGCTGGCGTCCTCGGAGCACAGGAACACGGCCGTGCGTCCGATATCGCTTTCGGCGTCGCCGAAGCGGCCCGCGGGAATGCCCTGGATGGTCTTCTCGTACGCCTCGGGATACTCTTCCTTCCAAGCAGCCAGCTGGCTGGTCATGACCAGCGGGCAGATCACGTTGCAGTTGATGCCGTCGGGGCCCCACTCGGTGGCGGCGACGCGCGTCATGCCTCGAATGCCTTCCTTGGCCGCCGCGTAGGAACTCTGGCCGTAACGGCCGAACAGGCCCGCGCCCGACGCGAAGTTCACCACGGAACCCTTGGCCTCCTTGAGGTAAGGGTGGCAATGCTTCATATAGAAGAACGCGGCGTACAGGCCGGAGAACACGGCCTTGTCGAAATCTTCCTTGGTGTGCTCGATCAACGTGAGGCCCGATGCCGAATTCTGGGCGTTGTTGATCAGGAAGTCGATACGGCCGAACTCGTCTGCGACCTGCTTGACCGCAGCCTCGACCTGGGCTTCGTCGCCGCCGTCGGCCTGCAGGCACAGCACCCTGATGCCGTACAGGCGCTCGAGCTCTTCCTTGGCGTCTTCGAGCTTCTTGACATTGCGACCGGTAATGGCCAGATTGCAGCCCTCTTTGGCGAACGCAGTAGAAAGGCCCCAACCGATGCCGCCGCCCTTGCCGCCGCCCGTGATGATGGCTACCTTGCCGTCGAATTTGCCCATGAAAGCCTCCTGACTTCGGGTGTTTCTTTTTTGCGACTAACGTAATGGCGAACTGCCGGCGCGAAGCGGGCAATTCGCCGAAGGGCGCGTTTTCGCCCGCATACAGCACCCATTCGCACGAAAAGAAACAAGACAGAAACACGCAAACGAGCCGCGACTCGCCTTACGCATCGACCGAGGCATTAAGAAGACCGTCGTAAAAAACGGAAAGCGGCGAGACGGATCGCCCGTCCGCCGGCTACGCGTTCGCAATGACGATCCGCGGCCTCTTCGAAAGCGCGCGTCTTTCACGAACCGCCGCAAACAGAAGCAGACATCCGGTCAGCCCCCCCCCGAAAGCGCGCAAAAAGGGCCGACGACGAATCGTCGGCCCTTTCGGCACAAACGCGACAGAGGCGCAACGCGGCCTTCGGCCGCAAGAGAAGCGTCCTACATGACGAACACGACAGGCAATGCCGCCATGACCACCAGGTAGCGCAGCAAGAAGCCGCCGACCAGCACGCACGCATCCACGCCGACGCTGACCATGCGGGCCTTGGAAGACTCCTCGAACTCCTTCGGAGCGAAGAAGAGCAGCCAGGTCTCGACGGCGGTCGGAGCCACCAGGCCCACGATCACCAGGCCCAGCCAGAACAGCGGAGCCCAAGAGCCGCACACCAGACCCATCACCGAATCGAATCCAGCAGTGGAGTTGTAGCTGGTGATGAAGCACAGCGCAGCAACCAGCACGATTTCGACCAGGGGCAGGCAGTAGTGCGCCTTCTTCAGCAGGCCCACGACCTCGAACTCGCCGGCGAAGCGCAGAGCGCCCACCAGCAGCACCGACGCCGCGCCCGCCGACATGGCAGACACCAGGAACAGAATGGGCAGCAAGGCGTTGTTCCACAGGGGGAACGTCTTGCATACGCCCAGCAAGGCGCCCGTGTACATGGCCACGCACACCGCGAACACGACGCCCGCGACCTCCAGCCATGCGGGAACGCGCTTCTTCAAGAAATCGAGCAGCAGCACGACAAGCGCGATCACCATGAAGGCCGCCAGGAACACGACACCCCAGGTCATGACAGAGAACGGGTTGTGCAGCAACAAGGCGAAGCGCAGCGGGTGGTGCAGGCCGGCCTCGGCGTCGATCATCAGCAGCACCAGGCCGATCATCACCACGACGGGCGCGATGATATGGCCCGCCTTACGCATGTTAACGGCCTCGGGATGGCGCCAGCGCAAGAACGCCGACGTCACGAACGCGCCGCCGCCCAGACCGGCAAGGAACAGGTACCAGGCGATGGGAGCGCCCCAGATAGGTTCGAATGACATCCTTCATCACCTCACGTAAAAGACTTTTGCTTCGGTCAGGTCGCCGTCGATCGGCTGGGCGTTCAGCTCGGCGATCTGCTTGGAAACCTCGGACTCGGGATCGTCCAGGTCGCCGAAAATGCGCACGCCGGTGGGGCACGCCGTCACGCACGTGCACATCTCGGTACCGTCGAGGGCGGATACGGTGCAGAAGCGGCACTTGTCCACCGCGCCCGTCTCCTCGTTCACGACGCGAGCGCCGTACGGGCAGGCGGCCATGCAGTACTTGCAGCCGATGCAGCGGCCGTGGTCGACGCACACGATGCCGTCTTCGGTGGTGTAGGTCGCGCCGGTGGGGCACACGGCCTGGCACGGAGCGTCCACGCAGTGCATGCACTGCGTGGGAACGTGCTCGATCGTCACATTGGGATACGTTCCACGCTCGAATTCGTGGAACTTGATGAACGATTCGTTCGGAAGCAGGTCGTTCTGCCTCTGGCACGCCGTGCGACAGGCGAAGCAGCCTACGCACTTCTTGGTATTGATAAGCATTCCATAGCGGGCCATTACGCACCTACCTTCTTAACCGTGACCAAAATCTCGTGCGACATGGTGGAGCCGTAGCCGTTCTCGAGCTGATAGGCCTGGAAGTCGGTCGAGCGAAGGCCGATGCCGTAAGCCGTATGCTGATCCTTCGACGAGCAGCCATATGCCGGCGGCAGGAAGACGGCCGTGGGGTTGAGACGCTGGGTCACCTTGACGCGGCAGCGGCCGGTGTGCTGGTCGTTGGAGATTTCCACTTCGTCGCCGTCGGAAATACCGAGCTGCTCGGCGCGATCGGCGTTCATCCAAATGCGCGTGAGGTCGTAATCCTGCGTGATGGCCATGAGCGGCTCGCAGTTCGCCGTCATGGTGTGGCTGTGCATAGCCTGCTTGCCCGTGATCAGACGGAACTGATTGCCGCCCGCAGGCGTGACTGCAGGCGCGACCCACGTCGGCGCGGGGGTATAGCCCGCAGCGACGCACGCCTCGCTGACAAACTGGATTTTCTCGGAAGGCGTCTTCCACTTCGGCGCCTTGCCGTATTCGAACGCCTTTTCGGGGAAGGAAATCGTACCGACCTTGCGCAGCGCGTCCAGGCTCAGGCCAACCGACTTCAACTGCGCATCGGCAAGCTCTTCCACCGTGAACGGGAAGTATTCGCCAACGCCGCACGCCTCGGCAAGACCCGTGAAGATCTCGTCGCACGGTTTGGTATTGGGATGCACGATGTCAAGAACCTTATCGCGCAACGAAACGGAAGGCACCTTGCCGCCGTTGAACGCGGGCAGTTCCAAACGCTCGAGGAAGCTGCACTCGGGCAGCACGTAATCGGCGCACAAAGCGGTTTCCGACATCTGAATATCCACGACGACGCACAGATCCAGGGCGTCCAAGCACTCCTGAAGGTACACAGGGTTGGAATAACCCGCGACCATATTGGAGTTATAGAAGAACATGCCCTTGATCGCGCCCTCTTTCGCACGCTGGGCAGCGAACACATTCACGCCCATGCTCGAAGAAGCAAGCGGATATTCCTCGGAACCCACCTTCTTGCCCTCAGGCTTCGGAACGGCGGGGAATTTCTCTTCGTCAAGCTTGCCTGCGGAAACGCTGGGAAGGAACAGCGCGCCGCCCTTTTGGTTCCAGCAGCCGAGCAGCGTATTGAACACCGCGATGGCGCGGGCCGTTTCGCCGGAGTTGGCATACTGGTTGCCGAAAGCGCCGCGCCATCCCGCGTCGATGCATGCAGCAGGCGCAGCCTGCGAAAACTCGACGGCCAGGCGCTCGATATCGGCGGCGGGAATGCCGCAGATCGCCTCGGCCCATGCCGGGGTGCAGTCTTTCACGCCGGCGGCGAACTCGTCGAAGCCCACTACGTTTTCGGCCACGTAGGCGGCGTCGTAGATGCCGTCGCGAATGAGCACGTGGCTCATGGCCAGCAAGAACGCCAGGTCGGTGCCAGGGTTGACCGGCAGCCACTCGTCGGCGAACACCGTGGAGTTGTTGCAGCGCGGGTCCACCATGACCACCTTCGCGCCGTTGTCGTGCGCTTTCTGCAGCGCCAGCAAATGGGCGGGACGGACGGCGTCGGCCACGGAGCGGCCGATATACATGATCATCTTGGAGTTCTCGACATCGGCGGAGAAATCGCCCGCGCCGATGACCTGCGAGAAGCCCGATGCCTTGGAGATATTGCAAGCGGCACCGTGGGTGTAGAAGTTCGGCGAGCCCAGCGCGTCCATGAAGCGCTTGGTGTAATACGCTCCGCTCGGACGCGGGTCCTGCACCATAGCGAGCGCCTGAGGGCCGTCCGAATCCAGGATGGCCTTCACCTTGTCGCCGATTTCCTGATAGGCCTGCTCCCAGCTAATGACCTCGAATTCGCCCTTGTCGTTCTTCTTCAAAGGATCGGTCAGGCGATCCTCGGAATAAACGATGGCGGGATAGCCGTAGCCGCGCGCGCAGATCTTGCCCTGGGCATGCGCATCGTATTCGTTGGGAATAAGCTTGGACAGGCGGCCGCGCTTGACGTAGGCCTTGTATCCGCACTTGCTCGAACAGGCGTTGCACATGCTATAGGCAAACCAAGAACCCTCGTCGGACGCGGGTTCGTCAGCGCACGCCTGCTTCCACGCGCCGAAGCTCATATATCCGCCCGCTGCGGCAAGAGCGGCCACTCCTGCGCTGCCGGCCAGAAAGCTTCGCCTTGTAATAGCGTTTTCTGACATTCTCGGTTCCTCTCTTATAAAGAACGTTTTCTATGCCGACACGTCGCCGGACGCACACGAATCCGCCGCGACGGATGCCGCCTTCGCTGCTTCGCCGCCCGCGACGCCTATCAAGGCATCGACGAGCGCGACGAAAAACGGCGCTGCGGGATCATCGAGGCACGCGAGGCGCCGACGGTAATCGGCCAGCCAACCGAAACGCTCCGACAGAAACGAACGGGCCTCGGATTCGTACCCCGACCGCTGCAAAACGGCCAGCATGTCCAGCTCCAAGGCAAGATGATCGGGCCACGCCCGATAGGCGGGCGGAAGGGAAAAGCCCATGCGTTCGATGAGCTCTTCCATATAGCGAGCCGGCTCGGCGCCATAGCCTGCACCGCGCGCGGCGTCGGGCGCGGCGTCGGGGCGATACAGCGATTCGACCGGCAGCGCCGACCCGGGAAGCCCTCCCGTGAAATGACAACGGCAAAAACCGTCGTAATCGGCGAATGACGGCGGGGTCTTCAGAGCGTCGATCCAGCAGGCGCCCGAACGGCCGTCCGATGCGCAAGCCTCGACCGAGGCGCCGAGTCCTTCGACGAAACCCTCCCACACCTCGGGAGCGGTCAGCTCGGCGTAGCCCGCCTCGTCCATTCCGGCGAAGCACTGCGCCGCAACCGAAAACACGGCCGGATTGCCCATGGCGTCATCCCCCTCTTTCGTTCGTACTCTTCGAAACGTCGTGATGTTTCCGGTAAGGCGCTACGCTTCGACGAGCGTTGCGGTGCGCACGATGCCCTTGTCGATGGCCTCCTGCGCGATGTCCTTCCAGTCGACGAACTTGATCGCGCCGTTCGGGCACTGCACGGCGCAGCGGCCGCACGCGATGCACTTCGTGGAAACGCCCGTCTCGGTGTCGACCACCGGCATGTTCCAGGGGCAGGCCTCGTGGCACATGCCGCAGCCGATGCACGCCTCGGGATCGACCACACGAGCGCCGGTCTCGGGATCGGGAGCGATGGCGTGCACGGGGCAGTTCTTCACGCACCATGCATCCTTGCACTGCTTGCAATGCTCGACGGTGAACTGGCAGTTGCCGAAAATGCCGTCCTGGCTTTCGCCGCCCGGACCGAAGTTATAGTTCTGCCACACGCGCACGCGGGCGGTGTTCTGGCACGCGCGACCGTCGTTGCGAAGCGAGCACATGAGCTCGCAACGCTGGCAGCCCGAGCAACGGGCGCGATCGGTCACGATAAGTTTCTGAGGCATGGGATCGAGCACGATGCGGCCCGATGCGATGCTGTCTTCGACGACTCCCCATTTCGCAAGCGCGCCGCCCGCGATGAGGCCGGCCAAGCCGACGCCCACGCCGCCGATGACAACCTGACGACGAGTGAAGCCCCCCTGCGCTGCCTTGCCTTCGGTCGGCGCCTTCTCGGCGGAATCGACCAGCTGCTCTGAAGCGCCCTTCTTCTCCTCCATCGAATGTTCCTTTCCTAGGTCCTTCTGAATCAAGGACACATACCCCCTCAAAACGCACTTCGCACAGCAGCCATAATGCCGCCCCATCACCGAAAGCCGTACCCTCCTTAGGGGCAAAATCGCAGATGAGCAACAATCCCCTCAAAGAGGGGACACGAAAAACAAGGGATTGCGCATAATGACAGCCGACCGGAAACGGTCGTATACGCACATGCCTCCGCACACGTCGCTTCACGTCACTGTTTTCAGACAAGACTTGGAGACCAGACAATGGCAAAAGAAGACAACATCTCGTTCGGCTGGGCCGGCAAGATCGCGCGCGTCAATCTGACCACCGGCGCCATCACGGTCGAATCAACCGATCCGTACAAGCAATATATCGGCGGCATGGGCATCGCCAACAAGATCATGTATGACGAGGTGCCCGCCGGCACCGACCCGCTTGCTCCCGAGAGCAAGGTCATTTTCGCCGTGGGCCCGCTGACCGCATCGGGCGTGCCGCTGGCCGGCCGCACCACGCTTGCGCACCTGTCCACCTTCACCAAAGACCATCTGGTGGTCGATTCCCACATGGGCGGCATGTTCGGCGCCAAGCTCAAGCTCGCCGGCTGGGATGCCTTGATCGTCGAAGGCGCATCCGATAAGCCCGTGTTCATCAAGATCATCGACGACGACATCACCATCGAGTCGGCCGACGGCGTGTGGGGCCTGGGCACCCGCGCCGCCACCGAGGCGCTCAACACGCTCGTTTCCGACAAAGCGTGCGTCGCCACCATCGGCCCCGCGGGCGAGAACCTGCTGCCGTACTCCAACATCATCAACGCCCGCAACCACTCCGCAGGCGCAGGCGTCGGCGCGATCCTCGGCTCGAAGAAGTGCAAGGCCGTCGTGGTGGAAGGCAACGGCTCCGTGTACGTCAAGGACCCGCAGGCCGTGGCCGAGCTGTCCGACTACATGCTTGCCGACATCATCGGCTCCAACAACAACCACGTCGTTCCTTCCACCCAGCAGGAATGGGCGGAATTCTACGACGAAGGCAGCCGTTGGACCGCTCGTGACGGCCTGACCTGGGCCATGGCCGAGGGCGGCCCGATCAACACCGGCGAGCCGAAGCCCGGCGAGCTCAACACCGTGGGCTATCGCTGCATGAAATCCACCAAGGACCTCGGTCCCGCGGCCGAGAAGTACACCGTGAAGATGAACGGCTGCCACAGCTGCCCGATCCACTGCTACTCCGACCTGCGCGTCGAGGCGGCCGGCTCCACCGCCGGCTTCGAGACCGTCGGCAACACCTGCGCGGCCAACTTCCCCGTGTCCATCTACATGAAGAAGATCTTGGGCCTGGAAATCGCCGATGACGAAAGCGTGCTGTGGGATATGACCACCCAGGCCACCATGGACAACCTGGGCCTGTGGTGCAACTACGCGCAGCTCTACCGCGACATCGCCCACTGCTACCGCGCCGGCGTCTTCGAGAAGAACCTGCCCGCCGAGGAGTACGCCTCCATCAACTGGGCCGGCTTCGAGAACGAGTCCAAGGACCCCACCGTCATGGTCGAGATCCTGACCAAGCTCGCGAAAAACGATTCCGAGCTGGCCTACATCGGCTACGGCCCCTTGGTGTGGTGCGAGCGCTGGAACGACCAGAGCTGGTTCGACACCGCCACCTCCACGCTGATCAACTACCGCGGCTGGCCCGTACACCACGCCATCGAGTGCTTCGGCCAGGTCGGCGCCGTGTACAACATGATGTTCAATCGCGACGACATGATCCACTCCGCCGTCAACTTCCAGGGCTGCGGCCTTCCGTGGGAGATCAAGCAGCAGATCGCCAAGGAGGTCTGGGGCAGCGAGACGGCCATCGACCAGAACAAGAACTACACGCCCATGAACGAGTACAAGGCGAAGTTCTGCTGGTGGAGCATCGTCACCGACGTCCTGCATGACTGCCTGACCCTATGCAACTGGGTGTGGCCGATGACCATGTCGCCCAGCAAGTCCCGCGACTACCGCGGCGACCTGGACCTCGAGGCCAAGTTCTACACCGCCGTCACCGGCGAGGAGATGACCCGCGACGAGCTGTACAAGCGCGCCGCCTCCGTCATGACCCTCCAGCGCGCCAACACCGTGCGCGGCATGGGCACCAACGACATGCGCAACGAGCATGACACCATCACCGAGTGGGTATTCACGAAGGACCCCGAGATCCAGCCCTTCACTGCCGGCACCGACAAGATGGAGCGCGAGGACTTCCAGACCGCTCTGGGCATGGTCTACAAGGAATTCGGCTGGGACGAGCAGAAGGGCTGCCCGAGCGCCGCATGCCTCGACGACTACGGCATGGCGGACGTCAAAGACGAGCTGCAGTCCCTCGGCCTGCTGTAAAACCGCCCCTTCTCTTCCTCGCGGCCGCCGGCGCGACGCACGGCGGCCGCGGCCCGAATGCCGAAGGCGGCAGCATGCGCGGCGAACGGCAGAGTTCTTCCAAGCCGAAGCCTGCGCGCGGGACCCCCTCCTCGAAACCGCTCGAATCCCCTCGAGCGGGCGTGCCGGCTGCGGGAAGCCCTCGAACGCCGCAGGCTGCGTCTGAATCGGGCATAACGAAAAAGGGAGGTTTCCGGATTCACTCCGGAAACCTCCCTTTCGTATATGGCGATGCGGGCCGCTATTCGCGGGCCTTCGCCTGCTGCCAGAGCCCCTCCATCTCGTCCATGGAAAGCTCGGACACGTCGCAACCCTTGGCCCACGCCGCGCCCTCGATGAACGACCAGCGGCGGCGGAACTTCGCGCACGAGCGACGCAGCGCGCCCTCGGCATCCACATGGTGCCAGCGCGCCACGTTGACCAGTGCGAACAGGATGTCGCCGAATTCGTCTTCGGCTTCGTCGGCGTTAGCCGCGGCCTTGAACTCCTCTATTTCCTCGGCCACCTTGCGCCACACGCCGTCGGCATCGTCCCATTCGAAGCCTGCGGCGGCGGCCTTGCGCGAGATCTTCTGCGCCTGCATCAGCGCCGGGAAGCTCGTCGGCACCCCTTCGAGCAGACCCGCGCGCTCGGACGCCTGCGCGTCGGCGCTTTGCTTCTCCTGCATTTTCACGGAATCCCAAATGTCGAGCACCTCGGCGCTGTCGCTCGCCGTGCGATCGCCGAACACGTGCGGGTGGCGCCTGATCATTTTGGCGTCCACATCGCGACACACGTCGTCGATCGTGAACTCGCCCGCATCGGCGGCGATCTGGCTTTGCAGCACCACCTGCAGCAGCACGTCGCCCAGCTCTTCGCGCAAGTGGGCCGTATCGCCCGACTCGATGGCGTCAACCGCTTCGAACGCCTCTTCGATCATGTTGTGGGCAATGCTCTCGTGCGTCTGCTCGCGATCCCACGGGCAGCCGTCGGGCGCGCGCAAGGCCGCAATGGTCTCCACGAACGAATCGAACGCCTTGTGCGAAGAAGCCGGCCCGCCCTGTCCGTTTCCTTTCGAATCATGCTCGGCCATGCGCTATCCTTTCTGCTCGCTTCGCAGACGCGGCCGCAAGCGGCGCGCTGCGCGTTTCAATGTCGGTTCATGCCTATCGAAACACGCCGGCACACGAAACGCAACGACGCGCGCCGCCGGAGGCGCGACACGCATCGCCCGACGCCGCCCGCGCGCCGCAGCAGGCCCCGCCGGGCGATGCGCAAGAAGAAAGGGTCGCAAGCCTTCGGCTCCGACCCTTTTGAAAAACCCGTCCGATGCGCGCGCCGCACCCGCGGTCTTCCGCAGACACGAACGCAAAGCGCGAGACCCGAAGCGCTACTTCTTCGCAAAACGCAGCGAGATGCGCTGGTCACGCAGCGAGCAGTGCTGGCAGATCGAACACGCCACGCTGCATTCGTCGCACGGCACGCGCTCGTCGATCCAGGCGATATCGCGCCCGGCGCGGATGTAGAAATCGCCGATGGCGGCCCTAATCGCGCACGCGGCAAGATAAGGCCTGGTCACACGATCGGCAGGCATGGTACCCATCTCTTTTTTCAGGTCGTTCGCCGTAATGGCCAGCGCCTCGTCGATCGTCTTGCCCTCGACCGTTTCGGCGGCAAGGCTCGCCGCGGCGATCGTAGCCACGTCTCCGCGGCAGCGAAAACCCGCGTGCACGAACGTCTCGGTTTCCGGGTCGATCGTCGCGAACAGCTGCACGGCACGCTCGCCGTGTTTGGAAACGCCCGCCATGGAGGCAGCGTTGCAATCCTCGGGAATGCCCGCGCGCTCGAAGCGGCCCGCCAGCTCCACGATGCGCGGCGAATACACGCTCATATCGTCTTCAGGCTCCACCTGATAGATGTCCTGCGTCCTGATGATGCGCACCGTCTTGCCGCTAGCCTGGTGTTTCGCAGGCTCGGAATCGGAGAAGTCGATGTTTTCGTGGCCTTCGTAATCGTACATGGAGCCTCCTACATATTGGCGCGGCGCTCGACCGATTCCCATTCGGCCAAGGCCTTCGCCTGCGCGTCGCTCAAATAGTCGGTGGAATAGAAATACACGTCGCCGTTGGAGGCGCTGCACGTTTTGACATCGGGATACAGGCCCGACTCCTGCACGGCCTCGAACGCGGCCGCGATACGTTCCGCGGTCATATAGACCGGGCGGTTCGTCAGCGATTTCGCCTTCATGGGACGCGGGTAGACCTTCGATTCGTGGCGCGCGTTCTCGACCAGCGTGGCCACGTCGTCGTTTTCGGCGGCAAGAAACGCCCAGCGCGCGAACGATTCGCTCATCTCGTCGGTCGAATACAAATAAACGCTCGACCCTTCGAGAACCGCGATGTCGTCGAGCTCCCAGGCCTCTTCCGAAGCCTCGGCCGCAAGGCCGTGATTCCCTGCGGCTTCGTCGGACCCGCCCGCAGCGGCTTCGGGCGTCGCGGACGCGACGGGCTGAACGGCGGGTTCCCCAGAAACGTCCGCATCGGGATCAGCCGGCGCCGGCGCGTCCGCGCCCTGGCGAGCCTCGGCGCCGGAAGCCTCGACGGCTGCAGCGTCCGCAAACGAAGCTTCTTTCGCCGCAGCCTCTGCCGCCTCGCGACGCTCCTGGGCCTTGGCTTGCGCATCGATGATCGTATCGAACACCAGCGCCGTGAACGCGCCCGCTTCCATATGCTCGGGAACGAGGTCCACCGATTCCCAGTAATCGGGCGTGGTCAGTTCGCCGCCGCGGGAGCGCAGGCGAATGTCGTCGAACACGGTCTGCAGCGCCTCGTGCTCGAAATACGCCTCGCGCTGGACCTCGTCCATCGCGGCGATGCGCTGCTCTTCGGCCTCGCGCGCCTCGTCCGGGTCGACCAGATCCGACACGTCGCGCCCGGCGAGCATGGCGGCGAGGAATTCCTCTTCCGGCGTGCGCTGCACGGCCTGCTCCGCGCCGAAAACGCCCCCCATGCCGGCGCCTTCGCCCTGGCGGCCTTCGAATGTCTCGTTCATATATGCCCCTCTTCCCCATAATTCGGGCATGCGCGACGGCGGCCGCGCCTGCAAACAACCGATGCATCCATGCTGCCACGACCTCGAACGATGCTTGTACCCTCTTTCAGGATATATGGCCCCCTTCGCGCGAAAACCCCGAGAAACCCGGCGCGGACCCGGATCGCGGCCGGCACGCGCGCCACGGCGCGAACCTCGCCGGGCGTGCAGCGTTATAATGACAGTTCTTAGTTCTGGAGGGGGAACTTTCATATGACGCGACATGCCGAAACAAGCAAAACCATGTCGGACATCGCCCAAGCCTGGAGGCTTCTTGCCCCCACGGTGCTCGGCCTGATGTGCGCGCGCCTCGGCCTGATCGTGGCCACCTACGGAAGCTATGCAAGCACCGATGCCGGCGTGTTCACCGACGGCAGCAGCCTGGCGGCCATGGCGCCGATCGTCATACTCATGCTATATCTAGGCGTCACGCGCAAACGCCTTCCCAAAAAACCGTCTTCGCCATCACCGTCGCAGCCATAACGATCCAGTCGACGGCCACCATCCTGCTGGGCATACTCATACTCCTGCCCGGAACGTGGCGCTTCTTCGAGCTCGTTCTGTCGACGATAATCACGCTTGCAAGCTGGATAGCGATCTTTTATTGGCTTCGCAGGGCGCGCGGCACGTCCTCATCGGCCGCAGCCGCGATCGCATTCGGGTCGCTCCTGCTCAGCGAGCCCGTAATCTACGTCGCATCGTTGCTGCCTCGGGGCATTGCGTGCATCGCCGTCGGCTTGACGGCCGGCCTGCAATTCCTCTTCCAGAAAAAGGCGCGCCTCAAACCGCTCCCCGAAAAGGCGCATGCAGACAAAATGCCGATCGGCTACTTCGGCTTCGCCAAACGAACGCAAGACGGCGTGCACGTGTTGGGCGTTCTTGCGTTCGGCATGTTCATCCTGTCGGTCGCCGTAGGAGCGCTGCGCGGCTTCCCCGACGGCCAGGCCGTACCGTTCCAGCCCGTCACCCGCATCGGATACATGCTCATCGTCATGACGTTTTTCGCCATACTGATCTGGCAATCGTTCCGCGGGTCGCGCAGCATCATGTCCACCACGATCTGGCTCATGCTTGAAATGTTCGGCATCTTCGCCGTGACGGCCTACGCGGCCTTTCCCGGCGCGTCCGACATCGGCGCCATGTTCACCACCGTGTTCAACGCGGGCATGACCGGGTTCATGTGGTATCTGGTAATCGCGTTCTCGAGCTTCGGCAAGCGCGATCCCTATTATTACGCAGCCGCAGGATGGACCGTCTACATTCTTCCGCGCGCCCTTGCGCGCTCGGGCATCGTGGCGATCGCCCCCTACGCTTCGGGCGAGGCCCTGCAAACGGCCATCGTGGCAGGGCTGATCCTGGCAAGCGCGCAGGTGGTATTCATCCAACTGGTCTGGGTGGACCACCGCGAAAAAGACGGCGCCGACAGCAGCACGTCGAAAAGCATACAGACGCTTCTCGGCCTCGACGACGTCGATGACGTTCCCGACGACCCCGAGAGCATCCGCCGCGCCCTTATGCAGAACAACACGCGGCAGCTGCAGGAGCAGTTCATGCTTTCCGACCGCGAAACCGAAGTGCTTACTCTGTACGCGATGGGCCTGACGCAGCGCAAAATCGCCGACGAGCTATGCATCTCGCCCGGCACCGCGCATACGCACATCAAGCGCATCTACGCAAAGACCGATCTCCACTCGCGCCAGGAAATCCTCGACTACATCGCCCAATACACTGGCTAAACGCACGAAAGCCGCCCGAAAAGGCGGCTTTCGACTCCAATGCGATATACGCGAAAAAGCGAGTTAGTCCTCGACGATTTCGGTGATGCAGCCCATGGGGCACTCTTCGACGCAGTCGCCGCAGGCGATGCAAGCGTCTTCGTTCTCGAGCACCACGACGCCGCCGGCAATCTCAAGAACGCCCTGGGGGCATGCGTCGACGCAGATGCCGCAGCCGATGCATTCATCGGTTTCAAGTACGGGATGAGGCATAACATACTCCTTTTTCCATTGGACACATCGGCGCTCGCAACCAGGCGAGCCCCTATCACCTGCACGCAAGATACCATTGCACCGCCGGTTTGCAAGAAAAATTCGTGAATTGAAGCCGAACGGCATCCAAATACCGAATATGAAACCCTATGCATTATGTATGGTTTATGAAACGGACACCGCCCGCCGACGACGGGCGCTTGCACTCCGGAAGTATAGAAAAAGTTGCTTGGGGCAATTGCGGGATCAAGGTTTCTATGGGATACTGAACGGTACCGAAAATGGCGACATTTCGCTTACACACACTTCAAATACCGCATGAGCGAAAGGACCCTATCTCATGGCAACGAAGCTTTCTCGTACCGCCTGTCCCGTCGAGGCGACGCTTTCCTTGATATCGGACAAATGGAAGATCCTCATTCTGCGCGATCTTCTGACGGGCACGAAACGCTTCGGCGAGCTGAAGAAGTCCATCGGAAGCATTTCGCAGAAGGTGCTCACTTCCAACCTGCGCGCCATGGAAGACGACGGCCTGATCGTCCGCCAAGTGTTCGCCGAGGTTCCGCCTCGCGTCGAATACACGCTCACCGATCGCGGCGAAAGCCTGCGCCCGATCGTCGACGCCATGCGCGTCTGGGGCGAAGAGCACCAAGCCGAGCTTGCGGCCGAAGAAGCCGCCAAGCAAGCGGCCGAAGCCGCCGAATAGCGATCGTCGCGCACAACGAGACGCCGCCCCGCACAAAAGACAACTCGCGCAACACAGCCGTAGCGCACCCTGAAGCCGTAGGACGGACCTGCGGCTTCTTTCATTCGCACACCCTCATTTCAGCCACGAATCGCTTTTGCGCATGGCCTTCAGGACCGCCCAATCGCGCTGCTTCATGCGCGGGTCGGCCAAATCGCGCGCGAACGACGAGAACGCCGCATAGGCGCGCCCGAACACGAATCCGTGGGCGTTCAGCGCGACAGGTTCGCGATACGCATCCTGCACAAGGCGCGCGGCCGCGCCATCCGCCAGCACCAGCATCAAAGGATCGAGCGCCTCCACGGCGGCAAACAGATTCTTGTGCACCTGACGCGCGACGGCGTGATCGGCGCCCTCGCCTGCGACCTCATGCGCACTGGTGCCCGACGCCACGCCCGCGCCGGCAGCCGCCCGAACATCCAAGAACACCGGCTCGTCCAGCCCGATGCCCGCGCACGCCGCCGCAAGAGCCGTGCGCGCCGCGGCGGGCAGCTCGTCGGCGTACGCCACGCATACGGCCGCATCCACAGGCCCCTCCATGGCTGATGCATACGGCGCCAGCGCGCGGCGCTTCGCCTCGACATACATGTTGTTATTATTGCCTGGAGTTTTCACACCGTTTCCTTGTTCCCGCCGAACCCTTGCTTCACTTGGAACAATAATAAGACATGTGAACAACGGAGCGCCGCGTTGGCGAAGCGGCTCCGTACAACCGACCCAAGGAGGCGCGCCATGTGCACCAACGGAATCAACACCGCCCAGTTCGAGCAGATGATCGACCAGATCGACGACCACGTGAAGCTCGAGCGCCGTTGGGCCCACAACCTGGGACATCAGGCCGAAGACGCGGGCTACGCCACCGTGGGCGCGAAGCTGCATGAGGCCATGGCCCAGCTCGACGCCGTGCGCGCCCTGCTCGACGACGCCAAAGAGGCCCTCGAAGACGACGCGCGCGATGCCAGCGGCGTCACCGTGGAACTGGTGTAATCCATGGGCCGAGACCTCATGCGGTTCTCGGTGGCCATGCCCGAGGACCTTCTGATACGCTTCGACGCCCTGGTCGCCAAGCGCGGATTGGCCAAAAATCGCAGCGAGGTCGTGCGCGACCTGGTGCGCGAGGCCCTGGCCGAAGAAGACTGCACGCTGCCCGGCGAAGAGGTCATGGGCACGCTCACCATCGTGTTCGACCACCATTCGGGCGACGTGCGCGACAAGCTGGACACCATCCAGCATGAATACTACGAACAGATCGTCACGTGCCTGCACGTGCATCTGGATGCGCACACCTGCATGGAAGTGATCATCTTGCGCGGCGAAAGCGCGCTGGTGCAATCCATTTCCAACATCATCCTGGGCACCAAGGGCGTGACGCACGGGCACCTGACCATGACCACCACGGGCCACGGCCCCTATCACGACGGAGCCGAAGGCGACGTGGCCAGGGCCTGGGCCCACGACCATCCGCACACCCCCGCGGGATCGGCCCTCTATCCGTCCCGCTAGGACGCGACGGGCCGAGCCGCATGCGGCGTGGAACAAGAAGACAGGAGAATCATGAAAGAAGCTCTCGACATAGAAGTGCACGGCATCGTGCAAGGGGTGGGCTTTCGCCCCTTCGTCTATAAAGCCGCGCGCAGGCATCTGATCTGCGGCTGGGTACTCAACGCCACGGCGGGCGTGTTCATCCACGCCGAAGGCGAATCGAAAGACCTCGACGATTTCGTGCTCGAGATTTCCGACCATGCGCCCGCGGCCGCGCGCGTCACCGAAATCCATATGAAAGAAGTGCCCCTGGCCGACTTCCAGGATTTCACGATCCGCTATTCCGACGAAGCCGAGGCCCAGGCCACCACGCTGGTATCGCCCGACCTGGCCACCTGCCCGGAATGCGCGGCCGAGCTGTTCGACCCGGACAATCGCCGCTATCGCTATCCCTTCATCAACTGCACTAACTGCGGCCCGCGCTTCACGATCATCGATAAGCTGCCCTACGACCGCGAATACACGTCCATGAACGGCTTCGCCATGTGCGAGCAGTGCGCCGCCGAATACGCCGACCCTGAAGACCGCCGCTTCCACGCGCAGCCCGACGCCTGCTTCGAATGCGGCCCGCACCTGACGTGGCGCACGGTGGACCGCTCGCTCGACGCCGAAGCCGACCTGGCGCGCCATCGCGAAGCCGAAGCGGCGGGAGCGCCCGCCGACGCCGACGGCACGCCCCGCGTGGGAGCCGACCTGGCGTCGTCCGATGCGATCATCGACGCGGCCGTCGCCCTGTTGAAAAACGGCGGCATCGTGGCCGTGAAGGGCCTGGGCGGCTTCCATCTGGCATGCGATGCGCGCAACGCCGACGCGCTGGCCGAGCTGCGCCGCCGCAAGCGCCGCGGCACCAAGCCGCTTGCCGCCATGTATCCGACGCTGGACGCCCTGCGCCGCGACTGCCTGGTGGACGACGCGGAAGAACGCCAGCTCACGGGCCCGCAGCGCCCCATCGTGCTGCTGCGCAAGAAGCCGGGCGCGCATTTCGCGGAAGGCCTGGCCGACGGGCTGGGCGAAGTGGGCGCCATGCTGCCCTACACGCCGCTGCAGCACCTCATGCTGGCCGCATTCGGCGGCCCGCTGGTCATGACCTCGGGCAACCTGCATGACGAACCCGTCCAGACCCAAGACGACGAAGCCTTCGTGGCGCTGCACGGCATCGCCGACGCGTTCGTGGGCAACGACCGCCCGATCCGCACCCGCTTCGACGATTCCGTCGTGCGCGTGATTTCCGTGGGCGGCGCCGACGAAGCGGTGCAGACCGTCCGTCGCGCGCGCGGCTTCGCGCCCCTGCCCGTGGCCACCGGCGAAACCGACGGCACCACCCTGCCCGACGGCACGCCGCGCACCATCGTGGCCGCAGGCCCCGAGCAGAAAAACACCTTCTGCCTGCTGCGCGGCGCAGATGCCTTCGTCAGCCAGCACATCGGCGATATGGAAAACGCCGAGACCTACGACGCGTGGCTCGACACTCTGGCGCGCTTCGAAGGCCTTTTCGAGGCGAAGCCCGTCGCCGTGGCCTGCGACATGCATCCCGAATACCTGTCCAGCAAGTGGGCGGCCGAGCGCCACGACGAAGGCATGCCCCTGTGCAAGGTGCAGCACCACCACGCGCACATCGCCGCCGTGATGGGCGAGAACAACCTGAACGAAGCCGTGATCGGCGTGGCCTTCGACGGCACGGGCTACGGCGTGGACGGCGCCATCTGGGGCGGCGAAGTCATGCTGTGCAACCGCACCGATTTCGAGCGCTTCGCCAACTTCTCCTACGTGCCCATGCCGGGCGGCGCGGCGGCCATCAAGAACCCGCTGCGCATGGCCTACGGCGTGCTGTGGCAGTACGACCTGCTGGAGCACCCCGCCGCCCAGCGCGCCCTGGCAAGCCTGGGCGATACGGCCGACACCTGCGAGCGCATGGTGGAACGCGGCCTGAACTGCCCCATGACCTCGAGCGCGGGCCGTCTGCTCGATGCCGCCAGCGCGCTGCTGGGCATCTGCACGCAGCCTACTTACGAGGGCGAGGCGGCCATCATGCTCGAAGCGGCCATCGCCGGCGTGACCACCGACGCGAGCTACGAAATCGGCCTGGTGAAAAACACCGCGCTGGAAACCAGCACCGCGCACGACACAAGCGTCGTGCTGCTGGACGCCGAGACCATGTTCGAGGCCATGCTGGACGATATGGAAGCCGGCGTGGAAACCTCGTTCATCGCCGCGAAGATCCACAACGCCTTCGCCACGGCTATCGCGCAGGCATGCCTGGTGGCCAACGCCGCCTACGGCATTTCCACCGTGGCTCTGGGCGGCGGCGTGTTCATGAACCGCTACCTGACCGAGCGCGCCGTGGCCCTGCTGCAGACGGCCGGGTTCACCGTGGCGCTCTCCCAGGAGCTTCCGCCCAACGACGGCGCCGTCTCGTTCGGCCAGGCCGTGGTGGCGCAAGCCCGTTTCGCGACGCAAGATTAACCGCACAGCGCCGGGCCCGCGGGCTCGGCGCCTTCTTCGACACACGCGCATCGCAGGCGCGCCGCGCCGCATGCGAGAAAGGACGAACATGTGCTTGGCAATTCCCGCTAGGATCGCAGAAATCGGCGAAGACAACCTTGCCACCGTCGATATTCTGGGCGTCACGCGCAAGGTTTCGGTGGACCTGACCCCGCAGGCCGCCGTGGGCGATTACGTGCTCGTGCACGCAGGCTTCGCCATCGAGGTGGTCGACGAGCAGTTCGCCCAGGAAACGCTCGATCTGATCAGGGATTTCCCCGAACTGGCAGACGCCGAAGCGGTGTAGGGCCATGGTTGATCAGAACAGCTTCAAAGACCCCGTGCTGGCGCGCGGCCTGATCAAGAGCATCCAAACGCTCGCGCCTGAGCACGCCACGCTTATGGAAGTGTGCGGCACGCACACCGTGGCCATCGCGCGCAACGGCATCCGCGACCTCATGCCCGAAGGCTGCAAACTGGCCAGCGGCCCGGGCTGCCCCGTGTGCGTCACCGCCAACCGCGATATCGACGCCGTAATCGCCCTGGCCCGCGTGGAAAACGTGATCCTGACCACGTTCGGCGACATGACGCGCGTGCCCGGCAGCTCGTCTTCGCTGCTCAAAGAGCAGGCCGCGGGCCGCGATGTGCGCATCGTGTATTCGCCGCTCGACGCGCTGAGCATCGCGCAGGCCAACCCCGACCGCCCCGTGGTGTTCGTAGGCGTGGGCTTCGAAACCACCACCCCGCTGGTGGCCGTGGCCATCAAGCGCGCCGCGGCGCTGGGCCTGAAGAACTTCAGCGTGTACGCCGCCCACAAGAACATGCCGGGCGCCCTGGACGTGCTGATGGGCGATTCCGAGCTGAAGGTGGACGCCTTGATCCTGCCCGGCCACGTGAGCACCATCATCGGCATCGAGCCGTACCGATTCCTGGCCGAAAAGTACGGCATTCCCGGCGTGATCACCGGCTTCGAGCCGCTCGACGTGCTGCAAGGCATCGCCATGCTGATGCGCCAGCTGCATGAAGGCCGCGCCGAAATCGAGAACGCCTACGCCCGCGGCGTCATGGCCGAAGGCAACCCCGTGGCCCTGGCCGCGATCGACGACGTGTTTGAAACCTGCACCGCCACCTGGCGCGGTTTGGGCCCGATCGAAGGCAGCGGCTACCGCATTCGCGAACAGTACGCGCAGTTCGACGCGCTGCGCCGCTTCGAACCGGAAATCGAAGAGACCCGCGAACCGCGCGGCTGCCGCTGCGGCGACGTGCTGCGCGGCATCATGGCGCCCAACGAATGCCCGCTGTTCCGCACCGTGTGCAGCCCCGAAAACCCGGTGGGTCCGTGCATGGTGAGCTCGGAAGGATCGTGCGCGGCGTACTACCGGTACTACTGATCCTCCCAACTTGACGCGAGCGCCTGACAGGCTACCGCAGAACTGAAGGGGCGGGGTGATGGCCTTCGTGCTCAAACAGTCCTGAGCTCGCACAGACAGCACAGAAGTGCTGTCTGGCTCGTGCGGAACTGCGCGCGAAGGCCATCACCCCGCCTGCAAGATTAACCATTCTGCAGGAACGCGCGGGCGCTCGCTGTCGCTTCGCGCGTAGCGGGCAATCGGCGCGCCGCGCGCACTCGTCCTCGCAGGGAAGGAAGTGCTTTCATACCCCTCAATCAAACGCTGCGCCTCGGCGACCGAAAGCCGCGCCGACGAAGCCGGCAGCAACGCCGGACCTAGTACATCATGCCAAAAGCCCACAAGGGAATCACGTTGCCGTAGCCGTATTCGATATCGTCCTTCACCACGAAAGCGTTCTCGATACCGGCAACCTGGCTTTGCCCCTTATTCTTGCCGCCGACCTCGAACGTGATCCCCTCGATACAGAAATCGGAAGCAGGCGAAGCAACCACATCGTGCCCCACGCGTGCCTGGTTCAGTAAGAACGTCTCGCGCACGGTTCCGGGATCGGTCTCGCTACCGCCCAGGCAATGCAGGATATTCGGATTGTCCAGGTAGACCTTCTCGGCCTTCCCGAGCGCGCCCAGGCCGCCCGCACCGCTCCGCAGCTGCGCGATCATGCCGGCTTTCTCAAGGTACATCAGGTATTCCTCGACCACGTTGCGACTGACCTGCAGCTGCTTGGCCAAGCTGGACATGTTGGGCTTGAACGGAACCAGCGTGCTGATCACGGCAAGCAGCTTCTTGAGCTTGCGGCCTGTCGCGGCCGTCATGCCCGCGAACAGAGGAATATCCACCTCGAGCGTGCGCGAAATCACCTGTTCGAGCTCCGTTGGGAAATCGGCGTCCACGCCGAACGGGTAGTATCCCGACTGCAGATAGTCGTGGAAATACGGAAGCGGCCGCATGAGCGGCGGGGTTTCGGCCTTGTGCGCCAGCACGTCCTCGAGCGTAAGCGCCGGCAGCTCGATCCCATGCCGGATGGCCAGATACTCGCGAAACGACAGCCCCTGCATCAGATAGCGGGGAGCACGACGGCTCAGGTCGGCCTCGCCCTTCTCGATATCGAGGATGGACGACCCGGTAAAGTACACGTGGAGCTGAGGGAATACGTCGTACATGAGCTTGAGCTCGCGCGACCAGCCCGGATACTTGTGAACCTCGTCGATGAACAGATACGTGCCGCCGGCCTTGCAGAACGCCTCCGCCGTATCGAACAGCGTATGCGCGGTGAAATACAAGTCGTCGGCAGAAAAATACAGCGTATCGGACAGGTCATGGGCGTTCTTGATGCGCTGCAGGAACAGCGTGGTCTTGCCCACGCCTCGCGGACCCACCAGGCCCAGCATGCGATTATCCCAGTTGATGCGATCGTACATGTATCTGCGGAAGTCCTGAGGCGCATACGCCAACTGACGCCGCATCTGCTCGTAGAGCCTCTCCATCGGGCCGCCTCCCTTGAAATTTCATGCACTAAAGCGGTGCATATTTTCTCATTTTTTGCACTATTATAGTGCAGTATTTTAGGGCTATCGGGCAATTTGAGTTGCTTCTCGCACTACTATAGTGCGTAATTGCTCAAATAATGCACTATAGTAGTGCATTATTTTTTACCTCGCAAAGCCTTTCCTTTCCGCGGGGGGTCATGCTGGCCCTGAACATCCAAAGAAGCCCGACGATTCAGCCGGCGGAATCCTTCGCGACCCGGCCGACCGCAGATGTTCGGCGAGGATCCGGTCGCCGTGACATTCAAAATTCCGAAACCTCAACTCGCGGCAATGGACGAGCGAGGCACGGCCCGAACGAGGGTCGAAGCGACCGCCTGCGCGACCTGCGCGCGGTGTTCGGCGACGTGATAATGCGGGCGCTGCTGGCCATCCTCTCCGACAGCCAGGACATGATGGAGCAGTTCAACAAGAACCCGGAAGCCTATACGAAGATCATGAATAACGACCTCTTGCCGGTCGTCTACCGCCGCTGCAACGCCAAGCAGGACTAAGCTTGTCTGCAACACACGATGCGCGCGTCGGCGCTCTGCGCGCCGCCCGCATGAAACGCAGACCAAGGAGCACTTCCCATGAATGACGAAACCGTTTTGCTCGGCCACGGCTCGGGCGGCACCATGATGAAACGCATCATCGACGAGGTGTTCGCCGCGTCCTACGGCAGCGAAGAGCTTGCCCAAGGCGACGACGCCGCCGTTCTGCCCGCGCCCGCCTCTGGCGAGCGCCTGGCGTTTTCCACCGACACCTTCGTGGTGACGCCGCACTTCTTCCCCGGCGGCAACATCGGCCGCCTGGCCGTGTGCGGCACCGTGAACGACGTGGCCACCAGCGGCGCACGCGTGAAATACCTGTCGGTGGGCATGGTGCTGGAAGAGGGCTTCCCCATGGACGACCTGCGCCGCATCTGCGCCACGATCGCCGAAACCGCACGCGAGGCCGGCGTGCACGTGGTGACGGGCGACACCAAGGTGGTCAACCGCGGCCACGGCGACGGCATTTACATCAACACCGCGGGCGTCGGCCTGATCCCCGCCGAGCGCAGCCTGTCGGGCGCGCACTGCAAGCCGGGCGACAAGGTGCTCGTCAGCGGCACCATGGGCGACCACGGCATTGCCATCATGACCCAGCGCGAGGGCCTTTCGTTCGCCGCGCCCGTCGAAAGCGACGCCGCGCCGCTGAACCATCTGATCGCCGAGGTGCTCGAAGCCGCGCCCGAAACGCGCTGCTTCCGCGACCCCACGCGCGGCGGCCTGGCCTCCACGCTCAACGAGTTCGCCGCCCAGTCGGGCGTCGACATCGTGGTGCGCGAAGACGACGTGCCCGTGAAAGACGTGGTGCGCGGCGCATGCGACATGCTGGGCTACGACGTGCTGCAGGTGGCCAACGAGGGCAAGATGGTCTGCGTGGTTCCGGCCGACCAGGTCGACGCCGCCCTTGCCGCCATGCGCGCGAACAAGTACGGCGCCGACGCCGCCATCATCGGCGAAGTGGCCGAAGCCTCGCCCGAGCGCGGCCCCAAGGTGTATCTGCAGACGGGCTTCGGTAGCAAGCGCATCCTGGACATGCTGGTGGGCGAACAGCTTCCGCGCATCTGTTAAGCAACCGTTGCGAAAGCGCACGGCGAACGGCCGGCCTCCTTTTCGAGGGGGTCGGCCGTTTTTCATGGGCACGCGCCCTGATCGCGCCTCTCACCAGGAAAAACGTCGGTGTTTCACGTGAAACAGGCGGAATGCGGGCACGTGGCGCGCCGCGGCCGCCAAGAAGCGTATCCCACACTGTCTCTCCACATGAGAGCGCATAAAGTGGCGGACGATACTCCCCATTTGGTACACTATGCGGCCAAAGCGAAAATACCACGATGGCGCACGTTGTTTCGTGCGCCATTTTCTTGCATATCGTTTTCGAGAAAGAGAAAGCCCATGCTTGCCAGCGAAACCGAGAAACTCTACCCCGCTGCAAAAACCTTGGTGCGCGATAAGGTTGCCAGCCGCATCCACGCGAAAGACCACACCCTGTACGCGTTCGAAGAGGGCGCGTGCGATTGCGCCGCCGACTTCATGGGCTGGGCCGATCTGGCCACCAACCCGCCGTATCCGTGCGAGCAGATCCAGGCCTTCGCGAAAAAGGCCATCGCCGACGGCATCGAAACCGTGCTTCTCATCGGCCAGGGCGGTTCCACCCAGGCCCCGATGACCATCACCAAATACAACAAGATCGACCGCAACGCCGTGGATTTCAAGGTGCTCGACTCCGTGTCGCCCGTGCGCGTGCGCACCATCCTGACCGGCATCGACCTTGAAAAGACGCTCGTGCTGGTGTCCAGCAAGTCGGGAGGCACCATCGAAATGCGCAGCGTGCTTGACGCCGTGGTGGACCACTTCGCCGAAACCATGCCCGCCGAGCAGATCCCATCGCATCTGGTGGCGATCACCGACCCGGGCAGCGGCCTTGAGGCCCGCGCGCTTGACGAGCATTGGCGCGCCTGCTTCCCGGGCGAGCCCACCGTGGGCGGCCGCTTCAGCGCGCTGTCCGTGTTCGGCCTGGTTCCCGCCGCGCTGGCAGGCATCGACCTGGCCGATTTCCTGGGCCATGCCAAAGAGGCCGAGCAGGCCTGCAGCGAAGACGCCGTGGACAACCCGGCCATCGCGCTGGCGTCGTTCCTGTTCGACAACTACCTGGCGGGCCGCGACAAGTTCTGCTTCTTCACGCCGAAGCGCGGCCGCGTTCTGGGCCTGTGGATCGAGCAGCTGGTGGCCGAAAGCCTGGGCAAAAACGGCCTGGGCATCCTGCCGAACATCGAAATCGACACGCTGCTTCTGGCCGAAGACCCCAAAGACCGCTGCGTGATCACGTATTCCACCAAGACCGACCTGTGGGACGAGCGCAAGAACTTCGACCTCAGCCTGGCCTACCTGGACGACGCTATTCCGCGGCTTTCCTTCCGCATCGAAAGCGCGGCCGAGCTGGCCGAGCATTTCGTCATGTGGGAATACGCCGTGGCCATGTGCGGCTATCTGCTGAAGGTGTGCCCGTTCGACCAGCCCGACGTGGCGTCCACCAAGGCCGCCGCGCTGCAGATCCTGGCACAGGGCCAGCCCGAGCCCGATTTCGAAGAATCGTTCATCGGCCGCGTGCATATGGGCGAGGCCGAGGTCACCATGGCCCCGTGCGTCAAGGCCGACACGATCAAAGGCGCGCTGTACAACCTGTTCTCTTCCGTGCAGCCAGGCGATTATTTCGCGCTCAACGCGTTTCTGCCGTTCGACGGCGAAGGCCGCCGCGAAGCGCTCGAAGTGATCCGCCACGGCGTGGCCGACAAGCTGGGCGTGGCGTCATGCCTGGAAATCGGCCCGCGCTATCTGCATTCCACCGGCCAGCTGCACAAGGGAGGCCCCAACAAGGGCGTGTTCCTGATCATCTCGGCCGACGAGCTCAAAGACATTCCGCTGAGCAACGTCGAGGCCGAAAGCCTGGGCGCGCTGGCCAAGGCGCAAGCCGCAGCCGACCTGTCCATCCTGATCGAACGCGGCCGCCGCTGCATGCATCTGCACCTGCCCGACAACTCGGGCGTCACCATTCGCGCCCTGGGCGATGCCGTGATGCGCGTGCTCTACCGCATCGACGCCGAACGCGCCGCAGAGGCCCAGGAAGCCGCTGACGAAGCGCCCGAGGAATAGGGCGCGCGCACAGCAGCGAAGCCCTTCATATGCCCGAGAGGCGGCCGGACGCAGGTCCTGCCGCCTCTTTTCGTTGCGCGCCGAACCCTTGCGCCCAGCTAGCCCTCCACGTCGTAGAACACGCCTTTGGAGCGGCCGTATTCTTCGAAGAACTCCGTGGCCGAACATGCGGGAATCTTCGACGCCGAAAACCCGCGCACGTCGCGCGTCAGAATGTAGTCGGCCTTGATCTTTTCGGCAGCGACCGACACCAGGCAGTCCTCGAAATCGGGCCATTCCAGCGAAGCCGCCCTGGCGATATCGGCGCCGTCTATCGAGCAGACGTTCAGATATTCCATGCTCTTCGAAAACATGCGTTGCACCGCTTCCGACCCGAGGGGCTTCTTCAGGACATAGAAGACATCGGTGTAGGATTTCGCGGACGTCCACAGCTCCGCATCGCCGAACAGGCGCATCAGCATGAGGCGCTCGCAATCGGCGAAAAAGAGCTGACGGCGGCCGAAAAGATCGATCAGCGCGTTCGTATCAAGCAAGAGCCTCATAATCGGCGCGCCTCCCTTCCTCCAACAGCTCCTTATAAGAGCAGCCCTGCCAGAACGATTCGGGAACTTCGCACGTCATGGAATCGAGCGCTACCCGCAGCGCATCGCGTTGTGCAGGCGTAGGCGTTTTCACCGACCGGCCGCCCGAAGGATCGGCCTCGTCGTGCGCATGCGCGCACGGCAGCGCGCCCGTTTCAAGCACGTACGAATACGCCGCGTTCACGAGCTGGGTGGGCGTGGCCCCGATCGAGCGCAGCACCCGGGCCCCATGTTCTTTCACCTCGACAGGAACCCGCGCCGTGACCACCGCATCCATGGCTCCCCCCTTCATCGGCCTATTGTAATACCGTATTACAATAGTATTTCAGAGCGGCCCCGAAAACGCAACGATGCGCACGCTCCGCCGACCGAAAAGCTCGCGAAGCCGTCGCGCATGTCGCCGGACGTTCGCCCTAAAAACGCAAAAGCGGGCGAAGGGGAATCCTTCGCCCGCTTAGAGCTGCCGCACGCGAACGCGGTTCGCGCTATTTCTCCGGGAAGAACACCTGGAGCATTTTCTTGTCGCCGGGCTTGCCCAGATACGAACCGACCACCATGAGAACGAGCGCCACCGTGATGCCGATCACGATCTGATGCAGGCCGAACAGCTTGAAGCCGATCGCCATGGTGAGGCAGTAGGTCAGCGTGCCGCCCACCATGGACGCGATCGCGCCCGTCTTGTTCGCACGCTTCCAGAACAGAGCGCCCACGAACACCCAGCAGAACGCCGTCTCAAGGCCGCCGAACGCGAACATGTTGATCTTCCAGATCACGTCGGGCGGGGTGACGGCCAGCACGAACACGATCACGCCGATGCCGAACGTGGCGATCTGGCTGAAGCGGGAGACGTGCGCGTCCTTCACTTCGACGCCCTTTTCCTCGGCGCGATGCAGCCACAGGTCTTTGACGATCGCGGAAGAGGAAGCGATCAGCAGCGACGAAACCGTCGAGATGGACGCGGCGATCGGGCCGACGATCGCGATACCCGCAAGCCACGGGGGCAGTGTCTGGGCGATGGCGATCGGAATGATGTTGTCGACGCTTCCGCCGTATGCGGCCAGGTCGTCGGTCAGCACGCCCGCAGACAGCGTGCCCAGCGCGGTGATGCCGATCATCATGGCGCCGATGATCACGGTGCCCCAGATCATGGCTTTGTGCAGCGACTTGGTGTCCTTATAGCCCATGCAGCGGACCACCGACTGCGGCAGGCAGAACGTCAGCACGCCCACCAGCAGCCACTGCGTGAAGTACAGGGTCAGAGGCATGGCGCCGCCCGCGAAAGGCTCCAGCAGCTCGGGACGGTTGGCCTGGATGGTGTTCATCACGTTCTCATAGCCGCCGCCTGCGCTGAAGATGCCGCCCGCCAGCACGGCGATGCCCACCAGCATGGCGATGCCGCACAGCGCGTCGGTCACGGCAACGCCGCGGAATCCGCCGACCGCCGTGAAGATGATCACGGCCGCGCCGAACAGGAACAGGCCGGTGACGTAGGAATAGCCCGTCACGGCCTCGAACAGCTTCGCGCCGCCGACGAACTGGGCCACCATGGTGGCGGCGAAGAACAGCACCAGGATGAACGCCGCGGCCACGGCCAGGGCGTTGGACTGGTAGCGCTCGCGGATCACGTCGATAACCGTGACGGAGCCCAGCTTGCGCGACACGAGGGCCATCTTCTTGCCCATGATGCCGTACAGCAAGAACAGCGTGACCACCTGCACCGTGGCCATGTACACCCAGCCGAAGCCGATGTTCCACGCCTGGCCGGGGCCGCCCACGAACGAGCTCACCGAGCCGTACGTGGCGATCGTGGTCATGGCGAGCACGAAGCCGCCCAGGGCGCGGTCGCCGATGAAGTATTCCTTGACGAAGCCGCCCGTCGACGCGGCGCGCGACTTCCTGCGCACCATGAGCGCGAGGCCCAGGGCCGCCAGCAAGAACACGAGCACGGGCACCAGGCCCGCGAGTCCGATTGCATTAGTCACGGTCGGCACCTTCTTCCTCGTCGTCGTCAAGATCGAAATCGGCGAAGACGCGCTTCGCCAAAAACACCGCCACCGCAACGGCGAACAGCCACGTTCCCACCGTGCCGCCGATGATCCACACGGGCGTGCCGAATACCTTCACATCGAGGCCCGAAAGGCCGAAGCCCGCCGCGGCCCAAACCGCAATGCAGAGCACGAGCGAGACCACCGTGGCCTTCGCTTCTTTGTTCGCCTGAAGCATCTTCTGGCGATAGGTCAAACCGTCTTTCGACGACGCCATGAGCGCTCCCTCCATGTTTCCAAACGCTTTCTCCTACCCGGCGCGGACCGTGAAATATCCGCCACCGGCGCCGCCTTGAAAAACGGCACGCATGATTGTATCGACGCGGCGCAAAAAGGAGCCCGATGGAACAAAGCGAAAGAAAGTTTTACACCGTTCGCCGCGCAATACGCCTTTTACCTGGGGAAACACTTGAAACCCCAGCGCGGCCGTTTTATATTTTATGCGGGGTTCTGCGGGGTACGGCACCGCGCGGCCCCTTCTGGAATGCGAAACGAACGGCATGCGGCCCGCGAAACGGGCGCCGAGCCGCCGAAGAAAGGCCCGCCATGCACCTGAAGAAAACCAAGCGCAACGGCCGCGTCTACCTTTCCATCGTGCATAACTACCGCGAAGGCGGCACCACCAAAACGCGCACGGTGGAGACCATCGGATACGCCGACGCCTATGCCGGGCAATACGCCGATCCCATCGCGCATTTCGAGGAGCGCGTGGCGGCCATGAACGAAGAGCGGCGCGCCGAGCGCACGGCGATCGAGTTCGCGTTTCCGCCCAGCTGCACCATCGACGCCAACCGCACGGAATCGGCCCGCTGGGGCGTGGCCATCGCGCTCGCCTACCTCGACGTGCTGGAAGCCAAACGAGCCATAGGCTCCGCCCATCGCGACGGCAGCCGCGCGAAAACGGCCGATGAAGCCTTCGGCATGCGGGCCGACCCCGCGCGCACCGATGCATTCATCGCGCGGCGCACGTTCGAAGTCTTCACCGTGGAACGCGTGCTGCACGCATCGCCCAAGCACGAAACCTGGGAACGGCGCGAATCGTTTCCGCGCCCGTGTGATTTCGCGATCGACGAGGCCTACCGCGTGCTTCCCGCGATCGCCCGCGCCGACGAGGGCATCGCGCGCTCGATGCGCGCGGCCTACGAGCGCATCAGGCCGAATCACGCGCCGCTCGAATGCGCGCACGTGGTTCTGGGCGCCTTCGCCTTCGACGACACCGACGACGTGGACGCCGCCGAAGAGGGCCACGTCGAAGGACGCATGGCCGTCTGCCTGGCCATGGTGCTCGACGAAGACGGCATGCCCGCAGGCTACCGGCTGCTGGAGGCCGACCCCGACGAGCACGCCGTGCAGCGCCTGGCCGCCGACATCAAGAAGAACACGGGAGCGCGACGCGTGGTCATGGTGGCGGGTCGCCTGTCGCGCGCCGAGGCGATCATGCGCATGCTGGCGACGCAGGGCGACGGATTCATCATGCACCGCCCGCTCGAAACCGCCGTGGCGGACATGCGCCACTGGGTGGCCGACGACCAGGGCTACACCACCAGCCGCTCGGGCAACTACCGCATCAAGTCGCGCGTACGCGCCGCCACGGTGCAGGCCGACGAGCAGGAAGGCGGCGGGGAGAAACGCGTCCGCGTGCGCGACATCGTGTTCTGGGGCCGCGATTACGTGCGGCGCCAGAACACGCGCGGCGATGCCGAATCGGGCTCTTTAGACGGCTACGCGTGCATCGTGACCAGCGAGCTCGATCTGAAGGCGCCCGAGGTATTCCACCTGTACCGCGAGCTGTGGCGTCTGGCCGAACCGTTCCAGGTCCTCGAGTCGGACTTCTCGCCTTCGCCGTACCCCACGCCGCGCGACGAGCATATGCGCGCGCACTTCGCCATATGCTACGCGGCGTTTTTCGCCATGCGTCTGATGCGAAGCGACCTGCACTGGCGCTTCAACGCGGCCCAGGTGGCAGACGCGCTGATCCGCATGGAGGGCGGCTATCTGGCGCAGAATTGGTTCTTGTTCGGCTACCGAAGCCCCGTAAGCGACGCGATCGAGCAGGCCGCAGGGGTTGATGCGGCCCGACGTCTGCGCACGCGCCAAGACATCCGCGAAGGAATAGCCCAGGCGCGCAGACATATCAGGGCAGGGTCCGACAAGAGAAAAGACGCATAACGAGGCCGTCTGACGAAATGCACGCGCCGACGACCATCCATCGCCCAGAAGCGAAACGCTGCGGACGCGCGCCCATCGCCCGGAAACGCAGGGTCCCGCATGCGGCGACGCCCGCGAAACCGCATCCTGGCAAGCCCTCTACATGCGCCGCAGCGTATAACGCACCGCCTTAGACGTCCCGAAATCGGAAACGCCTTTTGTCCGCTAAGCCATGGTTGACCCGCTAATTCGGGCATGCAAAAAGCCGCGTCCCGGGGGGCGCGGCTTCGCTGTTCATCGTATGGGGCGCAAGGCTTAGAGACCCAGCGCCTTTTTCAGGGAGGACACGCGGCGGCGGGAAACCGGGATCTTGTCTTCCACGCCGTTCAGGGTGAGCAGCAGGGTGCCGCCCGCCACAGGCTCGACTTCCTCCACCATGGCCAGGTTGACCAGGTAGCCGCGATGCACGCGGAAGAAGCCATGACCGTCCAGACGCTTCTCCAGCTGAGCCAGCGAGACCGTGGAGAAGTAGCGGTCGGAATCGGTCTGGAGGTAGGCGTAATCGTCGCGCGCCATGACGTAGCGGATGCTGTCGATCGCGATGAGGATTTTCTTGCCGCCCTTTTCGACGGGAATGCGCTCGGATTGCGTAGCCTTCACGTGCAGGGTGACATGCTCGGTAGCGCGATTCACGGCCTGATGCAAGCGATCGATTTCGACAGGTTTGACCAGGTAGTCAACCGCGTTCACCTTGAAGCCCTCGAGGGCATGCTCGCTGTATGCGGTGACGAAAATAACCGCCGGCGGGTTCTTCAGGCGCTGCAGGGCCTCGGCGAACTGGATGCCCGTGACCTCAGGCATGCTCACGTCGAGGAACAGCACATCCACCGGATAGCTTTGCATTTTCTCGATGGCCTCGCGCACGCTTGCCGCCTCGGCCAAAACCTCGACGCCGCCCACTTCGCCGAGCAGATAGCGCAGCTCGGAACGCGCAGGGGCTTCGTCGTCTACGATAATCGCGTTAAGCAAAACGTCCTCCATCATGCATCGATCCGCTTGAAATCGTTCTTGCATATTAGCCGAAATATGCATCCCCGTGAAGAAGTTCCCAGGGAATGGGACACGATAGGCATCATTCCATGAATATCCACGGATATTCCTCCACATTTTACCGTTCGCCGACGTAATAACGCCGCCTGCTGCAGTGCGCATACCGTCTGCCGGGTTATCGCCGACCGACGGCATGCGCCGCACACCGACCGTTCGCCCGTCTATTCGTCCAAAAGAGCGTCTTTGAGATACATGCGCACGCACGTGCCGTCGCCCGGGGTCGAATCCACCTGCATGCGCGATTCGATGCCGTAATATCCGGTCAAGCGTTCGCTGATGTTCTTCATGGCGATACCCAAGCCCTTCGAAGCCGACGGGCTCAAAAGCTTGCGCTGCTGCTCGGCGTCCATGCCGATGCCGTTATCGGATACCGCGATGTAGACGTCGTCGCCTTCGCTGTACGCCTCCACAGAAATACGCAGCTGGCCCTCCTGGGGCATGGCGTGGCGCACGGCGTTTTCGACTAGGGGCTGGATCATGAACGCAGGCACCATGAGGTCTTCGAGGCCGGGTTCCACATCGACATCCATGACCAGGCGGTCTTCGCCGAAGCGTGCCACCTCGAACGTGAAGTAACGCATGGTCTGATCGATCTCTTTCATCAGCTCCACCAAATCGTCGGAGCTTTCGAGCGTGCGGCGATAGAAAATGGCGAACTCGCGCAGCAGCATGCGGGCGCGGTCGGGATCGGTGCGCACGAGCGAGGCGATCGTGTTGATCGTGTTGAACAGGAAGTGCGGGTTGATCTGCGACTGCAGCGCCTTGAGCTCCATGGTGGTGGCCAGCTTGGTCTGCTGCTCGAGCTCCACTGCGGCGATCTGGGTGGACATGAGCTCGCCCAAGCCCTCGGCCAGCGTGAGCTGCGTCTCGGTAATGTCGTTGGCATGGCGGTAGTAGAACTTCAGCGTGCCGATAATCGCATCGCCGCGGCGCAAAGGCACGATGATGCCGGCGCGCAGATTACGGGCCTTGGTGGGAAAGCCGATTTCTTCAGGCGTATGCAGCGCGCGGATGCGGCCGTCTTCGATCGTGGCGTGCGTGGCCTTCGTGCGAATGGGGGTGCCGGGAGTGCTGGGCGCCTCTTCGAGGCCAACGTAGCCCAGGATGTATTCCCTGTCCGTAATGGCTACGGCCTGCGCGCACGTCGCAGGAAGCAACAGGCGGCACACCTTCTGCGCCGTTTCCACATTGAGGCCCTCCTGGAAGCACGCCAGGGTTTCACGGGCGATTTTCAGAATGGTGTCCGACTGGCGCGCGCGCACCGAATCGGGGTTGAGGTGCAGATAAATCAGCAGCGCGAGCGACACGGTGAACGAAACGCCCGCCACCACGTTCAGGTTGCCGAACATGGACGGACGGCAGATGCCCATGACGAGCACGGCCGCCGCCAACGTGGCGACGGTGAACAGAATCAGGTCGATGACCTTCGCGTAGTTCGCCTTCACATTGATGATGGTCACGAAAACCTCTCCTTACCCTATGAGTCCAAGCTCGTTCACCGTCAGCACGACGGCGACGACAAGCAGAAACGCTGCGAATGCGAAGCGCAGGGCGCGTTCGGGCACGCGTTTGACCAGGCTTGCTCCCAAAACGGCGCCGGGCATGGAGCCTGCCGCCGTCGCAATGCCCACAAGATAATCGATATTGCCCAGGATTCCCTGCTCGACCGCGCCGGGAATCGCCAGAATGCACACAGCGAGCAGCGAGGTGCCAGACGCCAGGCGCATGGGCACGCCCAGCATGGCCATGAACAGCGGCACCATGATGAAGCCGCCGCCCACGCCCACGTAGCCGCTCAAGAAGCCGGCCAGGATGCCGATCGCCGCCACCTTCGCCACGAACGCAGGCTTCAAAGCGAAGCGCACATCGGATGCGTCCATGTCGGCCGCCTGCCCCTTGCCGCCCGATGCGCTCTTCGAAGAAGCGGAAGCGCCCGCCGCGCCTTCGGCTTTCGCCTTGGACGCTGCGAGCGCTTTTTTGAACATCGTATACGCCGAGTAGGCGATGACGAGCGCCGCGGCGCCCATGACCATCCACGAGGGCGACGCGGCGGCGGCGAGCACGCCGATCGGCGAGAGAACCGCGCCCGCCAGGCCGCAAATCACGCCCACGCGGATCACGCACGTCTTATTGCGCGCATGCTTGGCCATGCCCGAAAGCGACGTGGGAATGATCGTGAACAGCGACGTCGCCGTGGCCGCTATGGGGTCGAGCCCGAACACCAGCCTGAACAACGGAACCATGACCACGCCGCCGCCGATACCCAGAAGGCCCGACAGCACGCCGACCACCACGCCCGCAAGGGCCGCCACGATGAACATTTCCATGCGCTACTCTCCCGCTCCGAGGTTCAACCTGATTTCCGTGGTTTCGCCGGGGCTGACGCCGCCGGCCGCGCGCGTCGCGGCACGCAGCTCGTGGGCGCGCTCCTGCTCTTGGTTGGACGAGCCGGCCAACGCCGACTGCATAATGACGTCGTTTTCAAGACGCGCCATGACGGTGGGCCACTTGAACTGGAACTGGAAGTAGTTCGCGCAGTTCTCTTCGGCATAACGGGCCGCATCGGTGGTCGCCGATTTGGCGGCCTTGCGATACCCCTTGCCATCGGGTCGACCGATTGAGCGCAGCCACGCGGTGCGCTTGGCGCGCTTGGCCACGCCCGGCTGCAAAAACGGACCCGGATACGGCAGCAGCGATTGCGGTTTGATCTGCATCAGGTCGATCTGCGTGCGGGCGTATTCCACCTTACGGTGCTCGTAGAGCCAGCGGAAGATATCCTGGCGGAAACGCAAGCCCTCGCGCGGAGTGTCGGGCGGCAGATGACGCATACGCCACTGGTTGTCGAACCAGATATCGCTGCCGTACATGCGCAGGTCGAGCATGTAGTCGAGGTCTTCGCCGCGCGCGATCCACGGGTCGAACGACACGCGCCTGAACGCTTCGCGATGCAGCGCCAAACAGCCGCCGCACACATGGTTCGAGCGGGAAAGGCGCGGGCCGTGCATGGCTTTCTCGATCCATGCGTTGAACGCGCGGCCCTGATCCCAGAAACGGTCATACCACTTCTGCGACCTGCTGGAACGATAGCTGCCTTCCTTATTGAGGTAATAGCCGGTCTTGGCCAGAATAGGAATGCCGCGGCGCGTGAGCTTGCCCAAGCCGTACATGGCCTTTTCGAGAAACGCTTCGTCTTCCACCACGGCATCGTCGTCCAAAAACACGGCAGCGTCGAAATCGAGCATATCGGCAACGAGCAGCCCAAGGTTGCGCACGGCCCCGTAGCCCGTCAACCCTATCTCATCGCCCACGGCCACGCCCAGCTGGCCCATGCGCTGCCGGATGATCTCCAGCTCGGGCGAGCCGATCACCGTGATATCCAGGTCGGAGAAATGGTCCGCTACGTTGCGGATCTTGACGACCGCCTGGTTTTCGATGGAGGCTTCGGCAGCCACCAGAACGACCACCTGGCCTAAGCCGCGCACCTTGCGCAGCGAATCAAGGCAGCGCGGCAGTTCGCCCTGCGTCGAAAGCGTGGTGGTGTGGTCGTACGTCGCCGTGACCGAGCCCGCTTCGGTGCGGCGGCGCGCCGATATATATGTAGGTATAAGAACAACAGGGTTCATGGATGCCTTTCTGTCGTGCACCGCATTGCTGCGGGCCGTTGATTCGGCAATGCCGGGCACGACGCATAAAGCGTCACCCTCCCCTGCCGACATCGCACATTCGCCCCTTATTTTACTCTTTTGCGATACGGCACGCCTACGGGCGGCCCCACGGGGCCTCCCGCACGAAAACGCCCCCTGCGCCGTTGGGACGCGCAGAGGGCGTGCATGCGTCCCGCAGAACGCGAATCATGTCGAAAATGCAGGCGTCCGCCAGAAACGGCAGACAGCGCGAACGCTACGACAAATGCTTGAAAATATTAGCCTTACGCAGCGCCGAAAGCAGCGGCATTCCCAGCGCATACACCACCACGGCCTCGCCGATACCCGTTGCCACCAGGCCGAACAGATACATAGGCAGGTACGCCCCGTCGAGGCTGATCGTGGTGAAGGGAATGGTGTAGAAACCGAGGCCCTGCAACAGCAAGGGCAGATACGCCGGCACGATGAGCGCGTTGGCCAGCACCGGGCCCAGAAGCGCGATGCCCGGGCGGTCGGCGAACTTGCGGCACCACAGCGCGCCCACAAGCGTCGCGGCCGACCCGAACACCACATCGAGCAGGCCGAGCACGCCCGTGCCCGAAATAACCATATTGGCGAGATTGGCCACGATACAGCCGATCGTCAGACCGGGAACGGCGGCGGGCGTCAGAACCGCCAGCACCACCAAGGCCTCGGAAATCCTGAACTGGACGGGGCCCCAAGCAAGGCCCTGCAAAAGAACCAGCGCGGCAAGCGTGCAGGCGGCATACACCGCACCGATCATGCCCGCTTGGGCGACATAGGACGTGCGCGCCGAAGACGCGCCCTTCACGGCGTTGTTCTTCATGAAATTCTCCTTTTCCGCATGCGAAAGAATTCGCACGGGCTATGGGCAGCGAATAAACGAACGAGGCACAGGGCCCAACGATGCACCTCGCGACAGCGCAGTATAGCAGAAACCCCGCCGTGCGACCGAAATCGCAGCGACGGGGTTTCGCCGGTTCGAATGGTCCGAATGACGCGCGGCGGCTATTCCGCGGCCTTCTCGGCCTCGGCGGCCTTTTCGGCCTTCTTGGCGGCCTCGCGCTCAGCCTTCAGCTGGGCGATCGGCTTAGACGCCTCTTCTTTGGCCTTGGCTTCGGCAGCTTCGCGCTCGGCCTGGGCCTTCAGCTCGGCCTCGGAGGGCGCGAGGGCTTCCTCTTCCTTCTTCTTGCCGAAGGTGTGGCCGAAGCGCTTCACCTGCTTGGCCTCCTTCTTCGCTTTGCGGGCCTCCTCTTTCTGCTGGGCGACCTGGTTGGCGGCGTTGGTGGCCATGTGCTGCTTCACTTCTTTAGGATGCTTCTTCATCATTTCCATCTGATACGCGCGGCGAACCTTGCGGATCTTGGAGAAGTCGAGCCACAGGGCGCCGATGATGCAGCCGTACGCGGGAATGATGCACATCCAGGTGGCCCAAACGTTGTCGGGCATGAAGTTGGGCATGATCATGCCTAGCACCGTGAGCACGATGGCGCTGATCAGCAGCACCCACCAGATGCGACGCAGCTTCTTGTACTGCTCAGTGGGCGGGTTGTAGAACATGCGGTCCAACTCGGCGCGCTTGGCGCGCTCGGCCTTCTTGATGGCCTTCTTCTCTTTCGGAGTGTGGCCGGCGGGGCGCACGTACACGCTTGCGGCGGCTTTCGCCTTCGGCTTGGCGGACGATGCGGACTTCTTGGTCTGGCCCTTAGGCTGCTCGCTTTGGTAGCGCTCGTTCATCGGGTTACGCTGAGACAATTGGATTCGTTCCTTTCGATACGCGGATGCGCAGAATTTCCGTAAAGTGAAATAATGCCAAAGCCCAGGCCCTCTCGCAAGCGGCAAAGCGTCGTCGTTTAAACGCCGTTACATCCCGAACGTGAAAAGGCGGGGCCGCTCGCCGCGATCCCCGCCTTGTGCGCACCGCATTCGTCGAGTGCTATTTCTTGCCCTTCAACTTGCGCATGCCGCCCGTTTTGCCAGCGCTTTTATCCTTGCACTCTTTCTTTTCCTTCATGGACTTGATGCGCTCGTAATCGTACAGGGGAATGTGGATGGTGAAGCAGGCGCCTTCGCCCTTCTTGCCTTCCACCTGCACCCAACCGCCGTGACGGTCGACGATTTCCTTTACGACGGCAAGGCCCACGCCCAGACCGCCGCTTTGGCGCTCGCGGCTCTCCTCGGCGCGCCAGAACCTGTTGAACACCATCTTGCACTCTTCGGGCGAAAGGCCGATGCCCGTATCGCGCACGGCGATCGAGGCCATGATATCGCCCTTGCGCACGATCACCGACACCTTGCCGGGCGAAGGCGTGTATCGCACCGCATTGGAGATCAGGTTCGCCGTAGCCTGACGGATCATATCGCGATCGCCGTACACCATGACCTCGTCTTCGGCGTCGAATTCGAGCGAAAGGCCGGCGTCGCGCACGAAGGCCTCGTGGGACATGACCAGCGGGCGGATGAGCTCGCCCACATTGATGACCTCTTTGTTCATGGGCGTGGAGCGACTTTCCAGGCGCGACAGGCGCAGCAGCGCATCGACCAGGCGGCTTAGGCGCTGGACTTCGGCGTTCACCGTGCCCAGACGCTCGGCGTCGGGCTCGAACACGCCGTCGACGATCGCTTCGACGGTGGATTGGATGGCCATAAGCGGCGTGCGCAGCTCGTGGGCCACGTCCATGGTCAAACGGCGTTCGAGCTGCTGGTTCTTCTCGACGCTTTCGGCCATGGCGTCGAACGTCTTGCCCAGCTCGGCGATTTCGTCGTTGCCTTCGAGATTCGTGCGGGCCGACAGGTCGCCCTCTTTGATGGCGGCGGCGGTGCGCGTCATGCGGTTGATGGGGTTGACCAGGCCGCGCGCGAACAAAAAGCCGATGCAGGACGCCAGAATGGCCGACAGCACGGCCGCAAAGGCCATGGCCTGATAGCTCTGATTGCGGAAAGTCTGATCCGCCTTGGAAAGCAGCACCTCGGAACCGTACACCCACATATGGACCGAACCGACCGTCTTGCCGTTCGACAGCACGATCGACGACGTTGCCAATTTATCATTGCCGTCCGGCGCGAACGACGCATCGGCGGTGATATCGCGATCGTGGTTGCCGGCGCTTCTTCCGCCGTTCGGCAGCGACGAATCGTATATCACTTGGCCGCCTTGAGCCGACGTCACCTGGATGCCCATGCCGGGCTGCAGCATATGCGCCGACTGGGCCGGCTGCACGTCGTCCACGCCGATGGGCGGATACGGAGCATCGCCCGACCCCCGTGCGGCTTCAAGAGCGGCGGCATGGTTGGATTCGTAACGCGATGCCACGCTTTCGGCCGTGGCGTCGGCCAACTCCTGCACGTTTTCGCGCGTGTAGGCCTGGAAATGCTGTTCCCATACATACGAAAGAACGCCCATGGCCACGATGACGGTCATCATGGCCACGAGCGCGAACGTCACGGTGACGCGTGTTGTATAGGAATATTCGAAGAGGCGGTCATGGATCCGCGAGAAAACTCCCTTGCGGTCCTTGGTCGAAGTGTCGCCCGATGATGCCATGGCACACGCCACCTTTCTGAGCCGCTATGGAAGCTTCGCGGCCGCTAGCTTACTTTCGTGGGGTCCTCGAAGCGATAGCCCACGCCGTGCACGGTGTGCAGCCACTTGGGATTGCGCGGGTTGTCGCCGATCTTGGCACGCAGGTTCTTGACGTGCGAGTCGATGGTGCGCTCGTAGCCTTCGAAATCGTAGCCGAGCACCTTTTCGACCAGCTCCATACGCGAATACACACGACCGGGATAGCGGGAGAGCGTGGTAAGCAGCTTGAACTCGCTGGCGGTCAGGTCCACTTCCTCGTCGTTGACAAGCACCTTGTGGCCGGACACGTCGATGGTCAGCTCGCCGAACTCGAGCACCTCGCGCTGAGGCTCGGAATCGGCGTGCACGCGGCGCAGCAGGGCGCGCACGCGGGCCACCAGCTCGCGGGGGCTGAAGGGCTTGACCAGGTAGTCGTCGGCGCCCAGCTCGAGACCGATGATGCGGTCTTCCACTTCGCCTTTGGCGGTCAGCATGATGATGGGCACATCGGAGTTGTCGCGGATAGCGCGGCAGACGCGCTCGCCCGGCACGCGGGGAAGCATGAGGTCGAGAACCACCAGGTCGAAATGGTGTTTCCCGAATTCTTCGAGGGCCTCTTGGCCGTCGCCGACGGCAGTGACCCAATAGTTTTCACGCTCGAGGTAGGCGGCCACGGCATCGCGGATGGCCTTCTCGTCTTCGACCAGCAGAATGCGGCGAGTTTCGTTGCTCATGATTGGACTCCTCCAATTCTCGGGGGGTTGAAACCCTCGCGCGAACACCAGGTTTCGCGCGGGCCCGGTTTGCGTTTATTGTAACGATTCGAAGCGCGGCCCACGTCACCTCAGGTGAAAATGACACAATAAGCTTCTATGGCTCAAAGAAAACCTACACCACGCCGAACGACCTCCTCGCGTCCGTCGCGCCCTCAGCATGCGCAGCCGAGCAGGTCGCCGCAGGCCCGACGCAGCACGCGGGCCTCTGTCGGCGTTTCCGCAAGCCGCGCCACGAAAAGCAACCGAAGCGCCCATAACGCGCGCGCGCCGCGCGCGCACGGACGCGCCGAGATGCCGGCCTTGGCCAAAGGCGCTTCGAGCGCGGCGTTTCGCGCAAGCCACGCCGCCACCGCACGCGCCGCCGCGGCCTATAAGCCCAAAGCGCGCCGCGTGGCAAGCCCGCTCGACAGCCAGGTGCGCATTCCCCTTCCCGAAGGCGAGCGCACGCTGACGCGTCGCCAGCTGCTCATCGGAGCGGCCGGCCTCGGCGCGCTTCTCGCCGTAGGCGCGGGCGCGCAGGCGATCACGAAATCCAAAGAGGCCGCTAACGCCGTGGAAACCCTCGAAGTTCCCGCCGATGCCGTGACGCTGCTGAGCAGCGATACGTATTCCGCCGTCGAAGGCGATGCACCGCTTGCCGCCGCAGGCGAATACAAGCTTCCCTACGGCACGCTGGTCTGGGCGAACTGCGATTCCTATGCCGCGTGCCTGCTACCCACCGAAGGCTCCACGCCGCTCACACAGGCAGGCATCATCACGCTGGCCGACGGCTCCGTGAACACGGTTCTTCCCCAGCCTGCAAGCGGGGAGCGCGGGTTCGACATCTACGACGTGCGCTGCGACGAACGCGGCATGGTCTGGGTGGAAGCGAACTGCCTCACCGGCGAATGGCGCATCTACCAGGCAACGCATTCCGGCGCATCGCTCGGCGCGCCGGTGCTGGCCGAATCGGGCACGGCCGATTACGACGTGCCCTTCATCGCCGCCGCGGGCGGACGAGCCTTCTGGCAGGTGATTCCCGACAAATCGGGCGCTGCGGCGAACGAAGCATCGCTGCTCAAGTCGGCCGCGTTCGGCTCGTCCGACGTGCGCGAAGACTGGCGCTCCAACGGGCGCATGGGCACGCCGATCTATTCCACGGGCGACGGCGTGGTCATCACGCCGCGCGTCGACGCTACGGGCGTGTACTACCGCCTCACGCTGATCGACGCCGCAAGCGGCCAAACGAAAGATTCGATGACGCTTCCCGCCGGCATGAAGCCGCTCGAGGCGGGCTACGTCAATGGGCGTTTCACGTTCTCGTTCGACGCGGGCTATTCCCAGCAGAAGGGCCTTTCGAGCATCGGCACCTACACGCCCGTCGATAAAGGCTGGGCGAGCGGCGCGCAGTGGTTCTGCTTCGACCGCAACCCCACTGCGGCGCCCGCATGGGCGGGGCCGTATTTCATCGTGAAATCGACCCGCACGGTCAGCGGCGTCGATTTGGCGGCGGGCACGTACTTCTCGCTGCCCTGCCCGAACGGCTGCGACAACTACGGCGACTACCTTGCCAGCAGCGGCACCGTGAATACCCTGGTCACCTACGTGGCCATGCCCGCCGCGGGCGAAACCGAGGCGCATACGCTCCTGCGCGTCTGGAAGGCGTAGAAAAGGCGCGGCCACACGCGAGCACGGCCTGGTAAGGGCGGAAACGCCGGGCGATGGACAGACGCAACACCCGCACCCCGACAAGCCCCGCCATTCGCCGGAGGGCAGAATGGCGCAAGGTTCGCCCAGAGCGCGCCTGGGCGCCGGGCGAACGACGAACGGCCTTTTGCAACAAAGCCTTCCACGTCCGGCAAACGGCGAACGGCATGCGCTCCCGAAGGCCGCTCGACCGCGAACGGCCGCCCCGCGAACGAAGGAGATTCGCCGTGAAACTTCAACAGCTCAAATACCTCACGGCCGTGGCGGAATGCGGCAGCATCACCGAAGCCGCACGGCGGCTGTTCGTGTCGCAGCCCAGCATCACCGCGTCGGTCCGCGACCTCGAACGCGAGATGGGCATCACCATATTCGAACGCACCAGCAAGGGCGTAATCGCCACCGACGAAGGCCAGACATTCCTGGGCTACGCGCGCCAAGTGCTCGAACAGGCCGACCTTCTGGAGGAACACTACAAAAACAACGTCAAGCCCTCGCCGCGCTTCGCCGTCTCATGCCAGCATTATTCGTTCGCGGTGAACGCGTTCGTCGACGTGATCCGCGCCTTCGACGCGTCGCATTACGATTTCACGATCCGCGAGGAGCAGACGCACGAGATCATCGAAGACGTGGCCCGCATGAAAAGCGAGCTGGGCGTGATCTATTTGAGCGACCGCAACCGCGAAGTGATCGGCAAGATGCTGCGCGCCGAAAACCTCGAGTTCAAACCGCTGTTCACCGCGGCGCCGCATGTGTTCATCTGCTCGTCTCATCCGCTAGCGGGTCGTGCGTCTGTCACCTTCGACGACCTGGACGACTACCCGTACCTGTCCTACGAACAGGGCAATTTCAATTCGTTCTATTTCTCGGAAGAGCCTGCATCCACCCTCGACCGTCGCAAGAACATCCGCGTGCGCGACCGTGCCACGCTATTCAACCTGCTCATCGGCCTGAACGGCTATACGGTGTGCTCGGGCGTGATCAGCCACGAGCTCAATGGCGAAAACATCATCGCGCTACCGCTCGATGCCGACGAGCATATGGAAATCGGCGTGGTCACACGCAAGGGAACCACGCTTTCGCGCTACGGCAAGGCGTACCTCGAGGCGATTCGCAGCCATGTTCCAGGCGCTGCGACCGACCCTGGCACCGCCGCCGAATAAGGACGGCGATGCGGGCGATTCGGGCTTAGACCTTTCGCTCCCCCTTCGAATCCTTGCGCCACCTGCGGCTCGGTCGCAACACCTGCCCCTTTGCTACCATTTTCCATAGGAAATACCTATGGATAAGCCATATTTTCTTGTATTTCTCAATCGCGAACGCAAGCGTCATACTCCTCGGCATCGAACATTCCACCGCACATCCGACGAGAGGATTCACCATGACCCAGCTTGCACCCAACCGTTACGACGTCGTCGGCAGCTTCCTGCGCCCCGAGCGCCTCAAGGAGGCGCGCGCCCAGCACGCCGCCGGCGCCATCGACGACGCCGCGCTGACCGCGATCGAAAACGAATGCATCACGGAATTGATCGAAAGGGAGAAGGCCGCCGGCCTGCGCTTTATCACCGACGGCGAGTTCCGACGCGGCTACTGGCACCTCGACTTCATGTGGGGATTCGGCGGCATCGACCACGTCGAGCTCGAGCGCGGCTACCAGTTCGTCGGCGAAGAAACCACGAAGGGTTCGGCCATCCTGACGGGCAAGATCACCGGCAGCGGCCATCCGTTCATCGAGCATTTCAAGTTCGTTCAGCAGTTCGAAGACGAGAACCACACCGCCAAGCAAACCGTTCCCGCGCCCGCTCAGCTTCTGCTCGAGCTGTACCGCAACGAAGCCGCCATCGAACGCGTGCACGCCATCTACCCCGACGAGGAAGAGCTTTTCGCGGACATCGCCGCGGCGTATCGCACCTTCATCGAAGAAATCTACGAAGCCGGCTGCCGCAACCTGCAGTTCGACGACTGCACCTGGGGCATCCTGGTCGACGACCGCTACTGGAAAGACCGCCGCGGCGACGATTTCTCCGAAATCACCGAGGCAGAAAAGTACCTGCGCTTGAACAACCTTGTGCTGGAAGGCAAGCCCGAAGGCATGGTGATCAATACGCACGTATGCCGCGGCAATTACCACTCCACCTACGCCAGCAGCGGCCCGTACGATGCCATCGCACCGTTCCTGTTCTCGCGCGAACATACAGATGCGTTCTACCTGGAGTTCGATGACGAACGCTCCGGCAGCTTCGAGCCGCTGAAATACGTTCCCGAAGGCAAGAAGGTCGTCTTGGGCCTGATTACCACGAAGCGCCCCGAACTGGAAGACCGCGATGCCGTGATCGCCCGCATCCACGAAGCCGCGCAAATCGTGCCGCTTGAAAACCTGTGCCTGTCGCCGCAGTGCGGTTTCGCGAGCTGCGAGATCGGCAACAAACTCACCGAAGACGAGCAGTGGGCGAAAGTCGCGCTGGTCAAAAGCATCGCCGAGGAAGTCTGGGGCTGCTAGGCGAGCCATGCGCCGATCGCGTACAGTCCCTCAGACGCGATCGGCGCCCCACGCTTCCACTCGGGCGACGAGGCGCGTAAGGGCGGCGTCTTCCCTCAAGAAGGCATATTTCTCATTCGCGCACAAGGCGATCGACCGTGCGCTGGATGGCGATGTTCTGCTCTTGAGTGATGTCTTCTTGAAACGACAGCAACGTGTTCGCGTCGGTCTTCAGCAGGCGCGCAAGCGCAGGAACCAACGTTATGTCGGGATAACTTGCCCCGCGCTCCCATTTGTTCACTGCGGGCGTCGAAACGCCCAGGCGCGTTGCCACCTGCTCCTGCGTCATGCCAAGCTCGAGACGCTTTGCGCGAATGACTTCGTTGATTTTCATGATTGCCCCTTCGGTCGAAAGCATATCCGGTCGGCGCGCCTTGACGTTATTTAACTGGATGAGCGAACGGCCCGCAATTGAGGATCCGTCGCGATGCGGGCAAGGAAAATTAACCGCTGGTTAATTAGAAGTAGAACAGTTCTTCGAATTTTTTGTCGAGCGCGATGCAGAGAATGAGCGCGAGTTTCGCCGTAGGGCTGAATTGCCCCGTTTCGATGGAGCTAATCGTGTTTCGAGACACCCCCGTCAACTCAGCGAGCTGCGCCTGCGAAAGACCGCGCTGGTTGCGCGCCTCTCGCAGGGAGTTTTTAAGAATCAACGATTCCTTCATAGTCTCATCAACCCGCAACCACATAGGCGCACAAGCATCCAAGCGCGACGGCGCCGTACAATATAGCTATCAGGAGAGTCCACCCCGACCTGGTCTTTCTCCATTTATAAGCGCCCGCGGCAGCAAGATATACAAACAGGATGGCCAGCAAATCGTACGGATTCCCACCCTTGAAAAGCATGCGGATGAGGAAGATAGAGGCGACCGCCGCCGCTACAGCGATTATTCCCCAGGTTCCCGCCTCGTCGGCCATCATGCGTTCGCGCTCATCCCAGCACCGATTCTCAAGACGGCTTTTAGCGAGAACTTCTTCCCTGTCCATAGCTGCCTCCAATTATGCCAAGTTTTATTGTCATCGCCAGTATAAGAATGCCAATAAAACTTGTCAAACAGCCGTTTACAACGAAAGAGGGCGCGATGGAAGGCGCCGTGGCAAAACGTCGGATCAGTCCGACAACTCACTCTTTTAAAGGCAAAATGTCAGGTTGACTCGACATTTTGCCTTTATATATGCAACCGCCCCTATAGCCGACGATGCCATATACGAACGAGAGCTCGCTCCGTTCCATCGAAGCATGCGATGTGATGGAGGGGTTCGGCGGCGCAGCGCAGCCATCAATGACCTTTATGCTTGTGCTTTCGCTTCTCCTGACGAAGGGCGAAGCGAGCGTCGGAGTCGGCCCTCTTGCGAACGGCCCGAACGCGGCGGCGATCGCCCTTGGCCGCTTCGCGCGCTTCGGCGAGCACCTACTGGGCTTTGGCCCCCAAGGAAACGTTGCGCCTCGTCTGCTTGCGCACTTCTCGCTGACGACGCTTCGGGTTCTTCGCCATAGGAGGCACGTCGGCGGCGCTTTCGGAGAAGCCGTCTGCACCAGCATCACGCGCGGAACCAGCCCACCGCGGCGACCCTCCCTCGCGCAAGCGAGGGAGCCGTTGGCGCTGCGCCGGCCGGCCGGGCAGAACAACGCCAGCTGCATCCTCGCGGACACACGCCGCGGCCTTGCGCTCTCCAGAAAAGCGCAGACAATCCCAAGCATGGCTCAGAATGAGTTGCTCTATTTCTTCGCTGGACGGCTCCGCCCCAAACACGATGCGAGAAACGAAAAGCCTCCCGTTGTCGATACGTTGAACGACGCCCTCCCAAAATCGACCGTCATGAAAAACGGCCAGGGTGCACGACACGCTGATTTTCCGCATGGCAATCCTCCTTTTATGTGAAACCATGCGGAGAAGGGACAACCAAGGAGGCAGGTTACTGACGAAAGCCGCGAATGCACGAACGGCGGCCTTTCGCGCCCCGACTACCCGACGAGGCCGTGTTTTCATCTCCGATAAAACCAATATAGCGCTTTACCGCAATCAGCCCGTGGCCGATACGCGAATTGCTCGCCAGATAATTATCGCGGCGCTTCGAACATCCGAGAAGAGAAGCTCACAGCACAACGCCGCGAGGACCGTGCGCCCTATGCACGGCGCACAGGGTGGCGAATGACCGTCTTGAGGTTTTCAGGCTTCGTGCGGCGCGGGTCGGCGAGATAAATCTCGTGGTGCAGCCTCACATTCGGCACGGCGCCGTTCGAATCAAGCGCGGCAAGCACCGCAGAGCCGTCGAATCCTCCTTGTGCCCTATGCCCTACGGGCGATTCGCCGCCCTCGGCAATGTCGCAAGGCAATCCCTCGCTGTGCATATAGGCCGACAGCTTCTCAACGGAAGCAGGCTCGTCGTCATACGAGCCGCGGTGCATAACCTGAACGCACGGCCCTTCAGCGAAATGCACCAGATACGGAACCCCTTCCGCATATCCCTCCGATGCTCTCTCGCACGCCTCCGCCAACGCAGGCTTCTTCTTTGCCAATTCAGCGCACGCCCATGCGAACACCTCGGGCGTCACGAAATCAGGCTGGCAAATGAGCGAAACCCACGAAAGCGCACCCTTGTCGACGATCGAAGCACCATCGAACGCGCCTGCGCCTGCCCACCACAGGCCTTCAAGCGGCGGCACCACGTAATCGAAATACCCCTCGGGCTGCCACGCGCCCATCTTCGACATTTTCACCGTATACGAAAGCCCGTAAAGCAGTTCGAGCGCCCTCGCGTAGGCGCCATCGGGCTCGTTCGGATCTCCCGTGCCCGCCACGGCGAAAAACGTCATCGGCGGAACTTCGATGAAAACAGGCTTGGCCTTGGGCATGTAAAGATCCTTGTATTCCTTCTTGAAATCGAGCGGCATTGCGAACCTCCCTGCGCTGCACCCGTGGAAACAAGCCGTATCGACACGGCCTAAATAGCGGAAAGCCCTTCGTCGGATGTCGAGGCGATTTCGCGCTGCAGCTTCTTGGTAAGCTTGGAAAACACCAGGCCATACGAGTGGTCGCACAACTCCACGAGCAAACTGCCAGCCACATCTGCATCGAGGTCGATCGATATCCAATTGCGTTTATCCATGTAAAACCCTGGATAAACGGCATGAGGGAGATCCAAACGCAGGGCTTCAGCCCATGCAGGATCGCATTTCAGAGTCAAAAGATGACGCCCTCTATACGGCTCCTTATGCTCGGGGCCCACCGTGAATTCGGCAGCGAACATCTTGCCGCCTACCAGGTAGCGCCACCACTCCCATTCGGCTTTGAAATCTTTTTCGGCGCCAGGCTTGGCGCGCAAATACGCATCGATTTCCTCAGTCTTCATCGAATCCTCCTGACAACATGACGCGCCCATCCTACAGAAGAAAACTGGACAACGCATGGCCTGTTTCGAAGTAAAGAGAGTCCTACGCCAAAAAAAACGACCAGGCAAGCCTGCACGACCAAGCAACAGCCAACGCAGGCGCGGGGCCGTAGGCGCAGCCCCTAAAGAAACGTTGCCGACACGAGCGTTTCAGTGCGTGGATAAAACACGATGCGAATTCTATCTCCCACGGCTGATGTCGCGAAAAACTCGATTTCGTCGCCATCGATCGACGCCAGCTCTATGCGATGCAATGTCGACCCCTCAACGCCACCTTGGACCTCCGCGAAGTCGACCTCCGTCACTTCGCCCGAAAAGCCTCCTTTTCGGGCATCGCCGGCGCGTTTAACCGTGTCTATCTCGACAATCGAGGCCTCGATATTCTGCGGACCCGCCGCCATGTCGATCGCCAAACGCGAAAAACGGACGACCCCGAGTGCAAGCGCAGCACAGGCCAGCACTGCGATAGTCACGATAATCACGTCGCTTATCACGCGTCCCCGCAACAACACGACGTTGCAACGATTGCCAAAACGCGCACGAAACACACGCCACACGATTACAACCCAAGCAATCGTCGCTATCGCAACCCCCGCAACAAGCACCATGCGAGCGGTGCCGTAGGGAAGAAATCCGGAAACCGCAATTCCAAGCGCCCACACTCCGACGACGCCCGCCACTTCCGAAGCCGCGCACAACAACACGGGACGTTCGGCCCTAAGGGCCTCTTTGTAAGAAAATTCCAGTCGTTGATTACGGCCCTTGTCCCACGCACCGCGCAAGACCGTTCCCGTCAAAACAGCGCAGATGCCGCCGAGGAGCAAAGCCGCCAGAATCATCGACGCAGCACCCGCAGCGTACGTAATCAATCCTGCCGCGCCGACGCGCGAGGCTGCACGGGAATAAAGAATACATGCAGCGGCGCATGCCGCCACTATCCCTGCCGCAATACGTGTTTTACGCGAAACGCTCGACTTCGCCATCTACCGGCCCCTTTCCAGCATGGCTCGCGCTTGGCCATTCATCCAATCATGCACCCAAACCGGCTCGAGTATCTCTAATTGTGCGCCATAAGAAAACAAGTGATGAAGCATTCGGTCGCTCGGCTGGCAAAATACCGTCACCGATAAAAACCCGTCAGGCGCAACGTCGATAACGTCGGGGGCGAATTCCTCTCGAACACGACTGGCCGCCTCGGGAGCGAATATCATAGAAAGACGGGGCGCGCCGGCGGGCTGGCCACCTTGGGCAGCCCGCCCATCAGGCCCGATAAAACGCGTGATGGCCGGGGCTTCGCGCGGCTCGAACACGGCGGGCAAAAGCTCGATCGACTCCCAATCCATGCGCAACAGCTTGAACGTACGCCAATCACGGCGCGCCCTGCACCATGCGCGCAGATACCACGACCGCTCTTTGAACAAAAGCTTCGCAGGTTCGACCTCGCGCACGGTCAGGCGATCGGTGCCATCGCGATACGAAAACCGCAAGACATGGCGGTGCACAATGGCCTCGCGCGCAACGTCGAAAGCGCGACGACACGTTGGCGGAGCACCCCAAAAAGAGAAATCGACTTCGATCCAATCGCTCGGCTCCCGACGAAAGAGTCCGGCGAGCCGCCTTGCAAGGCCGCCATCGGCGGCAACGGGCACGTCTATGCTCGAGATGAGGGAAAGCGCTGCGAGCACATCGTCTTTTTCCGCATCACTCACGAACGACGACTCGATTGCGTACCCTGGCAACAAACGCACGCCGCCGCCTTTTCCTTGCACCGTATAGATAGGAACGCCCGCAGCCGAGAGCGCCTCGATATCTCGACGCACCGTACGCGGCGATACCTCGAGCATGCGGGCAAGATCGCCCACCGTGCATGTTTCCCGCGACATCACCGCGTAGACGATTTCGAAGAGACGCTGTTGTTTCACGGCCTCGCCCCATTTCCCTCTGCGTTCGAAGCATCGACGGCATCGTACGGCGTCTATTCCTGCGGCGAAACATTCTCCAGAAGCGCGACGAAGCGCGCCGCGGCCGAAGACGGGCGCCGCGGAAGAAGCGTCACTGACGAGACGCCTTCGGCAACGATGGTCTCGATACGGCAGACGCCGCCCCACAGCTTCTCGCACGCGGCGGCCGACACGTCCGACACCTCGATGATGTCGACGCTGCCGCCCAAATTCGCAACCACGCCGAGTTCGTCGTCGTAGATATCGCCGATCGGCACCAATTCCAGATGCAACGAAGGGTCGGCCTCGTGAATGCGGGGCCACGCGGCGAGCGCCGCATGCGCGGGGCACGCCGCCGAAATCCCCAAACGCACCGTCGTGCCGCCGAACGCCTCCTGTTCGCGGGCACGGCGCAACACGTCTTCGGACATGCGCATGATCGCGCGCGCGTCTTCGACGACCGATGCGCCGGCGGGCGTGAGAAACACGCCGCGACGCGTGCGGCTGAACAGCTCGATGCCGTATTCGCCTTCGAACGTTTCGATGCGCTTGGCAAGGGCGGGGGTCGATACGCCGAGCTGCTTGGCGGCCTTCGAGAAGCTGCCGCAATCCGCCGCCGCGACGACGGAATCGAGCCTTCGGTCGTACACCCCGCCCTCCTTTCTTTCCCCGCAGTTTTCCACAGTGTATTAACTAATTGTTAATAACCTTTTCCCCTTTTTCTTAATAATCAGGGGATAACTTAGCTTGAGTGTTTTGTTTTAGTTAACACTAAAAAAGATACTTTTGTCCGGTGGGTAATCGACATAAATGCCCAGGAAATGTAAAACGGCCGGATAAATGCATAAAAAATGGGCCCTCGCACAGAGCGAAGGCCCGATTCATGCATCGATCGCTATTCAGTTGCAAAGTGGAAATGGGGAAAACTTTTCAAACGCGTCGCGGCGCTTGGGGAAAACCCGCCGAAACCCCGGGCGGCACGACCACGCTGCAAGAGTTCGGCAGCGAGAGCAAAGGCGGCCGCTATCGGCCGATCGTCAGCGCGTCCGCTCCGTCGATGCACAGGTCGGTCGCATAGAACGCCTGCAGCGCGCGGATGCCGTTCAGCACGTCGCGCATGCCCATGGTCTCGAACGACGCATGCATCGCCAACTGCGGCAAGCCCACATCGATAGCATGCATGCTCGCCTGGATATTCGACAGATTTCCCAACGTGGAGCCGCCCGCCGCGTCGCTGCGGTTTGCGAACGTCTGCAGCGGCACGCCCGCATCGGCACACACGGCCGCGAACGCCGCACGGCTGAACGCGTCGGTGCAGTAATGCTGATTGGCCGCCTCTTTCACCACGATGCCGCCGTTGAGCACGGCCCTGTTGGCCTCGTCGTATTTCTCGGGGTGGTTCGGATGCACCGCGTGGGCGTTGTCGCAGCTCACGAGCATCGACTTCGCCAGCGCGCGACGGTAATCCTCGTCGGTGCCGCCCAGCGCCGCGCACGCGCGCGTGAGCACGTCGGGCAAAAACGTCGACATGGCGCCCTGCTTGGTGTTCGAGCCCACCTCTTCGTTGTCGAAGCAGCACCAGGCCGAAACCGCTTCCTCATCGCTGTTGGCACGCAAGAACGCCTCGAGCGACACGTACGCGCACGCCAGGTCGTCGAGTTTCGGCGCCGAGAGGAACTCGCCCGCCGCCCCCCACACGCAAGGCTTCTGACGGCTCACCAAGAACAGATCGCGCGCAAGCACCTGCTCGGGCGCCGCGCCCGCTTCTTCGGCAACCAGCGCGTCGAACGCGCCGCGCTCGAGGGCGCCGGCCGAAAACAGCGGACACAGATCCACCTGCCTATTAGGGGCGAACCCGGCATTCACGCCGCGATCCAGATGCACCGCCACGCTGGGAATGATCAGCAGGTCGCGATCAGGCGCAATCAGGCGGCTCTCGATACGGTTGCCATCACGCACCAGCACGCGACCCGCCACGGTGAGCGGTCGATCGAACCAGGTATGGTCGATCATGCCGCCGTACGCTTCCACGTTCAGACGCAGCGATCCGCCCGCGCCTTCCAGCTCGGGCACGGCCTTCACCTTGAACGTCGGCGAATCGGAATGCGATGCCGTCAGCTTGAAATGGAACCCGCCGCCCGAGGGCTGCACCTGGGCGCCCGCGCGAAACGCAATGACGCTCGAGTTGTTGCGCACCGTGTAGTAGCCGCGACCGGGCTCCATCTGCCAGGAGTCGCCTTCGCGAAGATAGACGAAACCTGCCTCGTCGAGCCTGCGCCGCGCTGCCGCTGCGGCATGGAACATGCTCGGGCTTTCTTCGATGAACTCGATCAGGCCCTGAGCCGCCTCGGCGTAGCAGGCGGAATCGCAACCCGCCCCATATCGTCTTTCGGCCGCCTGTTGCGTCCCGTTCGTCATTCCTGCTCCTTCGGTCATCTCCGACACCCCGCTTTTCGTGCGATCGTAAATCTCTCTCGAGGGCCATGGTATATGAATGCCTCCGGCGCGGCGGCCGAAGACTTCAGCACGTCCGACGCTCCAACGAAAGAACAGCCTCACGCAATACAAAGCCGCCCTCACTTCCCGTTACCGGGAAAAGAGGGGCGGCTTGCCATCGGTCACACAAGCGCTTTAAAACTCCAGCGCCTCGAGCTTCTTGAACACCACGTCCTTGTGGCCCAAAAACGCCCACGGATCGAAGATCTGGTCGAGCACCTCGGACGAAAGCTTCGCCTCGGGGTCGGCCTCCAAACGCTCGCGATACGTCGGGCCGGCCACGGCGTTCTGGATATCCTCCCACACGGCCATGGCGTTGCGCTGCACGATCGCGTACGCCTCTTCGCGCGTGATGCCCGTATCCACCAGCGCCAGCAGCACCTTGGACGAATAGATCAGGCCACGCGTGCGGTTGAGGTTGTACTCCATTTTTTCGGGATACACCTGCAGGCCGTCGAGCATCCACTGCATCTTGCCGAACATATAATCGAGCGCCGCGAAGCTGTCGGCCAGCACGACGCGCTCGGCGCCGGAATGCGAAATATCGCGCTCGAACCACAGGGCCACGTTGTCGTAGCCCACCTGGGCGTTCGCCTTCACCACGCGCGCCAGGCCGCAAACGCGCTCGGCTGTGATCGGATTGCGCTTGTGCGGCATGGCGGAGCTGCCCTTCTGACCCGCGCGGAACGGCTCTTCGGCCTCGATGACGTCGGTCTCCTGCATGAGACGAACCTGCAACGCGATGGTCTCAAGAACGCTGGCGGCCACGGCCAGGGCAGAAAGCACCTGCGCGTGACGGTCGCGGAACAGAACCTGCGTGGAAAGCGGATCGGCGGTCAGGCCCATCTTCTCGCACACGTACTGCTCGACGAACGGGTCGATGCTCGAATACGTGCCCACGGCGCCCGAGATAGCGCCCGTGGCGGCCACGGCACGGGCCTCCTCCAAGCGAATCTGCGTACGCTTGAGCGCCCACGCCCAGCTGCCGAACTTCATGCCGAAGGTCATGGGCTCGGCATGGATGCCGTGCGTGCGGCCGGCGCACAGAGCGTCCTGCAACTCGAACGCGCGGCGCTTGCAGGTTTCGCCGAGAGCCTTCACGTCTTCGAGGATGATGTCGATAGACTGCACGATCTGGCACGAAAGCGCCGTGTCGCCCAGGTCCGACGACGTCATGCCGTAATGCACCCAGCGGCTAGGTTTCTCTTCGCCTTCGGGAACCTCGGCGTCGATGCGCTCGCCCATGCAGGTGAGGAATGCAATGACATCATGATGCGTCACCGCCTCGATCTCATTGATTCGCTCAACGGTAAAGCCCGCGTGCTCGCGGATCCAGGCGGCGTCCTCCTTGGTGATGCCGCACTGGCCAAGCTCGGCCTGGGCCTCACAGGCGAGGACTTCGATTTCCTGCCAGATGGCGAACTTGTTTTCGAACTCCCAGATCTTCCCCATGGCAGGACGCGTATAGCGAGAAATCATGCCGGTTCCTTTCAGCCGAACAAGGCCGCCGCGCATGCCTGAAGGCGCGGCGGCCGATACGATATGCCGTTGCGCTACGGAATCGACCATAGCGTCATGTCTGGGTTCACTATACCGCGCAAAACGCGCCAAAAGCCCAGTTCGGGGCGGGTTCGCGAAAAACAAAGAAGCGCGCCGGCGCGAAATTCGCGCGACACGCTCTGCAATGCATTTCGCCTAAAGCTCTACGACCAGGCAAAACGTTTATCTATACAGTGTAAGGCATCCAGTACTCGACGCTGTAAACTTACAGATTCGCGAACAACGCGCGCACATCGTCGACCACATCGTGCTCGGCCACGACCACCGCCTTGTCGCCCGGATACAGCACCGAATCGGGCGTCGCTATTTCGGCGTCGTTATATTCGCGGCGGTCAATGGCGGCAAGCAACGCGCCTTCGGGCAGTGCGATCATGTACGCAGGCACACCCTGCTCGGGATCGAAATGCTTCATGCGCGCAGGAATGCCGAATTCGATGAGCGAAATGTCGCCGCGCGACAACGCCGACACCACGCCCACGCTGCCCAGCAACGCCTCTTCCTCGATCATGTTCGCAATCAGCATGGTGGACGAAACGCTTTCGATGCCCACCTCGCGGAAGATGCGGCGGTTCTTGGGGTTGTTCACGCGGGCGATGCAGCGCGGCACGTTGAACACGCGCGTGGCGATTTCGCACGCCACCAGATTATCGTCGTCACGGCCGGTAACGGCTACGAACACGTCGGCGTTGCGGATGCCCGCATCCTCCTGGAAGTCGGAATCGCAGCCGTCGCCGTTAATGATCAGATACTGCCCCTGTAACTCCATAGACAGGCGGTCGGCCTGGGCGCGGTTGGCCTCCAGCACGGCCACCTCGTGATGTTGCTTCAAAAGAACGTCAGCCAGATAAATGCCCACCTTACCGCCGCCCATAATGACGATATACATCGATCCTCCCGATTCCGCAGCCTACATCTGCATGTACTTGGAAAAGGCAGCGAGCAGGTCGTGGCGCACGCACGCCAAAACGCTGTCGCCGTGATACAGCACGCTGTCGCGCGTGGGAATGGAGCTGGCACTGCCGTCGCGGCGTTCGAACGCCACGATGCGGATGCCGTGGTTGCGCTCGAGCTCGGACACCTTCACCTGCTTGCGCATAGTGCTGGACAGATCGAGCGAGAAGCGCAGGATCTCGAAGTCGCCGAAGGTGTCCAGATGGCTGCCGTGGCCCGACATGATCTTGGAGAACACCTCTTCTGCCACGAGCGAAGTGCCGCACACGTAGTCCAAGCCGAGCTGCATGTACGCCCTCTCACGCGCAGGATTGTACAGACGCGCGATGACGTGAGGCACGTGGAAAATGCGGCGGGCCACCTCGACCACCATCAGATTAGAATTGTCGGACTGGGTTACCGCGGCCACGACATCGGCGTCTTCGACGCCGGCGCGGATCAATACGTCCTCGTCGAAACCGAGGCCCTGCAGCGTGGTGCCGTTGAAGTTTCTGTTCAGATTGGAAAACGCTTCCGCATTGCGGTCGACCACGCACACGTTGCCGTCGTTTTGCGAGAGCAGCGTCGCCAGCTGAGAGCCGACGCGGCCGCAGCCCACGATGATGACATTCGCCATTGCACGCCCCCTGAAAAAGAGGATGCGCCCCCAAGCGCATCCTCGCCGTTTCCTTTATAGGAATTTGTAGTATACCGAGCGAACGCCCCAGTCGTGCACGTCGGTCACTCCGAAGGCTTTCCAACAGCCGGGAGCAAGGTCGAGCGCACGACCGTACGACTCGAAGCCGCCGGTGTCGGTGACCGTGGCCACGATGATGGTTTCGCCGTAGCGAAGGGCGACAGCATGACCCAGAAGATGCGCTTGAGATTCGGGAACGGCGACCGTCAAGCCTTCGCTGGACAGCGGCACGCCCGATGCGGTGACGTCGGTGCCGAAGTTGCCCTTGCCGTCGTCGTTATCGGCGTGGCTGTAGGCGGACGCGTTGCCCAAAGACCAGCCATCGCTTTCGTCGGGCATAATATGCGGAGCCGTAGGAAGCGGATCGGTGGTGCCGAGCGCCATGGCCGCCGCGACGGTGGATGCGTTGGTGGCGTCGTACGCGGAAATGACGATGACCGGGTCGGGGTCGTTCACAGTGATGGAGCGCCTGGCCGACGACGAAACGGACTCGGTGTCTGCGCTTGCCGCACGCATGCGGTCGGCAGAGGAAGCGGGGGCATCGGAGGCCGTGTTGCGGGCATCGCCGATGCCGATGGTGTCGACATCGACATCATGCGACGCGACGGCCGGCTGCAGCATGAACGCGGAAACCGCCGCCACAACGGCGAGAATGCACGCGCCCGCCGCCAAAGGCGCCAGACGAAGCGGGCTATGTGATGCCTGTCGAGCCAAACAAACTCCCCTATACGACGCAGGGCCCGGCTAATACGCCGACGCGCGGCGGCCGTCTTCGAGCCGCCATCCTGCGCATGCGATCATGAAACCCAGCTATTGTACTCGATAGCGCGCCCATAGGACAACAGAGGGCGGCCGTATGCGGCAAAGCACAAAATTACACGTATCTCACCAGGGGTTATGCATTTTTTAACGCATGATTGAAATTGTGCGGCGAACGAAAAACGGCGCCTAGAGCGCCATTCGCCGGCGCGAAAACGCCGCCCGCTAAGCGCGCGGAACCAGCAACGCCACCAAAATATAGGCGAACAGCACGGTAGGCGGAGACATGACCAGCAAGATCACGGCGATCACGCGCACGACCGTCGAATCGACGCCGAAGTAATACGCGATGCCGCCGCACACGCCCAGGAAACGCTTGTCGGCGATGCTTCGACGGAAGGGCCCGCGCGGGCGTGACGCCACGAATCCCGCGAGCTTGCCGCGCTTTGAGGCCCACAGCAGATAGGCCCCCGCCGCCACCAGCGCGCACGGCCACAGGATGCGCCATATCGTGCCGATAATAGCGCCCACCTGCACCCAAATGCCGCGCGGAACGATATTGCCAGCAAGGCTGAGCAGCCCGAACACGATCAAGATGATGCCGAGCACCACCGCAGCACGGGGGCGGCGCGGGGCGTTTCTATATTCGGCCATCACGCACCCCTTCCTACAGCCACGGATTGATATGGTAGATTCTCGGCCCGAACGGCAGGTTCACGGCGACCTGCTCCAGCGGCCCAGGAATAGCGAACACCGTGCACATGGCAACGCATGCCACGATCACGCACAGGGCCAGGCCGAAGTCGAACATCTGGTCATGGAACGACACGTTCATGACCACCAGGCCCGCCATGATCAGCGCGATGGGCCACAGCTTCGCCATGGCGTAGAGCACCGATACGGAATCCAGGATGCCGATCGAGATGAACAGCATGACCACGCTTGCGGCCACGACCACCAAGCCGCACGAAAACCGCCGCGCGAACGAACCCTTCTTCGAGGGAACGACCATCAAAACGAGGCCCGACACCAGGCACAGCACGGGCCACAGCTGCCACCAGACGATGCCTTCGACCAGGTAGTCGAACAAAAGCGCAGCATCGACGGCCAGAAGGCCCGAGCCCAGCCACACGCACAGGCGCGACCAGCCCGACATGCCGCAGCGCTCGCACGGCTCCTCGGGCCTGCCCACGGGCGCCGCGACGGGCGCGGGCTTGCAGCAGCCGTCGTCCACCACGAAACCCGCGGGCGGCACGGGCGCAGAGCCGCGCCGCTTGCGAGGAAAGCCCGCCGGAACGGGCTCGGCCGCAGGAACGTACGCCGCGCACGCGATCGGCGCAGGCACTTCCATCTGTTTCGGCAAAACGAGCCACATGACCGCATACGCCACGACGGCCAGGCCGCCCGTGCAAACCGCCAGCAAAACGGCGAGAATGCGCGCCGCGATGGGGTCCAGGTCGAAACACTCGGCAACGCCGGCGCAGACGCCGGCTATGACTTCATCATCGGAGCGATGAAGGCGATTCGTCTCGAGCACGGCCGGCCTCCTCTCTCTTCCGCGTCCGGCGCTGCCGGTTTACTCCTCTTCGAGCGGCTGCTCCTCCTGCACGGCGTCGGGCGTGCGCGTGACGCGCAGCTGAGAAACGCGGCGGCGGCGCATCTGCTGGACTTTGAACACGTATCCGTCGACGACGAACTCGTCGCCCAGTTGAGGAACGCGGTCGAACCTGTCCATCAGCCAACCCACGACGGTCTCGTAGCTTTCGTCTTCCTTCACGGGCCATCCAAGTTCGACGGCCTCGTCGCACGGAATCGAGCCCGCGGCAAGCCATTCGTTGTCGGAAAGGCGCGTGACGTGCTCGTTCTCGCCGAAGTCGGTCTCGTCGACGATTTCGCCGACGATCTCTTCCACGATGTCTTCGATGGTAATTAAACCGGCAGTTCCGCCGTACTCGTCGACAACGATCGCCATCTGTTGACGATTCGTTTGCATCTCGTTGAGCAGGGGCAGAAGCGCCTTGCTTTCGGGCACGAAGCCCGCTTCGGCCATGTACCCGTCGACCGTGTCGGCTTCTTTGTCGTCGAGCAGCGGGTTGATCAGGTCTTTGTACCTCACGATGCCCACGACGTTGTCAAGATCGTCGTGATACACGGGCAGGCGGGAATAGCCGGTGCCGCGCATGCGATCGAGAACCTGACGCACCGTTTCGCTGTCTTCGGTGGCGATCATATCGACGCGCGGGGTCATGGCGTCTTCGGCGGTGGCGTCGCCCAGGTCGAGCACCTCGTGGATCATGCGCTTCTCGTCGTCGTCGAGCTCTTCGTTGTCGGCCACGATGTAGCGGATCTCTTCCTCGGAAACCTCCTGGCGCTCGTCGGCGCTTTTCACGCCCATCAGGCGGGCGAGCAGATTCGCGGAAGCCGCCGTGAAGCGCACGATGGGGCTCGCGATCTTCTGGAACACCTTCAAGGGGCCGGCGACGGTCTTGGAAACCGATTCGGCTGAAGCCAGCGCGATGCGCTTGGGAACGAGCTCACCGATCACGATGCTGAAATACGACACGATCAGCGTGATGATGACGGGAGCCATAGCGGGCGCCGCGAACGACAGCCACTCGATGCCGAACGACGACATCCACTGCGCCAGCGGATCGGAAAGGTTCGTAGCGGCCGCGGCCGATGCGAAAAAGCCCACCAGAGTGATCGCGACCTGGATCGTTGCCAGGAAGCGGTCGGAATCGGAGGCCAGCTCAAGAGCGGTGGCCGCCTTCTTAGAGCCTTCCTCGGCCTCTTTCTGAAGAACGACCCTGCGCGCATTGACCAGGGCCATCTCCGATGCGGAAAAATACCCGTTCACCAGGATGAGAACGAACGTGACCAGAATACTTATGCCGACGTCCATGAGGATATGTCACAACCTTTTCAAGCTCGCCGCCTACCGGGCGGATGAACACACGCGCCTACAGCACGTACAACACGATAGAAAGGAACTGCAGCACGCTGCCCGCCAGCACCCACACGTGGAACACGGTGTGCATGTACGGGACCTTCTTCAACACATAGAAGATGCAGCCGATGCTGTAGCAAATGCCGCCCACCAGCAGCAGCATGAGGCCGGGGAACGGCAAGCTGGCGATCAGCGGCGGCAAGAAGCCGACCACGCACCAGCCCAGAAGCAGATAGATGACCGCGGAGATCCAGCGCGGGCGGAAAACCCAGAACGCCTCGAGCGCCACGCCCACGATAGCAAGCGCCCACACGGCCAAACACAGCAGCATGCCATTGGAATCGGCCAGCGTGATCAGGCAGAACGGCGTGTAGCTGCCCGCAATGAACAGATAGATCGCCGAATGGTCGATGACCTTGAACACCTTTTTGGCGGGAATGGGCACCAACGCGTGATACAGCGTGGAGGCCACGTATTCGAGCAGCATCGAAATGGTGTAGATCAAAGCCGCCGCCAGAGCCACGCCGCCGCCGTGCGAAACGGCCGTCACGACGCAGATGGGAATGGCCGCAATGGCGAGCAGCGCGCCGATGCCGTGCGAGATGGAGTTGGCGATTTCCTCGCCCACCGTATACTCGCGCACGTTCTTCTTCGAACGCGGGGCGCCGGCCGACATGCCGGAGCGCTTGGAGGCGCGTTTTTCCGCCTTTTCCTCGGCGGAGGATTTCTTGAAATTGGAAATTTCCCACGCGTGGGATGCGGAAGGCGAGCAGGTCGCAGCCCCGCCCGGCGCCGCGGCGGCAGCGCAGGACGCGCCGTCGGCGGTGTTGGTGTTCTTTGTCGTAGTATCCATGGCCGACATTCTAGCATGGGGGGCCGCACGCGCAGCATCTGCTCGGCGTGCGTTACCAATCCATCAACCAAGGCCTCGATGTGGAATTTCGGCGGGCGTAAGAAGGGACGGATACGACCCTCGCCTGACGCACGCATGACCTCGTTTTGACGAAAGCGTCCTCCGCGCACGGCGCGCGACAGGACGCATGCTTCGCCCAAGCTCGGACGGCCGCCGACGAGCGACCCCCTACCAGCCAGCAGCTGCCCCGGGGCCGGCGGACACCTACCCTTCGGCGCCGTTCGCCGCCGCAGCCTCGTCTGCCGGCGCGGCGCCGTTCGCCCGTACGGCCCCGTTCGCCGATGCGACCGTGCGCGGGCGCACCCACTCCAGCCAACGGGCGGCCTCTTCTTCGGGCACGTCCCACAACTGCTCGGTGATGCCGCCGACGCCTGCGGCCGTGCGCGCATTCACAATGGCCACGTGCGCGCCGCGCTGGAACGGATTGGTTTTCACATAGCCGAACTGGATCTTCTTACGCGGAAACACCGCCGTGGTCTTCGACAGGCCGCCGTTGGTGATGCTCATGAACGAGCTGTCGTAGCCAAGCACGGACGAACGGTGCCACAACACCGCATCGACCACGTTCAGCGCGAACGCGATGATGAACAGCGCGACCGCCGCGGCGAACGCCGTCTCGCACAGCGCGAGCATGCCGGCATCGATCGCCAAAGCGCCCGAACGCAAGCCGGCCTCAAGCCCGATCCTGCCGAGAATCGCGCCGACCATCAGCCAAAACACCGTGCTGCGAATGACGCCTTTGCGCACGATCGCGCGCCGCAGCGCCACGGGGGCCGGGCGCACCGTCTGCTCCGGCATGTCGGCGAACTCGGGCAGCAGGCCGCCGACGAGATCGGGCACGCGGGAGGTTTTCACGAAGGGATGAATCACCATGCCGCGCGCCTGGGGCGCGCCGTCTTGGGAATCCTGCACGGCCGAATCGATCTTGCCCACCGAAAGCTCGCAATAGCCGAACATGCGGCGCACGAACGATTCCTTCACCACGACCGTCTGCACGCGGTCCACATCGATGCCGTGGAACGTGCGCTGCAACAAGCCGTGCTCGACTTCGATGCGGCCCTCGCGGCGGCGCACCTTGAATCCGCCGTACTGGACAATGGTGCCGATGACGGAAAACGCCCACAGCGCCAGCACCGAAACCACGGCCCACAGCGCCACCTGCCACGCGAACGAACCGAACAGCCCGCCCAGCGCGGCGGCGCCCTGAGCAGGAAGCGATGCGTCGGCCGAAACGCCCGCCATCGCGCCTTCGACCCACGCTTCGATATTCGACTCGAAGAACTGAGCCAACGTGCCCGCCAGGCCGATGATGCCGGCGATGATCACGCCGAAGTGCCCCGCGGCGCCCGAAAGCCCCGCGAAAAACAGCTCCTTGTTGCTCAGGCCCGCCTCGTAGGAAACGGCGCCCGTGGCCACCTCCTGGCCGCCGAACACGCCGCGCATGTCGTTGAGAAGCTCATCGGCGCCATCCAGAAGATTGCCTTCCGCGGGCGTCCCGACACAGGAGCACGCCTGCTCAAGCGACATATCCGCCGCGGCGGGATCGGCGCCGAACGCAATCTGGGCCGAGCGCGCATCGCCGCCGGCGCAGGCGATCATCCACGCCGAAGGAACCACGGTCCCGCCTACGTACGCCGTACCGAATTCGTCGAGCGCGCCGCCCGCCAGAAGCACCTTCTTACGGCGGAACAGCTCGGAGCGCAGCGCCTCGGCCTCCGAAGTGCGCACATAGCGCAGCGTGACGGCCTCGTTGGCAGCGCCGCCCGCCGTGTCGATTTTCACGTCGCAGATGCCCAGCACGCGCTGCATAACGCCCGCCTGCTGATTGACCGATTGGATGCGCTGATACGGAACGTGTCGGCGCTTTTTATTGACGATGCCCGAAAACAGGGAAAACTCCGTAGGGGCCAGCTCGTAGCTCAGATTCTTCCACGCAAGCCACTGCGCCGCGAACACCACGGCGCCCACGACGAGAGCCGTCAGCAGTCCGATGCCTGCAGATGCGGCCAGCGCAATGAACACAGGCATCCCGCCTTCGACCATAGACATGATCGATCCGGCCGACGAAAGGATCATCACCAGCATGATCGCGCCGACCGCCGAAAGGCCGCCGAGCCATATATACGAGTGATGCACGGCATGCCTGCCGGGACGCAGCGACGCGGGAACGGCGTTGCGCGGGTCGTTGGGCGCAAGCGCCGCCGCGCCGGCGCGCGCATACGCCGCCAGCGCGTCGCGGTAGGCCTGCCATTCGGCACCCAAGCTCTGCAAAGGAACGCCCGCCTCCGTGGCCGGCGCGGCCGTCCGCCCCGCAGAAGCGCTGCCGGCATCGGGATGAGGAACCTCGCATGCCTGCGCGCCGGCCGCTGTATCCACAGGCTCGCAGGAAGCGGGCGAAGCAGCGCGGGGTTCGTCGAGCACCTGGTCAGGCACGTTGTTGTAAGAATCGCCCATGGCCTACACGTCTTCCTGAGCAAGGCGGGCCTGCGTGGCGATGCGATCGCGCAGCACGTCGGCCTCTTCGAACGAAAGGCCGGGAATCTCATGCTGGCCCGCCGCCGTGGAGACGGTCACGCCGGCCAGGCCGAATGCGCGCAGAATGGGGCCCTGTTTGGTGTCGGTGTTCTGCACGCGCACGAACGGAATCACCGAACGCGTGCGCCAGACGATGCCTTTGGCTATGTCCAGCTCGTTTTCGCCCACTTCATAGCGCCAACGCACGTAGCGCACAGGCGGCAGAACAACCACCGCCACAATCAACGATATCGCCCACACGGCCGTCATGACCGCCACGACCAGCCACGCCCAGCCACCCGCAGGGTCGGCCAGCGCGATGACGAAGAACGTGAACGCGCACATCAGGTACGCGGCGGTGATCCACAGCGCGTCGCCGATGCGCCAGACGCTTTTCACCTTGGGATCGAGCTGGTTTTGAGGCAAAGGCCGCATAAGACGCTCCCATCGAAATCGGAACAGGGTCGCCCGCCGCAGCAGGCGCCTTGCGGCGCAATCGCCGCAAGGAAAATCATGCATAAGTATACAGCCGAACGTACGCGCTCCTGACGGCCGTAAGAATATCGTCAAGCCGCGGACCGGGCTTTCGGCAATGGCTCGGACATGGGCGAACACGTGGAATCTTTCGCCTCGAACGCTCCCGCCAGACCGCTTCGGCTAAGCTATAGCAACCGACCGGCCGCGAAGGCGGCCCTTTAAGCACGACCAGCAATCAAAGGATTCCCATGAGCACCCTGCCCTCTCTTTCGCTGAAACACCTTGTCGAACTGCTGAACGCAGCGGGATGCGCCGCGCGCCTCGAAGGCGCGGACACGCAGGTCAGCGGCATGACGGTCGATTCGCGCGAAGCCGCGCCGGGATGCCTGTTCGTCTGCAAAGGCGTATCGTTCAAGCCCGCGTTCCTCGCGTCGGCGATCGAGGCGGGGGCCGCGGCATACCTGTGCGACGAAACGCTCGCCCATGCCGTCGCGCAAGCCGGCGGCACCGCGCCGCGCATCGTCGCGAGCGACGTGCGCCGCGCCATGGCGATCGTGGCTGCCAAAGCCTACGGCAGGCCCGACGAGCGTCTGAATATCATCGGCATCACGGGCACGAAGGGCAAATCCACCACGGCCTATATGCTGCGCTCCATCTTCGCCGCCGCCAACATCGAGACGTCCATCCTGGGCTCGATCGAAACCGACGACGGCTTCGAGCACTACGAAAGCCACAACACCACGCCCGAAGCGCCCGAGCTGTGGCGCCACCTGCACAACACCGAAGAAGCCGGACGCGACATCATGGTGATGGAGGTATCGAGCCACGGCCTGAAATATGACCGCGTGCTCGGGCTGCATCTAAGCACCGCGTGTTTCCTCAACATCGGCCGCGACCACATTTCGCCCGTCGAGCACGCCGATTTCGAAGACTACTTCTCTTCGAAGCTGCGCATTTTCGAGCAATGCGAAACCGCCGTGGTGAACCTCGATTCCGACCATGCCGACCGCGTGATCGAAGCCGCAAAATCAGCAAAACACCTGGTCACGTTCGAACTCGAGCATCAAGGCAAAACGCCGCAGGCAAGCGGCGCGCAGGCCGATTTCCTGGCGCGCGACATCATGGCCTCCGAGCGCGGAATCTCGTTCACGGTGGAGGCCGAAGGCGAGCGCCACGCCATGACGCTCGGCATGGCCGGCGCCTTCAACGTGTCCAACGCCCTGGCGGCCATTGCCATGGCACGCCTTGCGGGCGTAAGCTTCGACGCGATCGCCGAGGGCCTCGCGCACGTGCGCGTGCCCGGCCGCATGGAACTCGTGTCCTCCGCCGACGGACGCATCGTTTGCATCGTGGACTACGCGCACAACGAGCTTTCGTTCGAGACGCTATTCTCGTCCGTCGTGAAAGAATACCCGGGCCGCAAGGTGATCGCCGTGTTCGGCGCGCCGGGCGGCAAGGCGGTCGAGCGCCGCGAATGCCTTCCTCGCGTTGCAGGACGCTACGCCGACCTGATCATCTACACTGAAGAAGACCCTGCGCACGAGCGCGTCGAAGACATCTGCGCCGAGCTTGCGGCCAACACCCCCGCAGGCGTCGCGCATGAAGAGATCCACGACCGCGAGGCGGCCGTGGCCCGCGCGTTCCAAGCCGCCGAAGGCGAAGCGGCCGTCGTGCTGCTGCTGGCGAAAGGCGACGAGACCACCCAGCATCGCGGCGACGAATACCCCGAGGTCAAAAGCGATTTGGCGCTCGCCCGCGAATTCCTGGGCGCCTAAACGGCCCGCAGCCGCGACCGCACCGCCCACCCGCTCACGCACCACCGGAAGGAGACCGATGCCCACCTATATCGCCCACTACAAATCGCCCAACGGAGCCACGCAGGTTTCGGGCGTGTTCGAATTCGAAAGCACCCATCGCGCGGGATCAAAGCAAAACATGCACGACGCACGCATGTGCATGCTGCAGTCGTACGGCAACGAAGCCGTGGCCTGGCAGATCGATTCCATCGAGGCGAAAAAGGCCGACGAGGCACGTGCAGACCACCAGATGCAGCTCGACTTCCGCGAACCCGCCGAGCACAAGCCTAAAAAGCGCATCGTCCGCGGGTTCAAATAGGAGCAGCTACGCCCACCTTCCGATGGGATCTATTCAAACAAGCCGCCGAACAGGCGTAACGTAATAAAAAAGACCGAACCGCATGAACGCGCGGTTCGGTCTTTTCGTTTTCCAGGCTTTGCCGGAATGTCGCAACGAGCGCAACGTCGAGCGCCTTATGCCGCCACGGGGCCCTTCTCGTCCACGAAGTAACGCTTGTACCAGATCAGGAAGGTCAGCGTGGTGTAGATCTTGCGATGGTTGAGCGCGCGGCCCTCGAAGTGCTCATCCAGCATGGCCATGAGCTTCTTCGTGTCGAAGAACTCCTCGGCCCACGGCGCGGTGAAGTACTCCTTCACGTAGTCGTAGTACTTCTGCTCGCGCAGCCAGAACTTGATCGGCACCGGGAAGCCCTTCTTGGGGCGCGTGGCCCACTCGTCGGGCAACACGCGGTTCGCCGCATAACGCAGCACCTGCTTGTTGCCGTTTTCATTCACACGGTAGCGCGCGGGAATGTGCTGGGCGAACTCCATGACCTTCTTGTCGAGGAAGGGAACGCGCAGCTCGAGCGAATGCGCCATGCACATTTTGTCGGCCTTGAGCAGAATGTCGCCTGGCAGCCACATGTTCATATCCAGATACTGGCGCTTGGATAGGTCGCAGAAGTTCTGCACGCGGTCATACACCGGCGCGCACAGCTCGAACGCGTCGGGACCCTTGGCGTAATCGGGCTTCACCACGTCGTCGATTTCATCGGGACGGTAGATGAACGCCTGGCCAGTGAACCACTTCTCGGGTATCTCGGCCGCCTTCAACAGGAAGTTGCGGCCCTTGAAATACGACTTGTTCTCGACGAACTTGCCAAGGCTGCGGCGGATGCAGCGCGGCACGATGCGCTTGAACCTGGCCAACGAGGGCACGTCTTCGTAGTAGGCGTAGCCCGCGAACAGCTCGTCGGCGCCTTCGCCCGAAAGCACCACCGTGACCTGCTCGGATGCCAGCTGGGCCAAGAACCACAGCGGCACGCTGGACAAATTCGACTGCGGCTCGTCCATGTGGTACTGGATCTGCGGCAGCATTTCGAAGAACTCGTCGGCCGTCACCATCTTGCGGAAATTCTTGATGCCCAGCTTGTCGGAAAGCTCGGCCGCGTAATTGGTCTCGTTGAAGTCCTTGTAGTCGAAGCCCACCGAGAACGTGTTGTCGGGCATCAGGCATGCGGCGATGTAGCTGGAATCGACGCCGCCCGAAAGGAACGAGCCCACCTTCACGTCGGCGATGCGATGGGCCGCCACGCTTTCGTGGACCACCTGGTCGCATTCCTCGACGTACTGGTCGAAGGTCTTGGAATCGTCGTCGGAGAAATCGGCATCCCAGTAACGGCGCACGTCCATCGTGCGCGTGGCCAGGTCGTACGTGAAGCAATGCGCCGCCGGCAGCTTGAAGACGCCCTCGAAGAACGTCTCGTCCGTCGCAGGGAACTGCATGGTCAAATACGGGCGCAGGGCCTGCTTGTTCACGGCCTTCACGAAGCCGGGATGCTCGAGGAAACTCTTGATTTCGCTGCCGTAGAGCAAATCGCCCTGGGCCGTGGTGCAGTAGTAGAACGGCTTGATGCCGAAGATGTCACGCGCGCCGAACAGGCGGTTTTTCTTCTTATCCCAGACCACGAAGGCGTACATGCCGCGCAGACGGTCGACGATGCCCTCGCCCCACTCTTCGTAGCCGTGAAGGAGCGACTCGGTGTCGGCGTCGCAATGGAACTCGTAGCCTTTGGCCTCGAGCTCGCGGCGCAGCTCCTGGAAATTGTAGATTTCGCCGTTGAACGTGATCACCACGCTGCCGTCGGCGTTGCTCATGGGCTGCGAGCCCGCCTCGGTCAGGTCGAGGATGGACAGGCGACGGAAGCCCATGGCCACGTTATCGGCCAGAAACGCATCGCCCATGTCGGGACCGCGATGCACGATGCGATCCATCATGGCCTGCAGGACCTGCTGCCTGTTTTCGATATCACCGGTGAATCCGACGAATCCGCACATAGGGCACCTTTCGTGTAGCAAAATGGGGCCAGCGCCAACGGACCCAGCCCATATGTTAAAAAAAATATTCTAACGTCCCTGATACATCAATTAGCAAAATTACGCCATTTCACTACGGACATCTCTCCACGTGCCAAAAGATACAGGGCTATACCGACTTTTCCCTCAACAATGCAATCTGTCGCTTTAGCAAATTTAAATTATTGGGTAGCCATTTCTTATATAAGTAACAGCAACCGACCCCTAAATCGATACTCTTCTCGCAATAATAATTCGCCTCCCTGCCTTCGGGCTTTCGTCGACGCAGCAATGGGTGCCCAACCCCCATCCGACGAGCATACTTCTCATCAAACAAAGCCCCCGAATCAACTGATAGGCGAATTAGCTCTGCTATCAAAGGCGCTACATCATCGATACCATCCTGCGAGCAATCTACGGAATCAAGGTCACCTTGACTTCCGTCTTTGACCACCTCGCCAGCTGAACCCACATACGAAGGGCGCCCATCGGGAAAAGGATGCTGGCCATGGCCATCTATCCCAAGCTCCCCGAATACATCCAGCAAAGCATTAGCCCCTGGAGCAACCGCGGCAACCCCATCAGGCAAAACCAATTCCTTATGGCTTTGTGCCCATGGAGAATTTTGACGGACCTTTATTTGACGACGTGAAACCCTGCCGCAAAGAAGCCAAAGGGCATCGACCCTTGACCCATCTTCAGCGAGGGTATCGATCTTGTACTTTCGAAGACAGCTGTCCATGCTGCTTTCGGCATTGCTCTTACCAGCCCACCTGACCGCCGACATCTTACGAAATTTGGCATCAAAAATAATCCTCTTTGTTTCTCCCCCCGACTTAAAAATTAAATAGAAATCAGGGGTCCAATAATTAAACCCCCTTCCGCCCCGCGTCGTTCTATAGAGATCGACCTCGTTATTCTCTTGATACTCGCCATAGAAAACGGGCTGATAATATAGCTTGACCTTTTCCGAGCCTCTCATCAATTCATACAACGTTGCAACCTGATCTTCGTTTTTAAAGCACTTTGATTCAACATCGTACTGGATACAACGAATAGGCCGTCTTCCAAGTGTGTAATCGGGCTCAAAACGGCACGCACTTAAAGCCTCAAGCATCTTGTACAAAACGTAATACTCATAAAGCTTGTCCATACGCCAAGTGCGCAGCACCAAGCCATCGCGAATGAGACGAAATTCGCCAAAGTCATCCCATTTGACCATTACCGAATATACGTCCATATACGGCAGTATTTCCTGAAATGCCTTTGAACGACGAGGTAATTTGTACGCAACATCTGCGACGCGGGGTAACGCTGAACGAAGCGAATAAGAAATTCGCTTAACTTCGTCTAAAAGGGACCTGGCCCTGTCAACGAGCGGCTCCTCTCTTTCAAGGCACGACTCTATGACGACAAGAGACAGAACCGCCCCCTCCTTCACATCAAAAGATTTAAGCCTGGACGCAATGTCTCGTAGGTTACGGATCTTAGTTTTTGCAAGAGTAATCGCATTCGAGAGAGAACTTTCAACGCGACCAAGAAAGGCTATTACCGACCTGTTTTCTAAATTATCATACGTTCTACAGGGGCGCTCCGTCCGAACCTTGGAGGCAATATAATAGTTCCCTTGCATCCGTACCGCCGTCTCAGCATCTGTCCTATGGAGCATATTCGGCATAGTCGCCAACCACATAAGCTCGTTACGCCCCAAGCGGTGAACCTCGGACGGACCCACGACGACGCTTTCCTTCGCCGTCCTGCTGTAAGCATGCGAGCGAAAATAGCCCAAGTGGCGACCATAGGCCCGAACGACATCTTCGCACAAAGACAGAAAAGCAGACATCGACTGAGAGTCATCGAAAACGTTTTCGGACTCGGTCAGAGCAGCGCTACCGAAGTCTTCTTCGACCCCTTCAAACATCCATCTCATAGGGGTATTCTGCCCCCCATTTACAAACTCATCAAGAATGCCCGACACAACCCGTTCTTGGTCCTCTTTATCACATATGCACACCAAGTCCCGCGTCCCAAGAATTCTCGAATGACCGTTTGGGTAATCAAAAGAGATCTCAATCGAAGCGAACCCACATGCCATACTGAACGGATACCATCGCTCCCCGTCTTTTCGCGAAAGCCGATAAGACACACATGCGCGGCCTTCTTTCCCACATGCACTACTATCCGCCTCCCTAATAAAGACCTCAAGGGCATCCCGGCCGTTCACGCACCACGTAACCAATTCGCATTCTATTTCCGCGTCAGTAACAACCCATACTTCATAATCGTGGCCCTCGTGGACGAACGCCGATTGCTCAAGATCAAAATCCTTGATTGACGACGCAACAAACAAAGGCAGCTCAACCACCGACCCGTCAACGCCATCAACCATCCTCAGATGCCACAAGGAATGGCTTTTACGCGAAATATTGATAGAAGCCATTATCGTCGCCAACCTCAATCATGCGATCGATTCTTTTCTCAGTCATCGGCAAGCCGGGGATGCCCCGAAGCTCATCTAGCAATTCCCTGATTCTGCCATCGGCGCCAGAAATCAGCGGCAAAGCCTTCTGCAAGACAGCGTAATCGACGGGTGAATACTGTTCCTCCGATGATGAGCAATTCATAAATTCAGACGCAGTTCGTATGTAATCAAACATCATCTTTTGACTTCTCGGACTAATAGGGCGACCGTTCTTTGCGAACACATCTACAACCTTCTCAAGCTTCCCTCGCAACTCGCCATCAACAGTCGTTTTTTCCCTGACGCCAAAAGCTTCAATCAGATCCGCATACGAAAACGCGGGCATATCTGGAAATTCGACGGCCCTACCTACTTCGTCAATATCGAGGGCCACCGGATTGCACATCACAATCCAGCTTCGATCGAGGAAACGAGGAGAAAGTTCTTCTGTCGTATGGTCGAAATTAACCGTAGCCACAAACCTCATGTATTCAGGAACGCTAAATACCGTCTCCCCTCCAAGCCCTAGCTCATAAGGTCCATCCTTAAAGGAATCGCACGCGCCCAAAAACGGCGACCAGTAATGCTCCACGGAGCTCAAGTTCGCTTCATCCAAGAGCAAAAGATAAGGAGACACCTTGCTTGGGCCCAAGCCAAGACGAGACTCGGAATCCAAAGCGCCGAAAGCATCGAAGGCAACCTTGTTCGCCTTCTCGAGTGACTTAGTGAACGGATTATAGTATCCAATAAAGTCCTTGTAGGAAGTCCACCCTTTTTCTACTGGGACCTCAGCAAAACGGTAAGCGGAACTATTTTTAAGACCCAAAGCGGCAGCAATAATATTCACAAGAGACGTTTTACCAGTACCTGGAAGACCGGCCAAAGTGACAATATATCCCTGCATCAAGCAAACCATGAGGTTAACGATTTCGTTCCTAGATATATCGCGACCAGAATATTCCCCAATTCGTCTCTCGATTTCTTCTAGCACCCCCATGGGAGAACCGAAGGCCCCTTCGACAACAGCCAGCCCGGGGCCGACGAGCCCCTGTTCGGATTCCTCTTTTGCCCTTGATGCATCATCGGAATTAATCGAGGAAACGATCTGCCTAATCATCTCGTTCTCAAGGATTTTGCTCGATACGGACAGCTCATCGGACATATCACCCACGGTTCGCCTGATCTGCCTTCTAACAAGAATATTATTCTCCTCGAGCTCGAGATTGGTCTTCTCGAGCTCAGACTTCTCGACATTAAGCTTAGCGACCTCGTCAGCTAAGCTCTCCTTCTCGGAAAGCAAAGCGGCACGCTCTTGATGAATCTGCTCGAGCTGGTCAGCAAGCTCCCCCTCTACTTGCTTTTTCTTTTCCTCCAGGGCGCCTTCGTACGAACTCAGCTCTGCCTTAACGCGCCTAAGCTCCGCCTCTACCAGTCTAGCTTTATCCTCGTCTGCAGCAATCTGGCTGCGGTAAGCGTCTTTTTCTTGCCTGACCTTCTCCCTAACACCATCGTTCTCCATTACCTTCTCATAAAACGACCTAAAATGGTCATCGCTTAAAACGTATCTAGCCAACTGATTAGGATCGGCATTCTTAATCGCGTTGTCCTTAATCTCATCAGGCAGAGAAGACCATTCGGACGTCATCCCCAATAGCCTTTTCATTCTAAGCCTGCGACTAGGGGTAAGCGGAATTTTTGCACTCTCGTCAGCGCAAGTTAGTATCTGGGATTTGAGACTCTGCATCTGGGCCTTTGTAAACGAGTCGGCCCCACTGCGAGAAACCCTTCCAATAGCCTCCACTAAGGCCTCGTCACTAATCCAATCTATTACGTCATCGGCATCATCGAACTTGCGCCTAACCTCGTCAGCGTCAACGAATTGAGCAACGATATCCTCCCTGTCGTTAACGAGATCTATGGACATGGCGAAAGAGGCCTCGTCAAAACCCGCAATACAAGCATCAAAGGAGCCAGTCGCAGAAAGAAAGACCTCTTCGCCGTTTTTACAATTGCATTCAAATGGGCCGAAGTACCTCTTTTTCCCCTTGGAAACCTGCGCAATCAAGGACAGTTTCGTCCTTGGAGCCGCCTGATCAGGATATATATGAACAGGGACTTCAAGCGGCTTTGAAAAATCGACGTTTTCCTGAATCTCCAGAACCTGAATTAACGCGCCAGATAGAGGATGCTTCGAAAGCGGCGTAAACTCAACGGGAGATGCACCTCTTGGCTTGTTCGGGTTAAGCGCCCCAAAAAACTGAGACTTCTCAATCGGGTATTTATTATTCACGCCAAGAGAATTACTGTTAACGATCGCAACAACCATGTCGCCATACAGGTCTCGAATCTGTCCAGAATTGTATCCAGATGTAGACATGGGAAGGCATCCGTCGTCAGGAAAAGCTTCCTTCTCTATGAGGGTCAAGCCGTCGCCATCAATCAAAAACTGGGGATACGCAAAACAAAGAGAGGCTTCGCCATTCTCGGGATATTTAACATACGCAAGCAGACCCTTGCGGACGCATTCCTCAAAATCGCTGATTCCCCCGTCAACAAGATGTACTCCCATTTTAATCGCTCCCTAATAGCAAAACACCATTGCTATTAGTGTACCTCCTGAAACAAAGAAGGAAACAACCTGCGTGTGAAAGAAATGCCAAGCGACGCCGTTTCAAAAGTATGTTGCTGCATACAACAAGCGCCCTGCCTTAACGCAGGGCGCTTAGAATGCTATTTGTAGTTGTCCGGGTTGGCGAACTTGTCGATATAGCGGTGCACGTGAATCTTCATCCAGGCCCAGCGCATCAGGTTGAGGCGCAGGTCGGGGGCGTAGTCGAAGCTCATAGACTCCTTGCCCTGGGCAACCAGCTGCTTGGCGCGCTCCACGAACTCGGGGTCTTTCACGTATTCGTACACCACCTTGCGCGGCACGGAATGCCAGAACACCTCGTTGGTGTTCTGCACGCACTCGCCCAGGTCGCGCTTGAACACGCGGTCTTCCACCACGTAGCGGGCGATGTTGTGGCCCGCCGCCGTGACATGGTAGTTGGTGCGGCCCTGGCGCAGGTTCACCTCGAACACCTTGTAGGAGCCGTCGCGGTCGTCGCGCTTGATGTCGAAGTTCGCGAAGCCCGTGAACCCAATGTTCTCGAGGAAGTTCTTGATGAGTTCCTGCAGCTCGGGGTTGGGCTGCGTGATGATGGCGCAGGGGTTGCCGAGCGCCGTGGGCGTGTGCTCTTCGAGGCCCTCGCGACCGAAGCAAATCAGCTTCACCTTGCAGTTGCGGTCGCAGTAAGCGGTCAGGACGTTCATGTTGCAATCTTCTCCGACCACCATGTCCTGCAGCAGCACCTCGTCGGGATAGCCCGCGCCGAAGATCAGGCCCAGGATGCGCAACGCGTCGGCCGGGTTTTCGGCGGTGTACACCTTCTTCATGCCGTCGAAGGGGTGTTCCCAATACGTCACGCTCATGGCGGGCTTCACGATGATCGGGTACACGAACCCGACGGCCTCCTCTGACAGGTCGGCCTCGGTAAGGCCCTGCTCGAAGCGCTCGGGCGTCACGGCGACGGTCTTCGGGTACGGAATGCCGTGCTCTTCGCACATGCGATAGAAGCTCGACTTCGACTCCAGGCGGTCGCGCAGCTCGGCGTTGATGTAGAGCGTCACGCAGTTGTCGGGCAGGTCGTCCTGGACCTCGGACAGCAAAGCCGCGTACACGTCGGCGCAGCCCCATACCAGGTGCATGGTGTCGGGATGCTTGGCCGCGAATTCCTTGATGGTGGCAAGAAGCACCTCGGGCTTATCGAGGTTTTCGTTATAGCTGCATTCCACGATGCGGCTGTGCATGGTGTCGCCCGCGGCGAAGCGGCCGAACGCATAGCTTTTCTTGCCGTACTGCTCATGGATGGCGCGCGCCACCGAATAGCAGTTCATATCCCCGCCGATCAATACGGGAATGAAATCGATTTCCTCAGACAAGGTTTCTCCTCGTTCAGTATCGGTGAAGGCGAGCGGGATCGCCCGCTCGCCCCGAGCGCCTGCGATTATAGGCCGAAATGCGGGCAGGCGTGTAAAACGCGAACGCGCCCGCGGCGGCGGATCGCAAGGCCTTTACGCCAGGCGGCTGCCGACCTCTTTCGCAGCGGCGGCCTTGTCGAAGTTTCCGCCGGTGGCGGCGTTGAGCGCGCCCATGACTTTGCCCATGTCGCGCTTGGTTTCGGCGCCCACCTCGGCGATCGTCTTCTCGACCAGGGCCACCAGCTCGGCGCCTTCGATCTGCTTGGGCAGGTAGGCCTCGAGAATTTCCACCTGCTCCTTCAGCATGGCGGTGCGCTCTTCGTTAGTGCCCGCCTTGATGGAGCCCTCGAGCGTTTCGCTCGTCTGCTTGACCAGGCGCTTCAGCATGGCGTCGACGTCGGCTTCGACGATTTCGCGGCGCTCGTTGACCTCGATGTTTTTCACCTCGCCCAGAACCTGGCGCAGAATGGCCAGGCGGTTTTTGTCGCGGGCGCGCATAGCGTTCTTGATCTCTTCCTGAAGTGCGGCGTATTCCATGATGCCTCCCCGTATCTCGCAATCGCGCCTTGCGCGGCGCGTCGGTTTTCGTCGTGCTCCCAAGTATAACGCGCGCGAAAAAGCGCGTTGCCAAACGAAACAGAAACGCATCCGAGCACCCGAAACAAGCAGCGCGGCCAAACAAAAAGCCGGACCCGATCGGAATCGGGTCCGGCTTCGAAACCGTATGGACGCTTATCTCAAACGCTGTCGCACGTTTGGAAGCAACGCCCAAGCTTTTTTAGTAGTGCAGGTCTTTCGTGTCCACGCGACCGCGGAAGGTGCGATAGATCATGAAGTGGTACGCCAGCACCAGCGGCAGGCCGACGCAAGTGATGCCCAGCATCCAGCCAAGAGCCAAGTCGGTCGACGCGGCGGTGGCGATGGTGATGTTCTCGCCCGACGCGGCGGTGGCGAACAGGCTCAGCGGATCGCCCGCGCCAGCAACAACCAGGTTGGGGAACATGAGCGACGCCCACAGGGCCACCAGCATGGCGCAAGCGGCGGAGGAGGCGATAAAGGTCAGCAGGTCGCCGTTCTCATCCCTGCTCTTCACGATGGCGGCAGCCAGGGCCACGATCACCAGCGCGAAGAAGAGAATGCGCAGAATGGAGGTCTCGGGAGCCATTTCGGGCTTCAGGATGAACAGCGCATAGGCGGCGGTCACCAGGAACAGGACGCCCGCGACCACCAGGGCGACGCTGCGGATCTTCTTAGCGCGCGCACGCACGTCGGAGTTCAGCGGCGCCTTGAGAGACAGCCAGCTGGAACCCTGGCAGATGAACAGAGCCAGACCCAGCAGGCCGGTGAGCAGCGTGAACGGCGTAACCAGGCCCAGCAGCGGAACGCCCACGTAGTCGCCGTTGGCATTCATCGGAATGCCGGCGAACACGTTGCCGGCAGCGACGCCCAGCAGCAGGGCAGGCAGCAGCGAACCGACGAAGAAAAGCGCGTTCCAGATCTTGGACCACTCTTTGTCGTGACCGGCGAACTCGACGGACACGGCGCGCACGATCAGGCCCATGAGAACCAAGATGATCGCGAGATAGAAGCCGGAGAACGTGGTGGCGTACGCCGGCGCGAACGCGGCGAACAGCGCGCCGCCCGCGGTGAGCAGCCAAACCTCGTTGCCGTCCCACACAGGACCGATGCTCTGGCGGACGATGGCCTTCTCTTCGTCATTCTTCGCGACGAAGGGGCTCAAAACGCCTGCGCCCAGGTCGAAGCCGTCCAGGATGAAGTAGCCGGCGATCAGAACGAAGATGAGGCAGAACCAGATAATTCCGAGAGTCGTCATGACTTATGCCTCCTTCTTTTTGTCGGCGGCGTCGGCGGCAGCAGCCTCGACGACGGCCTTGTCGGAAGCCTTTTCGGCGGCCTTCTCGGCCTTCTTGGCGGCGTGAGCCTCGGCGAGCACCGGGCCCTCCTTGATGAAGCGGCCGATCAGACGGACCCATGCCACGGCCAGGAACAGGTACACCACCAGGAACAGCAGGATGGTGACGATCAGCTCAGGAGCCGAAACGGACTGAGAGATCGCGTCGTTGGTCAGCAGCGACACGCCCTCGGGGCCGCTCACGGACGGGTACACGACGTAGGGCTGACGGCCCACCTCGGCGGTCACCCAGCCGGACTGGATGGCCAGGAACGGGAACAGCGGGGACAAGATCAAGATCCACTGGACCCATTTCTTGGAGCCGAGCTTGCCGTTCTTCTTGAAGGCCACCACGGCGGCCAGGATGATGGCGAGCGCGATCATGCCGAACAGCGCGACCATCAGGTGATAGCTCTGGAACACGAGGTTCACGGGCATCTCATCGAGATTGAGCTCGGGGTTCTCGGCCGCGAGGTCTTTCAGGCCCGGGTATTCCTTGTTGAAATCGCCGGAGGCGAGCCAGCTGGTGAAGCCGGGCAGCGCGAAGGGAGCGATGGTCTCCTGGTTTTCCTCGTCGACGATGCCCACGGCATACAGAGGCAGGGTGCCGGTCTCGTAGTGGCCTTCCATCATGGCGATCTTGGAGGGCTGCTCTTCGGCAACCACGACGGCAGAGGAGTGCGCGGAGATGAACAGGCAGCCGGTGGCGACGATGGCAACCACGACGCCGGTCTTCATGGTTTTCTCGGCGAAGTGCTGGTGCTTGTTCTTATGCATGTACCAGGCAGACAGGGCGATGGCCACGAATGCGCCCAGGACCAGCAGCGCCAAAACGGTGTGGCTGTAACGCGGAAGCGTGGTGGGGTTGAAGGCCGCGGCGAAGAAGTCGGTGATCACGGCCTTGCTGCCATCGGCGGCAAGCTCGGCGCCGGCGGGAGTCTGCATCCAAGAGTTGGCGATCAAGATCCACAGCGCGGAAAGGCAGCTGCCGAACCAGACCAGCCAGGAAGAAATCATGTAGAACTTCGGGCTTACCTTGGCGCGGCCGAAGAGCACGATGCCCAGGAAGACCGACTCCAGGAAGAACGCGAGCAGAGCCTCGGCGGCCAGAGGAGCGCCGAAGATATCGCCCACGAAGCGGCTGTAATCAGCCCAGTTGGTGCCGAAGGAGAACTCCATGGTGATGCCGGTGGCGACGCCGATGGCGAACGTGGTGGTGAAGATCTTCACCCAGAAGCGCGTAGCGGCTTCGTCCTTCGGATCGCGGGTTTTGTAGTACCGCGTTTCGTTGATGGCCATGATCAAGCCGAGACCGATGGACAGCGGAACGAAGCAGAAGTGGAAGATGACCACCAGTGCGAACTGAATACGCGAAAGCAGCGCGACATCGGTAAAGAGCTCCATAGCACACCCCCTTTTCTTTTTTTCTTGCGCCCGCGGGCGCATCCCCTTTTTACCTCCTTCGCGGCCCCGGCATTTCCGCGGCCCGAAGGCTTTCTTTTTTCGGTGCTTTCCTTGACCTACGCCGCATTCGAACCGCGAATCGGGTCGCCCACGGCCATATAACACCGTTGGCCCAGAAAAACACGGTGCCATCATACCACGTTCTCGTTTTTATATGTTATTAGTTTGGTATCAATTTAAATATTTTTACGATCGCATGACAACGGCCGCACATCAGGGCGATCGACCAGGCGTTCGCAGCATGCGACCTGGCACAACATGTCTCACAAGACCGACGGCGCCGGCTGGATGCGTCTGCTTGAAACCATACGGCCCAAAAAACCACCTGGTACGACCTCGCGCGCGGCATGGACAAACGTCCCATTGAAAACAGCGTCGTTCTTTTTGCGTCGAAGCGCGCGAGCGAGCGAGGCGAAATGGCGGCATCGCGCCGAAACCCGGCCGGCATGCGTTTGCGCCCTTCGACCGAAAGCCCACAAACGCAAAAAAGGCGCGGAACCGAAGCTCCGCGCCTTGGAAATGCACCCGCGTATTCGGGGAATTTACTTGTCAGAGTGCTTGGCAGCGCCGCGACGCAGCAGGAAGAAAGCAAAGGCGGCAACCACGAGGGTGGCGGTGCCCACGGCGCACACGGTCTGCAGGTGGATCATAGGAATGCCGACCAGCATGCCGATGATGTAGGGGATCAGCCAGAGCAGCCACACGAGGGTGCTGAACTTGTGGAAGGTCTTCTCGGCGCGCTCGTTGCGACGGATGTAGGTAGCGGTAGCCCAAATCGCATGCACGAGCATGAGGATGATGGCAAGCAGGCCGGAGATGGCATGGATGCCGAAGCCGGTCGCGCCGGAGGTCTGCGCGATGTTGGTCATGATCGTCGTGCCCGTGGTGTCGAACACCAGGCCGCACCAAAACATAATGACGTGGCTCAGCTTCAGCGAGCTCGAACGGCGCTCGGAAAACACGCCCACGGTGTAGAAAACGAGTGCCAGGGTAATGGCGGCAGAAGCGGCGATCAGTTCAAAACTCATAGCAGTCCCTTTCCTTTGTGTTTGCTGTGCATCCACGAGTTCTTTTTCGAATTTCTGAACTATGTTCATAAATGAACGTTGTTCAGAATAGTAATATTCGAAACCGAACGCAATGGCATTCGCCTTGCTTCATCATTTCATCAAGATTTTTTAACGGTTCGAAAGCAGGTACGACATGGGAAACAAGGCCGTCATATCGAAGCAGCATATTCTTGAAACGGCATACGACCTGTTCAGAGCCGAAGAAACGTCTTCGCTCAGCATCCGCGGCGTCGCTGCCGCATGCGGCGTCAGCGTGGGATCGATCTACAACTATTTCCCCACGAAATCGGCTCTTGTGGCCGAAATCGTCGAAATGTTCTGGCGCGAATCACTTCATAAAGAGATGTTCATCGCCACGTCGGACGAGAATTTCGTCGCATTCTGCGAACGCCTCCTAGAAGACCTGCGCGCCACGCTCGAAGTGTTCCGCCGCGAATGGCTATCGAAATTGATGGCGCTCGACACCGAAAGCGTCGGAGAAATCCGCCGCCGCGAAGAGGCCGCCTTCGTCCATATTCGCCGCGGCCTGGCCGTGGCCATCCGCAACGACAAAGACATCAAGCTCGACGTTATCGGCGGCGAAGAAGGAATCGACAGGCTCGCCACCCTGGTCTGGGGCACGATCGTAACGTCGCTCGAACACGACGACGAATCGTACAAGGCGCTGTTCGCCCTCGTTCACGAAGCGCTGTACGACTAAGCGCGATCGGGCACGGCGGATCCCAACGCAACGGGCCGCGGCATGCACGCCGCGGCCCGTTCATGTTCTCCCTCTATATATGCAACGTCGCGGCGCCCGCAACGCAGCGGCGCCTAAAGCGCCGTGCCCCTCAAAACGACCTGGCGAAGCGTCAGGTCTTCGCCAAGAAGGGCGATATCGGCAATGGCGCCCGGCTCGAGCGTGCCGCGATCGCCCAAGATGCCCAGAGCGCGGGCGGGGTTGACCGAAGCCGCCTTGACTGCTGCGACCAGGGGAATATCCATGTCGCGCACCGCAACGCGGAAGCATTCCATGAGGTCGGTCGCACTGCCCGCCAGCGTGCCGTCGTGCAGCGTGGCGCGATTTCCGCGCACGGTGACGGCCTGGCCGCCCAGGCTGTATTCGCCGTCATCGAGGCCCGTTGCCATCATGGAGTCGCTGACCAGGATCATGTTGTCTTCGCCGAACAGGCGGAATGCCGCGCGCACCGCCGAGGGGTGGATATGCACGCCGTCGGTGATGATTTCGGGGGTCGCGCCCGCATCGGCCGCGGCGCCGATCACGCCGGGCTCGCGGTGGGCCAAAGGCGGCATGGCGTTGAACAGGTGCGTCACATGGGCCGCGCCCGCCTCGAACGCCTCGCGCGCCTGGTCGTACGTCGCGCAGGTGTGGGCGATCGAAATGCGCACGCTATCGGACATAGCACGGATGAACTCGATCGCGCCGGGCTCTTCGGGGGCGATGTCCACGATCTTGAACAGCCCGCCGGCGGCTTCCTGCAGGCGCTCGAACATGGCCGCATCGGGCGTCTGCACGTATGCGGGATTTTGCGCTCCCACCTTGTTCGGGCTGATGTAGGGGCCTTCCATGTTGATGCCCACAAGCGCGGCGGCATCGGGGGCATCCTCGTGCTCGGCGGCGCAACGGGCAATGCCCGCGAGCTTTTCTTCGGGATAGGTCATCGTGGCGGGGCAGTACGCCGTCACGCCGCGCGACGCCTGGTAGCGGCAGATGGCGTCGATTGCCTCATGCGTGCCGTCGCAGAAGTCGTAACCCATGGCACCGTGGGAATGCACGTCGACGAATCCCGGCACGGCATAGCAGCCGGCGGCGTCGATCACGTCGCACGGGCCCTCGATGGGGCCTTCGACAATGCGGCCGTCCTGCACGAACAGGCCTTTCTCTTTGAAGGCGTCGCCCACGAACACCTTCGCGCCTTTGATCTCAAGAGCGCTCATGCCCTTTTCCTTTCTTTACAAGAACGGCCCGTCGCAAACGCGGCAGGCCGTTTCGTTCTTTATTTCATCTGCCCGACGAAGGCTCGTCGGACGGCGGTCGGCCGAACCGGCGCGCTGCAGACGAGAGCGGGGCGCCGCCTAGTGGCAGCTGCAACCCTCTTCGCCGTGCTCGTGGTCGTGGCCGCAACCGCAACCGCACGCCTCTTCGGCGATTTCCTCGCACGCGGAGAACGCGGCCTCGTCGACGACGGCGATCGCGTTGGGGTGGAACTGCAGGATGGATGCGGGAACCTGCGGAGTGACGGGGCCGAAGAACACGTCGCGCACGATCTGCGCCTTGTCTTCGCCGCTCACCACGAGCAGGATCTGCTTGGCGGCCATGATGGTGCCGATGCCCATGGTGTAGGCCTGGCGGGGCACCTCGTCGGCGGAATTGAACAGGCGGCTGTTAGCCTGAATGGTGCTTTCGGTCAGATCGACGCAGTTGGTCTCTTTGGTGAACTCGTCGGCCGGCTCGTTGAAGCCGATGTGACCGTTGTGTCCCAGGCCGAGAAGCTGCAGGTCGACGCCGCCGGCCAGGGCGATGGACGCCTCGTAGGCCTCGCATGCGGCCTCGGCGTCAGGGTTGGCACCGTTGGGGACGTGCGTGTTCTCAGGACGCACGTTCACGTGGTTGAACAGGTGCTTCTGCATGAAGTAGCGGTAGCTCTGCTCGTGATCGGCAGGCAGGCCGCGGTACTCGTCGAGGTTGAACGTGGCCACGCGGGAGAAGTCGAGGCCCTCCTCTTCGTAACGCTTCACCAGCTCGGCATACAGGCCCTCGGGCGTGGAGCCCGTGGCAAGGCCGAGAACGCAACCAGGCTTTTCTGCCACGAGCTCGGCGATGATATCGGCCGCCGCCTCGCTCATGTCCTGATAATCTTTGGCTACGATGATTTCCATTGAAACCCCTCTCGTATCATGCACGCCCGGGCCTTCCCGACCGCGGGCGAAACGCGGCTTTCGCATACCGCCCCATAATGACAAAGCGCGGAACCTATTGCTTCAGAATAGAGAAATAGCACGGAATCAGCAGGGCGGGCAAGACGCGATGCGAAAGGGTGCGGCGAAGGAGGGGCACGAAGAGACCGAGCCGGCCCGAGCCCTCTTCGACGAAGGAGCTGCACGCGACCCCTTTCGACGGGCCCTCGGCGCGAAAGGCATTGCGAATCGATCCTTTCGCGCCCGTGCATCCCGCGCCTCCTTTCGGCGGACCCTCGACGCAGAAGGCATTGCGAATCCTCTATGCGAAATGGCGCGAAAGCGCGCGAAGCCCCTATACTTGCTTGCGAACCACCGCGAAAACCTCGGGGCAGGAGGATGTCCATGACCGCTGAGAAAACCTTCGACGCATTCGTCTTCGACCTTGACGGAACCTTGCTCGACACGCTTCCCGACCTGGTCAGCGTGACGAACGAGACCCTGCGCCGCTTCGGGCAGCCTGAACACACGCGCGACGAGATCTTGGCCATGGTAGGAAACGGGCTGCGTTCGCTCATCTCCCAGGCCGTGCCCGCCGACACGCCGGAAGAGACCTTCGAAGAAGAGCTCGCCTATTGGAAAGACGCCTACGACGCCTGCGGCCACGCGCACACCCGCCTGTATCCGGGCATGATGGAAACGCTCGTCGAACTGAAGGCGCGCGGCAAGAAGCTCGCCGTGCTGTCCAACAAGTTCGACGGGGGCGTGAAAGACGTCATGGCCCACTTCATGCCGGGCTTCATGGATTTCGAGCTGGGCGAAGGCCCCGTGCCGCGCAAGCCCGACCCTGAGGGCCTGCTTCTCGTGGCGAAAACCCTCGGCGTGGCGCCGGAACGCATCGCCTACGTGGGCGACACGGCCGACACCGACATGCAGGTCGCCCATAACGCAGGTTCGTTCGCACTGGGCGTGACCTGGGGCTATCAGCCCGTCGAACGCCTTGCCGAAGCGGCGGACGCGCTGATCGACGAACCGGCCGAGCTGCTTCGCTTCGCATAACACCGTTCGCGGACGCGAAACGCGGCACGCACGACGGACCCGCTAGCCGCCTGCCGGCGAACGGCTTCATCGCGTTTCGACGGACCTGCCGTTCGCGAAGCGGTCGCCGTATGCCGCAAGCAATGCAAGACGACACGTCGCCGTTCGCCGCAACGGCGCGATCGCCACATGAAAACCGCCCACGCCGCTCACCGAATCCCGTAATCGAACCAGGAGGCACACGTGCACCATTCGCCCCTTCTTTTCCCTGAAAACCGCAACGACGACGCATCCGCCGCTCCCCGCGAACGGTTCGTCGGCATGAAGGCGCGCTTCGGACGCCTGCTTGCCGCGATCGCCCTCGCATGCTCGCTCGCGCTGCCGCTGGCGGCGTGCGACAGCTCTTCGAGCACACCCGTCGAAGCCCCTTCGGGCCAGGCGGCCGCCTCGATCGACGAGCTTCCCGCATACGACGGCGAGCTTTCGATCGAAGTGAACGGCGGACAGCCGGGCTTCACCGAGCAGGAATCGACCCCCGAAGCCGCCGACAAGCCTTTCGAAGACTACAGCCCGCTCGATGACCTGGGACGATGCGAAACCGCTTTCGCCCTGGTAGGCCCCGAAACGCTGCCCGATAAACCGCGCGGCGACATTTCCAACGTCCGCCCCAGCGGCTGGAAACAGGCGCGCTATGAGACCATCGACCAGGAAGCGCTCTACAACCGCAGCCACCTGATCGCCCACCAGCTTGCCGGCGAAGACGCCAACGAGCGCAATCTCATCACGGGCACGCGCACTATGAACGTCGAAGGCATGCTGCCTTACGAAGAGCTGGTCGGCGACTACGTGCGCAAAACCGGCAACCACGTGCTCTATCGCGTCACGCCCGTCTACGAAGGCGACGAGCTGGTGGCCCGCGGCGTGCAAATGGAGGGCTTCTCGGTCGAGGACAGCGGCCGCGCCGTGCGCTTCAACGTGTTCGTCTACAACATCGAGCCAGGCATCCAGATCGACTACGCCACGGGCGACAGCTGGGCATCCGACGAAACGCCAGAAGTGACCTCGAATAAGGCCATCAACCAGGGCTCTGAAGGCGGCAAGCGCGGCTCGGGCAGCAATTCCGCGAAAGCCGAGTCGTCCAAAACGCAAAGCAACGGCGAGCAGGCCTCCTACGTGCTCAACACCAACAGCCGCAAGTTCCATGATCCGTCGTGCCCGTCGGCCGCCGATATCGCAAGCAACAACAGGGAAGACTTCGAAGGAACCCGCAACGAGTTGATCGAAAAAGGCTACGAACCGTGCGGGCGCTGCAACCCGTAACGCAGACACCGTGCCGTCGCAGGCACGTTGCGGTTTCGTAACGTGCCTGCGGTAGAATAACGCCGAAATAAAAGGTTCCCACTCTGGCGCCTTTCTCCGAAAAAGGCGCGTCGGAAAGGCAGCCATGGCAGCATCCAACAACATCGGCGACCAGATCCGCGACGCGGTGCAGCAAGCCGTCTCCTCGCAGGATTACCGCGAGCTCCAAGCAACCGTGGAGCGCTCTATCGGCGCGGCCGCCGAAAACATCGGCAAAGGCCTGGCGCAGGCCTCCAACGGCATTCGCCGCGCGCAGGAAGAATACGCGAAGGAAGTCCAGCGCAGGCAGCAGCAAGCCACCATGCAGACGCTTTACGCCAAAACGGGCGGATCGCGAGCGGCGGGAATCGCCATGACGGGCTGGGGGGCGGCCGTCTTGGTTCCGTGCCTGCTTGGAGCAGGAATTCTTTCCACCATCGGGAACGCGCTGCTCGTCGCTCCTCCGCTGCTGCTTGCGGCGGGCGGAGCGATGCTGCTCTATACGGGGATCAAAAAGCTCGAGCTGGTCAGAAACTTCGAAAACTACCGCGACACCATCGGCGTACGCGAGCATTGCACCATCGACGAGCTAGCCGCAGGCACTGCGAGCTCGCCGAAGTCGGTGTTGAGAAACGTGAAGAAAATGCTCGGCAAAGGCATGTTCAAGCAGGCCGCGCTCGACGATTCCGAAACCATGATCATCATGACGCGCGAAGCCTACAGACAGTACCGCGAAGCGCAGATGGAAGCTCAGCACCGCAGGCATCAGCAGGACCTCGCGCAAAGCGTGGCCCCCGCGATCGCCGAGAAGCAGCCCCTGACGCCCGAAGCCCAGGCCCTGCTGGCGCGCGGCGAGGCCTACATCGCACGCATCCGCGCGAACAACGACGCGATCGAAGGCGAAGAAATCTCGAAGAAAATCGACCAGATCGAACACGTGGTGCGCACCATCTTCGACCGCGCGGCCGAACAGCCCCAGGTGATCGACGACCTGGGCAAGCTGATGGATTACTACCTGCCCACCACGGTGAAGCTGCTCGACGCCTATCGCGACCTCGACTCGCAGCCCGTGCAAGGCCCCAACATCGCCGCGTCCAAACACGAAATCGAAGCCACGCTCGACACGTTGAGCGTCGCCTTCGAAAAACTGCTCGACTCGATCTTTCGCGACATGGCATGGGACGTTTCGTCCGACATCTCGGTGCTGCGCACCGTGCTCGCCCAGGAAGGCCTGGTCGACAGCCCGCTGAAAAGCCAGACGAGCGGCCCGCAAACGCCGCAGCAGCCGCTTTCCTAACGGCGGCCCGAACCGCCGTTCGAACGTCCAAGGAGGACCTCCATGACCGACACCGTAAACAACCCGCTCTCAAACGACGTGCCCGCTCCCACGCTTACGCTGACCCCCGTGCTCGACGACGCGCCCGTGCCCGCCGCGGCCCAGCCCGTCGTTGCGATCGAAGAGCAGCCGCCCGCCGCGAACCAGCTCGACGACAGCATGCTCACCGCCGAGGAGAAGCAGATGGTCGACAGCTTCGCGCAGCAGATCGACGTGCGCGATTCCGGCCTCGTGCTGCAGTACGGCGCAGGCGCCCAGAAAAAGATGGCCGACTTCAGCGAAACGGCATTGGCGAACGTGCGCACCCAGGACCTCGGGGAAGTGGGCGATTTGATCAGCGGCGTGGTCACCGAGCTGCGCAGCTTCGACGCCACCGAAGAAAAGGGCCTGTTCGGCTTCTTCAAAAAAGGCGCCAACAAGGTGGAGGCGCTGCGCGCCCGCTACGATAAGGCCGAAGGCAACGTCGATAAGATCGTGAAAGCGCTGCAGGGCCATCAGATGAAGCTGATGAAGGACGCGGCCATGCTCGACAAGATGTACGAGCTCAACCTGACGTACTTCAAAGAGCTGACCATGTACATCCTGGCGGGCAAGAAAAAGCTCGCCCAGGTGCGCGAAGTCGAGCTGAAGCAGCTGGTCGAAAAGGCGCACGCCACCGGCCGCGCCGAAGACGCCCAGGCGGCTCAGGACCTCGAGGCCATGTGCACGCGCTTCGAAAAGAAGATTTCCGACCTGGATCTCACGCGCACGATCGCCATGCAAACCGCGCCGCAGATCCGACTGGTGCAGAACAACGAGGTCACCATGGTCGAAAAGATCCAGACCACGATCGTGAACACCATTCCTCTGTGGAAGAGCCAGATGGTGCTGGCGCTGGGCATCGCGAACTCCGCCGAGGCGGTGCGCGCCCAGAACGCCGTCACCAACATGACCAACGACCTGCTGAAGAAAAACGCCGAGATGCTGCATACGTCCACCGTCGAGGTAGCGCGCGAATCCGAACGTGGCATCGTTGATATCGAAACCCTCAAGAACACCAACGAGACGCTGATCAAGACCTTCGACGAAGTCATGCAGATCCAGCAGGAAGGCCGCCAGAAGCGCGCCGAGGCCGAAGCGGAAATGCGCCGCATGGAAGCCGAGCTCAAGCAGAAGATGCTCGAAATTCCGCGCGCATAGCGCTGCATCCCATATTCGCCCGATCGGGGCCGGACGTCCGAAAGCGTCCGCCCCGATTCTTTCCCATCGAAAGCAACGAAGGTGAGCCGGCGCGGATCAGCGCGGGAACCTCGGCGGCTCTCGTGGCCAAGACGACGCCTTCTCACGCCGTGATTTCGTGCGGGCTCAACAACACTACGGACACCCCACAAACGGCGTTCTGCAGCTTCTCAGCGGCTCCAACGTCTACCGCACCGACCGCCAGGGCAGCATCACCGCCTACTCCAACACGACGCAGGTCTGGTTAACGGCCGCGCCGAGCGCGCCGACCGAGCCGGCTCCGCAGCCCCAGCCCCAACCGCAGCCTCAGCCTCAGCCAGGGCCCGACATGAACACGACGGTCTACATCACCAAAACGGGCTCGAAGTACCACTACGACTGGTGCTCCACTATCAAGAATTCGAAAAACCTCACGCCCATGAGCGCGAGCGACGCTTACAACAGCGGCTACGGCGCCTGCAAGGTCTGCAAGCCGCCCACCTGGTAGGAGGCCCGACCATGACGCGCTACATCATCGACCGCATCGAAGACGGCCTTGCCGTGCTCGAGCGCGAAGACGGCGAGTTCATCACCATGCCGACCGGCGATTTGCCGATCGGCTCTCAGCAGCATGATTGCCTGGAATGCGAAAAGGGATGTTGGGCGATCGACGAGAAGCGCACGGCCGAGCGCAAGGCGCAGCTGCGCAGCAGGCTCGACAGCCTCTTCGGCCGCGCATAGCCTGAAACCCCGCTCAGCCCAAGCTGCTTGCTCGCCAAGCTTCGAGCTAAGCGGGGCAAGTCGTGAAAAGCAAAAAAGCCGCTCGAAGAGCGGCTTTTGAATTCAATGGTGGTCAGAGAGGGACTTGAACCCCCGGCACGGGGATTTTCAATCCCCTGCTCTACCAACTGAGCTACCTGACCAGTTGCGCTAGCGCGAGTACATATATTACCGATAGCACCCTTATTTTGCAAGAAGAATTTCTTATTTTTTTCTCAGAGCATGCGGCGAAGCATACGCGAGACGCCGCGCACCTCCGTCGCAGGCACGCACCCCGCCTTTTTGCTATACAACGTAAAAAGGCCCCTCATCAGGGCCTTTTTTTAGCAATTCAAGAATCTGCGGCTCTATTTCATAGCACAGCCTGCGCCGAAAAGCAAATCGCGCTCATCCTCAGGAAGAGCCGAACGCGCCTGGTCGCGCAGGTTGTTCACGCCGATGAAGAACTGGCGCATCATGACCACCATGAGATAGCGTCCCTTGGGGGTCAGCGTGATCTGCTCCGCATCGTCGATATCGAACGCGCCGACGGACTTCATGAACCCGTATTCCACAGGCAGGCCCGCCGCCACGCTGCAGCCGAAATCGCGCTGCCACTGCTTCTTATCGAGACGCAGGCCGAACAGCTGCATCATGAAGCGGTAACGCATGCGGTTACGCTTCGAGAACGTGGCCTTGCCCATCAAAGACATACGGCCGCTCTCGATCGCCTCGTTGTATTCGCGAACGCTGAACGTGTTCACGTACTGCGTGGCTCCCAGATACGTCATGCCGCCCGAGCCGATGGCGGGATATTCCTCGTAATCCACGATGTACTCGTCGATCATCTGGTCGGAACCGCCCTGGCCCGCGCCGCCTTCGACCGCCTTGTTGAACGTCCATGCCGAGCCGTGCGTGAACGGCGCGTTGTCGCCGCCTGCGAGCGTTTCGCAGATGATCTCGTAGAAACGCTGCTCGCGTTCGTAATCCACCTTGCCCACGGTTGCCGCAAGCGACTTCTCGACCGACGGAGACGCCATGAGCGGATAGAACGTGGTCTGGCTGGTGCCGCTTTCCAGCACCATTTCCAGATCGCGCCTCAGAATTTCTTCCGTCTGCGCGGGGAAGTTGAAGATCATGTCCACGTTGAGCGACTTGAAGTACGGCGCCGCCACCTTGATGGCCTCGAGGATGGTTTTGCCGCTGCCGTATTTGTCGTAGCGGTCCATCTGCTTGAGCAGGCCGTCGTCGAAGCTCTGCACGCCCACGCTCATGCGGTCCACGCGGCCCTGGAGCTTCTCCAGATACGACGGGATCAGGTGGTTCGGATTCGTCTCGCACGAAACCTCCTTGATGGAGAATTCGCTTTTCGCAAGGTCGATCGTCGCGCACAGCTCGTCGAGCATGATCGTGGGCGTGCCGCCGCCGATGTAGAGCGAATCGAAATCGTAGCCGAGCTCTTTGACCATCATCATTTCGCGGCGCAGGTTCTCGAAATAGGGAACCGCGCGCTCTTCCGAGAACGGGAACCTATTGAACGAGCAATACGGGCACAGGCGTTCGCAGAACGGGATGTGGATGTAGAGCATGTAGGGCTGACCCGGCGTAGGCCCGGGAATGCGAGCGTCGTCGCACGGTTCGATATTCATGAAGCGCGATGCGCAGGTGCGCACCGCGCGCGTAAGCATTCGTTCGCTGAGCATACCGTCCTAACCCTCGAGCGCGCGCAAAGCGATGTCGAAACGCATCTGCTTGCCTTCGAAATTGATCTTGTCGCAGGCCTCGTAGGCGCGCTCGCGCGCCTCTTCGAACGTGTCGGCCAGGGCCACGACGTTCAGCACGCGGCCGCCGTTGGTGACAAGCTCTTCATCGGCGTTGAACGCGGTGCCCGCATGGAACACCGTGACGTCCTCGAGGCTTTCGGCCTCTTCGATACCCAGGATGACCTTGCCCTTCTCATAGGATCCGGGGTAGCCCTCGCTGGCCAGCACGACGCACACGGCGCACTTGTCGCTCCAGCGCAGGTCGATGTCGCCCAGGCGGTTATCGGCCACGGCGGAGAACACGTCGAGCGCGTCGCTTTCCATGCGCGGCATGATGACCTGTGTCTCGGGATCGCCGAAACGGGCGTTGAACTCGAGCAGCTTGGGGCCTTCGGCCGTCAGCATGAAGCCGCCGTAAAGCACGCCCTGGTACGGCGTGTCGAAATCTTCGGCCGTGGCCGCGGCGGCCTGCTGCATGATCTGCTGCATGCGCTCTTCCACCTCGGCGGTGACGCACGGAACGGGCGAATACACGCCCATGCCGCCCGTGTTGGGGCCGCGGTCGCCGTCGTAGGCACGCTTGTGGTCCTGGGCGCACGGCATGCACAGGGCCTTGCCGCCCGCCAGAAACGCCAGCATGCTGCACTCGGGGCCCTCGAGCATCTCCTCGATGACCACGATGCTGCCGGCCTCGCCGAAATCGCCCGCGAAGCAGTCGCGCACGGCCTCTTCGGCGTCTTCCATGCAGTCGGCCACGATGACGCCTTTGCCGGCGGCCAGACCGTCGGCCTTGACCACGATGGGAGCGCCCACTTCATGCAGGTACTCCATGGCCTCCTGCTCGGAGGTGCACTTCTTGTAGCGCGCGGTGGGCAGGTCGTGGGCGATCATGAACTCCTTCGAGAAGCTCTTGCTGCCCTCGAGCTGGGCGCCCTGCGCGTCGGGGCCGAACACCGCGATGCCCGCCTCGCGGACCCTCTCGGCGACGCCTTTGACCAGCGGGGCCTCGGGGCCGACGACCACCAGGTCGATGTCGTGGTCGCGCGAGAAGCCGATGACGGCATCGGCGTCTTCGGCGTCGAGCGGGACGTTCTGCGCGATGGAAGCCGTGCCTCCGTTGCCCGGAGCGGCATACAGCTCGCCGACGCGAGAAGATTTTGCAATAGCCCACGTCAAAGCATGTTCGCGGCCGCCGCCGCCCAACACTAGTACGTTCACGTCGAGCTCATCCTTTCAATACGATCGCGGGACCTTTCCCGCGAACCTTCGATCCGCGACCGGCGCGGAATTTCTTTCTATCGTCGAGAACCCGGAGGCTGTGCCCCCGGGTTCTTCATACCCGTTCTGTCGCAACGTAGCCATGCAGGCTCGCGCGATTGCTTTGTCGGAATGCGCTACCAGCCGCGCATGAAGGTCTGGTTGCGATCGGGACCGACCGAGATGATCGAAGCCCTCACGCCGCTCAGACGCTCGATTTCGGCCACGTAGTCTTTAGCAGCCTGCGGAAGCTCGTCGAAGCTCTTCGCCGCGGTGATGTCCTGGCCCTTCCAGCCGGGCATGGTCTTATAGACCGGCTTGGCATGGAACAGAACGCTCTGCTGCATGGGGAAGTAGTCGTAGCGCTTGCCGTCGCACTCGTAGGCGACGCAGATCTTCAGCTCGTCGAAAGCGGACAGCACGTCGAGCTTGGTGAGCGCGATGTCGGTGAGGCCGTTGACCTCGGCCGCGTAACGCGCGATCACGGCGTCGAACCAGCCGCAGCGACGCTTGCGTCCGGTGGTCACGCCGTATTCTTGGCCCTCGGAGCACAGGATGTCGCCGTCGATGGCATCCTGGCCCTCGCCGCCGTTTTCGGGATAGAGCAGCTCGGTGGGGAAGGGACCCGCGCCGACGCGCGTGACATAGGCCTTCTGAATGCCGAGCACGCGGTCGATGGCCGTGGGGCCGACGCCCGAACCGGTGGCCGCGCCGCCGGCACAGCACGAAGAGCTGGTCACGAACGGATAGGTGCCGTGGTCGATGTCGAGCAGGGTGCCCTGCGCGCCCTCGAACAGGATCTGCTTGCCGTCGCGCAGAGCGTCGTTGAGCAGCTGGGCGGTTTCGGCCATGTGGGGACGGATGACCTCGGCGTAGGGCAGGTACGCGTCGCAGATCTCGTCGACCGTGAACGTGCGCTTGCCGTAGACCTTCTCGAGAATGGCGTTTTTCACCTCGAGGGCGGCCTCCACCTTCATGCGGAACACGTGCTCGTCAAGCAGGTCCTGGATGCGGATGCCGCTGCGGGCGGCCTTGTCCTGATAGCACGGACCGATTCCTCGGTTCGTGGTGCCGATTTCGTTTCTGCCCAAACGGAACTCGGATGCTTTGTCCAGCTCGATGTGATACGGCATGATGACATGCGCATCGCAAGAAATCTTCAAGCGCTCGCAGCTCAGGCCCTCGCCCTCGAGCATCCTCATTTCCTCGACAAGCACCTGAGGGTTCACCACGACGCCGTTGCCGATCACAGGCACTGCGTCTTCATACATGATGCCCGAGGGAATCAGGTGAAGGGCGAGCTTCTTGTCGCCGTGGATAACGGTATGGCCGGCATTGTTGCCGCCCTGATAGCGCACCACGTAGTCGAAATCACGGGCGATGAGGTCGGTTACCTTGCCCTTGCCTTCGTCGCCCCACTGGGCGCCGACCAAAACCACGTTCGGCATGTTCGTCCTTTCGATTGACATCCCTGAATAGGAAAAAAATGCGTTAGACAACCTTAATACATTAGACAACCTTTAGATTATAGCGCTACCGTCGTGCACTCGCCGGCGTATCGCCTGACGGTCTCGAGAATCTCCTTATGACAGGTAAAAAACACCACCTGCCGCGTCTTGGCGAGCTGAGCCAGCGCCTTCACCGCGCCGATGCGGCGTTCGTCGTCGAAATTGACCAGGATGTCGTCGGCGAGCACCGGCAGTCCCGCGCCCACGTCGCTCGCTCGCTCGAGCAAGGCGATGCGCAGCGCCAGATAAAGCTGCTGGCACGTTCCCGTCGAAAGAAACCGCGGCTCGAAGCGCTTATGCACGGCATCGACCGCCACGATCGCGCCGGTTTCGTCCGCGCGCACCTGGGTCCACTTCCCGTTCGTCATCAGCGCGAGCAGCTCCGAAGCGCGCCGATACACCGCGGGAACGCTTTCGCTTTTCCACGCATCCGCGGCCCGCTGCAGGGCGCGGCGGGCCAACAGAAGCTCGGCCAAGGCTTCGGCCGATTCGCTCTTGCGCGTGACGATCTGGGCCTGGCGGGTTTTCAGGATGTCGAATTCGCTCGACAGCGCCCCCTCGCGCAGCAGCTGCTTGAGCTCGCCCAGACGGGCATCGGAGCCACGCATGTCCTCGATCGCCTCGAGACGGCGCGCTTTGAGCGCCTCTTCTTTCTGGTCGAAGGCGGCGATGCCCTGGGAAGGCTCGAGGCCGCAACGCGCGAACAGCGCGTCCCTCGACGCGCACGCCTGGCGAAGCGACTCGAGGGAGCGCTCGCGAACGTGCGCCACCTCGTCGCGCGCTGCGCGGCGGGCCTGAACACGCTGACGGCGGTCGCGCGACGCGGCCACCATGCTTTGCGCTTGGGAAAGCGAACCCTGGGCCGCCTGAAGTCCCATCGAAGCGAGCTCCTCTTCTATGCGCAGGCGAAGCATGAGTTCTTCCTCTTCGCACGATTCCAGAACCGCGCGCGCCCTGTTCATGGCCTGGCGGGCGGCGCTCTCCTGCGCGGGCCGAGCCGCGACGCGCGACATGCGAAGCGTCCAGGCCAGGCTCAAGGCCGCCATAGCCGCTGCAGCGCCCGACGCCACGGCGGCCGCCCATTCGCCCGACCAGGCGAAATACGCAAGCGCGGCAAGCGATGCCGCCGCAAGCGCGCCGAAAACGACGGGCACCGCGCGCGGCGAAGACCCCTTCGCGCCCTCCGAAATCTCCTGGGCTTCGGCGCGGGCGGCGGCGAACGCATCGCGCGCCGCATCGACGCGACGGGCCAGACGCGCCGACTCCTCGGCAAGGCGCTCCACGGCCGCGCCCGCGGCGGCTTCGGCGGCCTCGTCGGAGAAAAGACCGCCCTCTTCGTCGCCGTCGAGCGACGCAAGCCTGCCGTCGCATTCCTTCATGCGGCAGCGCTCTTCTTCCGCCACGCGTTCGAGGCGGGCCGCCTCGGCCTTCGCGGACGCCGTCTGCTCGATCAGCTCGTTCAGGGACGACACCTCGTCGGTTCGGCGCTCTCTGTCGGCCGCGAGGGCCGTGTATTCGCGGTACTCGGCCTTCAACGAATCGGATCGCTCGCGCGCGGCGGCCAAGGCCTGTTTGCACTCGTCCTCTTCGGCGCGCAGATGCACGAACGATTCCGTCGCCGACGCGGCACGGCTCGTGTAGGCGGCGATCCTCTTATCCGCATCCGCCAAGGCCGCCACGGGCGACACGGCCGTTCCCGACCCTGCGGTCAGAAGCTTCGCGGCCATGTCGGTGGCGCCCTCGAGGCTGCGCAATTCGTCGCTGGTCAGGGAAAACATCGTGTCGAACGTCTCTTTGTCGAGCGTTTCCAGCAGCCCCGAAGCCTCGACGGGCTCGAATGCGGGGCCGTCGGCGTTGCGAATGCGGGAAATCTCGTAGGCCGAACCGTCGTCGGCGTCGGCGAAAAACAACGTGCCCGAACGGTTCGCGATGCTCGGCTTGTAGACGTTTTTGCGGCCGCGCGCATCTTCCCAACCGAACAGAACGCCTTCGATAAACGCGTTGACGGTGGTCTTTCCCGCTTCGTTCGCGCCGTATACCACGTTGAGACCCGGCGAAAACGGCCCGATCGTCGTGTCGAAAAAACGCCCGAACGCCGCGATATGCAGGCGCTGGAGATACGTCTTCGGCGCATTCATCGCGAACGTCCTTCCTCGAGCAGCGAAAGGGCCGTATCCTCGGCCCGCGCGGCGATCGAATCCAAATGGGAAGCCACGCAACGCGGCACCGTCAGCCCGCGCGCAGCGAACTCTTCCTGCAAGTAGGCAAGAAGGGCGTCGTCGCTATCGGACGCGAACCCGCGCAGAAGCGCGCCCTCGAACGTGTTCGACGAAGCTATCTTCGCCTTGTCGCGCACGGCCTCGGTTTCGCACACGAGAGCGTCGCAGTAAAACGACGGATAGCTTTCGTTGAGTTCTTTGCGCAACGCCTCGAGCGCAAGGGGGTCGGATAGCGTCTTGTGCAGGGGAGTGGCGCCTTCCAAAACGATGCGCACGACCATCTCTTCGCACGAACCGCCGGCGTTTTCGGCGAACGCCGCACGCACGCATGCCGCGATCACCGCGTCGCTGCCCGCGCATTCGGACACGTCGACGCGCACGCGGCCCCATTCCACCTGGGACGTCGCGATGAATTCGACCTTATTCGGCTCCCCTTGGACAAGCGTGGCCTTCAGGCATCCGCGCGGGCCCGTTTCTTTGATGTCACGCCCTTGCACGCATCCGCAAAACGCGATGCGCGGGTCGTGCTCGGGCATCAGGTAGCTTTTGTGAATATGGCCGAGCGCCCAATAGTCCATGCCGGCCGCAAGCAACGCCTTTTCCGAGGTAGGAGCCTTGTAAGGGTCCATCCACAAGCCGGAGTGCAACATGCCGATGCAAAACGGGGCCTCGACGCCGCAGGCGCGCTCGGCGGCGGCGCGGGTCATGCCCGCCGCGATATCGGCGCCTTTCTCCATGTTCGAAAAACCGCGCGCGGCGATCAGCGCACACGGGTGCCCGTCTTTGCGAAACACCGAAAACGACGGTGCGTCCGAAGGCAGCAGATGGGCGTTGGAGGGCAGGTCCGCCACGATGTCATGCCAGGTGGCGAACGGGTCGTGATTGCCTGCGATGATGTAGACGGGGATATGCCTCGATTCGAGGCGCTTCAGCCCCGCGAGAAAGCGCCGGTAGTGAGCATAGCTCGGCTTGTCGGTATCGAACACATCGCCCGCCAGCAGCAGGAAATCGACTTCGTGGTCGATGCATGCCTGGATCATGGCGTCGTAGGCGTCGGGGATGGCCGTGGCCAGACGGTCGGCCCAAGCGGGAGAAAGGGCCCGCAGGCCCCTGAAGGGCGCACCCAGATGGATGTCGCCCGAATGGATGAATGTCACACGCTCTTGCATGCTTCGAGTCTATCGCAAACGATCGGCGGCCGGCGACGCGCTTCGATTGGCGGCGAAAACCTTAAATCTGGGACGCATCGATGTAGTTGCCGAACTTCGTGTACTCGGGGTTGAACGACAGGGTAATATCCCTCGTGGCGCCGTTACGATGCTTCGCCACGATCAGCTCGGCCGTCCCCCACTCGGGGCGGCCTTCCTGCTCGCCTTCGGCCTCGTCCATGCTTCGGTCGATGAACATAACGATGTCGGCGTCCTGCTCGATCGAGCCGGATTCACGAAGGTCGGAAAGCATCGGGCGCTTCGTGCCGCGCATTTCGACGGCTCGCGACAGCTGCGACAGCGCGAGCAGGGGCATATTGAGCTCTTTCGCGAGTACCTTCAGGCCTCGCGAAATCTCGGCGACCTCCACCGCGCGGTTGCCGTCGCGGCGGTTCGAAGGCGGCTGCATCAGCTGCAGGTAGTCCACGATGATCAGACCCTTTTCCTTGTCGCGCAGCTGACGGCGCGCCTTGGCGCGCATCTCGAGCAGCGACAGGCCGGGCGTGTCGTCGATATACAGCTCGAGACCGGAAAGGTTGCCTGCGGCGTCCATGATGGCCGACCAGTCGCCTTCGTTGAGCTTGCCCTGACGCAGCTGGCCCAAATTGACGCGGGCCTCGGAGCACAGAATACGCTGCACGAGCTGGTTCGCACCCATCTCGAGGCTGAACAAGGCCACTGCGGCGCCCGATTTCGCCGCATTGGTGGCAAGGTTCAACGCGAACGACGTCTTGCCGACGCCGGGACGGGCGGCAAGGATCAGCAGGTCGCCGCCGCGAAGGCCCCAGAACAGCTTGTCGACGTCGGTGAAGCCGGTGGGCACGCCTGCCATGTGGTTCTGGTTGTTCACCAGGTCGTCGATTTCTTCGAAAGCCTGCGTCAGCAGGTCGGTGATGTTTTGGAACGACGACGACACGCGCTTCTGCGTGACGGTGAAAAGCATCTTCTCGGCCTCTTCGATGACCTCGTTCGTATCGTCGGGGGCGTCGTAGGCGAGCGCGTTAATATTCGTGGACGCATACACCAGATCGCGCAGAACGCTCGTGCGCTTCACGATTTCCGTATGGCTTTTCCAGTTTGTCAGCGCAAGGGTGTTGTTGGCAAGCTCGACCAGATACGGCTTGCCGCCCACCGCTTCGAGCTGGCCCTCGGCGGCGAGACGCTCGGCCAAAGAAATCTGGTCGATGGGAATATGCCTGGTGTTCAGCTCGAGCATACCTTCGAAAATACGCTGGTGCGCGGGGCGGAAGAAGTTCTCAGGCCTGAGCTTAGTGGCGATGTCGTCGACGGCTTCGGGATTGAGCATGCATGCGGCAAGCACCGACTTCTCGGCATCGATGTTGTGGGGAAGGGTGCGCCCCGTGGTTGACTGAAGGACCGGGGGATTGGCGCTGGCGTTATCGACCATAATCACATGCTCCGTCGTACTCGTTAGAAATGGTTCGAGCAATCATCTTAATGCACGCGCCCCCTCTTCGGCGCGGCCAGACAAATGGACAAAAAACCAGCGCGAATCAAAACCACCCGTGATAACGGGTGGTTTGCTCTTAGGGTATAACCCTAGGGATTCTGGCCAGCGCCTAAAGACGCTGGCCTTCACCCTGTTCAGGCCCGACTGCCTTTGACCCGTGGCGTGCCGGTAAAACCGGCAGGCCATCACTTCGTCTTGAACGGGTCCTCATACTCCTTGACGCTGAGCTTGTCCAGCGCGATGTCCGCGACCTCCTGCTCCCTGATGTACTTGGCGATCGTAGCCTCGTTGAGGCCGACCGTCGACACGTAGTAGCCTTCGGACCAGAACTTCCTGTTGCCAAACTTGTACTTGAGATTCGCGTGCTTGTCGAAGAT
>NZ_QICB01000005.1 GCF_003725295.1 Slackia faecicanis
TGGCTGGGACCCTCTCGGGTCCTCTTCAAATTCCGTATTCCAGTATCCGGTTTTCAAGGTCCCCCGCCTCGTCTCCGAGGGGGTGCCGCGTCAAGCGGCGAGGATGTATATTACGCCCGTCCCCCGGGCGGCGCAAGCCCCTTTTTCCTGCTCCACGATTCCTTCACAAACGGGGCAGAAGCCCCGTAAGGGGAGGGAGGGCGAGCCCCGTTTCCCTCCATGCGGGCGCAGGAGAGGCGCCGCGGGCGGAGCCTCTCCCTCTTGTCGCGGAGGCCCGCGAAACGCCCCCGCCTATGGAATGCATGACGGCGCGCGGTGCATGCATCTATTGCATATACCTATATATAGATAAGGAATGCGCTGCGGAATAAGCTGCAGCGAATGCATTTCTATATAGAAAGAAAGGTGCAAAGGGAACACGGAGGATTAGCGGTTGGTTGGCTGGCTGGGCCGCTGTCGTGCCAGCCAGCCAACCGGCCTATGCGAGCACTTCGGGATTCAGGCAATCGACGGGATGCCTTCCCGCCAACAGGTCGAGGACCGCTCGACACGCCCGCGTGCGCAGCTCGACGCCGCTCTCCTCGGACCAATACGCCGCATGCGGCGTAAGCACGGTATGCGGCGCGGTCAGAATGGGGTCGTCGGAAGCGAGCGGCTCGCCTTCGAACACATCGAGGCCCGCGCCCCAAAGCCTTCCTTCGCGCAGCGCGCACGCAAGGGCCTCGGTGTCGACGGCGGCTCCGCGCGCCGTGTTGACCACGATCGCGCCCGGCTTCATCGTTGCGATGGCGGCGGCGTCGATCAGATGGAAGGTATCATCGGTCAGGGCCGTATGCAGGCTGATCACGTCGCTCGTCGCGATGAGCTCAGAAAGCGGCAGCACTTCGAATCCGTCGGGCGAGCGCCTTTCGCCCCGAAGCGAGCGCGACCAGCACACCGTCTCGAAACCGAGACCCGCCGCCTTGCGCGCTGCGGCCGAGCCGATCGCGCCCATGCCGACGACGCCGAACCTGCGCCCATTGCACTGCCCCAACGGGCGAGTGGTGGAATAATCCCACTGCCCACGACGCAACGCGGCATCTTGTTCATTGATGCGGCGCAAACACGCCAGCGCCAGCGCGATGGCATGATCGCTTACCACCTCGGTCCCATAACCGGGAACGTTGCAGACCGCCACGCCATGCTCGGTGGCTGCGCGCACGTCGATTTCGTCATAGCCTGTTCCCGTGCGGCTCACGATGCGCAGCGTCGGAGCCAGCGCCTCGAACACCTCGCGCGTGAAAACGCCATACGACGAGATGACGGCATCGGCGCCGCGCGCATGCTCGACGATGAACTCGGGCGTACGTCCTTCGCACACCGTCAGCTCATGCCCTTCCCCTTCGCACAGAGCACGCTCCGTTTCGATATCGGGGAAATCGAACCCGACGATAGCTATCCTGGCCATATCGCTCCTTCCTGACGCGGCCGAGCATGCGGCGCGGCGCCCCTAGAACACGCCCCGAAGGGCATACCATCCGTTTCGCTCTTCGACATGCAGCGGCACCTCGAAAAGCCCCGACATGATGCCGTCGGTCAGAAGGTTTTCCTTAGGGCCGTCGGCGACGACGGCCGCGTCCTTGACAAGGACGACGCGCCCGACCGCGGGCACGATGTCTTCAGGATAATGCGTGACCAGCACGATCGAACGGCCTTCGTCCGCAAGCGAGCGCATAGCGCCGCGAATCCGATACATGCCCTCGGGATCGAGGCCCGTGCACGGCTCGTCGAATACGAGCACCTGCGGGTCGTGCACCAGTTCGCGCGCGACCAACACGCGTCTGACCTGGCCCGTCGAAAGGGTCAAGACGTCGCGCGACGCAAACTCGGCCATGCCGAGCCTCGCAAGCGCCTCGCGCGCCTTATCTCGCATATCCTCGCTCGCCTGCACGCCGCGCGGCAAGCCGAGCGTTCCGAAGAACCCGCCGCACACGATGTCAATGGCGGGAAGATGCACGCCTATCTGCGCATGCATCGATGCGCTCACCACGCCGAAGCAGGCTTTGACATCGGCGAGCGTCGGGCGCTCGTTGCCGCGAAACACCACCGGCGCCCGGTCGCGGTACAGCGGCATGACCTCGCGTGTCAAAAGCTTGATGAAGGTCGATTTGCCCGCGCCGTTCGGGCCGAGCAGCGCCACATGTTCCCCTTCGGCAAGCACGAAATCATCCACATGCAGAATGACAGATCCCGCGCGCATCACCGTGGCGTCATGAAGCTCGAACAGCAGCGAACGGTCGACCGCGGCGGCGCAGCGGCCGGCTTCGGAATCGCACGGACCCATGGCTACGCGCCGACGACAGCGATGACTTCGACCTCGACGAGCGCGCCCTTGGGAAGCTTATCGACGGCAACCGCCGAGCGGGCGGGAAGATGGCCGGAGAACGAACGCGCGTACACCTCGTTGAACGCCGCGAAATCGTCCATATCGTCCAGGAAGCAGGTGGTTTTCACCACGTGGTCGAAATCGGTTCCCGCAGCTTCGAGCAACGCGCCGACATTCTTCATGACCTGGGCCACTTGCTCTTCGATCGTCGCGCCGACAAGCGCGCCCGTCTGCGGGTCGAGCGCGATCTGGCCCGACGCGAACAAAAGGTCGCCGACGATGTTGCCCTGCACGTACGGCCCGATGGCCGCAGGCGCCTTATCGGTTGCAATGGTCTTCATGATTGCTCCTTTCGAGAAAGAGACGGCCTCGAGTCGCTTCTGCTGCCGGACGCTTTGTTACAAGACCCGAAAGTTTCGCACGCGACGTGATAATCCCCTGCCATTCGGCCGTCTGAATGGCTATACTACTTTACTACACTAAATCGTTAAAGCAGCGAAGAGGAACCGCCCATGCTCACGTTGGACACATTCGAAGAGGCCGCCGCGAAAGTTCGCGAGGTCACTCTGAAAACCGAACTCGTCGAGAGCCCGCATTTCAGCGCGCAGACCGGCAATAAAGTATTCTTCAAGCCCGAGAACATGCAACGCACCGGAGCCTACAAAGTCCGTGGAGCATATTATAAGATCAGCACCTTGACCGACGAGGAGCGCGCTCGCGGATTGATTACCGCTTCGGCGGGCAACCACGCCCAAGGCGTCGCCTTCGCCGCCTCGCGCTGCGGCGTGAAATCGGTAGTCGTCATGCCCACCACCACCCCGCTCATCAAAGTCGAACGCACGAAGCATTACGGCGCCGAAGTGGTGCTGCACGGCGACGTCTACGACGAAGCCTGCGAAAAGGCCCTTCAGCTGGCCGAAGAAGAAGGCTACACCTTCATCCATCCATTCAACGACCCCGCCGTGGCCACCGGCCAGGGCACGATCGCCATGGAAATCGTGCAGGAGCTGCCTCTGGTCGACACCATTTTGGTTCCGATCGGCGGCGGCGGATTGGCGACGGGCGTGTCCACGCTGGCCAAGCTGCTCAACCCCCACATCAAGGTCATCGGCGTCGAACCCGCCAATGCGGCGTGCATGAAGGCGTCGCTGAAGGCGGGCCACGTGGTGAAGCTGCCCCACGTGAGCACCATCGCCGACGGCACCGCAGTCCAGCAGCCCGGCGACAAGATCTTCCCCTACATCCAAGAAAACATCGATGACATCATTACGATCGACGACGACGAGCTGATCGTGGCCTTCCTCGACATGGTCGAGAACCATAAGATGGTCGTCGAGAACTCGGGGCTGCTGACCGTGGCGGCACTCAAGCACCTGCCTGCCGAGAACAAGAAGGTCGTCGCCATCCTGTCGGGCGGCAACATGGACGTCATCACCATGTCGTCGGTCATCCAGCACGGTCTGATCATGCGTGACCGCGTGTTCACCGTGTCGGTGCTTCTGCCCGACCGCCCGGGCGAATTGGTGCGCGTGGCCAGCATCATCGCCGAGAACAGCGGCAACGTCATCAGGCTCGACCACAACCAGTTCGTCAGCACGAATCGTAACGCCGCCGTGGAGCTGCGCGTCACGATCGAAGCGTTCGGAACCGACCACAAGCATCAGATCGTCAACGCCCTGCAGTCGGGCGGCTTCAAGCCCAAGCTTATCCAGGCGCACCTTTAGGGGTCGCCGCCGCGGCGCCTACGGGTCTGCGCCTTATAAATCCATCGTCTCATCTCGGGGCGGGCTTCGCGCCCGCATCGGCTCCTCGTGCGGAAGACGACCGGATTAACGCGAGGCAGCCTTTCTTCCGGCACACCGTTCGCACCATGCGAATCGGCCTTCACGAAAGGTGGCTCCCATGACCTCAGGAATGCCCGACCACGTCAAATACATGCGCGGATACCACATGCCGCCCGAGCCCTGCTTCGACTGGGTGCGCAAGGAATACATCGACGCCGCGCCGAAATGGTGCAGCGTCGACCTGCGCGACGGCAACCAGGCGCTCGTGATCCCCATGAGCCTCGATGAGAAGCTCGAATTCTTCAAGAAGCTCGTCGGCCTGGGCTTCAAGGAAATCGAAATCGGCTTTCCCGCCGCGAGCGAGACCGAATTCGAGTTGGCGCGCACGCTGATCGAAAACGACATGATCCCCGAAGACGTGACCATCCAGGTGCTCACCCAGGCGCGCGAGCACATCATCAAGAAAACCTTCGACGCCCTGGAGGGCTGCACCACCCCGGTCATCATCCACGTCTACAACTCCACGAGCGTCGCCCAGCGCGAGCAGGTGTTTAAAAAAGACAAAGAGCAAATCAAACGGATCGCCGTCGAAGGCGCGAAGCTGCTCAAAGAGCTCACCGAATCGGCAGGCCGCGACAACTACCGCTTCGAATACAGCCCCGAAAGCTTCACGGGCACCGAGCCCGAGTACGCGTTGGAAGTCTGCAACGCCGTCCTGGACGTATGGCAGCCCACGCCCGAGCACAAGGCCGTCATCAATCTGCCCGCCACCGTCGAAATGAGCTCGCCGCACGTCTACGCGAGCCAGGTCGAATACATGAGCAAGAACCTGCGCTACCGCGAGGCCGTGGAAGTGAGCCTGCATCCGCACAACGACCGCGGCACGGGCGTCGCCTGCGCCGAGCTGGGCGTTTTGGCGGGTGCCGACCGCGTCGAAGGCACCCTGTTCGGCAACGGCGAGCGCACGGGCAACGTCGACCTGGTCACCATGGCGGGCAATCTGTTCTCGCACGGCGTCGACCCCCTGCTCGACTTCAGCGACATGCCGAGCATCGTGGAAATGTACGAGCGCGTAACGCGCATGGAAGTGAACCCGCGCTCCCCCTACGCCGGCCAGCTGGTGTTCGCGGCCTTCTCGGGCAGCCACCAAGACGCCATCGCCAAGGGCCTGGCCTGGCGCGACGAGCACGACCCCGAGCATTGGACCTGCCCGTATCTGCCCATCGACCCGGCCGACGTGGGACGCCGCTACGAAACCGACGTCATCCGCATCAACAGCCAAAGCGGCAAGGGCGGCATCGGCTACATCCTGGAGAAGAATTACGGCTACGTGCTGCCCCCCAAGATGCGCGAAGAGCTCAGTTACGCGTCGAAGGACGTCTCCGACCACGCGCATAAAGAACTCGCTCCCGAAGAGGTCAACGCGGTGTTCCACGACACGTTCGTCAACCATGACGGACGCCTGCAGCTGCTCGATTTCCACTTCGCGCCCGCATCCGACAACGCGTCGTTCAAGGCGTTTCTGACCGTGAAGCTCGACGGCGTGGAGCAAGACGCGGCGGGCAACGGCAACGGTCGCCTCGATGCGGTATGCGACGCGCTGGCCAAGCTGGGCGTGAAAGCGCGCATAGCCACCTACAGCGAGCACGCGCTCGAGCGCGGATCCGACAGCCGCGCCGCAGCCTATGTGGGCATCGACGGCGCCGACGGCGGCATCGTCTGGGGCGCAGGCGAGCACCACGACATCATCACCGCCTCGATCCTGGGCCTGATTTCGGCCGTCAACAGGGCACAGGCGTAATCGCGAAAAGCAGGAACGGGCGAAGCGGGCGCATCGAAGCGCGTTCGGACGGCGAAAGCGCAGGCGCGCAGACGCCCCGAGCGCGACCGGGCGCAACAGCGGCGCGCAGGGCGCGGCTGCGCCCGAATGCAGACCGCTTCGCCCTCGACAGAACGGCAGGTTCACCATGGGCATGACCATGACCCAGAAAATCCTGGCAGCGCACGCCGGTCTCGATTCCGTCGTGCCGGGCCAGCTGATCGAGGCCGACATCGACCTGGCCTTGGCAAACGACATCACCGGCCCGGTGGCGATCCGCGAGCTTGCCAAAGCCGGCATGGACAAAGTATTCGACCGCGAGAAAGTGGCCCTGGTGATGGACCACTTCACCCCGAACAAAGACATCAAGAGCGCCGAGCAGTGCAAAGAATGCCGCGAGTTCGCGAAGAAGCACGACCTGACGAACTTCTTCGACGTGGGCAACATGGGCATCGAGCACGCGCTGCTGCCCGAGCAAGGCATCGTGGCCGCGGGCGATCTGGTGATCGGCGCCGACAGCCACACCTGCACCTACGGCGCGCTGAGCGCGTTTTCCACCGGCGTGGGCTCGACCGACGTGGCGGCGGGCATGGCCACGGGCAAGGCGTGGTTCCGCGTTCCTTCGGCCATCAAGTTCGACCTGACCGGATCTTTGGCCCCGTGGGTTTCGGGCAAAGACGTGATCTTGCACATCATCGGTATGATCGGCGTGGACGGCGCGCTGTATCAGAGCATGGAATTCGCAGGCGACGGCGTGGCGAGCCTGTCGATGGACGACCGCTTCGCCATCTGCAACATGGCCATCGAAGCGGGCGCCAAAAACGGCATCTTCCCCGTCGACGACGCCACGCGCGCCTACATGAAAGACCGCGCGCGCCACGAACCCGTCGAATTCGCCGCCGACGAAGACGCGGCCTACGAGCGCGTGATCGCCATCGACCTGAGCGCGATCCAGCCCACGGTGGCCGCGCCCCATCTGCCCGAGAACACCAAACCGGTCGGCGAGCTGGCGGGCATTCCCGTGCAGCAGAGCGTGATCGGCAGCTGCACGAACGGCCGCATCGAAGACATGCGCGCCGCGGCCGAAATCATGCGCGGCCGCCACGTGGCCGACGGCGTGCGCACGATCGTGATCCCCGCCACGCAGGAAGTCTATCTACAGTGCATCCGCGAAGGCCTGGCCGAAATCTTCATCGAAGCGGGCGCCATCATGTCCACCCCGACCTGCGGCCCCTGCCTGGGCGGCCACATGGGCATCCTGGCCGCAGGCGAGCGCGCGATCGCCACGACGAACCGCAACTTCGTCGGCCGCATGGGCCATGTGGACTCCGAGGTATACCTGGCCAGCCCCGCCGTGGCCGCGGCAAGCGCCGTGACGGGCGTCATCTGCGACCCCGCCTCCCTGTAACATCGCCGATACCGGCGCGCCGCCGCGATGCGACGCGGCGGCGCGCCCTCGACGCTTTCGCACCGTCGGAAAGGACCCTCTCATGAACATGCACGCCCAAGGCGCCGCATTCAAATACGGCGACAACGTCGATACCGACGTCATCATTCCCGCCCGCTACCTCAACATCGCCGACCCGCAGGAGCTGGCGAGCCATGCCATGGAAGACATCGACGCCGACTTCGTGAAGAACGTGAAGCCGGGCGACATCATGGTGGCCGAAAAGAACTTCGGCTGCGGATCGTCGCGCGAGCACGCCCCGCGCGTCATCAAAGACAACGGCGTGGCCTGCGTGATCGCCGCCAGCTTCGCGCGCATCTTCTACCGCAACGCCATCAATATCGGCCTGCCCATCTTGGAATGCGCCGAAGCCGCCGCGGCGATCGAGGCGGGCGATGAAGTGGCCGTCGATTTCGGCACTGGCGAAATCCGAGACATCACAACGGGCGAAACCTTCCAGGCCCTGCCCTTCCCCGAGTTCATCCAAGGAATCATCGACAACGAAGGGTTGTTGAACAGCCTTAAGGCTCGCGGGGTTTAGCTGGGCGGCGGCGGGGCCGGGGGCATGCCGTGCTCAAACAGTCCCGGGCTCGCTCGAAAGCCGCATAATGTGGCTTTCGGCTCGTGCGGAACTGCGCGCGGCACGCCGCCGGCCCCCTGGGAATTTTCCCCTCCCATCCCCATTCGCCGAACACGAAATACGACGCTTGAACCGCTCGCTCTTCGGCGGCGGATCGACAGAAGGAGACAGCTATGAAATTCGACATCGCCGTGATGAAAGGCGACGGAATAGGACCGGAAATCGTCGACGAGGCGCTGAAATGCCTCGATAAGGTGGGCGAGAAATTCGGCCATGAGTTCGTGTACGACGAGGTGCTCATCGGCGGCGCGGCGATCGATGCGGCCGGCACTCCGCTGCCGCAAGAAACGATCGACGCCTGCCTGGCCTCCGACAGCGTGATCCTGGGCGCCGTAGGCGGGCCGAAATGGGACGGCCTGCCCTCCGAGAAGCGCCCCGAAAAAGGCCTGCTCGGCATTCGCAAGGCGCTAGGCCTGTTCGTCAATCTGCGGCCGGCGAAGCTCTATGCGCCCTTGGCCGACGCCTGCCCGCTCAAGCCTGAGCGCATCGCCGACGGGCTCGACCTCATGGTGTGCCGCGAGCTGACGGGCGACGTGTATTTCGGCGCGAAGCATCGCGACGAAGACGGCACGGGGCACGACGACATGAACTACTCCATCGCCGAGGTGGAGCGCATCGCGCATCGCGCCTTCCAGATGGCCCGCCAGCGCCGCAACCACGTGACCAGCGTCGATAAAGCAAACGTGCTTGAAACCAGCCGCGTGTGGCGCGAAACCGTCGAACGCGTGGCGGCCGACTACCCCGATGTGGCCGTCGACTATATGTATGTAGACAACGCCGCCATGCAGCTGGTCACCAACCCCGGGCAGTTCGACGTGATGCTCACGGGCAACCTGTTCGGCGACATCCTCTCCGACGAGGCGAGCTGCATCACGGGCTCGATCGGCATGCTGCCCTCCGCCTCGATCGGCGAGACGAACCTGGGCATGTACGAGCCCATCCACGGCAGCGCGCCCGACATCGCAGGCAAAAACATCGCGAACCCCATCGCCACCGTCCTTTCCGTAGCCATGATGCTGCGCTACAGCTTCGATCTGGCCTCCGAGGCCGATGCCGTCGAAGCCGCAGTGAACAGCGTGCTCGAGGCGGGGCATCGCACGGGCGACATCGCGAAAACCGGCGAAAGGGCGCTTTCCTGCTCCGAAATGGGCGACCTGATCGCCGCCGCCATCTAAGGGCCCACAGAGCCTGGAAACGCGACGGCACGCACGAACGAAGCGGCATTTCCAGGCGCACGGCGGCCTTGAGAACGCGAGCCGCCGAAAATAAGGAAACCCGCCTGGCAAACGGGTGGAATACGGCGTTTCGTCGTGTTACATTTTCCGCGAAAAGCGCATCTCCGAAAAGAAGGGAGCTTTCATGAAATACGAGAACATCCTGGTTCCTTACGACGGATCGGATTCCTCCAAGAAGGCTTTGTCGACGGCGCTCGAATACGTCGACCTGGGCATCGGCGGCAAGACGACCGCCTTCTTCGCCGCGCCCGTCCCCCAGTTCGAAACGCAGGACTTCAAGATCGCCGAGCACATCAGCGGGTCGAGGCCGCTCAGCGCCGCCGAAGCCGCCGAGATGCAGGAGCGCTATCTGCAGTTCCACCGCGAGCAGCTGGAAAGCGAGCTGGGCGAATTCGTCCAGATGGCAGGAGACTCCCTCGATTTCGCCATCGGCCAGGGCAAGCCCAGCAAGGCGATCCTCGAATACGCGCACAGCCATCGCGTCGACTTGATCGTCATGGGTTCGCGCGGCCTGAACGCCGTGGCCGGCATGCTGGGCTCGGTCAGCTACGCGGTTCTGCGCAACGCCGAATGCCCCGTCATGATCGAACGCTAACAGCCTTATCGAGCGCACCTGTCGCACGATCGCGACCTCTTGAAAGCCGCCGAGCCGCCCGCCGCCTCGGCGGCTTTTCTGCGTCGAAGCGGCATGACGGGCGGCGCAAGCGCCCCGCGCCCGCGAATACATACGGAAGCGATATGCATAATACCTGGTCTTCGCCTTGTTCTTGGCAATCGGAAGCCGTGCTGAGCCCATTTCGTCGCCGAATGGGTCTTTTGGGGCTAAAAATATAACTTTATTGCATATATTTTCAATTTGATTCACTTTTGAAAAATCATGGGATTCGAAGGAAGCCTGACGGTGATACTATTATCATCGCAGGTGAACGGCGTGTTTTATCGATATTCCGTGAAATGGCACTCTTTGCGTGGTATGCTGGTCAACAGTTCTAAAACCCAGTTCAAATATATTTTTTACTTCGCGTAAGGAGCGACCCATGTTCTACAGGGACGATAAAGTGGTGTATGCAAATTACGGCGTATGCACCGTATCGGAAACCGATGCCCGCATGTCGATGGGCGGCGTCGAGCGCACGTACTACGTGCTGCTGCCGACGCGCGACCGCGGAGGCACGGTCTATGTGCCGGCCGACCACGAAGAGCTGATGCGCCCCATCATGAACCGCTCCGAAGCGATCGAGCTGGTCGAACACTACGACGACATCGAGACGGACGACTTCGCCGACAGCAATTCGCGCACGGTGGAAGACCATTTCAAAAAGCTGCTGCGCCGCTGCGACTGCGCCACCGCCGTGTGCGTGGTCAAAACCATGAAAGCGCGCATCACCGAGCAGGAAAGCCGCAAGCACCTTCCTTCTTCGATGTACACCCGCCTGCTCGACCAGGCCGAGCACCAGGCCGCAAGCGAGCTTTCCGCCGCGCTGGACATCGCCGAAGCCGACGTGCCCGCCTATATCGAGAAGCATCGAATCGCCCGATTCTAAGCCCTCGTCCCGCGACTCCGGACGTCTCGCGACGAAGATGCCGACCGATAACGTATGTTAAATAAGCGTTAATCGAGTGTGCATGATGAAAATAAATCATCGCCGAGCACGTCATGACGCTACACTGCACCTGTATGAAATACGTACCCGAAAGTACGTACCGACAAAGCCAATAGCATAGGAAGGACCCTCATGGCTAACGAACTCGTGTACTCCGGCAAGACCAAGGACGTCTTCGCCCTCGAAAACGGCAACTATCTGCTGAAGTTCAAGGATGACTGCACGGGCAAAGACGGTGTTTTCGATCCGGGCGAGAATTCCGTCGGTCTGACCATCGAGGGCGTGGGCGACGTGAACCTGCGCATGTCCATCTACTTCTTCGAGAAGATCAACGCCGCCGGCATCAAGACCCACTACGTGAACGCCGACCTCGAGAACACCACCATGGAGGTTCTGCCTGCCAAGGTGTTCGGCGAGGGCCTCGAGGTCATCTGCCGCCACAAGGCCGTGGGCTCGTTCTACCGCCGCTATAAGCAGTACGTCGAAGAAGGCGCCGACCTGCCCGCCTACGTCGAGACCACCTTCAAGAACGACGAGCTGGGCGACCCGCTGGTCACCAAGGACGGCCTGGTGGTCCTGGGCGTCATGACCGCCGAGCAGTACGACCAGCTCAAGGACATGACCCAGAAGATCACCCAGATCGTCGCCGACGACCTGAAGGAGAAGGGCCTCGTGCTCTACGACATCAAGTTCGAGTTCGGCTACGACGCCAACGGCGACGTCATCCTGATCGACGAGATCGCCTCCGGCAACATGCGCGTCTACAAAGACGGCGAGTACATCGACCCGATGACGCTCTCCGAGCTGTTCTTCGCCTAAGCGAAACCGCATCTCGAAAACAGCGAAGCCCGTTCCGTCATGGAGCGGGCTTCGTTTTTTCACGCGTGCCGCGCATCCGTATTCGACTGAATAAGCGCCCCGGACGCATTTTTGTCCTCTAAGCCACGCGTGCTGCCTGTGCACGAAAAAACGGGCGGCCGAAACGGAGAACCTCCGCCTCGGCCGCCCGCTCAGGCCATGGGATTCGATCGCGCCGCGAAACGCCTACGCGCGCAGCGTCACGCCATCGGGAAGCTCGATGCTCGCAAGATCGAACTCGTCTTCTTCGGGCTTCTCCTCCACCGCAGGCGCCTCCTCGACTGCGGGAGCGGCGAATGCGGCGTCGAAGGCATCGAGATGCGTGCGCGGCACGGCGAACACCACGCGGCCGATCACGCCTGGATGCGCTTCGATCCATGCCTTGAACAGACCGATGACCTGCGACGGATCGTAACCGAGACGTCCGCAGGCGAAGGCGTTGCACACAAGCGTCTCGCACTCGTTGGCGGCGGCGATGCGCATAATCGCCTCGATGCGGCCGACAAGCGCCGCGTCGCATTCGCGCTCGCTGCGGTGGTTCTCGAGCGCTTTGACACGCATGGGCTCGGCCACCGCCATCACGTCGGCCGTGCGCATGGAGCCGTCGTGCGGAAACACCACGCCCGGCATGTATGCCACGCGGTCGGTGAACAGGCCGCCGCGGCGATAATCGCGGTTCCGGCCGTGATAGACGTCCTCGATGCCGCACAGAATCTGATAGAGATTGCTTTCCGAGCACAGGATCTGCTCGGGGCCGAACGCGCCGTCTTCGTAAGCGCCGCCCGGACGGGCGAACGACGCCGGATCCACCACGACGGTCTTGCCGGACGCATGGCGGTACATGGCCATGGGCTCGAACGCGCCGGTCACGATGGTCTCAGTGGCGTCGAACGACGGCTCGGGCACCGGCAGCTCGCGGCCCTGGCCCTCTTCGTAGATGACGGTCGCCTCGACGGACGCCTGCGTCTCCTCGCCCAAAGCGCCCTTCATCAACGCGCTGTGCTTGGAAGCCTCGATCTTGCGCTCTTCGCGATCGGCCATATATCCTCCTCTTCGCTTTCCCAACTTCGCAATCCATAATAGCGAACGAAATAGAAGACCACGACGGTACGCATCGGCAAAAGCCGCTCGTCTTAACCAGAAATATACGTTTTGCAGATCGCCGCCACGGGCGAATGCACTCCGTCCTCATTGACGGCCCTCACCATCATTGCAACATCACCGGGCTCCAAAGGCGTCCACGAAAACGACCACGTGGTGATTTTACCCGGTACCGACTGGGGAGTTTCGTAAAAGCTCCACGATACGCCGCCGTCGACGGAAAACTCAATGCCCGAGATCGCTCTGTCGAAATCATCCGCCCATCCCTCTATTCTCGACGGAAGCCCCACGCACCCCTCGCAATCGCATACCGCCGAAACGTTGGGCCTGTTCTGGTAATCACGACCATCATCGACGAAATCGGGCAAAACCGGCTCTTCCTGCTCTGACAAGAACTCGATTCGCACAATATCCCTCAAAAAGTACTTTGCTGGCAGACCTGGAATCCAGAGCTGGTTCGCGCCGCCCATCACGCCCGCAACGTCTTCCCCGTTGACCTTGTTGACGACAATGGCCCCGCGCTCGATCAGCATCTTGAGAGAGAACCTCTCTTCTCGCCCGTCCGCACAGGTGAACAAGACAACGTTTTTCTTCATCCGAATCCTCCTCATCAAGGCCCCCTGCATAAAAGGCCGCGACCCGAAGCCGGGCCACGGCCTTGTGAGAGACCCGGGATATTCCCCGGGTCGCATCGGTTTTCGACGCCACAATTTAGTCGACAACCCAGCCTTCGGGCACAACGGCGTTATCGTGGCATTTCGCGCAAAACATAACCGAAGCCCTATGGGCCTTATGGCATTCACTACATTGCAGTTCTCCGTGCTGCGTCGAATCATGGGGATTGATTTCGTATTCGTCGGTCTTTGAAACAAGGCCTTCGCGGCCATATCCATGGCAATCCTCATTCATACAGAATGAATCGGAAGGCCCTCCCCTCGCCTCGACAAGGTCTTCCAGAGAGGTCTCGTCGAGCGGGAATTTGTAATTGCCTGCAATCCAGCCGACGCCTTCGGCGATCTGCTCGGTCAGCGTAGGCACGTGACATTCAAGACACGTGGTGCCACTGGCCTGCCTATGCGATACCGCAAGCATCGATGACGTGTTTTCAACCGTCTCGCCATACTTGTCGACACCTCCAACGCCGGGCTCTTGCTCGTATGTCGCCAGATATCCATCCATGGGAACATGGCATATTGCCGCGCAGAAATTCGGCTGTTCATGCCAAGCCCAAAGACCCGACCCCGCTGCAATCGCAACAACGACCGCGACGATGATCGCAACACCCATCTTCCTAGAAACAGGCCTCTTTCCGCCTTCAACATAGTCGCAAGAAGCATCGACCGATGTGTTCGTTTTCCCTTCAGCCATCATCGCTCCTTCGTAAATCCAGACTGCTGCATCCTGGATTCAAACAAGGTGTTCGCCTATTCGACACCCATCATGACGGCCATGGACTTAATGCTCATTCCGGAGACCTCAGCATTGGCAACCGCCCCACCTCCAGCAATGTTGGACGAACAGGCGCATCCAACGATCTTGGTCGAAGGCTTGCCGTCAAGCATGTCTTCTATACAGGCGATCATCTCAGCCGAACCGTTTTTCACGATCGTCTTCAAGCCCATATGCGACAGGTCATACGCAGGAAGCGATGCGCACACGGCCGAAGATGCCTTGGCGAATACACCCCTGATGGCCTCATTTGCCGTAATGGCATCCTGAGTGTACGAAAATTCTCCCTGCACGATCGCCGCGGCAGATTCGGATTGCTTGCTGGATTCCTCCCACATGGAGCAATCCGCCGTAGGTTCGACGTCGACCGGCGACTCGGCAAGTGCGGGCGCCACAGCGATACCGCCCAACAAGATAGCCGACCCGATGACGGAACCCGTCATTTTAACAACGCTCATGATTTCACCTCTATTCGGTCACCTTGACGATGACGTTCGCGCATTCATCCGGGAACCCAGCAGCATCGGTGGTTTCAAGCGCGGGATCGAGGTTGTCGATCGCCTTCACCTTGAGCACGTACGTGCCTGCTTTCTCGGGAGTCCATGTTCCTTCGAACGTCAGCCAAACAGCAGGGTCGTGGTCGGCAGGAACATCGATGGTGTTCCAGGTGTGACCGTAGTCCGCGCTGAAGGCGACCTGGGAAACCTTGTGTCCCTTTGCCATGTGCTCGTACACATAGCCCTTCAGATCGACCGTCTCTCCGACCTTGAACTCTGCGCCGTCTTCTAGATACATCCAACCGGCGGTCTTATCGGCAGAATTAGTCGCGCCAGGAAGCCAGTTGTCGGCAAAACCCTCGGCGCTGTCATTGAAGTGCAAGCCGGTGACGTACTTGGGCATGTATGCGCCGCCGACGCCGGGATGCAGAAGAACGAGCGGATAGCCCTGAGCCTCGGTGAGCTGCTCATCGTTGTACTCATATGCGAGAATCGCCTCGTCTTCGAGCATGGTTTCGACATCAAAACTGAAGCCGAAGCAATTCCAGCCGTCGTACGTATCCGCCTGAACAGCCTTCATGCCGTCTTCAAGCCCGCCACATGCGTCGATGAAGTCCTTGAAGGAAACGCCCTTGGCAACCCATGTGGAAATCAACGGGCCGTTGTTGATGTTGCCGTCGCAATTCTGCGTGAGCAACTTCTCGGTGGTAGGCAAGGCTTTGATTTCGTCAAGCGTCCAGACATTTTTGCCCTTGACGCCCGAAACCTCGACGGTCCAGTTGGCGATTTCCTCTTCAGTGTATTCGGGCAAGCCCAGATTCACGGCATGGAAGAAATACGGGGTTCCGTCTTCGAACGTCGAAATGGGCTGATCGAAAGCAATGTCCTGGAGAACGAACGAATCGTCCCAGACGACGTCGGCAAGGTTGCTGTTGCCGATGCCGATGCTATCCATCTTCATGGAAATCTCCTTGCGGATATCGGCATAGCCGCTAATCTCAGCCTGATACTTGTAATCGTCCCAAAGAACCATATCACCAGCAAGGTTGTGAGCATGGCAGCTCATGCAGTTGCCGTTGTCTTTGAATTCCTGGGAAGACATATGTATCGAGTGGAGCGAGTCCTTGAGATTGGGGCCCGTCGCCATCATGTCGAAGCCGAAGTGGCAAACGGTGCAGTCGCGATACGTGTAATCCTTGCCGTAGCCAGGCTGCCCGACGACATGCACGTAATCGCCCGCGGTCAAATTATGAATGGTCTGGTACATGCTCTCATGGCACGAACCGCATCCGCGGTTTCCTGCGTTGAGAATCTCACGGTTATACCACGTGTCGGTAAAGACGCCCGCATCATTGACCGTGAAGTCCTTCGCGTTCACCGCAGAGAACTCGCTGCCGTCCTGCTGCGTCACCTCCTGCTTGCCGTCCTTTTGAACGACCTCGTTTTCCTGTGGGGCACATGCGGCCAGGCACAGCGCGAAAGCAATCGCCATGACACACGAAACAACGATTACAAGACGCAAGGTGCGTGACTTGTGGCTTGCGGTTTTGCCGCCCTTATCGCTCATACCCTTCCCCTCCTTTCCTTTTCCAGAGGCTCGTTTCCTTTTCCCCGATCGAGCCCGATAATTCGAGTTTAGCGAAATCACCCGTTTCCGAATCGTCATGCATTGGGTATACGTGCAGGTTTCCTTCGTTTAAAAAATCGAACGAAATCCCTAGTGAAAGCCAATTTACCCAAAGATTGACTAGGCGATTATCCATAGGGCGGCATATCATCGATAAACCCGCCTGACGTCGAAGGAGCCCGCGTTGAGCAAAGACTTCTCTTTCCTGAAATCCCTACCGGCCCACGCGATGCCTCTCCTCGTCGCGATGTGTTTGTACGTCGTGTGGTTCGGCTCGATCCACGATACCTATCCGTGGCTCGTCGCCCTCGATTCGTACTCCTCGAAAGCAGACGGCCTTCTCTATTCGCAACTCGTCTGCCTTGCTCGCCCCGCAGGATTTGTCATAGGAGCACTTGCCGCCATAGCCTCTATGAATCGTAGCGGCTCGCTTTTCACCACCAGAAGCATCCGTGCGATCTTCCTCCTCCAGCTCGTCGCGCATGTGGTTTCATGGCTGGGGATTTGCCTGTTCGACGCCCGCTGGACCATTGCGTTTGCCGTGCAGTTCTCAACCTCGTTCTGCACATCCATCCTAGCGTGCCTCTTTTTAAGGAAGATCGAACCCTTCGGATACGAGTTCGGGGCAAGCGCCATCGTATGCTGCGTTCTCGTCGCCTCGCTTGCCGTATTCGTCGAAAAGAGCGTCCCCGCCCACACCACGTCGATGCTCGCCCTCGCCATTCGGGGCTGCATCCTTTGCATTCCGCTGGTCGCAAGCTTCACAATCATCGAAAGATCAGCCCTATCGAACGCAGAAATGAGAAAGAACCCGGCGCCCGAGAGGCGCCTGCATGCGAAATTCCCGCTTCCCCTTGCATCGCATCTCGTCCTTTACGGATTCGTATTCGGCATGCTCCATATGATCGGCGGCGTCGTCGAAAGCTGGTCGACCGCCGATTTCGCCTTTGCGCTTTTCGCATCGGTGACCATATGCGTCGCCTTCTCGCATCTATTCATGAAAAAAGGACGACGCTGGAAGGTATGGGAGACAATTCGAGCCGTTGTCTTTCCTTTGACGATAATAGGATTTCTGCTCGTTCCCGCATCATTGAGCAGCAACGCGGCTTCAACGGCCATATCTTCAGCCGAGCTGCTTTACGATATGGTATTCGTCCACGCATGTCTCATCCTCATGCGCATCAGTTCGGCCCGGCCCTTTGCAATCGTTGCCAAGGGAATTCTCCTGAAAAACATCGGAGCATTCCTCGGGGGTCTCTTCTCCATAACAGGACTTGAAGGAGGCCGCCTTCTCGTTGGCGCCATGCATCTCAACATGGCCGTTCTTGTCGTAGGGCTTCTTGCCGTAGCCACGTTCTGGGTCGGCTCCGACCAAGACATCGACAAGGTATGGGGTCTCCGCAAAAAACTGGACCCTAAATACCTCTACGACAAATCGCTTCGCCAGCGATGCGAGACCGCATCCGAGCAGTACGGGCTCACTCCGCGAGAAAGCGGAATCTTACTTGCCTTATCTCAAGGAAAAACTCCCTCCGCCATCGCGGAAGAGCTCGTCATATCGGTCCACACCGTAAGAGCACACATCCGCAGCATCCATACCAAGCTCGAGGTCCATTCCTTGCCTGAAATCGAAGCGAAGCTAAAGAGCATAAAAATAGACGAAAGACAGCTTTGGAAATAAAGCAGCTCCTATAGATTCCCCGTTGTATGCAAGAAATGCGCACGATGCGCAGGCATAGGCTTTATGATAGGTTTGATACGCGTTTTCACCCCGCGGCGGCTCGATCGGCCGATCGCAGGCGCGCGGGACGACGCAACCGACCGACTTCTACCAAGACTCCCGGGAAGGTAGGAAACCCATGGTTTCTCGCATCTATGTTGAGAAGAAGCCCGGCTTCGACGTCGAGGCGCAGCAGCTTTTGCACGAGCTGCGCGGCACCCTCGGCATCGACGGCCTGAAGGGCATCCGTCTCATCAACCGCTACGACGTGGAGGGCGCCAGCGACGAGCTGTTCCAGCAGTGCGTGCCCACCGTGTTCAGCGAGCCCCAATCTGACGACGCTTTCGCCGAGCTGCCCGTCGAGGACGGCGCCGTGGTCTTTGCCGTGGAGCCTCTGCCCGGCCAGTTCGACCAGCGCGCGGCATCGGCCAGCGAGTGCATCCAGCTGATCAGCCAGGGCGAGCGCCCCGAGGTGGCCAGTGCCAAGGTGTACATGCTGGAAGGCGAGCTGTCCCAGGCCGACGTGGACGCCATCAAGCACTACGTCATCAACCCCATCGAGGCGCGCGAGGCGTCGCTCGAGGCGCGCGACACGCTGAAGATGGCCCAGCCCACCCCCGGCGCCGTCGAGGTCATCGACGGCTTCCGCGCGCTCGACGAGGCCGGCCTTGCCGCCTTCATCGCCGAGCGCGGCCTGGCCATGGACGAGGCCGACATCGCCTTCTGCCAGAAGTACTTCGCCGAAGACGAGCAGCGCGACCCCACCATCACCGAAATCAAGATGATCGACACGTACTGGTCCGACCACTGCCGCCACACCACGTTCGGCACCGTGCTCGAGAACGTGCAGATCGACGACGAGGCCGTGAAGGCCGCCTTCGAGCAGTACCTGGCCATGCGCCACGAGCTCGGCCGCGATGAGAAGCCCGTCTGCCTCATGGACATGGGCACCATCGGCGCGAAGTGGCTTAAGGCCAAGGGCATCCTGAAAAACCTCGACGAGTCCGAGGAAATCAACGCCTGCACCGTCAAGATCAAGTGCGACGTGAACGGCGAGGAGCAGGACTGGCTCTATCTGTTCAAGAACGAAACGCACAACCACCCCACCGAGATCGAGCCCTTCGGCGGCGCGGCCACCTGCGTGGGCGGCGCGATCCGCGACCCCTTGTCGGGCCGCAGCTACGTCTATCAGGCCATGCGCCTGACCGGCGCGGCCGACCCCACGGCCCCCGTGTCCGAGACCCTCGAAGGCAAGCTTCCGCAGCGCAAGCTGGTCACCACCGCCGCTGCGGGCTATTCCTCCTACGGCAATCAGATCGGCCTTGCAACGGGCCAGGTCAACGAGCTGTATCATCCGGGCTACGCCGCCAAGCGCATGGAAATCGGCGCTGTGGTGGGCGCCACCCCGGCCGACCACGTGCGCCGCGAGACTCCCGCTCCGGGCGACGTGGTGGTCCTGCTGGGCGGCCGCACCGGCCGCGACGGCATCGGCGGCGCGACGGGCTCTTCCAAGGCCCACAACCTGGACAGCATCGAGACCTGCGGCGCCGAGGTGCAGAAGGGCAACGCTCCCGTCGAGCGTAAGATCCAGCGCCTGTTCCGCCGCAAGGACGCTTGCGAAATGATCAAGCGCTGCAACGACTTCGGCGCGGGCGGCGTGTCCGTCGCCGTGGGCGAGCTGGCCGACGGCCTGTCCATCGACCTCAACCGCATCCCCAAGAAGTACGACGGCCTGGACGGCACCGAGCTGGCCATCTCCGAGAGCCAGGAGCGCATGGCTGTGGCGCTGGCGGCCGAAGACGTCGAGAAGTTCATCGAGCTGGCCCATGAGGAAAACCTCGAGGCCACCCCGATCGCCGAGGTCACCGAAGAGGCGCGCGTTCGCATGAACTGGAACGGCGACGACATCGTGGACATCAGCCGCGACTTCCTGGCATCCAACGGCGCGCCCAAGCACCAGGACGTCCACATCGAAAAGGGCGGCAGCTACGTGCCCGAATGGAAGGGCGACACCCTGGCCGAGCGCATGCGCGGCCTGGTGGGCGACCTGAACGTGTGCTCCAACAAGGGCCTTTCCGAGCGCTTCGACTCCACCATCGGCGCGGCCACCGTGCTCATGCCCTTCGGCGGCAAGAACCAGCTCACCCCCGCCATGGCCATGGCGGCCAAGCTTCCCGTCGACGGCGAGACCACCACGTGCTCGGGCATGGCCTGGGGCTTCAACCCCTACCTGTCCTCCGCCAACCAGTTCGAGGGCGCCTATGTGGCCGTCGTCGAAAGCGTGGCGAAGCTCGTGGCCGCCGGCTTCGAGCGTGAGAACGCCTACCTCACCTTCCAGGAATACTTCGAGCGCCTGCGCGACGAGGCGCAGCGCTGGGGCAAGCCCGCAGCGGCTGTTCTGGGCGCGCTGAAGGCCCAGGTCGAACTGGGCGTGGGCGCCATCGGCGGCAAGGACTCCATGTCCGGCAGCTTCGAGAGCCTCGACGTTCCTCCCACGCTGGTCAGCTTCGCGACCGCCGTGGGCCAGGTCGACCGCGTCACCTCGCCCGAGTTCAAGAAGGCGGGCAGCCGCGTCGTGCTGATCGAGCCCGCTTACAAGCAGGGCACCGCCATGCCTGAGGCCGAGGGCTTCCTCGACGCCGTCGATGTGGTCGAAGGCCTCGTCGACGAGGGCAAGGCGCTCGCCATTTCCACGCCCGGCTTCGGCGGCCTTGCCGAGGCGCTGTTCAAGATGTGCGTCGGCAACGGCATCGGCATCGAGCTCGACGAGAACCTCGCGGCCGATTCGCTATTCGAGCTGAACTACGGCGCCTTCGTCGTCGAGCTTGCCGACGACGCCGAGCTTCCCGAAGACGGCGAGCTGCTTTCCGTCATGGAAATCGGCCGCACCACCGAGGAATACGCGTTCGTCGCCGCAGGCGAGACCCTCGACATGGCCGAGCTCCAGGAAGCCTGGGAGAGCGGCATCGAGGGCGTGTTCCCGTACCGCAGCACCGAGGCCGAGCGCGCAGCCGCGCCGAAGGTCGAGGCCGTCAGCTACGCCGACGCCCTGCCCCTGACCTACTGCGGCGCCATCGCCAAGCCGCGCGTGATCATTCCGGTGTTCCCCGGCACGAACTGCGAGTTCGACACCGCGCACGCCTTCGAGCGCGCCGGCGCCGTGGCCCAGACGCTCGTGATCAACAACCTCACCCCCGCCGCGGTCGCCGAAAGCACCAAGGCCCTGGTCGAGGCCATTCGCAACAGCCAGATCGTCATGCTGCCCGGCGGCTTCTCCGGCGGCGACGAGCCCGACGGCTCCGCGAAGTTCATCACCGCGTTCTTCCGCGCCCCCGAGGTCACCGAGGCCGTACGCGACCTGCTGCAGAACCGCGACGGCCTGATGCTGGGCATCTGCAACGGCTTCCAGGCGCTCGTGAAGCTGGGCCTGGTTCCCTACGGCGACATTCGCCCGATGGATGCCGACTGCCCCACGCTGACCTTCAACGAGATCGGCCGTCACCAGAGCCGCCTCGTGCGCACCCGCGTGGCGTCCAACCTCTCGCCTTGGTTCAGCAAGTGCGAAGTGGGCGACGTTCACACCGTGGCCATCAGCCACGGCGAGGGCCGCTTCGTCGCCAGCCCCGAGCTTGCGGCCGAGCTTGCCAAGAACGGCCAGATCGCCACGCAGTACGTCGACGAGGCCGGCATGCCCTCCATGGACCTGAGCGTGAACCCCAACGGTTCCATCATGGCCATCGAAGGCATCACCAGCCCGGACGGCCGCGTCCTGGGCAAGATGGGCCACACCGAGCGCAACGGCTACGGCCTGTACAAAAACGTTCCCGGCGACACGTTCCAGCCCCTCATCGAGGGCGGCGTGAGCTACTTCACCGAGTAGCGCGTACACAGCGAGCGCCGCACGCGCGCTTCTGAAACGACGAAGGCCTGCGACACATCGATGTCGCAGGCCTTTTCTGCATAAAGAGCCGGTCAAGAGGGCCGACGGAACCGACGCGCCCGGAACGCGACGAGGCGCCGCGCGCGACCTAGCGCCTGATCTGCGAGCGGACGAACGCCGCCACTTCGTCTGCCGCGCGGCCCGCCTCGGCGATCAGGGCGTCGGACTCTTCCTCCAGCGCACACGCCGCGGCTTCGTCGTCCATGAGGCTCGTGTTGATGTACACGTTGAGCGAAGCGGCCTCGAGCGCCGCTTTCGCGAGCACGGCCGCAGCGCCCGCATCGGAAAGCGCCAGATGCGATCCGTTGTGCGCCATGTAGGTATCGATTTCCACCACGCGGGCGCACGCGCGCATGATGCGCAAGGGCACATCGCACGCCGCATGAAGCGCCTGCTGCTCCGCAGCGTGGCGGACGGCCTGTTCATCTTCGGTTTCCCTGGGCATCTTCCACGTGGCGGCCAAAGCCGCGAACGCCTCGGCGTCGGCGTCGATCAACGCCAGCAGTTCCGCACGGCATGCCTCGAAGTCGGCCAGGGCCTCTTTCAGCTCGGCGTCGCGGTCGAGGAACTTCTTCTTTCCGATGGTCAAATGGGCAACCATAGAACCGAGGGCCGCCGCGAGCGCGCCCGCCATAGCCGAAGCGCCGCCGCCGCCCGGCGTGGGCGCCTTGCTGGCAAGCGCGTCGGTAAACGTCGTATCAACCATGTATCTCTCCTTCTGCATCGGAACTTCCCCTTTTCCAACGAATCCATGCGTCTCAGGCCGATTTTTTCGAGGATTGGCACGAAAACGGGACGAAAACGCGCGTTATGCGCCCTTTGAAAGCGACAACGCTCGCGTTTGACCAGCTCAGCGAAAACCGTACAGGCGGGGCGCACGCGTTTTCGTGCCAAAACGACGATTTTTCGACTTGAGAGGGCGATTTTTTCCAAAAAACAAGGGGCTCGCCGCAGCGAACCCCTTGCGCACGATCGAAATGCCGCTTCGCGCCGCGGCCGGAGCCATCGAAGGCCGCATGCCCGATCGTTCGAAACGACCGGCGCCCGAAGCGCTCGGACGGATCTTCGCGGCCGCACTTCGAAGCGGCCCCGCGGCGCGGCGCCCTGACGCGAGGGCGGACCCCCGCATGCGGCGCCGGCCCATCCTAGAACAGGCCCGTGATGCGGCCGGTCTCGTCGACGTCGATGTTTTCGGCCGCAGGCTTCTTAGGCAGACCGGGCATGGTCATGATATTGCCCGTGAGCGCCACCACGAAGCCGGCGCCTGCGGAAACCTTGACGTTGCGCACCGTGATGCGGAAGCCGCGCGGAGCGCCCAGCTTGGTCTGGTCGTCGGAGAAGCTGTACTGGGTCTTCGCCATGCAGACGGGCATGGAGCCGAAGCCCAGGTCCTCGAGCTGCCTGATCTCCTTCTTCGCGGCGGGCGTGAAGTCGACGCCGTCGGCATGATAGATGCGCTTGGCGATGGCCTCGATTTTCTCGGCCAGGCCGGCCTCGTCCTCATAGCAGAACTCGAACTCGTTGGGCTCTTCGCACAGGCGGACCACCTCTTCGGCCAGGGCCTTGCCGCCCTCGCCGCCCTTGGCCCACACCTCGGACAGGGCCACGTTCACGCCGAGTTCCTTGCACTTGGCCTCGACCAGGTCGAGCTCGGCCTCGGTGTCGGTCGGGAAGGCGTTGATGGCCACGACGCAGGGAAGCTTGTAGACCTTGGTGATGTTTTCGACATGCTGCAGCAGATTGGGCAGGCCGGCTTCGAGCGCTTCGAGGTTCTCCTCGTTGAGCTCGGCCTTGGGAACGCCGCCGTGGTTCTTAAGGGCGCGCACCGTGGCAACCACGACCACCGCGTCGGGCTTGAGGCCCGCAAGGCGGCACTTGATGTCGAGGAACTTCTCGGCGCCCAGGTCGGCGCCGAAGCCCGCCTCGGTGATGCAGTAATCGCCCAGCGCCATGGCCATGTTGGTGGCCATGATGGAGTTGCAACCGTGTGCAATGTTGGCGAAGGGACCGCCATGCACGAACGCGGGCGTGCCTTCGAGGGTCTGCACCAGGTTGGGCTTGAGGGCGTCCTTGAGCAGCGCGCACATGGCGCCCTGGGCGTTGAGCTGGCCGGCGGTGATGGGCTGGTCGTCGCGCGTGTAGCCCACGACGATGCGGGCCAGGCGCTCTTTGAGGTCGGTGATGCTGGTGGCCAGGCAGAAGATGGCCATGATCTCGGAGGCCACGGTGATGTCGAAGCCGTCCTCGCGCGGCACGCCGCACACCTTGCCGCCGATGCCGCACACGATGTTGCGCAGCTGGCGGTCGTTCATGTCGACCACGCGCTTCCAGGTGATGCGGCGCACGTCGAAGCCGAGCGCGTTGCCCTGGTGGATATGGTTGTCGATCATCGCGGCCAGCAGGTTGTTCGCCGCGCCGATGGCATGGAAGTCGCCCGTGAAGTGCAGGTTGATGTCTTCCATGGGAACGACCTGGGCATAGCCGCCGCCTGCGGCGCCGCCCTTGATGCCGAACACCGGGCCGAGCGAAGGCTCGCGCAGCGCCACGACCACGTTCTTGCCGATCTTGCGCATGCCGTCGGCCAAGCCGACCGTCGTGGTGGTCTTGCCCTCGCCTGCAGGCGTGGGGTTGATGGCGGTCACCAGAACCAGCTTGCCGGGCGTGTGCGGCTCATCGAGCAGCAGGTTGTAGTCGACTTTCGCCTTATGGCTTCCGTAAAGCTCAAGATACTTCTCGGGAACTCCGGCACGCTCGGCGATGGCAGAGATATGCTCGGGGGTCACGGACTGGGCAATTTCAATGTCGGTCAACACGTCGGGCCCTTCCTTTCCTGCTCGATGGGAATTGAAATACCGCCATTCTAACCGCCCGGACGCGTGGAACGGCCGGGCATTGACGAACGCCCCCATCCTCTCCAGAACCGGCACTCCGAACGCCGGCGAACGGCAGGCGGCGAAACGGCAACGCCCATGCAACGCGAAGGCAACTGTTCGGCTACGGCGCGGCGTCTATTCTCCTGCGTGATATGATGAAATCCACCGAATCGATGCGCGAAGCATCGGCGCCCGATGCGCACGGCACGGCATCGGGGCGGCATTCGACGAAAGGAACGACCGTGAACGAAGAAGCAGAATCCATCCTGGTCGTCGACGACGAACAGTCCATCACCGACTTCGTTTCCTACAGCCTCATGAAAGAAGGCTTCAAGGTAGACGTCGCCTCGAACGGCGAAGCGGGCCTCGAGGCGGCCACGCGCAAGCACTACGACCTTTTCGTGCTCGACATCATGCTGCCAGGCATGGACGGCTACGAGCTGTGCCGCCGCTTGCGCGCGCGCACGAGCGCGCCCGTGCTGTTCCTGTCCGCCCGCGACACCGAGCTCGACAAGGTAGTCGGCCTGGAAATCGGCGGCGACGACTACTTGGCCAAGCCCTTCGGCGTGCGCGAGCTGATCGCGCGCGTGCGCGCCCTGCTGCGCCGCGGCTCGATCGACGCCGCGGCCGATTCGAGCATCCTCACCGCGGCGGGCATCACCCTCGACGAAGACCGCCACATCGCCGAAGGCGAAAGCGGCCCAATCGACCTGACCCCGCGCGAATTCGAATTGCTTGCCGCCCTTATGAAGGACGCCGGCAAGGTAGTCACGCGCGAAGACCTGCTGCGCGAGGCCTGGGGCTGGGAATACATCACCGAGACCAAGACCGTCGACACCCATATCAAGCGCCTGCGCGACAAGATATCCGCCGCGGGCTTCGACCCCGGCATCATCGAGACGGTCCGCGGCTACGGCTACCGCCTGCGCGCGTAATTTCGACGGAAGCGCCCGCCATGGGCGCTTCGTCTTTATAGCGGCATGCGAACGAAGCCATGCCGGCCGGCGCGGCCCGACGCATCGGGCCGGACGCGCCGCACGACCCAAATGTACGACCGAGGAACGCCTCCCTTGAAACGACTCCAAACATACTTCTCAGTATTGACGGCCATCTTCGCCATGGCATCCGCCCTGGCGATGCTTTTCATCATCGCGTTCGCGGGATTCGACCATCCCGCCTTCCTGGTCTGGTGCGTCTTCATGGGCTGCACGTTCACCTTCGTCTTGAGCCTGGTGATCGGCCACTACATGGCCGACCCGCTTTCCAGCCTGCACCGCAAGGCGAAAGCCGTGCTCGAAGGCGACACGCGCGTCACGATCGAACCCGACGGCAAGCTCTACGAAGCCGACCTGCTGGCCGACGACTTCATCGCCCTAAGCGAGCAGACCAAGACCAAGATGAGCGACCTGGCCGTGCAGCAGAAGCGCCAGACCCGCTTCATCAGCGACGTGGCCCACGAGCTGCGCACGCCGTTGACCGCCATCCGCGGCAACGCCGAAACGCTCATGGACCCCGACATGCCGCAAGAGCTGCGCGAGCGCTTCTGCCACACCATCATCAGCGAGTCGGAGCGCCTCTCGCGCATGGCCAACGAGCTTTTGACCCTGCAGCACATCGAAGAAGGAACCGACCAGGTCATGATGCAGCGCGTGAACCTGCACGCGATCGCCGAAGACGTGGCCGACGCGCTCGGCCCGCTCATCGAAGAACGCGGCGGCACGCTCGAAGTCACGGGCGAAGCCCCCGACGTGCTGGGCATCCCCGACCGCCTGCAGCAGGTCATCTACAACCTGGTAGCCAACGCCTCGCGTTTCATCGGCGAAGGGGGGCATATCGTGGTCAAGCTCGAAGGCCTGGCCGACCGCTCCGTCGTCAGCGTGCTCGACGACGGTCCCGGCTTCGGCAACGTCGACCCAAAGATGCTTTTCACGCGCTTCTATCGCGGCGACAACTCCCGCGCACGCAACACCGGCGGCACGGGCCTGGGCCTGGCCATCGCGAAAAGCGTCGTGGACGCGCACGACGGTACGATCGAGGCCTTCAATCGCGCCGAAGGCGGCGCGGCGTTCATCGTGGCGCTTCCCAGCATCCACGAGCACATGCACTAGGCCGCGCGCTTCTTGCTCGGCGTCCGGGACCGAGCGGTTCTCGTGCCGGACGGGCGACATCGCCCATTTAGCCGCGAAATACCCCAGAGATAGGGATGATGCGGCGTTCGCGGCGCTTCTATAATGGCTCTTCGATATGAATGAATCGAAGGCAGGAGGGGCGGCCATGCGCGAAACGGGCTATCGGGCCTTTCTTTCCACGCGTCATGTTCCGGGCATCGTCGTCTCCATGACCCTTGCACGCCTGCCCATGGGCGTGGTCACGCTGATCTTGGTGCTCTTCGTCAGCATGCATTACGGCGCCGCCGTGTCGGGCATCGCCACGGCGGCCTTCACGGCGGGCATGGCCTGCTTCGGCCCGGTGTTCGGACGCCTGGTAGATAGGGGGCACGGGCCCGCCGCGCTGCGCACGCTCGGCGTGGCCGAACTCGTCTCGATCGTCTGCCTAGTGGGCGCAGTCGAAGCGGGCGTGCACCCGGCGCTGGTCGCGGCATGCTCGTTCGCGGCGGGCGCGCTCACGCCGCCCATCGCGGGCGTCACCCGGTCGCTATGGCCCGTGATGCTCGACATAGGCCTGGTTTCGACCGCCTACAACTTCGAGGTGCTGGTGGTCGACCTGCTCTACGTGATGGGTCCGCTTCTGGCAGGCGTATTCATCGCGTTCGGCGCGCCCGAATGGGGCCTGATCGCCGCCACCGCAGGGTGCACGGCAGGATCGCTCGCGCTCGCATCGCTCGAACCGGTGAAAAGCCATGCGCTGCGCAACCGAAAGCGCACGCTGACGCGCAAGGAATCGGCCGCGCCGCTGCCCCGCCCCGCCCTGCTGACGGTCGCCGTGGCGCTGGTGCTGCTGACCTGCCTGGGCAAGATGTGCTATTCAGGCTGGATGGAAGCGCTCATCCCCCTGTTCTATTCCGACCAGGGAGCGGCGATTCTAGGTTCGGCGGCCATTTCGGCCTGGTCCATCGGCGCGGCAGCGGGCGTGGTGCTTTTCAACCGCCTGCAGCCTTCGCCGCGCACTTTAGCCGTGCATAAGCAGCTGCCGGTGTTCGCCGCGGTGTTTTTCGCCGTGACGCTGATGACGCCCATGGCCGACGGGTTCGGCGCGATGTGCCTGGTCATGTTCGCCATCGGCATGGCAGGCGCGCCATGCGACAACCTGTATTACCAGATCAGCGGCACGCTCGCGCCAGAGGAGCGCCAGGCGGAAATGTTCTCGTGGCTCAACACGGCCACAAGCGTCGGCGTTTCGGCGGGCGCCTTCTTCGCGGGCCTCGCCGTGGAGGAAGCGGGCTTTCAGGCGGCGTTCTCGCTGCCGGTGCTCTGCTCGCTCGCCGCATTCGTCTTCGCCGCCACGGCCGCCGTGCGCATCGCCGCGACGAAGAAGGCGCGCCGCGCCTGACCGACGGCCGTATACCCCTCGATTCATCGCGCCGGGGAGAAACGACGCTCCGCTTCGTCCCGACGCGATGAATCGCACCGCCTTTATCGAAACGACATCCAAGGAGTACGAACCATGCTTGAAGCAAAACACGTTTCTCTGTTCGGAGCCACGACGCGCCGCGTCAAAAAGCTCTATGAATCGGCCTTCCCCGTCGAGCAGCGCATCCCCTTCTGGGCGCTCAGGCTGCGCGCCGGCATGAACGGCATGGAAATCGTATCGTACAGCGACGAGGGGACGTTCTGCGGCTTCTCGTGCCAGGTGGTCACCGACGACATGGTCTACATCTACTACCTGGCCGTCGACCCCGAGCTGCGCGGCCGCGGCTACGGCAGCCAGGTTCTCGAGCTTATCAAGCAGAGCCATCCCGGCATGCCCGTGGCGCTCGACATCGAGTCGCGCAAGCGCAACGCCGACAACGCCAAGCAGCGCGAGGCGCGCCGCGCGTTCTATCTGAAGAACGGCTTCACGCCTACCGGCTACGGCTTCAAAGACGGCGACCTGTTCGAGATCTTGATCGACGGCGAAAAGCCCGAGAACCCCGCCCGCTACGCCATGGCGATCGACAGACTCGCCTTCGGCCTCACGCACACCCTGATCCGCCCCATGAGCGAGCTGCGCGAAGGCGGCAAGAAGCACTAAGGCCGCGCCGGACGCGCGCTTTGCCGTGGCGCGCCCGATGCTCTGCGCACGACCCCGGCAAAGCACACCCTGCGCCTGCATCGAACGCATGGCGGGCGAACCCCGCATCGCATAACCGCGCCGTCCGCCACGGGCGGCGCGGGCGCATCCTCAGGACGAAGCCATAGAAAAAGCCCCTATCCTTCCGGCCCGAAGGATAGGGGCTTTCCGTTTCGCGGGAAACGCGCCTGCGCCGCCGCATCCTTTCTACAGTTCGGAGCGCGCGCCGCGCGCCTTCCAGCGCGTCAGACGGCGTTCGGCCACGTCGAACAGCTCGTAGAGCACCACGCCCAGAACCGCCATGGCGATGATGCCCGCGAACATTTTCGGATACGCGAGCAGCGCCCACGCGTCCACGATGAAGTAGCCCAGGCCGGTCGATCCGGCCAGACTTTCGGCGAAGAACAGGATCGCCACCGCCGTGCCGCTCGAAATGCGCAGCGCGGTGAACAGCTCGGGCAGCGTGGCGGGCACGATCACGTGGCGATAGATATCCCAGCGCCCGGCGCCGAGCGAGCGCATGGACATCACGCTTTCCTCGGGCACGCTTTGCGCGGCGTCGCGCACGGTGACGAGCACCTGGAAGAACGCGGTCAGCGCGATCAGGACGATCTTCGGCGCGTCGGCCAGGCCCATGAGCACCACCAGCACGGGCAGCAGGACCACCTTCGGCAGCGGATACAGGAAGTACAGCACCGGCGCGAACACCGCGTCGACACGCGGGGAACGCCCGCACATCAGGCCGAGCGGGATGGCCAGCACGGTACCGATCGCCATGGCGGCCACCACGCGATACAGGCTCACGAGCAGCGCGGGCCACAGGTCGGAGAAATACGTTCCCACCATGGGAATGGCGTCGAAGGGGCCGGGCAGCACGGGGTTGTCCACGGCGAGGGCCGTGAGCTGCCAGCCCGCCACGATGATCGCGATGGCGAACACGTAGCCGGCGATTTTGCGAACAAGGCCGTTACGCATGGCTCGCTCCTTCCTGCGCGGCGGGTTTTTCAGCAGGCCCGGCCTGCGCCTCGGCGCGCAGCAGGTCGCGCAGCAGGCGGCACCGCTCGAAGAACAGCGGGGTATCGCGCCAATCGTCGGCGACCATCTCCGCGTTGTCGACCACCTTGGCCACGCGGCCCGGGCGCGGCGTCATCACCACGATGCGCTGCCCCAGAAAGACGGCCTCCTCGATCGAATGCGTCACGAGCACCTGGGCGTAGCCCTCTTCGCGCCAGCAGCGCTTCAGCATGTTCTGCATCTCCTCGCGCAGCAGCGCATCAAGCGCCGAAAGCGGCTCATCCATCAGCAGCAAATCGATATCGCACGCCAGGGCGCGGGCCATGGCAAGGCGCTGGCGCATGCCGCCCGACAACTCGGAGGGATACGCCTTGGCGAACTCGTCGAGCCCCACCTGACGCAGCGCGTCATGGGCACGGCTCATGCGCTCTTTCTTGGGCATCCTGCGCACCTGCAGGCCGAGCGCTGCGTTCTGCTCGACCGTCTTCCACGGCATCAAGCCGAAATCTTGCAGGATCAGCGCGGTTTCGAGACGCGGGCCGGCAAGCGGCGCGCCGTCCACCAGCACTTCTCCTTCGGTCGGGCGCTGCAGCCCGCACGCCGCCAGAAGGCTCGTCGACTTCCCGCAACCCGAAGGCCCCAGAACGGCCACCGATTCGCCCGGCGCCACCGCCAAATCCATGCGGTCCAAGGCGAGCGTCTCGCCACGCGAGCCGCGGTAGCGCTGCCGCACCGCGCGCAGCTCGAGCTTCGGCACGCAGTCGGAAGCGTCGTGTCTATGCATGCGCTTTCGCCCCTTTCACGGCCACGGCCGCCTTCGCTTCGGCGGAACGGCGCTTGAGTTCACGCACCTCCATGCCCACGAAAATCAGCACGGTGAACACGGCCAGGAAGTCGGCCAGGGGCACCGCGAAGTACACGGCGTCGAGCGAATCGAGCATCGGGGCGATCGTCGGCAGGGTTTCAGGCAGCACGAACAGCAGCGGCAGCAAGAACAGGATCTGACGCGTGAGCGAAAGGATGATGCTTTTCGCCGGCTGGCCGGTGGCCTGGAAGTAGTTCGCGCCCACGATCTGAAAGCCGATCAGCGGCAGGAAAATCAGATCGACGCGCAGGGCGAACGCCGTGAAATCGACGAGCGTCTGCTCCTTGATGCCGAAGAACCCCACGATCTGCGGGGCGAAAACCATGATGGCCACCCACATGACCGTGCCCATGACGGTGGCGCCCACCGAGCCCACCTTGAGCGTGGTCTTCACGCGGTCCCACAGCTTCGCGCCGTAGTTGAAGCCAAGCAGCGGCTGGATGGCGATCGAAACGCCGATCAGCGGCAGAATGACGAACATGCCGATGCGCTGCACCACGCCGACCGACGCCAGCGCATCGTCGGCGCCGATCGGGTCGAGCGCGCCGTATTTCACAAGCATGAAGTTGATGAAGAAGTTCACCACGGCGCCTGCGGCCTGCACGGCGAACGACGCCGCGCCCAGCGACAGGATGCCGCGGGCGAGCTTGGCCTTGACCGGGAAATAACGGCGGCGCAAACGCAGCGGCACGCCCGGGGTCTTCGTGAAATACCAGATCACCGTCGCGCAGCTGATGGCCTGGCCGCACACGGTTGCCCATGCGCTGCCGGCCACGCCCCAGCCCCACCACAGCACGAACACCGCGTTGAAAACGGTGCAGCCGATGGCGCCGATCAGCATGGTGACCAGCGCGCGGTTCGGGGCGCCCGCCGTGCGAATGAAGTTGTTCAGGCCCATGCCCACGATCTGGAAAATGCAGCCCAGGCTGACGATCTGAATGAATTCGCGCGCATAGGGGCGCACCGTGTCGGTGGCCGAAGAAAGCGTGAGCACGGGCTCCACGATGAACGGAATATGGGCCAACACGGCTAGCACCGCGCTGACCAGCACGGCCATCATGGCCGTGTTGCCCAGGATATGTTCGGCTTCGTCATGCTTTCCCTCGCCCAGGCGCAGCGCGCATAGCGCATTGCCGCCCGCGCCGATCAGCATGGCCAACGCCAGAAAGATCGTCATGGTGGGAGAAGCCACCGTGATGGCGGACAGGCCGATCTCGCCCGCTCCATGACCCAAAAACACCGAGTCGATCAGGTTGTAGGCGCCGTTGACCACCATGCCCAGAATGGCGGGAATAGCGAATTCCACGGCAAGCTTAGGAATGCTCGCCGTGCCCATCCTGCCCACGCGATCGGCCATCGCGCGATTTTCGCCCTGCTTCGAGGCATGGCGCACCGACGCGCCCGAGGAGGATTCGTTTTCTCCGCCGGGCGCGCCGCAGTTCTCTTCAGTTTCATGTTTCATATGCTCAAACCGCCTTCTCGCCTTCGTTCATTCGACGCAAACAATTTATTGTAGCGTCGAGGCGAGGCGGCGCGCATCTACTCGACCGGCCCCTCCATAACAACCGCAAAGGAATCGAGCAGGCGCCCGAGCAGGTCGTCGAGGGCGCGCTCCGAAGGGGCAATGTAGTCGGCGGCGATGTCGCACACGTAGGCGGGCTCGTTGCGGCCGTCGGTCACGATGGGGCGCGCGGAATGGAACACGTTCACGCCCACGCCCACCACGATCGCACCGTTGCGCGATTCGAGCGAGATGCCGCACAACTTGCCCGCGTCGCACACCACGTCGTTGGGGGCCTTCACGCGAATGACGTCGGAGTCCACGCCGCATTCCGCGCGCAGCACCGCGGCCACGGCCTCGGCGAAGGCCTTGCTGTATGCGGGCCAGGTGCGCTCGGGCGTGCCGGGACGCATAAGCACCGAGAAATACAGGCCGCCTTCAGGGCTCATCCACACGCGACCCCACTGGCCGCGTCCCGTTCGCTGGCGTCGGGCGGCCACCACGATCCCGGCAGGAGCGCCTTGTGCGGCAAGTTCCCACACGTCGTCGTTGGTCGACCCCGTGACGTCTTTCGTAATCACGCTAAAGCGCATGGGCCTCACCATAGACCGCCTTGTCGAGCATCACGGGCGTGCCGTCGGCCAGCACGTGGTTCGGCAGAAGCTCGAGAAGAGGCTTCACGACGAAATCGCGCTCCGTCGCGCGCGGATGCGGCAGGGTCAGCTCATCGCTTTCGCCCACATACATCTGGTAGTCCACGATGTCCAGGTCGAGCGTGCGCGGGCCGTTCTCGATCTCGCGGACGCGGCCGAGGCTGTTCTCGATCGCGTGCAGGTAGCGCAGAAGCTCCTTCGGCGGCACGCCCGTGCGGGCCAGAAGCACCGCGTTGACGAAGGTGTCCTGGTCTTCGTAATAGGCGGGCTCGCTTTCGTAGAAGCTCGAGATGTCGATGATCTGCGTGTCGGGGATGGAGCACAGGCCCGTGATCGCCTGCTGCAGGTTGGCGATCTTGCCTTCGGTCTCTTCGCCGGGGTTGGCAACGAGCGCAACGTTGGAGCCGAGCGCGATCAGCACGTACGGACGCAGGTCCGCAAGCGCCTTCACGGTGGCCTCCACGTTGTGGGCGCGCACCACCGATGCGCCGAGCTCGCACGCCATCAAGGCCTCGGTCGCCGAGGCCTCGTCGCGCTGCAGGGCCTCGGGGATGCCGTAGGCCTCGCCGATGTAGCGCTTGCGCGACACGGCGCACATGGTGGGATATCCCAGGCGCGAGAACTCGTGGAAATTGCGCATGAGCTCCATGGTCTGGGAAGGCGTCTTGCCGAAGCCCGGGCCCGGGTCGATGCAGATGCGCTCGGGAGCCACGCCCGCGGCTTCAAGCATCGCCGCCTGGCCCGCCAGGTAATCGCGCACCTCGGCCACCACGTCGTCATAGACCGGGTTGTCCTGCATGGTGGCGGGCTCGCCCTTCATATGCATGACCACGCAGCCGGCGTCGCACGACACGGCCGCCTCCACCATAGCCGGGTCGCGGAAGCCCGACACGTCGTTGATGATCGCCGCGCCGGCCTCGACGCACGCGCGGGCCACCTCGGCGTGCCGCGTGTCGATGCTCACGCAGATACCGTCGGCGGCGAGGGCGCGCACCACCTCGACGGTGCGCGCGAGCTCCTCCTCGATCGACACCGTAGCGGCACCGGGGCGGGTGGATTCTCCGCCCACGTCGATGATCTGAGCGCCCGCATCCACCATGGCGCGGGCATGGGCCAAGGCGGCCTCGTATCCGTTATGCATTCCTCCGTCGGAGAAAGAATCGGGCGTAACGTTAAGGATGCCCATAACAACGGGCATCCTCGAATCGAAACGGTATGAAGAGCAGTTCCACATCATTTAGTTGTGGTCCTTCCTTTCTTCAGAAAAGCCATCTGTCGTTTCGCGGCCGACGGAGGGCATGGGGATGTCTTCCGCGGCAGGGTCGGTGAACGAAACCGCTTCGCGCTGGCGCGCCACGGCGTTGGGGTTGTCGAACGACACCATGTCGCGCGACGAGTCGTCGGCGCCGGCGGGGTCTTTCGGCAGATCGCCGCTGATCACCACGTCGCCCGATGCGGGCATCGTGGAAGGAGCGACCATCAAGGCCTTCGCCTTGGCCTTGGTGTCGGCCTTCTTGGCCTCCTGCTCGCGCTCGAGATAGGCGTCCCACTCGTTGTTCAGCAAGGCCTCGCACGCCTCGCCGTCCACCGTCTCGCGCTCGAGCAGTACGCTTGCCATCAGGTGCATCTGCTCCTTGCGCTCGGACAAGATCATGTAGGCAAGATCGTGCGCCTGCTTCATCAGGCGGGCGACCTCTTCGTCGATGCGCTGGGCGGTTTCAGGCGAATAGTCCTGGGTGTTGCCCATATCGCGGCCCAAGAACACCTCGTGGTTGGGCTGGCCGAAAGTCTGCTGGCCCAAGGCGTCGGACATGCCGTAGCTCGTGACCATCTTACGAGCCTGCTTGGTGGCGCGCTCGAGGTCGTTGCTCGCGCCCGTGGTGATGTCGCCGCAGAAGATTTCTTCCGCCACGCGACCGCCCATGAACACGGCTAGATCATCGTACATCTCGTTGCGGCTTACCAGGAACTTGTCCTCGTCGGGGATGGACATGGTGTAGCCGAGCGCCATGCCGCGCGGCACGATCGTGATCTTATGCACGGGATCGGCGTTAGGCAGCAGGTGTCCGACAAGGGCGTGGCCCGACTCGTGGTAGGCGATGACGCGACGCGTCTTCTCATTCATGACGCGGTTCTTGCGCTCGGGGCCTGCCATCAAGCGCTCCATGGACTCGTTCACCTCGGCCATGCCGATCTGGGGCTTGTTGCGGCGAGCGGTCAGCAGAGCGGCCTCGTTCATGAGGTTCATAAGATCGGCGCCGGTCATGCCACTCGTCAGCTTCGCGATACGAGGCAGGTCGACGTCGGAACCGATCGGCTTGTTCTTAGCATGCACTTCCAAGATCTTCTCGCGGCCGCGCACGTCGGGGGCGTCCACCACGATCTGACGGTCGAAGCGGCCGGGGCGTAGCAGCGCCGGGTCGAGCACGTCGACGCGGTTGGTGGCGGCGATCAGCACGACGGCGTCGTTCTTCTCGAAGCCGTCCATTTCGACGAGCAGCTGGTTGAGCGTCTGCTCGCGCTCGTCGTGGCCGCCGCCGAGGCCCGTGCCGCGCTGACGGCCCACGGCGTCGATCTCGTCGATGAAAATAATCGACGGGGCCGACTCCTTGGCCTGCTCGAACAAGCTGCGCACGCGGCTCGCGCCCACACCGACGAACATCTCGACGAACTCGGAGCCGGAAATGCTGAAGAACGGGACGTTCGCCTCGCCCGCAACGGCGCGTGCGAGCAGCGTCTTGCCGGTGCCCGGAGGGCCCACCAGCAGGCAGCCGCGGGGGATCTTGGCGCCGAGCGTGCGGTATTTCTCGGGGTTGACCAGGAAGTCCTTGATCTCCTGGAGCTCTTCGACGGCCTCGTCCTCGCCCGCCACGTCGTCGAAGCGCACGTCGGGACGCTCTTCGACGGTCTTTTTCGCCTTCGCCTTGCCGAACGACATCTGGGAGTTGTTCGCCTTATTCATCTGGACGAAGAAGAAGATCATGAGACCGGCCAGAAGCAGCATGGGCAGCAGGCTGAGCAGGGCCTGGAAGAAAGAATCAGGCAGTTTCACCTGGTACTGGATGCCAGGATGATCAGAAAGCAGCTGCATGAGCGAATCCTGGCCCACGTACGTGGAGGTGTACTTGCGCTCGGCACCGATGGTCTGCTCGTCGATTTCGGTGGTGGAAACCTGCGGCGCGTCGGTGCCGATGACCGATTCGGCCTTGGCGTCGAGAGCCTCGAACGCGGAGTTATAGGCGTCACCTGCGGTAGAGCCCGCGGTGGCGGCGGGGTAATAGGTGCCCGTGACCGTGTATTCGCCCGCATCGTAGACCACATCGACCACGCGATCCTGCTCGACGGCCTGCACGAACTCGGACGTGATGAGCGCGTCGGTCTCCTTCGCATTCATCATGTTGATCATCTGGCTGCCGACGAAGAAGGCCACCAGCAGAAGCAGGATGGCCGAAATCACGCTGATTCGCTGCGGCGGCTTGGGCATGGCAGGCTTGCCGGTCTTGGGGTCGACCTCGTAAGCCGACGGATCGGCGCCGCGGGGCGCCTTGGGCGCGTACGGCAAACGAGGGCCGCGCGGACCTTCGTCCTTCGCAGCATTCGGAGCCGCGGGGGGCTCGGGCGCCTTGGCGGCATCGCCCGGCTGCGCGGGCGCGGCAGTCGGCTCGGGAACGGGTTCGGGCGCAGGCGCCTGAGAATCCTCGAGCGGACGATCGTTGGTTTTGGGAGTGTCGCTCATTATTTTCCTTGGTAGATCTCGGGTTTCAGAATGCCGATATAGGGAAGGTTGCGATAGTGCTCGGCATAATCGAGGCCGTATCCGACGATGAACTCGTCGGGGCACTCGAAGCCGACGTATTTGCAATCGATGTCGACCTGACGCTCGGTGCGTTTACGCAACAGCGTGGCAATTTCGATCGAAGCCGGATTGCGCGATTCGAGCACGCCCATCAGGTATTTCAGCGTGAGGCCGGAATCCAGGATGTCTTCGGCGATGATCACGTGGCGACCTTCGATCTGCGACGAAAGGTCTTTCAGAATGCGCACGACGCCAGAGCTCTTCGTGCCGGACCCGTACGAAGAAACGGCCATATAGTCCATTTCCAGAGGAAGGTCGATTTCACGCACCAGGTCGCTCATATAGATGGCAGCGCCGCGCAGAACGCTGATGACCACCAGGCCCGGCGCCCCGTCGCTCGCGCGCTCGGAGGCGCGATCGCGATAGTCCTCGGTGATGCTGCGGCCGATCTCGCGCACGCGACGGCTCAGCTCTTCCTGCGTATAAAGAATTTCCTTGATGTCGTCGTCGCCGAAGTACCGGTCGCGTTCGCCGGCGGCGAGAACGGTGTTCTGCTCGGTCATAATGGCCCTTCTTCGATTCGCGTATCGGTGATGCAGTTTAGCACTCTGGACGAACGGCCGCTCAACGATACGGCAACGCGCCCTTGAAAAACACGATTGCAGCCGCGCTCGCAACTCCGGCGCCGGACCTCCCCCACCCGAAACGAATAGACGCGCCCGATAGTCGGACGCGTCTGGGTCGATCGGCCGCGACGCCGCGGCGCGGCGGGCGCCCGGCGGCCTGAAACCTAGTAGTAGCAGTAGCCGGAGATGCCGGTCATCGCCGCGCAGGTGGCGCAGCCCACAAGGCTGGCAAGCGCGACGCCCAAAAGCAGCTGGGTCAAGAAACCGAACAGCGCGAACTTCACAGCGGCGTTTTTCGCCTCGGGGAAATTATGCGCGTTCGTCAGCCATGCGATCAGAATGGCCACAGGGCCCATGATCAAGCCGAGCGCGGCCCATCCGAACTTCATGCCGCCCGTCAGCTGGAACAGCGGCATGCCTGGAATGTTCTGCGGCATTTCAGGCTGGGCCTGAAACGGCGGCATCTGGCCGGGCGGCGGCGGAACGGCTCCCGCAGGAGGAACCTGGCCCGTGGGCGGCACGGCGGCCGCAGGGGGCGCATAGCCCGCGGCAGAACCGGGTTCGACGGCAGGCGCCTGGGCGGGCTGAGGCGCAGGCGGCACGGGCGCTGTCGGCGCGACGGTCGGCTGGACCGAGCTGCTCGCGGGCGGCTCGGAAGGAACCTGGGGGGCGCCCGAAGGATTGATGGTATCGCTCATTTCGTCCTCGATTCGAAGAGGTTTACGTTTCGGCCATTATACCCGCCGCATGCACATCGCACCTGGTAACGCTTGCGAAACAGCAACCTGGCACGACAGCGGCCCAGAATACGCCCCCAGACGTAGAAACGGCGGCCGCACCTCGCGAAAAGCACGGCCGCCGCATGGCGTTTCATGGAGAAAAGGGCGTCCTAGTAATCCGAGCCCACAACCACCAGGTAAGTTCCGTCGACGCTGTACGTGCCGTCGTTGCGGACGACCTTCGCGCCGCCGATCGCCTTCGCGATGGCCTGAGCGGTATCCGCATTGCCGTCGGCGTCGTAGACCACGAGCGTGGTGGCGTAGTCGTACGACTCCGCATCGCCCACCGTAGTCACGTTGTAGCCGCTGTTGGTAAGCACGCTCGACGCCTCGGCCGCCACGCCGCCGATGCCGCTGCCGTTGCGCACCTCGATCTCGACATCGGCATGCGACTCGGACCCTCCGCCGCTCAAAACGCTCTGCGCGACATATTCGCCGCTGATCGAGCCGTCGATCACGCCGCCGTCGTTGGCCGAATCGGCCGCGTCCACCGTGGGGGTCTCGCCCGCGTCGACGCGCTTCATCATAGCCCTCCACGCCTCGTTGTTGCTGTACTCGTACCACACGCCGTTCTCGTACGTCGAAATGGTTGGATTCATGCTGGAGTAGATGTTGGCGGCGGTGTCCATGCCGCGCATAGCCGACGCCACGGAAATGATGTCGGTCACATTCATATCGGTATCGATGTAATCGCACAGAGACGTGACCGTAGAGGCGATCGTGCCCACATCGGAAGCCAGCAGCTTCTTGGCTACGGCGCCCATGACCATACGCTGATTGGCAGCGCGATAGAAATCGCCCGCGCCTATTTCGTCATAGGCATGGCGGGCGCGGCACAGGATGAGAGCCTGGTCGCCATTGAGCGTCTGCTCGCCGGCAGGCACATAGCCGCCCGCCATAGGATCGTCGATTTCAACGGGAACGTTCACGTCGATGCCGCCTAGCGCGTCCACCGCAGCCTTGAATCCGTCGAAATCGATTTCGGCATAATGCGAGATGGGAACGCCAGCGAACTTCGAAACGGTCTTCACCGTGAGCGCCGGGCCGCCCAGCGCGTGCGCAGCGTTGATCTTATTCTTGCCGTAGCCTTCGATATCCACGTACGTATCGCGGACGATCGAGATGAGCGTGAGCTTTTTGTCTTTGGGATCGACGCGCGCGAGAATCATGGAGTCGCTGCGGAAGTTGTCGCCTTCGTATTCGGCGCTTTCGGTGCGCTCCTGCGATTTGTCGACGCCCATCAGCAAGATATAGAACGGCTCGGTGGGAGCCTTCGCATCGGCCAGAACGCCCCTGAGGTCGGCGCCTACATCACCCGTCAGCTTGCCGTTGAGCACGCCGACGTACGCGAGCGCCGCCGCGCCGACGCCGACCGTCAACGCGGCAAGCGCCGCCAGCACGACGCCGACGACCTTGTTCCTGCGCTTCTTCTTCGCGCGGGCGCGGGCGTATTCGCCCTGCGTGGATTGGCGGGAATACGGCGAAGGCGCCGCCTGGCGCGGAACGCCGTTGCCGCGCGCATACGAGCTGCGGGAATACGACGACACGTCGCGGCTGTTGCGCGGCCGCGGAGCGCCGTTGCCGTACGGCGCGCAAGGCCGTCGCGAGGAATCGCCCGTAGGATGCGAATCGCGAGAACTCGGTCTACGAGATGCCATAAGGAAATCTCCTTGCTCTCCGGCACGAGCTACGAATGCTCGCAGCGCGGCAGGTCTATGCGTCGAATACGATGCGGCGTCGAAAAAAATCCGCCCGCCCGAAGCGGCCGGAGCGAGCGCGCCCATCCGACGCATCTATCTGAATATGCGCCATCCTATCGCCACACGCGCGTGAACAGGGCGCGAGCGGCGAATCTTCATCAGGAACCCGGGCAATACGTCTCCAAACAGGCGCTGCGGGCCGCATTGCAACCTCCTGGAACAGAAAAGCGGCCTCCATCCGGAGGCCGCCGTATCGTCGAGAAAACGCCTAGTACGAAACGGGCGCGTTAGGGTCGACGCCCATGGGGGCCGCAGCGTCGGGCAGCAACGCCCCGCCCGCAGGCGCCGCGCCTTCCACGCCGAGCTCCTGGACGCCCGTGATCGTGCCGTCGAGCGTGCCGCCGTCGTTGAGATTGCGGCGATCGTCGGCATACGGCGGAAGGCCTGCGTCGACGCGTCCCATCATCGTGCGCCATGCCTCAAGGTCGCAGTACTCGTACCACACGTCGTTGACATAGGTAGGCACGGTGGGGTTCATGGCCGAGTAGATGTCTTCGTCGGCGTTCATGCCGCGCATCTCGGTGGCCACCTCCACGATGGTCTGAACGTCCATGTCGGTGGTGATGTAGTCGGCCATGGCGTTGATGGTGTTCGCCATGGTGACCACGTCGGACGACAGGATCTTCTTGGCGATCGCGCCCATCACCATGCGCTGGTTGGCCATGCGGTAGTAGTCCCCGCTGCCGTAATCGTCATAGGAATGGCGGCTTCGACACAAGATGAGCGCCTGGTCGCCGTTGAGCGTCTGCAGGCCCTCCTCCACGCGGCCGCCCGCCATGGGGTCGTCGATCGTGATGGGAACATCCACCTCGATGCCGCCTAGGGAATCGACCGCAGCCTTGAATCCGTCGAAGTCGATTTCAACGTAATGGTCGATCGGCACGCCCGCGAACTTGGAAATGGTGTCGACCACCAAAGCCGACCCGCCCAGCGCCGCCGAGGCGTTGATCTTGTCGGGGCCGTAGCCCTCGATCGAGACGTACGTATCGCGCTCGATCGAGACGAGCGAGACGTTTTTCTGCTGCGGGTCGATGCGCGCGAGGATCATGGAATCGCTGCGGAAGGTGTCCATATCGCCCGCCGCCACCCGCTCCTCGGAGCGATCGACGCCCATCACCAGCATATAGAAAGGCTCGCCTGGCGCGGCCTTTTCGACCGAAAGGGCCTGCATGAGATTCTGGTCGACGTTCTTATGCAGCTTGTCGGTGATGGAATTCACGTACATCACGCCGCCGAATGCCACGCCGCCTACCGCAAGCAGCAGCACCAGCACCACCGCCAAAGCGATCTTGGCGCCGCGGCGCCTCTTGGGCTTGCGCGAAACATAGGCATCGCGCGAATAGGCATGGACCGACGCCTTCGCGGGAACCGTAGGGGCGAACCCCAGGGGAACGATGGCGACGCCCGCGTTGGACTCCGCGGGCTGCTCGACGTTTTGAGTGTTCTTCTGTTTCTTCATACAACGCATTATGCCCGATTCGCCGCAGTTGGGATGCAAAACCCTACGCATTCGGGAAAAACGCCGAAACCGCGCGGCGCGCACCAGACGCGGGCGGCGCCGCCATGCACGCGGCGACGGCCGATTCGCGAAGAAACCGCCGATGATGTGTCGATTCCTGAAATCGTCCCTCAGAAACCGGCAGCACGGGTTAGACTTGCGCGTAACGATGTCCGACCCACTTGAAACGCACACGAGAGGCATCCATGAACACCCAGAACAACGACAACGCGCCCGACCCCCGCACCGGCGGCCGTGCAGGCTCGTCGTCTTCTTTCCCGCATATCGAACCCCGCCCCGCAAGCCGTCCGTCGGTAGCGGGCAGCCGCCGCGTGCGCGGAACGGCCGACCGCGGCCGCGTCGCGCAGCCCACGGGCTCCATGCGTCCCGTCGCCCAAAACGACGCGCACCGCCCGTCCGTCCAGGCAGGCGCCGAAGCTTCCAACGTCCGCCGCGCCGAAAACGAACAGCCGGGCACGCGCCTGCCCCATCCGCGCAAAGACAAGCCCGCCGACCGCAGCATGGCGCCCGCCCGAAACGCGGGCGGGACCGCGCGCGCCGATCAGCAGCAGAAGGCCCCGTCCCAGCAGCAATCGTTCGTGCCGCTTTGGGACGACCGGCCGCTTTTGAACCCGCGCCTCACGCGACGCCTCTTCATCGCAGGCGGCGCGGCGGCCGCGGCGGCGCTTCTGGTGTTCGGCGTACCCGCCGTGCGCGCGCTCATGCCCATCTCGGTCACCGCGAACGGCCAGAAAGTCGAGCTGTCGGGCAAAAAGACCCTGCACGCCGCATACGAGAAAAGCGGCCTTCAGATGGTCCCCGGCAACCTCGTGGACGTAGAAGGCCAGGTCATAACCGAAGGCGGAGGCAGCCCCTACAGGGCCACGATCAACGGCCAGGAGGCCGACGGCGAAGCAGACGTCTCCGATGGCGACGTGCTCGCATTCGCTGACGGCGCCGACGTCGAAGAGCCCTCCGTCACCGAAGACAAGGCGGTCGGCCCCAACCCCATAGAAAGCGGCTACGGCCCGATCCACGCCATCGGCGCGCAAGGCAACGAGGGCCTGTCCACCGTGAAGACGGGCGAGACCTCCGGCAAAGAAATCGTGCTCGAGGTGAAGCAGCCCGCCGAAGACCGCGTCTACCTGCGCTCCTACCCCGACACGGGCGGCGAAGCGGTGGTCGCGCTCACCTTCGACGACGGCCCCTGGGAAGACAGCACCGCGAAAATCTTGGATATCCTGCGCGACAACGGCGCCGCGGCGACCTTTTTCACCGTGGGCAACCGCATCGTCGGCCCCTGCGTCGACTTGGTGAAACGCGAACATGACGAAGGCCACCAGGTGTGCACGCACAGCTGGGACCATGCTGCCGGCAGCGGCCAGGGCGTGAACCTTTCGTTCATGAGCGTCGACGAGCAGCGCGCCGAGATAGAGCAGGGCCTCAAAGCCATCTCCGACGCAACGGGCGCCGAAGCGAGCCGCGTGATCCGCGCGCCAGGCGGCAACTTCCCCCTGGAAGTGTGGCGCAACGTGGAAGACCTGGTGGACGCCGACATCGGCTGGGATATCGACACGCTCGACTGGAAGCGCCCCGGAGCCGAGAAGATCGCGTCCCAGATCAAGGCCGCCACGCCCGGCGACATCATCCTGATGCATGACGGCGGCGGCGACCGCTCGCAGACGGCCGAAGCGCTCAAGACCGCCCTCCCCTACCTCAAAGAGCAGGGCTTCCGCTTCGTCACCATGGACGAAATGCTTCAATACCCCCGTAAGCTGGTCTAATAAACGGGCTTCGCCGGACGCCTCCGAAGGCCGCCTCCGCCCTGAGCGATGGAGGCGGCCTTTACTTTTTCGCAACAGAGAGCCCCCGCAATACGCCACGAATACCGTCAGTATGTCCAAAATGTAAAATCTCATTACTTTACCGAAATAAAGTGCGATAGCGTCTTGAACCCCCGTCGACGATGCCTATAATCCAGGGTACTCAACAAATGCGACGACAGGGCGAGTGAGGACGAATCCATCTCCAGCAAGCAGGCGGCCATGCGAGCCTGTGGTGGACGGGCCTCGAAACCCCCTCGAGCAGCGAAGCAGAACGCTCATCGCGCACGCGGGCGACCCCCGTCGGCGCGGTTCGCCGGGTACGTTTCGCCGGACGCCTTCCGTAACAGGGCATCGACGGGGAATCCTCGCTCGCATACCTTGAGTCGCAGCACCGACGAGGGAAAGCGAGACATGCGATGAACCACCGAAGCGATGCCATCAAGAAGGGCCTGGCACGTGCGCCGCACCGCAGCCTTCTGAAGGCAGACGGCCTGACCGACGAAGAACTCGACCGCCCGCTCGTCGCGGTCATTTCCGCCCAGAACGAAGTCATTCCCGGGCACGTGCATCTCCAGACCATCGCCGACGCCGTCAAGGCAGGCATCCGCATGGCCGGCGGCACCCCGATGCAGATGAACACCATCGGCGTGTGCGACGGCATCGCCATGAACCACGACGGCATGCACTACTCGCTCACCAGCCGCGAAGTGATCGCCGACAGCGTCGAGTGCGCCGTCCAGGGCCATCAGTTCGACGCCGTTGTGCTGATCCCCGCCTGCGACAAGATCGTCCCCGGCATGCTGATCGCGGCCTGCCGCCTCGACCTTCCCACCATGCTGGTCTCGGGCGGCCCCATGCTGGCCGGCCGCGACAAAAACGGCAACCAGACCGACCTCAACACGCTCTTCGACGCCGTGGGCCAGGTGACCGCCGGCACCATGACGCAGGAAGAATGCGACTGGCTCGAGAACACCGCCTGCCCCACCTGCGGCAGCTGCTCGGGCATGTTCACCGCCAACTCCATCTGCTGCCTGTCCGAGGCGCTCGGCATCGCGCTGCCCGGCAACGGCACCGTTCCCGCCGTGTACTCCGAGCGCATCCGCCTGGCCAAGCGCACGGGCATGAAGGTCATGGAGCTGCTCGAATCGGGAACCACGGCTCTCGACATCATCAACGAGCATTCCATCCGTAACGGCATGGCGCTCGACATGGCCTTCGGCGGCTCCACCAACACCATGCTGCACCTGACGGCCATCGCCCAGGCGGCGGGCTGCCCCGTGAGCATGGACGACTGGGACGACGTCTCCGCGAAAACCCCCAACCTCACCCGCATCGCCCCCGCGGGCCCGCTGCACATCGAAGACCTCGACGCCGCGGGCGGCATTCCCGCGATCCTCGGCGAGCTGGGCCGCGCAGGCCTGCTCGACACGCAGGCCCTCACCTGCCACGGCACCATGGCCGAATGGCTCGAGGAATGCCCCGCCGTCGACGGCACGGTCGTGCGCCGCGTCGAAGACGCCTACAGCGCCACGGGCGGCCTGAAGGTGCTGCGCGGCAACCTGGCGCCCGATTGCGGCGTCGTGAAGAAGAGCGCCGTCGATCCGGACATGTACCGCCATGTCGGCCCCGCCCGCGTCTTCGAAAGCGAGGAAGAGGCCTGCGAGGCCATCTTCGGCGGAGAAATCAAGCCAGGCGACGTGGTGGTCATCCGCTACGAAGGCCCCGCAGGCGGCCCGGGCATGCGCGAAATGCTCACACCCACCAGCGCCATCTGCGGCATGGGCCTGGCGAAGTCGGTGGCGCTGATCACCGACGGCCGCTTCAGCGGCGCCACGAAGGGCCCCGCCATCGGGCACGTCAGCCCCGAGGCGGCCGCGGGCGGACCGATCGCCCTCGTGCAGGAAGGCGACGTCATCGCTATCGACATCGAGGCAGGAACCCTCGATCTGAAGGTAGAAGAAGAGGAACTCGCACGCCGTCGCGCGGCTTGGCAGCCGCCGGCGCCGAAGTACACGACCGGCGTGCTTTCCCGCTATGCAAAACTCGTGACGAGCGCAGACAAGGGGGCGTATCTGGCATGATCGACAACCGCGAAACGCAGCTTGCCCGCAAAGAGCGCGCCGTAGAGGGGCAACCCTTCGGCCCGGGCAGCGCCACGGAAAAACAAGGCAAGACCATGACGGGCGCGCAGGCGATCATCGCATCGCTTGAGGCCGAAGGCGTCGACACCATCTTCGGCTACCCGGGCGGGCAGGCCATCAAAATCTACGACGCGCTTTACGATTCCAAGAAGATCCGCCACGTGCTGGCGCGCCACGAACAGGGCGCCACGCATATGGCCGACGGCTACGCGCGCGCCACGGGCAAAGTGGGCGTCGTGCTGGTGACCAGCGGTCCCGGCGCCACGAACACGGTCACGGGCATCGCCACCGCCTGCATGGACAGCGTGCCCATGGTGATCATCACGGGCCAGGTGACCCGCGGCGTGATCGGCACCGACGCGTTCCAGGAATCCGACATCGTGGGCATCACCATGCCCGTGGTCAAGCACAGCTTCCTGCTGCAGTCCACCGACGACCTCACCCGCACCTTCCGCGAGGCCTTCTATATCGCGTCCACCGGACGCCCGGGCCCGGTGCTCATCGACATTCCGAGCGACCTGGCCAGCACCGAAATGGTGTTCGAATACCCCGACAGCGTGAACCTGCCCAGCTACCGCCCCACCTACCGCGGCAACGTCAAGCAGGTCAAGCAGGCCGTTTCGCTGATCGAGCAGTCGAAGCGCCCGCTGCTCTACGTGGGCGGCGGCGTGGTGGCCTCGCACGCCTGCGCCGAGCTGGCAGAGCTGGCGCACTCCATGAAGATCCCCGTGGTCACCACGCTCATGGCGAAGGGCGCCTTCCCCGCCGCCGACGAGCTGAACCTGGGCCCCGTGGGCATGCACGGCTCCAAATACGCCAACATGGCCATGACCGAATGCGACCTGCTCATCTGCGTGGGCGCGCGCTTCTCCGACCGCGTGACCGGCAAGCTCTCCGAGTTCGCCCCGCACGCCACCGTGGTCCATATCGACATCGACCCGGCCGAAATCGGCAAGATCCGCGACCCGAAGGTGCCGATCGTCGGCGATGCCCAGGGCATCCTGGCAGGCATGAACGCGCTGATCGAGAAGATGCAGCTGGCCCCCGTGGGCGAGGAATGGTTCGCCCGCTGCGACGAATGGCGCCGCCGCTGGCCGTTCTACCACGACGACTTCGAAGACTTCCCGGGCCAGATCATCCCCGAAGTCGTGCTCGACACGCTTTCGGCGAAGCTCGACCCCGACAACTCGATCGTCACCACCGAGGTCGGCCAGCACCAGATGTGGGCGCACCAGCACATCAAGCGCAACCATCCGCGCACGTTCCTTTCGAGCGGCGGCCTGGGCACGATGGGCTTCGGCTTCCCCGCCGCGGTGGGCGCGCAGATCGCCTACCCCGACGCGCAGGTCGTCTGCGTCGCGGGCGACGGCAGCTTCCAGATGAACAGCCAGGAAATGGCCACGGCCGCCATCAACGGCGCGCCCGTGAAGGTGCTCATCCTGGACAACCGCGCGCTGGGCATGGTGCACCAGTGGCAGAAGCTGTTCTACCACGAGCGCTACTCGTCCACGCTGCTCGACGCGAACCCCGATTTCGTGAAGCTGGCCGACGCCTACGGCTGGCAGGGCGAACGCGTGGAAGACCCCGCCGAAGTGGGCGCCGCGATCGACCGCATGCTCGCAAGCGACGGACCCTACCTGCTCGACGTGGCCATCTCGCCCGAGCAGAACGTCTATCCCATGGTGGCCCCGGGCGCCGCGCTCGACGACATCATCGGCGCGATCGACCTGACCGTCGGCGGCGTGCGCGTCACCCAGAAGGGCGCAGACGCCCAGACCGCCGAACCCGACGCCGAAGGAGGCGAAGAGTAATGAAGCACATCCTCTCCGTCTTGGTGGAAAACAAGCCGGGCGTGCTCTCGCGCGTCACCGGACTCATCTCGCGACGCGGATTCAACATCGAGTCGCTCACCGTGGCGCCGACCGAAGACGTCACCATGTCGCGCATGACCGTCATCGTCAACGCCGACGAAACGGGTTTCGAGCAGATCACCAAGCAGCTGCACAAGCTGGTGAGCGTCTACAAGATCAGCGACCTCACCGACGAAGACGCGATCGAGCGCGAGCTCGTGCTGTTCAAGGTGTGCGCCCCCGCCGAGAAGCGCCACGAGGTGATCGAGGTCGCGAACCTGTTCCGCGCCAAGATCGTCGACGTGGGCAGAGCCACGCTCACGATCGAAGCAACCGGCGACGAAAACAAGCTGGGCGCGCTGGAAGACCTGTTCCGCGCCTACGGCATCAAGCAGCTCACGCGCACCGGCAAGATCGCCATGTCGCGCGGAGCGTAAAGCCGCCGTTCGCGAATCGGGCGGCGCGCCAGGCAAGAAGCAGGCGCGCCGCCCGCAACGACGCCCGACCTGCGAACCCGCCCCACGGCGAAACGCGCGCCGGGCAGCGCTGCGCCCGACCCTTCGGCCGCAGCGTGCAACAAGGATTTTTCGGGGCTTGACCAGGCGCCGAAGATATAAGAGAAGGAGATTTCACAATGGCCGTCACTATCTATTACGAGCAGGATTGCGATTCCTCGATCATCCAGAACGCCAAGGTCGCCGTCATCGGCTACGGCTCCCAGGGCCATGCGCATGCGCTGAACCTCATGGACTCCGGCGTCGACGTGCGCGTCGGCCTGCGCGAAGGTTCGTCTTCGTGGGCCAAAGCCGAAGAGGCGGGCCTCAAGGTGACCACGATGGATGAGGCCGCCGAAGAGGCCGACCTCATCATGATGCTCGTTCCCGACGAGCTGCAGCCCAAGATCTACAAGGCGCATATCGAGGCCCACCTGAAGCCGGGCAACACGCTCGCATTCGCGCACGGCTTCAACATCCATTACGGCTACATCGTCGCCCCCGAAGGCGTGAACGTGATCATGTGCGCGCCGAAGGGCCCCGGCCACATCGTGCGTCGCCAGTACACCGAAGGCTCCGGCGTTCCCTGCCTGGCCTGCGTCGCCCAGGATGCCACCGGCACCGCTTGGGATCTGGCCCTGTCCTACGCCTGGGGCGTGGGCGGAGCCCGCTCCGGCATCATCAAGGCCACCTTCAAGGAAGAGACCGAAGAAGACCTCTTCGGCGAGCAGGCCGTACTCTGCGGCGGTTTGGTCGAGCTGGTGAAGGCCGGCTTCGAGACCCTGACCGAGGCGGGCTATCCGCCGGAGCTGGCCTACTTCGAGTGCTATCACGAGATGAAGATGATCGTCGACCTCATGTACGAGAGCGGCATCCACTTCATGAACTACTCCATCTCCAACACCGCCGAGTACGGCGAGTACTACGCGGGCCCCAAAGTCATCAACGAGCAGAGCCGCGAGGCCATGAAACTCATCCTTGAGCGCATCCAGAACGGCGAGTTCGCCCGCGAGTTCGTGGCCGACTGCGAGAACGGCCACAAGTGGCTGCTCGAGCAGCGCGAGGCCATCAACGGCCACGAGATCGAGCAGACCGGCGAGAAGATCCGCTCCATGTTCAGCTGGATCAAGAAAGACTAGCGCCGCGACACCCCACGCATAGCGAACGAACGGAAAGGACGCCGAGGCGTCCTTTCCGCGTTTCAGCGGCGCGCCCGGCCGCGGCGGCCTGCGCCTCGCACGGAGCCACGGCCGGGCGCCCGACACCGGACCCGAAGCCCCTTGCCCGCCCGGCCGCTTCGGTCAGACAAGGCCCGGTCAGCGATTCCGTGTCATGAAAAACGGAAGCCGCCGCAAGGCCCGAAAGAACGACGCAGGCCATCGGGAAAACCGCCCGGCCCGAAAAGCCTCGCGCTTGTCGGCGCGCACCCGACGCAATCGCGGGCATCGCAGCTCAGAACAGACTCATTTGACCGTCGACCACGGCGCGAGAGCGGCGGGCGGGTTGCTGTTCGAGGCGCGAGTCCAGAACGACGGCGCCCCGATCGGCCAGCGATGCGAATCCGTCGCCGAGCCACCGCCATGCCTCATACCACGAAAGCACGAGCGGCATGCGGTCGTGAACAGGTGCGACGCTTGCATTGGGCTGCGTGGTGACCACCGAGAAGCACCCATCCTGGCGCATGCCCGCCAACAGCACCGGATCGCCGTCGGGCATGCCGAACGAATACAGGCTGCGACGGCGCCCCTTCGCAGCGCCGTCCGAAACACCCGCGACGTCGGGCCGGTTCTGCGCTTCGAAAAAACGCACGGCCGGCACGATGCAGCGCCCCTGCGCCAGAGCGCGGCCCCACATGCCGCTTTCGGGCGACAACGCCGTTTCGATCCGCGCGTTGAACACGGGGCGCTTCGCCCAAGGCGCCGCGAATCCCCAGGTCGCTTCGACCGTCTCGACGCCGCCCGAAGCATTCGGCACGATGATGCCGACACGCGAGCCGGGAAACGCATCGACGCGGGGCGCCGATGCCGGCCAATCGGGCTTCCAGGCGGGATGCGTGCCGCAGGAAAGCGCCCGAACCACGTCCTGCGTTTCTTCATACGTCAGCATGGTGAACCGATGGCACACAGCCCCTCCTTCACACGGCCCCGAAGGCGCCCGCACCCCTCGTTTTCTTCATATATGCGCTTATTTGCAAATATGAACGAAAGTATCCAACAATTATGCACTCGTAAAAGCATCCTTGTATTTTAGGGCCTTGGCGTGCCGATTTTTTGCCGGTTTGGCACGGCTCACGTGGCCAAAGGGCAAGACGAGCGGCGCCCACCTGGGAAAACGCAAGGACATGCGCCCACGACCCAAGCATTCAGCCGTGCATAACGCCGAATTCGTGCCAAACCGCGCAAAAATGGCCTCGACCGCCCCGGAAAAACGAAAAAGGCCGCCGCCCGAAGGCGACGACCTGATATTTCGTGGAGCCGATGAGCGGACTCGAACCGCTGACCTACGCATTACGAGTGCGTTGCTCTACCAACTGAGCCACATCGGCACACTGCATTTTGTAAATGCGAGTGAGAATTATAGCGGGTTGTTGCCGTTTCGTCCAGCACATCTCGAATTTTCGGAGAAATCGATGTTCGTGCTCCGACAAAACAAGCCGCATGACGGGACTGGCTGGGCCACCAGGACTCGAACCTAGACTAAAGGCACCAAAAACCCTTGTGCTGCCATTACACCATGGCCCAATGCGCCGCTACAAAAAAGGCGGGCAGTGCCCGGCCTTCCGAAAATCATGCATGGTGGGCCGTGAGGGAGTCGAACCCGCGGCCTTGGGATTAAAAGTCCCCTGCTCTACCAGCTGAGCTAACGGCCCACTTCATGATATGCGCGATTGCGCAGGTAAGTATTCTACCTGCGAAGGGCATCGCGGTCAATGAGATTCTAAAAAAGTATTCGCATATAAAGAAAGGCGCTTGCGCGCCTTGATGAATCGGATGGTGCCCGAGGCGAGATTCGAACTCGCACGTCTTTCAACAACGGTTTTTGAGACCGCCACGTCTGCCATTCCGTCACTCGGGCGCAGAGGTGCATTATAAACGAACGAAGCCGTCCTGCCAAGAATGCGTTCTCGGCGTTTTCGCCGCCGCAAGCGGACGAAACGCAAGGCGCGCGCACCGCCGCCGACCAAGCGCGCAACGAACGGACAACGGGCCCTTTCCTGCGGAAACGCTGTAGTAGAATAGGCCCGTACCATCCCCGATGCAAGAGAGAGGATAGGGGATCGCATGTCTAACACCGAATTCCTGAAAGAGGTCGACGAGTTCATCGACGAGAACTGGGAGGAAATCGTCGACGAGATCGGCAAACTCATCGCCATTCCCAGCGTGGTCGACTTCGACCGCGCCACGCCCGAAGACCCCAGCGGCCCTGAGGCTCACGACGGCCTGCGCGCCGCCGTCGACCTGGCCGACCGCCTGGGCTTCGACGCCTTCGACGACAAGGGCGAAATCGGCATCGCCGACCTGAAGGGCGAAACCGATACCCTGCTCGCCATGATCTGCCACTCCGACGTGGTTTCGCCGGGCGTCGGCTGGACGCTCGATCCGTGGACGCTTCTGCGCAAAGACGGCTTCCTGCTCGGCCGCGGCACCCTGGACGACAAGGGCCCGCTCGTCGTTTCGCTGTACTGCATGAAGTTCTTCAAGGAGAAGAACTGGAAGCTCCCCTACACGCTGCGCATGCTCATCGGCACCAACGAGGAAACCGGCACCATGCGCGACGTGGCCTACTACCTCGAGAACTATCCCGCGCCCGCATTCCTGTTCACGCCCGACGACATGTTCCCCGTCTGCTACGGCGAAAAGGGCGGCTTCGACGGCCTGATCACCTCGAAGCAGTTCGTCGGCGGCAACATCATCGACTTCACCACCGGCGACGCCTCCACCAACGCCGTGCCCAGCCAGGCCACGCTCGTCGTGCGCGCCGACGCCGCCGAGCTGCCCGCAGCCCCCGGCATCGACATCTCCGCCGAAGGCGACTACGCGCGCCTGGTCTCCACCGGCCGCGGCGGCCACGCCTCCATGCCCGAGGGCACCGTGAACGCCATCGACATGCTGGTGAAATACGCCCTGGCCAACGACCTGTGCACTGAGGACGAGAACGTCTTCCTGCGCATGATCGGCCGCATCATGGACTCCACCGACGGCAGCTCCGTCGGCATCGACACCTGCGACGGCTTCTTCGACCCGCTGACCTGCATCGCAGGCACCATCCACTTCGAGGAAGGCCGCCTGAAGCTGACGATCGACATCCGCTTCCCCACCTCCACGAGCCGCGACGACCTGATGGCCAAGCTTACGCCCGTCGCCGAGGAAGGCGAGGCCACGATCGAGAACACGCTGCTCATGGAGCCGTTCCTGATGAAGCCCGACAGCCCCGCCATCCAGGTGCTCGCCGAATCCTATCGCGAAGCCACCGGCCTCGACGGCGAGCCCTTCACCATCGGCGGCGGCACCTACGCCCGCGAGTTCCCGTGCGCGGCGAGCTTCGGCCCCGAAGACCCGCACGACGACTACCCCGCGTGGGTCGGCCCGATGCACGGCGCCGACGAGGGAATTTCCGAGGAAACCCTCAAGCGCGCCATGCGCACCTACATTCTGACGCTCAAGCGCCTGATGGAAATCGACCTCACCACGCTGAGCGAATAGCGCGAAGGCGCGCGACGCGCATACGCCCGAACGAACGAAAGCCCGCCGGAACCCCCGGCGGGCTTTTTCTATGCGCGAAGCTCCGGACGGCCGGGGCTTCGCCTCCGTCTCAGCGTCCCGCGCGGTTCGTCGCGTCGAAATGCCGATGGACAACGGCTGGGAAAAAGCAAACAGCCCGACGAAACCGCAGGCGCGCCCGGATCGCAACCCCCGCGGCCTCCGTGCGTTCGAACGAAGGCCGCGGGGGCCGAAGCCTACAGGCCTGCGGCGACGGCCTGCACGATGTTGCGACGCGAAAGCGAGCCGACCAGCACGCCGTTCTCCACGACGGGCATCTTCTTGATGCGCTTGGCCGCCAGCATATGGCACGCCTCGTCAAGCGAATCGCCCGGCTCCACGGCCACGACGTGGCGCGCGGCCATATCCATAACGTTCAGGTCGAGCATGCGCGCAAGACGCAGCTGCGGCTCGTCGTCGTCGGCGAAGCGGTACAGATTGAGCGCCGCGTCGAACAGCGAGGATTCATTGCGGCCCAGATACGACGCCACGTCGCCGTCGGACACGAAGCCGACCACGCGATGCGATTCGTCCACCACGGGCACGCCGCTCGTCTCGGTAGCGGCCAGCAGACGCACCACGTCGCGCATCGAGGCCTCGACCGTCACATACGCCGGATCGGTGGTCATGGCGTGACGGACCTCCAGGTCTTTGTAATCGACCTGTGCCGCGGCATCGCGCCAGGCGGCGGTTGACTTCACATGGCCCACATGGGCGGTTTCCCACGTGGGTTCGGAAACAGCGGCCTGGTCGGCGGCCGGCGCGGCGGCGCGCTTCTTGTCGCCGCGCACGAAGAAAATCACCACAACGAACGCCACCGCGAGCAACGACGCCGTGGTGCAAAACGCCAGATGGTATCCGGCGAACGCCTGAGCCTGCGGCTCTGCCGCGGGAGCGACGGCCGGGCCGAACGCGGAAACAGACACGAGCAACGCCGTGCCGAACGAAGCCGCCACCTGGTTGAGCGTGTTCGACAGGCCCTGCGCATGCTGCAGCACGCCGTTATCGAGCGAATTGAGGCCCCAGGTGTTGATCGGCGTCATGGCGAACTGGAGGCCGGCGGTCAGCACCGTATACACCACGGTGATGACGACGATATCGCTATCCATTCCCAACAGCACCAGGCCGGCCGCGCCGAGCATCGTGACGACGAATCCGGGAATGGCCACGCGGCGCACGCCGCAGCGATCGAACAGGCGACCTGCGACCAAGCCGAGCGCCGCGCCGATCAAGGCGCCGGGCAGCATGGCGACGCCCGATGCGGTGGCCGAATATCCGCAGACGCCCTGGATATACAGCGGCGTGATCACGCCGACGCCGACAAGCGAAACCTGGATGAGCACCACAATGGAAACGGTGATCGCGTACTTGCGGGTTTTCAGGATATCGATCTTGAGCATGGGCTCGGGCAGCGTGAACTGACGGCGGACGTACAGGCCCGTGACCACGAGACCCACAGCCACCAGCAAGCCCGTGACCAGCAGGTTGTCGCTCGAAGAGAACGTGGAGAGACCGTAGAGCAGACACACCAGGCCCACCGAGGAAAGCAGCACCGACACGACGTCGAACTTCGAACGCTCGAAGCTGCCATAGTTGCGCAGCACCCTGATCGCAAGCAGCAACACGAACACCGAAAGCACGGTGACGATCACGAACAGGGCGCGCCAGCCCACCGAATCGACCAGCATGCCCGCGACGGACGGGCCGACGGCGGGCGCGAAGCCGATGATCAGGCCGATGACGCCCATGGCCTGGCCGCGCTTCTCGCGCGGGATGACCAGCAGGATGACGGTCATGACCATAGGCATGACCATACCCGTGCACGCCGCCTGCAGCACGCGGCCGAGCAGCAGCACGCTGAAATGCGGCGCGATGGCCGCGAGGAAGCTTCCCGCCGTGAACAGGCTCAAGCCCGTGATGAACAGCTGCCTGGTGGTGAAACGGCCGATAAGGAACGCCGCAAGCGGAATGACCACGGCCTCGACCAGCGAATAGCCCGATGTGAGCCACTGCACGGTGGTCGCATCGACCTGCAGGCCGCTCATGATGGCGGGCAAGGCCGGCGAAAGAAGCGTCTGGTTCAAAACCGCGAGCAGCGTGCCGGCAAGAAGCACCGATACGATGACCAGGTCGTTGCGGGCAAGGCCCATGAAACTCATACGTTACCCCCTGTTGAAAAGCGTTTTTCCTATCAAGACGTAACGCCTTATTCTACAGACGGGTATCCGATCGTCCCGAATTTTCCACCGTTTGATTGCCGGCACGTAACCGTTTGCACACAAAAATCCAGAGACGGCCTCGGTTCGAAGAATCGGACTGCACGTCCCCGACACGCATACGTTCAAACGAACGAAAGCCCGCCAGAAACCCCGGCGGGCTTTTTCCATGCGCGAAGCTCCAGACGGCCGAAGGCCTCGCCTCCGCCTCGGCACCCCCGAACGTTTCGGCGCGCCGAAACGCCGACGGCCGGCGACAAGGAAAGAGCGAACCGCCCGACACGTTGCCGGCGGACGTGCATAGCGCGCGAAACGGCTAGACCGACGAGCCGCGATCCTTGCCGGCGGGCGCAGCGCATACGGCATCGGGCACGCTTTCGGCAGCAGGCGAATGCCCGCCGGCGGCTTCGGCCGACTCGTCCGCCTGCTGCTGCGCGGCTTCGCCTGCAAGCTCGGCGCCGTCGATCGAGATGGTTTTCGGAAGCGCGAGGTTGGCCACGACAGCCACCAGGAACACCACGGCCACGCAGTTGTCCGCGAAAACGTTGCGCAGCATTTCGGGCAGCAGGACGAAGATGTCGGATACCTGGGTGAAGCCGATGCCGATCGACAGCGAAAGCGCCGCGATCAGAATGTTGCGCTGCGTGAACCCTGCGCGGGCGATCATCTGGAAGCCGCTCACGATGATGTTGCCGAACATCATGATGGTGCAGCCGCCCAGCACAGCCTCGGGCAGCGACGAGAACGCCACGCCGATGATCGGCAGAAAGCCCGCCGCGATCATGATGACGGCGCCTGTGGCGATGGCTTTGCGATTGACCACCTTCGTCATGGCCACCAGGCCGACGTTCTGGCTGAACGACGTGATCGGCAGGCAGCCGAAGCACGCCGAAAGCGAACTGACGAAGCCGTCGCAGGCGATCGAGCCGGAAAGCTCTTTCTCGCGCACTTCGCGGCGCAGGCCCACCATCGAGATCGCCGACGTGTCGCCGATCGTCTCGGTGGCAGACACCAGGAAGATCAGCGTGACCGCGATGATGGCCGAGGGCTCGAACTCGGGCGTGAACGGCATGAACTGCGGCAGCGCCAAGGGCTTGGCCTGCGCGAACCCGCTCAAGTCGACCGCGCCCATGAGCAGCGCGGCGATATAGCCGACCACCAGGCCGAACAGCACCGAAAGCTGTTTGGTCTTACCCTTCGCCGCAACCTGGAACACCAGACACGACACCAGCGCGATGCTGCCCAGGGCGATATTCTGCGGCGAGCCGAAATCGGGCGCGCCGTTGCCGCCGCCGAACGATGCGGCACCCACGTTGAGCAGCGAGAATCCGATGGCGGTCACCACCACGGCAGCCACGATCGGCGAGATGATGCGCCGCCAATACTTGGCGAACAGGCCCAGCACGCCTTCGACGATGCCGCCCGCCATGATGGCGCCGATGGCGGCGTTGTAGCCGTACGTGGCCGCGATGCCGCACAGCACCGTAACGAACGTGAAGCTGATGCCCATGACGATCGGCAGGCCGCTACCCAGCCTCCACAGAGGGAACAGCTGGATCAGCGTGCCGACGCCGGCGATCAGCATGGCGCTTTGGACGAGCGAACCCGTCATGCCGCCGTCGAGGCCCGCGACGCCCGCCACGATGAAAATCGGAGCGAGGTTGGCCACGAACATCGCCAGGATATGCTGGACGCCGTAGGGAACGGAACGAAGCAGGGGTACGTCGCCGTCGAGCTTATAGAGCTCCGCGTGATCGAATTGCTTCATGGGCTGCTATGCCTCGATGGTCTCGACCACGCCGAAGACCTGCGCGTCGCCTTCGCTCGGCCACTGGTCGCGAAACGTCAGCGTTCCCGTGCCGGGATCCATCGACTCCACGATGGCCAGCGATTCCAGACGGTAGCCGCGCTCGCGCAGGTTCTTGCCGCCAGGCTGGAAGCCCTTCTCGATCGCGATGCCGATGCCTTCCACCGCGGCGCCCGCCGATTCGACGATTTCGATCAGGCCGTCCAGCGCACAGCCGTTGGCCAAAAAATCGTCGATGATCAGCACGCGGTCGTCCGGCCCGATGAACTTCTTCGACACGATCACGTTGAACACCTTGCCGTGCGTGAAGCTCTGGATGCGCGTGGAATACATATCGCCGTCCAGGTTGATGCTCTGCGATTTCTTGGCGAACACCACGGGCACGCCGAAATGCTGCGCCGCGATGGCGGCGATGCCGATGCCCGATGCCTCGATGGTCAAGATCTTGTTGATGGGAGCGTCGGCGAACAGCCTCTTGAACTCGGCGCCCATCTCGTTGAACAGATCGATATCCATCTGATGGTTCAAAAAGCTATCGACCTTCAAAACGCCTTCGGCCTTGACCACGCCGTCGCGCGCGATGCGTTCCTCTAAAAGCTTCACCCTGCCCCGCCTTTCCTCGAACTGTCTTTCGCCCCATGCCGCCGCCAAGCTCCGCGCCCCGCGAAACACCCCTGCGGATGGAACTTAGGCGCAAGTGTATATCACAACCGAAAGCAACGCGTCGGCAGGCATCGGCCATTTCGTAAAGATCGACGGTTCGAGACGCGATGTGGCACGCCGAACATGAAAAAGGCCGGCATGAAACCGGCCCTGAAAAGCTTATGCAAGCGGAAACGTCACTTCGAAAACGCTGCCGCGCGGGTCGTTGCCGTAGACGCGCACCGTCGCGCCGTGCAGCTGGGCCGCATGCTTGACGATAGCAAGGCCCAGGCCCGTGCCTCCCGTTTCCTTCGAACGGCTCTCGTCCACGCAGAAGAAGCGCTCGAACACCTTCTCGCGCAGATTGGGCGGAATGCCCACGCCCGTATCCGCCACTCGCATCATCGGCGCGCCGCGACGGTCGCGCGACACCGACACCGTGACGCTGCCGCCTTCGACGTTATACCTGATGGCATTTTCCACCAGATTGCGCATCATCTCCTCGAGCATGCGCGCATTGCCCTTCACGAGGATGTCGGACACCTCGTCGTCGGGCGCGTTCACATGAAGCGTTACGCAGCGGCGGGCAGCCGAAGGCTCGAGGCGCCCCGCCACCGAACGGGCCGCCTTGAACAGCGACACGTCCTGGCACATATCGAGCGCCATGCTTTCGGCGGGGTCTTGCGCATCGTCGAGGCGCGAGAGCGTGAGCAGCTCATCGACCAGCGTTTTCATGCGCTGGGCCTCGTCGTGGATCAATCCCACGAATCGCTGCACGTCTTCGGGACGCGCGATGCCGCGGTCGATGATCTCGGCGTAGCCGGAGATGACCGTGAGCGGCGTTTTCAGCTCGTGCGACACGTTCGCTGTGAACCTGCGACGCTCGGCGGCCTGGGCGTCGATGCTCTTCTTCTGCGCCTCGAGGCGGTCGAGCAGCGGCACCAGCTCCTGCGGCGCCTCGTTTTCCAAAGGGCGGTCAAGGTCGACCGCAGAGAACTCCGATGCGATCTTGCGCGAGATGGCCCACGCCGCCGCAAGCGCAGCCAACACCGCAGCAAGCAGCACGAACACATAGGGCACGATCAGCGACTGCAGCACGCCCCAGACGCTTGCCTGGGTGACGGCCAAACGCAGAATCGAGCCTTCCTGCAGGCGGATGCAGTGATAAAGCGTTTCCTTCTGCAGCGTTTCGGAATACCGGCCCGACCGGCCTTCGCCTGTCTCCATGGCCTGGATGACCTCGGGGCGCATGGCGTGATTGTCCAGCACGGCGGCATCGGCCCGGTTGTCGAACAACACCGCGCCGTCTTCGCCGATCAGCGTGACCCTGGTGTCGGCGGGAACGACCGCCGCATCGTGGCGCAAAAGCGCCAGCGTGGTCTGCCGATCGCCGCCCTTTCCATCGAGAACCGAGGCGAATGCCTCGCATTCGGACTCCAGGTCGCCGGCGGCGCGGGCGTCCACCGCGTAATAGAAGGCCACCGCGAACAGAACGACGCAGGCGATGGCCACGCCCGCGGTGGCGAGCATGACCGTGCGCGCAATCGTGCGCGACAACGAACGGCGCGGCCCCTTTTGGGAGCCGCGCCCGTCCTCCGCGCCCGTGCGCGGAGGGATTTCTTCGGAATGCAGCGCCATGACTACCCCTTCATGCGGTAGCCCACGCCGCGCACCGTTTCGATGAGCGACGCCGCCTGGGAATCGGCCTCGCCGAGCTTCTTGCGAAGCGTCTGAATATGGGCATCCACCGTGCGGGTCTCGCCCGCCACTTCATAGCCCCACACCTGGTCGAGCAGCTGGCCGCGCGACACCACGATGCCGCGGTTATGCATGAGAAAGCGCAGCGTCTCGAACTCCTTGTGCGTCAGGCGCACCTCGGCGCCGGACACCTCCACCACGTAGCGGGCCGCGTCCAAATGAATCGGGCCCGCGTCCATGATGTCGGCCTTTTCGGCGGCGTCGGAGCGCTCGGAAGCCGCATCGGAAGCCTGGCGGGCCAGTTCCGCGTCGCGGCGCACGCGGCGCAGAAGCGCATTCACGCGGGAAAGCAGCTCCATCATGCCGAACGGCTTCGCCAGATAATCGTCGGCGCCCGAATCGAGGCCGAGCACCGTGTCGAACTCGGTGGATTTCGCCGTGAGCATCATCACGGGAATGTTTTCGGTATCGGGACGGCCTCGCAGCTTCTTGAGCACCGAGATGCCGTCTTCGCCCGGAAGCATCACATCGAGGATGAACAGGTCGGGCACGGCCTGCTCGAGCGCCTCGTACAGCTCGCTCGCGCAGGCGAATCCGCGCGTCTCATGCCCTGTCTGCGCCAACGTGTACAGCGTCAGATTGCGAATCTGTTCGTCGTCCTCGAGGTAGTAGATCATCCGATCAAATCTCCTTTGTGCATGCCCGTCAGGCCGTATTCGACCCATTCCGCGACGTTTTCGGCATGGTCGGCGATGCGTTCGAGATACTTCGCCGCCATCAGCGCCTCGACCAGACTGTTCGCGGGCTCGGAATCTTCCTTGATGGCCGCGATCACGTCGTTCTTCACCTTGCAGAACAGCTCGTCGACCTGCTCGTCGGACCCTATGACCGCGCGGGCCTTCTCCACGTCGCTTTCGACGAAGGCCTCCACCGCGTCGTGCACCATGTCGCACGCCTGCTCGGCCATGCCGCGCAGGTGCTTGGAAAGTCGGGCGTCGATCGGACCGTCGATGGCGAGCATGGTGTCGCAGATGTCTGCGGCCTGGTCGCCGATGCGCTCCATGTCGCCGACCATCTTAAGGGCGGACGACACGTGGCGCAAGTCGCTCGCGACGGGCTGCTGGGTGAGCAGCAGCTTCAGGCACAGGCTCTCGACGTCGCGCTCCTGGCGGTCGATGTCGTCGTCGCCTTCGATCACGCGGGCGGCAAGCTCCGCGTCGCGCTCTTCCATCACCTTGACCGCGGAAACCACGGCCTCTTCCATCGACGACGCCATGACGAGCATCTGGGCGTCGAGAAGCGAGAGTTCATGCTGGAAAACAGTCCTCATCATTGGCTTAGCCGAACCTTCCTGTGATGTAGTCTTCGGTACGCTTGTCGACCGGATGGCTGAACAGCATCTGCGTGTCGCCGTATTCCACCAAATCGCCCAGCAGGAAGAACGCGCACTTGTCGGAAATGCGCGCCGCCTGCTGCATGTTGTGGGTGACCATGACCACGGTGTAGTCCTTCTTCAGCTCGACGGCCAGGTCCTCGATGCGGCCCGTGGAAAGCGGGTCGAGGGCGCTGGTGGCCTCGTCCATCAGAAGCACCTCGGGCTCGACGGCCAAAGCGCGGGCGATGCACAGACGCTGCTGCTGGCCGCCAGACAGGCCCAGGGCGCTCTTCTTCAAGCGGTCCTTGAGCTCATCCCAGATGGCGGCCTTGCGCAGGGCGTTTTCGACGATGCCGTCGAGCTCTTCTTTACCCTTGATGCCATGCGTGCGCGGTCCGAAGGCCACGTTGTCATAGACGCTCATGGGGAAAGGATTGGGTTTCTGGAACACCATGCCCACGCGACGGCGCAGGTGGTTGACGTCGGTTCCCTTGGCGTAGATGTTCTCGCCGTCGAGGGCCACGACGCCCTCGATGCGGCAGCCTTCGACCAGGTCGTTCATGCGGTTGAGCGTGCGCAGCAGGGTCGATTTGCCGCAGCCCGAGGGACCGATGAATGCCGTGATCTGATTGGCGGGAATGTCCATGTTCACGCCGTGCAGCGCATGGAAGTCGCCGTAGAACAGGTCGAGGTTTTGAACCGCGATCTTGGTCTCTTCCTCCGACTCCCCAGAAGAAGGCGTCGGGACGCAGGCTGCAGACGCCTGTTTGATTTCGCTCACGCGTTCGTTCCTTTCTTGAAAGGCGCCCAAGCGGCGCCCGGTCTTTACCGCGACGGCGTCACGCCGGCATCGGACGGCGGGCACGGACGGGCCCGAAGGCATGCCCGCGCGGCCGCCATTCCGACGCAAAGCCTGTCGCACTAGACTTTGGTCAGACGCTTGGCGGCGAACGACGCCAAGGCGTTGATGGCCACCACGATGATGAGAAGCACGACGGCGGTGGCGTAGGTCGCGTCGATATGCAGGCCCTCGCAGGAAAGCACGTACATATGGACCGACATGGTGCGCACCGAGTCGAAAATGCCGCCCGGAATGGCCGCGACGGTGCCGGCCGTGAAGATAAGCGCCGCAGACTCGCCGACGATACGGCCGATCGACAGGATGATGCCGCCGAGAATGCCCGGCATGGCGGGCGGGAGCACGACCGAAAGCACGGTGCGCAGGCGGCCTGCGCCCAGGCCGAAGCTGCCTTCGCGATACGAGTCAGGCACCGCGCGCAGCGCCTCTTCAGTGGTGCGCATAATCGTAGGCAAGACCATGATGGCAAGCGTCAAGCAGCCCGACAGAAGCGAAAGGCCCCAGCCGAGGAACGTGACGAAGAACAGCATGCCGAACAGGCCGTACACGATGGAGGGAATGCCCGCCAGGGTTTCTGCGGTGATGCGGACCACCTTGACGAACTTGTTGCCGCGCGTGGTGTATTCGACCAAAAAGACGGCCGCCATGACGCCCAAAGGCACGGCGATCACGAGAGTCAGGGCCACGGCGAGCAGGGTGTTCACCAAAGACGGCAGCATCGAGACGTTCTGGGAGTTGTACTCCAAGGCGAACAAGTCGGGATTGAACGCGGGGATGCCCATGACCAGGATGTAGCCGACGATGATGACGAGGGTCGCGGCGGTCGCCACGGCCGCGATACGCACGAGCGCACCGAGGATCGCCGAAGAGACCTTGCGATGGGGCTTCTTGGGGGCTTCGGCGGCCGCGTTCTTCGACGCCGCGGCGGAATTCGTTTTCTGTTCCATTACTTCTTCGACCTCGCATTCAATGCGGCGAACACCAGATTGATCACCAGGACGAACACGAACAGCACGACCGCGGTGGCAATCAGGGCGTCCCTGTGCAGATCGGCCGCATAGCCCATCTCCATGACGATGTTGGTGGTAAGGGTGCGCACGCCGTCCAGCAGGCTGTTGGGGATCTGGACCTGGTTGCCTGCGATCATGACGACGGCCATGGTCTCGCCGATGGCGCGGCCGACGCCCAGGACGACGCCCGCCATGATGCCCGAGCCCGCTGCGGGAACGAGCACGCGGAACACGCTGCGCTCGTGGTCGGCGCCCAGAGCGAGCGCGCCTTCGTAGTAGCTCTCAGGCACGGCATCGAGGGAGTTGCGCGCCACCGTGATGATCGTGGGCAAGATCATGACGCCCAAGATGATCGAGGCGGCGAGCAGGCTCATGCCCTGCACGTGGAACACCTGGCGGATCAGAGGAACCAGCACCACCAATCCGAAGAAGCCGTAGATGACGGAGGGAATGCCGGCCAAAAGCTCGACGCCCGGAGTCAGAAGGCGCTTGACGCGGGGGCTGGCGAAGCGGGACAGATACACCGCGCAGAACAGGCCGATCGGCACGCCGATCACCAGAGCGCCCAGCGTGGCGTAGATGCTTCCCAGGATCATCGGCAGAATGCCGTAGATGTCGCTACCGGGCTTCCAAACGGTGCCGGTAAGGAATTCCAGCGGACCGATCTCGGCGATGGCCGGGACGCCGCTTGCGAAGAGGAAGACGCAAATCAGGGCAACCGCGAGGATCGAAACCCCCGCGGCAGCCGTGAAAAGCACCTTCGCTACCGTTTCTTTGATGCTTTTCATAACGTATCGCTATCGTTAAGCGATTTCAGACCAGTCGGTGATGTCGCCGGTGAAGATACCCTTGACCTGGTCGGAGGTAAGGTCGTCGACGGAGGAGCCGTTGTTCACGATGACAGCGATGCCGTCCATGGCGATCACGACGGGCTTGACGCCCTGGGAGAGCTCGGAATCTTTCAGCTCACGGGAGGCCATGCCCAAGTCGCAGGTGCCGTCGATGGCAGACTGGACGCCGGTGGAGGAGTCGGACTGCTGGACCTCGACCTTGACGTCGGGGTTGAGAGCCTCATAGGCCTCGGCGAGCTTCTCCATGATCGGGGTGACGGAGGAGGAGCCGGCCACGACCACCTTGCCGGACTTGCCGGAAGCGGTGTAGGAGGCGGCGGAGTCAGCGACGGAGACGTACTCGGAGTCGACGACCTCCTGGCCCTCGGCGCTCATGATGAAGTTCAGGAAGTCCTGAGCGACCTCGGACATGCCGTCCTTGGCGACGACGTTGAAGGGACGGGCGACCTTGTAGGAACCGTCCTTGACGCCCTCGGCGGAGGGGGCCACGCCGTCGATTTTGACAGGCTTGACGGTTTCATTGACAGAGCCCAGGGAGATGTAGCCGATGGAAGCGGGATCGCCAGCGACGGTGGTCATCATGACCGAGGTGGAGTTGGTGACGACGGCGGAAGAGGTGGTAGCGTCCTTCTTGTTGTCGTCGAGCACGCCGAACAGCTCGGTGAATGCGCCGCGGGTGCCCGAACCGTCCTCGCGGGAGATGACCGAGATCGCGCCGCCGTTCTCCGCAGGAGCGGAGCCGTCGGAGGACTCGCCGCCGCCCGAAGAGCAGCCGACCAACGCGAACGCGCCGAGGGCGCAGACGCACGACAGCGCCAGAGCGAGGAGTTTCTTAGACTTCATGGTAAGACGTTCCTTTCATCGAAGATTTCATTGCTTAAAACGCCGCGATGAACTCTAAGGACGCCCTATCAAATGAGCGTCAGAGGAGCGTCAGATCGATGCAAATGTCGACGAACGAACGTCAGATCGATGCAAAGTTCGACATAAGGGGCCGAATCGCCGTGCAACGGCCCTAGTTTTCGTAGTGGGAGGTCTGCTCCATCACGTATCCGATCAGCACGCTTTTCTTATGCATCTGCGTCTTCTCGTATACATGCCGTATATGGGTGCGCACGCCTACGACCGCCGACGCCGCCAGGATGGCAAGCGTTCCCGCCACCAAGCCGTAGCCGTAGGCCCAATCGCCGCCGATCAGGTCGTGCGAGGGAATGATGGTCAGCAAGAAGAAGCACGCCGCGCTCGTCACGGCTGAGATACCGCTGACCACGGCGATGTTGCGATCGGCGCGCTTGCGCACCGCACGAGGCTTGAGCACGGACGCCTCTTCCTTGCCCGCCTCCCCTTCGCGCACCAAAGCGAGGCCGGAAAGAACGGGCAGCAACGCCACGAACGCGGCCGTGACCGGGCCGGGAAGCACCATGGCCGCCACGAACGCCGCCACGACCACGGCGGCCACCGCCACCACGGCGTCGGTGGACGTGCCCCGATAGCTCAACGAGGACAGGCGCTCGCCCCACAAAAGGAAGCAATACGACTCCACCGCTCCGAGCATCATGGGCACGACGAAGCGCTGCAAAGGCCCGTCGAATACGAGCGGGCTATATGAACATATAAGAGATAAAGCGCCGAGCATCATGGGCGCCAGCGCATACATGCGCCCGTCGGAGCGAAGCCTGCGCTTGTTCCCCAGAACGAATGCCGCCGCAAGCAGGGCGACGACGCTCGTCGCCAGATACGCAAGCCACGAAGCGGTCATGTCGGCGGAAAGCAGGTCTGCGAACGGCGCCGCCGTCGGAGCGAACCAGAAGCAAAAATGCCACGCGAAAAGAGGCGCGAAACCTATGAACGGATGCGCTTCCTTCAAGCGCGCTGCGGCGGCATCGCCGATTCGAAAAGCCAATGGTAACTCCGTACTCGAACCGAGGCCGCGCGCGATCGAGCACGAGCCGCGGCGGCGAAGCGCCGAGCCGCGCGATGCCGCGCGTCCTCCCTTTTCTTGTGCCGATATATAAAGCTAGAACCAACCTTAGAACACGGTCTTTTCGGCCGACTCCACCACGTGCTTCATCAGCACGCTCGTGGTGACGCCGCCGATGCCGCGAGGCACCGGCGTGATCGCCCCCGTCTCGCCCACGGCCGCGGCCGCCGCCTCGTAGTCGGCGTCGCCGCACAGGGCGCCTTCGGCATCCACGTTGATGCCCACATCCAAGACGACCTGGCCTTCGCGGAAGCACGGCGCGCCGTAGGCCTTCGCGCGGCCCGTGGCCAGCACCACGACGTCCGCCTCGCGGATTGTTTCCTCGAGATTCTGCGTGCGCGAATGGCACACAGTCACCGTGGCGTTGCGCTCGAGCAGCATCATGGCCACGGGGCGGCCGATCACAAGGCTGCGGCCCACCACCGCCACGCGCTTGCCGGCGACGTCGATGCCGTAGGCGTCGAGCATCTCGAGGCATGCCGCGGCCGTGCAGGGCGCGAAGCCTTCGCCGCGGCCTGTGAACACACGCGCCAGCGCCGCGCGGCCGATGCCGTCGATGTCTTTCGCGGGATCGAGCGCCTCGCACGCGGACTCTTCGTCATAGGCGCGCGGAAGCGGGCGGAACATCAGGCAGCCGTGGATGCCCGCATCGTCGTCGACCTGCGCGATAACGTCCATGAGCGCGTCCTGGCCCGCATCTTCGGCCAGCACGAAGCGGCGCACCTCGATACCCAGGCCCTCGGCTCGCTTGAGCGCCGTGCGTTCGTAGGACAAGTCGTCTTCGCGCTCGCCCACGCGCACGATCGCAAGCGTCGGCACGACGCCTGCGGCCTTGAGCGCTTCCGTGCGGCCGATCAGATCCTCTTTCAATGCGGCGATAACAGGCTTTCCCAGCAGTTCCAAAGCCACGATTCCCCCCTCATGCGGCGCTTCGACCGCGATAGTGCTTTCCGGATTCGGGCATTCTACCCCACAACGTATCGACGATATGCGCGCAGGCGGAAAAGCGGCCGAAACGAGAGAGGGCGCGCGTCGGCCATCGGCTCGACGGAAAATGCGGGATTCCCGACACCGCTTCGGAGGGTTCTACTCGTCGGCTTGAGCGCGCCCCTCTTGCGCAGCGCGCATCTGCTCTTCCATGTCCACCTGCATCAACGTGCCCATGAGCTGCTGCTGGAAGCGCATGCGCACGAACTCTTCGTCGGGATGCTCGGTGTCGCCCTCGATGACCTGTTTGGTCTTCTCGTTGAACGCATAGGCATGGTAAAGACGCATGTCTCCCAGGTCGATGCTATCGACGCGTGTCTGCCAGTCTTCGAGGTTCATTGGCCGCTCCTATGCTTGGAAATCGAAATCGGGCGCAGGATTGAATAATACGCCATCTTTAAGCATGGCTTCGGTCTGCTTGAGATAATCGTCGCCGGGAAACGTGCACATGTCGGCGATCTCTTCTTCGGTCAGCTCGCGGCGAACCTTCGCCGGGACGCCCACGATCAACACGCCATCGGGGGATTCTTTGCCTTCGGTAACCAGCGCCCCCGCCGCAACGACGCTGTTCTTGCCGATTTTCGCGCCGTTCATAATGGTGCAGCTCATGCCGATCAGGCAGTTTTCGCCGATAACGCAGCCATGCAGCATGGCTCGATGCCCCACCGTCGTATGGCGGCCGATCGCTGCGAGCTTGCCGTAATCCTCTTGGATGACGACGCCCTCCTGAATATTGCACTCGTCCTCGACCACGATCGGCGCATCGTCGCCACGCAGGCAGCTTCCCGCCATGACAGCAACCTTTTTCCCAAGCGTCACATCGCCCACCAGCGAGCACGACGGCGAAATGCGCGCCGTCGGATCGGCCTTCACGCGATGATAGTCGATTTCGGTCGAAGACCCGTGCGCGCGTCCCTCCGCCATGATGCAGCTCCTTTTGCCCCGACGCCGCGCTTCGTCGAAACGCATCCCGCAATTCGACGAAAAAGCAGCGCAATCATCTGCTGCAACCCAGTGTAGCGACGGAAAACGCGACGGATGACGGGCAAACGGCACCGCATGTCCGTCGACACAGGCGAAAGCGCCAAACAAAAGCGCGACCGGAAAGGCAAGCGGCAGCCGAATCGAAAGCCGGGCCGAAAACCCAGCTCGACGATCGGGACAACGGGTAGGCTGCGCAAGAAAGACGGCGCTCAGATAAGCCAAGCCCGCAGGCAGAAGCCCCGTTCGGCCCTCAGCAACCGCATCCCTCCTAGACGACGGGGCCCACGCTTTCAGCCGGGCCGTTCGGCGCGTCATCGGACCAGCGGCGGCGCGCCGCCGCAAGGACCTCGTCGTTTTCGTCGCGTGCCAGAAGCTCCGCGAACTCGGCCCCGCCATAGGACTCGACCAATTTCGCAAGATCGGCGAAAAACGCCGTCAAATCGTCCTTGTGCAAAGCGCAGCCGAACAACACATCGTCGACTCCGGCCTCTTCGTCGTTAAGATCGCGCACGACCAGCATGACGTCGAGATCGCGAGAAATACCTTCCACCACTGCCGCCTCCTTGAAGAAAACAAGCCTGTCGCCGGGAGCATATCACGCGGCGATACGCGCGCCCACTCGGCTCGCGACCTCCGCAGGAAAACGGCAGGGCGCAAGGCCTTCGACGACTTCTGTCCGTTTCTCATCATAATTACGAAATGTCACATTTTATAGTGACATTCTCTCATCGGGCCTCAATACGCTTTCGCAATGGCCGCATTCGACGAATATAGCAATCGACTTGGCGCGCGCATTCGAACTCTTCGAAAGCGCGCAGGGCTGAGTCTGCGCGAGTTCGGCATGATGGTAGGCGTCCATCACAACCAGATTCTTTCAATCGAACAAGGCGAGAGCAACCCCTCGCTGCGCACGCTGTTTCGCATCGCAGGAGGACTCGGACTTCCCCTGCGCGACCTTCTGCCCGACGACGAAGACAAAGAGGGGGCCTTTTATTGGTTCTCCCCCGATGAAAAGCCCGACGATCAGGCCGATCGCAAAAACTGAACCGCGCCGACGCTGCGCGCGAAAGCACGAGCGTTTTCATGCCCTTCGCAAAACCGGCGCGCCGAAACACACTCGACACGCCGGAATCACGGCAAAGGTGCGGCCGTCTTGGCGCCGTTCGTCCGACAGCCGCAGAGAAGCCGCCGAACCCGTCACGCCGCTACGCGCACGTACCGTCGCCGAAAAGCAACTGCCGTTCAGGACCCGAAAGCGCAGCACGAGCCTGGTCACGCAGATTATTCATGCCGCTCAGGAACTGGCGATACATCACCGAAACCAGATAGCGGCCCTTCGGCGTCAGCGTCAGCTCGTCGGGCGTGTCGGTCGCGAAAGCGCCGTTGAGGCGCATGAACGCCATCTCCGCAGGAAGACCTGCCTCGATGCCGCAGCCGAACTCCTCCTTGAACGCATGCTTATCCAGACGCAGGCGATACAGGTTCAGCAGGAAGTGATAACGCATCAGGTCGTGCTTGCTCAGCGTGGTCTTGCCCATGATCGACATGCGGCCCGCGCCGATCATGTCGTCGTATTCCTGCAGGCTGAACGTGTTCACGTACAGGCTGTCGCCGAGATGCGTGATCGATCCGCTGCCGATCGCAGGATACGCCACATAGGCGGTTTGATACTCGTCGATCAGCAGCGCATGGTCGTCATGACCCTGTTCGTCAAGGCGGTTGAACGTCCAGATGGTCTCGCGACGGAAGCGAGCCGAATCCCCGCCCGTCAACGCTTCGTCGAGCAGGCGATAGTAGCGATATTCGCGGCCGTAATCGACGGCGCCCAAAGTGGAGGCCATCTTGCCCATGGTGGCGTTGGACACGTACAGAGGAGAGAACGTGGTCTGACGCGCCCCGCATGCGGCGATCTTCTCAAGGTCGGCATGCAGGATATCTTCGGTCTGCGACGGAAAATTGAAAATCATGTCCACGTTGAGCGATTCGAAGTACGGGATGGCTTCGGCAATGCGCTCCATGACCTGCTCGCCGCTACCGTATTTCTCGTAGCGGTCCATCTGCTTGAGCAGCTCGTCATCGAAGCTCTGCACACCCACGGACAGGCGCTGGATGCGGCCCTTCATCTTATCCAGGTACGACTGGACAAGATGGTTGGGATTGGTCTCAGACGCCACTTCCTTGATGTCGAACGCATCCCGTGCAAGATCGAGCGTCTCGCACAGCTCGTCGATTTCCACGGTCGGCGTGCCACCGCCCACATAAATGCTCTCGATGTCGTAGCCTAGGTCTTTGAGCATGAGCATTTCCTTGCGCATGTTCTCGAAGTAGGTACGCGCCACGTCTTCACGGTAGACATAGCGGTTGAAACTGCAATACGGACACAGGCGCTCGCAGAACGGCACGTGCAGATACAGCATGTATTTGCGGCCAGGTTCCGCAGGCGGCATGAACGTTTCTCCCGTAGGAGACAGCTTCAGCGTTCTTTTGGTCATCGTCTTTACAAGATTGGTAAGAATTCGCTCCGAAATCACTCTGACACCCTATCGTCGTTGCTTGCGCATGACCGCAAGCGGCTTATTTCGTTCCCCAAACGGTGCAGGATTATATGCTTGGCGCAAAATGCCCACAAGCGACCAGAAGCGTATATATCGATAAAGATGTGAGGTTACACGGGCGGCGAAGGTGCGGCCCGCGTCCTTTCGCGGAAGGACGGAGCCGATGCCCAGACGTCGATCAGCGCAAGGCGTCATTCGCTATACTGGCATGTATTCGACTGGAAATCCATGACGACGAAAGGAATGCCCGATGCCCGTCGTGTCCCGCTTTCTAGAAACCTCCCGCAAGGCGGCGAAAGAGAAGCCGGGCGTCTTCGCCCTGTACGTGATCTTGTGCGTCATCGTTGCCATCGTCTTCGTGCGTTCCATCTTCGAAGGCCGCTACGAACACGCGCTGCTGTGCCTGCTGGTGTTCATCCTGTTCTGGATTCCCAGCATGCTCGAGCGCCGTTTCACCGTCGAGATCCCGAGCGTTTTGGAAGGCATCATCCTCTGCTTCATCTTCGCCGCGGAAATCCTCGGAGAAATCGACGCTTTCTATATCAAAATCCCCTTCTGGGACACCATTCTGCATACCACCTGGGGATTTTTGGCCGCAGGCATCGGATTCGCGCTGGTCGATATCCTCAATCGAAGCCATGCATCGCGCCTGCAGCTGGCACCGATCTATATGGCCATCACCGCATTCTGCTTCTCTATGACCGCAGGCGCGGTCTGGGAGCTTTTCGAGTATTCGATGGACGTCTTCGTCGGATTCGACATGCAGAAAGACACTATCGTGACCGCTTTCAGCTCGGTCACGCTCGATCCGACGAACACCAATATCGCCATCCCCGTCGACGGCATCGTGGGCACCGAAATCATGCTGGCGTCGGGCGAAACCGTGGTCATTCCCGGCGGATATCTGGACATCGGCCTGCATGATTCCATGGCCGACCTGTTCGTGAATCTGATCGGCGCCGTGACGTTTTCCGTCATCGGCTTCATCTACGTGAAGAACCGCGGCCACAAGAAGAGCTTCGCCGCCCACTTCATCCCCAAGCTGCGCAACACCATCAAGTAAATCCCGCCATTGCGAAGGAGCACGGCCTTGACCGACGAACAGCGAGAGACGCTCGACCGAACAGGCTTTCTGGAAGCCCTGGGATGCCAGGTCATGTGGGGCTTCATGTGTCTGTATTGGCGACTGCTTTCGGGCGAATCGGCGCTGCTCGTGCTGACCTGCCGCATGGTGTGGTCGTGCGTGTTCATCGTGCTGCTGTGCTCGTTCGTCAAGCGCACGCGCTTCTTATACCTGCTGCGCGACCCGAAGGCGCTGGCCACCTTCGTCACCTCGGCCGTCCTGACGTCGGCGAACTGGGGCGTCTACATCTGGGCCGCCAACAGCGGGCATTTGCTCGAAACCAGCATCGGCTACTACCTGTGCCCGCTGTTCAACATCCTGTTCGGCCTGATCGTGTTCCACGAACGCCTGACGCGCATGCAGAAGGTAGCGTTCGGCCTGGCCGGCGTAGGCGTGACGTTCTTCATCGCCATGAACGGCGGCGCGATCTGGATTTCCTTCGCGCTGGCGCTTTCGTTTTCGGCCTACGGCGCCGTGAAGAAGAAGGCGGGCTACCCCGCGCTTCCCGGCATGGCCTTGGAATCGGTGATCACGGGCATCCTGGGCGGCATGATCTTCGGCGCGGGCACCCTGATGCCCGCGTTGTGGGACCTGGTGCCCGCCACGCCCGACCCCATGGCCGTCACGTCGCAGCCCTGGGAGAGCTTCCTCATGGTGTTTGCGGGCGTGCTCACCGCCATTCCGCTGCTGCTGTATTCGGCCGCGGCCAACCGCGTGCCCATGGTGATCATCGGCTTCCTGCAGTACGTCAGCCCCACCATCGCGCTTATCCTGGCCGTGTCGTTTTTCGGCGAGGCGTTCACCTTCGCCCACGGCGTGTGCTTCGCGCTGGTCTGGACGGGCATCGCGCTCATGTCCGCCGAAAGCATCCTGCACCGAAGGCAGATGGCGCTCGCGGGAAAATAACCGGCGAAAGAGCGAGGCCTCGGGCAAAAACAAGCCGGCGAACGCAAGCCGTTCTCTAGACCTCGAAGGGAACGATATAGCGGGGAACGTGGGCGAAAACGAACTCGCAGCTTCCCTCGGGCACATCCGCCCGAACGCGGCAACAAAAAGGCGGCCCGAAGGCCGCCTTTCGCTACAGTCGCATCGGCTAATCGGCATAAAGGCGCGTACGAAGACGCTCGATGTTCGCTGCGGCGCGAGGCGTGAGAGGGCCTTCCGACACTTTGTCCAAAAGAGCCGCCGCTTCCTGCGCGTTTCCATGCGTCAGATGATATTCTGCCTCGCAAACTTCCCACGATACCCACGTCAGACGCGAATCGGCGGTCGCTGCGCTTTTACGCATGTAATCAAGGTCGGCCGGCCCCCACTGCTCGGGCGCGCGGAACTGAACGTTCAGCCCGAGCAGGATGTCGTCGACGACCGCACGCTTCGGCGAATTGACGGACGCGCCCTCGCGAAACGCCGCGATGCGGCCCAAGGCGACGTCACGCCCTGCGATATCGCCCGCAGCGTTGCGGGCGATGGCCTCCACGTTGAACGTGCGAATCCAAAGGATGTTCTTGGGCGACTTGAACGAAACCTGCGAAAGAAGCTGCAAGGCGTCGACCGGACGGCCCGCATGATAATGAGCCAGCGCGAGCTCGGTCAGGCACGTGCCCTTCGAACGCTGCCTTGTATCGCGACGAGCAATGCCCTCGATCACCTCACGATATTTCTCGGCATCGCAATCGGACCCCAAAATGTCGAGCAGGCTGCGAAAACGCCTTCCTATCTTGGACCTGAGCAGCCACGCAATGATCAAAATCGCAGCAAGGCAGACGAAGTAAGCCGCCATAGACCCGATGAACACGAACACGATAGCCGCCGCGCCGAGAACCACCGCAGCAAAAATCGCAAGGGCGCGCGTCTTACGCAACCATGAGAAATAATCGGCAAGCACCTGCTGCGCCGCCTGATTGAAATAACGCGACCGAATATTCACGCCGACCCCTTCCCCGCGCGGATGCCCGCACCGTGCAAAACAGCAAGCAGCATAGCACGACGCCTCGCCGAAAAGACCGATCCGCCATAAGCTCGAACCGTCGACGGCAATGTGAAGCAGGCAGCAAAAAGGCGGCCCGAAGGCCGCCTTTCGCTACTCGACCGATTTCAGGCTTTCCACCATGTCGATGCCGGAAAGCTTCTTGCGCATGAACAGCGTCACAAGAACCGAGAAGAGCATCGTGAGCGCGAAGGCGATGACGAAGCTCATCGCGTGGATGGCGCGGCCGAACATCACCTGGTCGACCTCGGCGGTCACCACCACGAAGCCCTCCATGAACACGCCCAGAACGCAGCCGACAAGCGCGCCTATCGCCGAAAGCAGCAGCGTTTCGCGATAGATGTACGCGTTCACCTCGCGCGCGTTGAAGCCGAGCACCTTGAGCGTGGCGATCTCGCGCTGACGCTCGGTGATGTTGATGTTGGTCAGGTTGTACAGAACCACGAACGCCAAAGCCGCCGCAGCGATCACCAAAACCACCACCACCGCATCGACGCTCTTGAGCATGGTGCGATACGACTCGATCGTCTCGTCGTTGAAGCCCACGGTCTTCACGCCGTCGATCGCCAGCAGCTCGTCGGAAAGCTCCGCGCGCTGCATCTCGTCTTCGGTCGCCTTCGCATAAATCGTCGTATAGGCGGGCTCTTCGCCGATCAGCGCGTCGAAGCCGCGCGGCGTGATGAACGCGTACTGGCTCACGTAGTTCTCCATGATGCCCGCCACGCGCGTTTCGCGCCCTGCGCCGGTGGCGTTGCCCACCGCGTCTTCGTCGAAGAGCAAAACGGGGTCGCCCTTTTCAAGGTCGAGCTCGATCGCCAGCTTCTCGCTGATCACCACGCCGTCGTCGGCAAGGTCGATCGGGTCGTGACCCAGGCGCTCGCGCATGGTGACATACGTCGCGAAGTCGGCCGGATCCTCAGGCACGATCAGCTCGAAGCGCTGATGCTCGCCGTCGGGTTCGTCCACGCGGGCGGCCAGCATGTTCTCGGTATGGGCCGCCGTGTACGCGGCGCCTTCGCCCGAAGCCAGAATGCTTTCCACCTCGGACGCATCTTCGTCGGACACGTCGTCGGCCTCGCGCACCACCATGTTGTAGTGATAGACCTCGCCGAACTGCTTGTCGATGATGTCGTTGATGGCGTTTTGCAGGCCGAGGCCCGTCAGCAGCAGCGCCGTGCAGCCCGCGATGCCCACAATCGCCATGAAGAAGCGGCGCTTGTAGCGGAAGATGTTGCGCGACGTGACCTTCCACGAGAACGACATGCGGCTCCACAGCGGCTTGATGCGCTCGAGCAGGATGCGCTTGCCCGCCTTCGGCGCGCGCGGCAGCATGAGCGACGCCGGCGTCTCGCGCAGGGTCGATGCGGCCGCGAACCAGGTGGCGGCAAGCGTGATGCCCATGCCGAGGCCCGCCGAAAGCAGCGCGATGCCCGGATCGATCGGCACGGGGCGCGGCGGCACCGCATAGATGATCGCGTACGCGTTCATGATGAAGTACGGCAGGAACAGCGAAAGCGCCACGATGCCCACGAGCGCGCCCACGCCGCTGGCCACCGCCGCATACACCAGGTATTTCGAAATGATGCGCGCGTTGCTGTAGCCGAGCGCCTTGTAGGTGCCGATCAGCACGCGCTCCTCTTCCACCATGCGCGTCATGGTGGTAAGCGACACCAACGCCGCCACCAGGAAGAAGATGAACGGGAACACCATGGCGATGCGGTCGATGCGGCCCGCGTCGGATTTGAAGCTTTCGGCGCCCATGTTCTTCGAGCGGTCGAGCACGAGGATTTCAGGAGCCTCCAGCTCGTCGACCTTCTCCTGGGCTTCCGCCAGCTGCTTTTCGGCATCAGCGAACTGCGCCTCGGCGTCGGCCTTCTGCTCGTCGTATTCGACCTTGCCCTCTTCGTAGGACGCCAGGCCTTCGCCGTATTCGGCCCTGCCGTCGGCAAGCTCGGCGACGCCTGCGGCATACGAGCCCTTGCCCGATTCGAGCTGCGCGCGGCCGCTCGCAAGCGCGGCGGCTGCGGCGTCGAGCTGCTGCTGCGCGGCAGCGAAGCCCTCTTCGGCCGCGCCGCGCTGGGCGGCAAGCTCGGCGCGCGCGGCGGAAAGCTGTTCGGACACGCCCGCGGTCTGGGCGTCGATCTGCGCGATGCCCGCCTTCAGCTGCTCGACCGCGCCCGCAAGCTGCGCACGCTGGGCGAGCAACGCGTCCTTGCGGCCCTGCAGCTCGTCGAGCATGCCCTGGGCCTGCGCGCGCTGCGCCTGCAAGGCGGCCAGCTGTTCGGCGTATCCGGGCGCGGCCGGATCGAGCGCGTCGATCTGCGCCTGAACGGCGTCAACCGCACCCTGCGCCTGCGCGATGCCCTGGTCGAGCGCAGGCATGTTCTCGGCTATAGCCGCATCGACCTGCCCCAGGCCCGCGAGTGCCTGGTCGAGCTGCGCGGAAAGCTCGCCGCGCAACGCCACGGCCCGGTCGTATTGCGCCTGCGCGTCGTCGATCCGCGCCTGGGCGGCGGCCAGCTGCGCTTCGGCGTCGGCACGGCGCTGCGCCAGCTCGGCGCGGCCCTCATCGTACGACGCCTGGCCGGCGGCAAGGTCGCGCTCGCTCGAGGCGATCGTGTCGGCGGCGGCGTCAAGATCGGCCTGGCCGCTTTCTATCTTGGCGGCGGCCTCGTCGAGCTGCACGCGCGCCTCGTCGAGCTCGGCCGCGCCGTCGGCAAGCTTGCTTTCGGCATCGGCGCGCTCGGACTCGTATTCGGCGCGCTTCTCATCGAGCTCGGCCTGGGCTTCGGCCTTCACGTCGGCCAAACGAGCGGCGCCGAGGCCCGCGTCCTCGATACGCTGCGCCACCTGGTCGACCTTCGCCTGGTATTCCTCGCTTCCCGCCATTTCATCGGAAGCGCCCGCCACCGAAACGAAAGCCTCGCTGTACGGAATGTCGGAAGAAAAGCCCGCATCGTCGACGAACGCCACCTGCTCGAGGGCGCCACTGCCCAGCGACGTGGTGCCCAGGCTGGTCGGAGAAGCGTAATACGAGCAGCGCACGAAGCCCGTTACCGTGTATTCGCGCGAAGCCAGCGTGTCGTCGATATCCTGCGTGCCTTCGAGCACCTTCACGGTATCGCCCACCGACACGTCGCTATCCATCACCACGTCGGCGGTCAGCACGCACTCGTCGGGGCCCTCGGGCCACGTGCCTTCGACCAGGATCGGCCTGTTCAGATACGATTCGTCGGAGGAAACGGCATGCTCGCCGTCAGACGTGTCCGAGGCGCGGGCGGCGTCGGCATCGAACGACTGGACGCGCATGGTGTATTGCACGTCGTCCACCGTGGCCAGCACGTCCACCTCGCGAGCGGGCATGACGCCCTGCACGCCTTCGATGCCGCGCAGCGTGTCGATACTTTCGTCATCCAGGCCCAACGTGGAAACCACGCGCAGGTCGGCCATCTCCGTGCCGTCGAAATAGCGGTCGGCCGCCAGGCGCATGTCGGGACCCGTCATGCGCAGGCCCGCATAAAAACCCGTGCCGAGCGCCGCAATCACGGCAATGGCGAGAAAGCGCCCGAGCGAATGGGTGATGGACCGCTGGACTCCCTTGTTGAAAACGCTTTTCATGGCCTACCACTCCACGGTATCGGCGGCCACGGGGTGCGCATTGAGCTCCATGCTTTCGACGCGGCCCTCTTTGATGTGGATCACGCGGTCGGCGATGCCGGTGAACGCCATGTTGTGGGTGATCAGCACCACGGTGCGACCGGTCTGCTCGCAAGTGTCCTGCAGCAGCTTCAAAATGGCCTTGCCGGTTTTATAGTCGAGCGCGCCGGTGGGTTCGTCGCACAAGAGCAGCTTGGGATTTTTCGCCAGGGCGCGGGCGATGGCCACGCGCTGCTGCTCGCCGCCCGAAAGCTGGGCGGGGAAGTTGTCCATGCGATGCGCAAGCCCCACCTGCGCCAGCACGTCGGCGGCAGGAAGCGGGTCATGGCAGATCTGCGAGGCCAGCTCGACGTTTTCGAGGGCCGTGAGGTTTTGCACCAGGTTATAGAACTGGAACACGAAGCCTATATCGTAGCGGCGGTAGTCGGTGAGCTCCTTGGCGCCGAAAGCGCTGATTTCGCGGCCGTCCAGCTTGATCGAACCCGACGTGCACGAATCCATGCCGCCAAGCATGTTGAGCAGCGTGGTTTTGCCGGATCCCGACGGGCCCACCACCACTACGAGCTCGCCTTTCTCGATATCGAACGAGAGGCCGTCGGCTGCGGCCACCTCCACTTCGCCCATCTTGTAGATCTTGCGCACATCGCGGAATTCGACAAAGGCCATGGCAACACGCTCCGTCTATAGAATCGGGTAGGAGCCCGCGGCGAAACCGCTTCATGCGCGGAAGCGAGCACCGGACGCGGGCTTTCCGTTTTCCCTCATTATAGTCACGACATGTGGCGCAACCTCGCGCGTCGGCATCCGTTGCATTCCCGATGACGAACGACACCGGCGACGCGCCCTACGCCAGGCCGAGCAGCGTGCCGACCGCCTTCACGATGAAGGCCGCCGCCCACGCCACGCCGCACTGCATCAACACCACCGCAACGGCGCTTTTCACGCCCAGCTCGTTTTTCACGGCCGCGACGGCGGCGACGCAAGGCGTGTACAGCAGCGCGAACGTCAAGAAGACGAACGCGGTCAGCGGCGTGAACAAAGCCGTGATGGCCGAAGCGCCGCCCAGCAGCACCGTGAGCGTGCTCACCACGCTTTCCTTGGCCACGAAGCCCGTGACCAGCGCCGTGGAGGCCTGCCAATCGCCGAACCCGAGCGGCGCGAACACCGGTGCGATCAGGCCTCCCAGCATGGCGAGCAGGCTGTCGGCCGAATCGGCCGTCACGTTCAGGCGCATGTCGAACGTCTGCAGGAACCAGATGACCACCGACGCCAAGAAGATGATCGTGAACGCGCGGGTCAGAAAGTCTTTCGCCTTGTCCCACACCAGACGGCCCATGTTGCCGAGCGACGGCATGCGATAGTTCGGCAGCTCCATGACGAAGGGAACGGGGTCGCCCTTGAACGCCGTGCGCTTGAGCACGAGCGCCACCAGCACGCCCACGACCATGCCCATCAGGTAGAGCGCGATCATCACGATCACCGCGTGATCAGGGAAAAACACCGCCGTGAACAGCGCATATATGGGAAGCTTCGCCGAGCAGCTCATGAACGGCGTCAGCATGACGGTCATCTTGCGGTCGTGCTCGGACGGAAGCGTGCGCGTGGCCATGATGGCGGGAACCGAGCAGCCGAAGCCGATCAGCATGGGCACGAAGCTGCGGCCCGACAGGCCCAGCTTGCGCAAGAGCTTGTCCATCACGAACGCCACGCGGGCCATGTAGCCCGAGTCTTCCAGCAGCGACAAGAAGAAGAACAGCACCACGATGATGGGCAGGAAGCTCAGCACGCTTCCCACGCCGGCGAACGCGCCGTCGATCACGAGGGAGTGCACCACCTCGTTGACGCCCCAGGCCGTAAGGCCGGCGTCCACCAGGTCGGTCACCCAGCCCACCGCGACGTCCATCCAATCCTGCAGCACGGCGCCGATCACGCCGAACGTCAGCCAGAACACCACGCCCATGATGGCCACGAACACCGGCAGCGCGGTATAGCGGCCCGTCAGAATGCGGTCGATCGCCACCGAGCGCTTGTGCTCGCGGCTCTCCGACGGCTTGACCACCGTGGCGTCGCACACGGCCTCGATGAAGCGGAAGCGCATATCGGCCAGCGCGGCCATGCGATCGGTGCCGCCCTCGCTTTCCATCTGCGACACGATGCGCTCGATGGCGCTTTTCTCGTTCTCGTCGAAACGCAAGGCCTCGCGCACCAGGTCGTCGCCTTCGACGAGCTTGGTGGCGGCGAAGCGCACGGGCACGCCGGCGCGCACGGCATGGTCTTCGACCAGCTCGGAAATGCCGTGGATGCAACGATGCAGCGCGCCGCCGTCGGATCCGTCCTGGCGGCAGAAATCCTGGCGGCCGGGACGTTCGACGAAACGGGCCACGTGCAAGGCGTGGTCGACCAGCTCGTCGATGCCCTCGCCTTTCGCGGCCGAAATGGGCACCACGGGAATGCCCAGCATGGCTTCGAGGGCGTTGATATCCACCGTGCCGCCGTTGGCCGTGACCTCGTCCATCATGTTGAGCGCGAGCACCATGGGAATGTCGAGCTCCATGAGCTGCAGCGTCAGGTACAGATTGCGCTCGATGTTGGTGGCGTCCACGATGTTGATGATCGCATCGGGCGCCTCGCCGATCAAAAACTCGCGCGTGACCACCTCTTCGCCCGTGTAGGGCGAAAGCGAATAGATGCCCGGCAGATCGACCACCGTGGCCTCGTCGTGCTTGCGGATGGTGCCGTCCTTGCGCGTCACCGTGACGCCCGGGAAGTTGCCCACGTGCTGATTCGAGCCCGTGAGCTGGTTGAACAGCGTGGTTTTGCCGCAGTTCTGGTTGCCCGCCAACGCGAAGGTCAGCGGCGCGTCGGTCGCTTTGGCGCGCTCGCCGGCGCGCGGACGAAACGATTTCGACTCGCCCTTGCCGGGATGCGCGGTATTGCGCTGCGCCGGGTTGACGCGCCGCAGATTGTGGGCGGCGTGGATGTCGCGCACTTTGATATGCGCGGCGTCTTCCTTGCGCAGCGTCAACTCGTAGCCGCGCAGGCGCACCTCCATGGGGTCGCCCATCGGAGCGCACTTGACGAAGGTCACCTCGGTGCCGGGCGTCAGGCCCATGTCCAGGATGTGCTTGCGCAGCGACGGCTCGACGCAATCGACCGATGCGATCACCGCGTCCTGGCCCTGCTCGATCCTGTCGAGCGTCATCGTGGCGCGCGCCATTACCACAGCCCCATCTGCTGCGGCTCGTATTCGTATTCGACGAGCATCTCGCCCACGGTTATTTCCACCGCGTGCGATTCCCAATCTTTCACCGGCACCGCGAACACGTTGCCCTGCTGCTCGAGGGCGAGCGTGCCGCCCACCATGCCGACGCAGCGGCCAGCGCACGCATCGGCGGGCGAGCCGTCGGGAACCTGGATCAGCTCGGGCACCTGCGCGCCTTCGCCGAAATAGTACGGCGTCAGGTCGAGCACGCCGCATTCGGGCTCCACCCCGTGGGCGCGCGCCGTCTCGAACACGCAATCGATGGCTGCCTGAGCGTTGAACGGCTCGCTGAGCAGCTTGTTCTTCGTGCCCAGACGCATGGTTTCCAGAATGCCGTCCTGCGCGCACAGCTTCGCCTCGAGCGCACGGGCCTCGTCGGCATTGGGATAGCGCTTGAGGATGCCCGCCACGCGCGCGCCCTGCTCGAGCAAGCGCTCGATACCGCGCGTCTCCGACGAGATGCCCACCTTCAAATGGGCCGGCGAGAAATACGCCATGTACACGAAGTGCGGCGTCAGGTTATAGGCGCGCTGCTGCGGCGAAATGGCGTCGGCGTTATAGAACGCGGGGTTGAAGCCCGTGGCCTCGCGGCACGCCGGGCACATATCGTCGCTATAGGTGGACGCCTCGGGCAGCTCCGTCATAAGCGGGCATGCGCCCGATTCGTAGGTTTTCAGGTCGAAGGGGCCGATGCAGTAGCGCTTGGGCAGCTTCTTGAGCGTGAACGTGCGCCCCAGCACCGGCAGGCGCATCTGCTTTTGCGCCTCGAGATCGTTCATTTGCAAATAAGGGCCTTCGGGGCCGTACCCCAGGCCCGAAAACACCAGGGTGGATTCGGGAAAGAAACGCGGCATGGTTCACCTCTCGCGCGTCGTGCGCCTTCATAGCTGTTTTTCGCTGCGCATCATAAAACAGCTGCGGCGCGCGCATGGCGAAACCCCCGCGACCACAGAAAACAAGCAGCGCGAACCCGCGCGGGCGGCGCACGCGTCCCGAAACGAGGAAACGCCCCGCAGGGCGTTTCCTCTCGTCGCAGCGGCCCGGCCGAAACGACCGCGTGCCGAGCTAGATTTCGCGCATGGCCTTCATGGCGAGCGCGTACACCGTAAGCGCGATCCAGGCGACCGCAAGGACGAACGAGGTCGTGCCCACGCCGACGATTTCGATCACGATCGAAGTGGCGAACACGGCCACCGGCGTAACCACCAGCATCAGCGAGTTCTGCGTGCCGAGCGCGGCGCCGCGATGCTCGTCGGGGATCAGGCCGTACACGAAGAAGCCGAACAGAGCCGACACCGGGCCCGAGGCCAGGCCCAGAAGCGCCGCGCCCAGCAACAGCACCTCGTAGGACCACAGCGAACCCAACGCCGCCACGCCGAACGCCATACCGACGAACGAGACCACATACCATGTGCGGCGCTTGAGCGAGTAGGCGCACTTCGCATAGCCGAGCGAGCCGATGAGCGCGCCCACCGACATGGCCGACAGCACGTAGCCCAGAAGCGTCGGGGCGTTCTCCTGCGTGAAGAACACGGGCAGCACCATGCCCTGATAGCTTCCCATGACGATGACGATCAACATGCCCAAGACCACCGACGCGCGCAGCACGGGATGGCTTGCGAACAGGACGTGCACGCCTTCCTTGGTGGATGCCAAAGCCGTCTTGACCAGGCCCGTGTCGGATTTCTTCATCTCCTCGGCCTTTGCGGGAACGCCCACGGCGCGCGGCACGAACAGCGTGACCACGGCGGCGATCGTGGACATAGCGGCCGTCAGCCACAGCGTGTTCGCGGAGCCCAGAAGGCCCATACCCATCGAGGCGACGGCGGGGCCCACGATGACGACGAGGTTTTCGACGGACTGGGCGACGCCCATGAACTTCTGCAGCTCGAGCCCGTCGTGCTTGACCACGGCCGGCAGCAGCGTGTCGCGCGCCGTCATGCCGGGGATATCGCCCACCGCGCCGATGACGCCGCACAAAACGAACCAGCCGAACGACAGGCCCACCGTGGCGTCGATGATCGGAAGCGCCGCGATCGACGCGGCCGAGATGATGTCGGAAATCACCGAAAGGTCGCGCCTGTTCATGCGGTCGAGCAGCGCGCCGCCGAACACGCCCGCCAGAACCTGAGGCACGGCGCACACGATAGCGAGCGTGCCTGCGGCAAGGGCGTCGCCCGTCTTGGCGAGCAGCACGAGCGGCAGCACGACGCCCGCGATCGAATTACCTAGCAGGGAAAACGAGTTCGATATGACAAAAGGCAAGGTGGCTCGCAGCTTCGCCATGAGGGGTTCCTTTCTCGACCGACGATATCGTGATGACACCCCTTATGAAAAACTATGACGTAACGTCATAGTCAATGCGCCGACCGGCAGCTGCGTTGCGATACACAAAGCCGACACAAACGAAGAATAGACGCCACGCGTGATGCATCTGCCCCGCCGGCATACCGCGCGCCGCAGGCGGCGAAGCGCGAAGAAGTGCATGCGCACATGACGCAGCACGGCGGGCGCATGCCGACGAAAGCCCGAAGAGGCCGCGCGGCGGGCGAATGCGGCGCGCCTACGACGCAAGGCGATCCATGAGCGCCCGCAACACGCCGGCCGACACCCGCTCGCTCATATCGCGCTGGGCAGCATTGAGCGTTTCCATGTCGTACATGTCGAACACGTCGTTGACCAGGCCTTCGCCTTCCCCCGCTCCGGGCAGGCCGCCCGAGTCGGAGCCGGCGAACGCCAAGCCGGACGGAGACGCCATGGCCTCGATCCGCTCGCGCGAAAGCTCCCATCCGTAGCGCTCGCAGCCCCGCTCGAGCAGCGGCAGCATGAACGCGACGAAATCGTCGGCGAGGCGTTGGCGGTCGGCCTCGGCGGCATCGGCGGGCAGCGCGTAAAGCCGCTCGTTGAGCTGCACGTAGCGATCGGTCCGGTTCGATTCGCTCAGCAGCTCGAAGAACTGCACCACCGATTCGGCTTCGTCCGAACCCGTCGCGATCAAGCGGTCCACCAAAAGCAGGCCCGCGAGCTCGGTTTCGACGAAGCGCGCGCTTGCGCCCGCCGCCTTCAGGCGGGCGACGTGTTCGCCGAAAACGGGCGGAACGTCGGGCGCGATCGAACGTTCCCGCAGTTCAGCGATGATGCGGCGCTGCTCCTGCAGATGCTCGATGCGCTCGGCCAGTTCGGCATCGAGCGCGGCGAGCGCCTCGTCGCCCGATTGCGCGGCGGCGCCGGGGCCTTCTTCGTCGAGCATTTCCTTGACCTGTTGCAGCGAGACGCCCAGCGACGCAAGACGTTTGATGCGCAGCACACGCGCCACATCGGTGGCGCCGTAGACGCGGTACCCGTTGGCGGCGCGGGGAGGCTCGGGCAGAAGCCCCATATGGTGGTAATGCCGCAGCGTGCGCACCGTCACGCCCGCAAGGTCGGCCACTTCTTTGCTTCGCATGGCCTATGCGTCCTTCGCGCAGGCCTCGAGCGCCGCGCGATAGACGTCCTGGTACGGCAGCTCCTGCGCGCGGGCCGCGGCGGCCACGTCTTCGTATTCGGGATAGAGCCGCCGCGTGCCGTCGGGCATCGCGACGCACTTGGCGCGCATGGGGCCGAACGTCGTAGAAACCTGCACGATTTCACGCGGCAGCACCGTGCGCTCCATCGGCGTGCGGCGAATGCCGATCGTCGTGGTTTCTTCGAACAGCACCTGCTCGAGAGCGGCGATATCTTCCTCGGCACACAGCGCCTGGACCTGATACGCCGGCCGGTTCTTCTTCATGAACACGGGGGCGTAGTGCGCCTCGCGCGCGCCCGCCGCGAACAGGCGCTCCATGGCGTATCCGAGCGCCTCGCCCGGGCAATCGTCCACTTCGGTCTCGAGCTTCCACACGAACGGGCCGCCATGAGGCGTCGAGGCGTCGGCCGCGCTCGCGCAGGACCCGGCGTCTTCGATCAGCATGGCCCGCAACATGCTGGGCACGGCATAGGAGCGCTTGCCCGCGCCGATGCCCGTCTTTCGCACGATGAAGCGTTCCGGCAGCTCAGAGGCCGTGCGCACCGCAGCGGCGATTGCCGCGCCCGTCGGCGTGACCAGCTCGCCTTGCACGTCGGCGATCGAAAGCGGAATGGCATGCTGCGCCGCGATATTGGCCACCGCGGGCACCGGAACGGGAAGCACGCCGTGCTGGCAGCGCACCGTGCCGCGGCCTTCGGTCAGACCGCGCACCACCACGCCGTCGACGTCCAAATCGTCCAGGCACACGGCGGCCGCCACGATGTCGACAATCGAATCGACGGCCCCCACTTCGTGGAAATGCACCTGGTCGGCAGGCACGCCGTGAGCCTGCGCCTCGGCCTGGGCCAAAATGGCGAAGATGCGATGCGCGACGGCCTTCGCGCGTTCGCTCATGGCGGCCGCGTCGATGATGGCGTCTATTTCGGGCAGGCCGCGATGCGCGTGGTCGTGGTCGTGGTCGTGGTCGTGGTCGTGGTCGTGGTCGTGGTCGTGGTCGTGGTCGTGGTCGTGGTCGTGGTCGTGGTCGTGGTCGTGGTCGTGGAAATCGTCGCACGCGGGCGCCGGCCCGTGCAGATATTCCATGTCGTGATCGCGATTCTCATGCGCTTCGTCCAGCAGCACCGCGAAATCGCACGCGTCCAAACCCGCCTTCTTCACGCGCGACACGCGCACGTCGAAGCCTTCCACGGGCAGGCTCTCCAGCGCCGTGCACATCACCGCCTCGCGCGCGCCCAAATCAAGCAGCGCGGCCACCGTCATATCGCCGCTTATTCCCGCTGCGCATTCCAGATACAGCATGGTTCCCACGAGCAGACCTCCGTTTTCCTTCTTCGCCGCGTCTATGCGCGCACGCGCGCGTGGTCGATAAGCGCGGCCTGATAGCCGCCGCCGAAACCGTTGTCTATGTTGACCACCGACACGCCGCTCGCGCACGAGTTGAGCATCGCCAAAAGCGCGGTGACCCCGCCGAACGAGGCTCCGTAGCCCACGCTGGTGGGCACCGCGATTACCGGACACGACGCCATGCCGCCGATGACGCTCGGCAGCGCGCCTTCCATGCCGGCCACCGCCACCACCGCCTGGGCACGGGCGATGTCGTCGGCATGCGCCAGCAGGCGATGGATGCCCGCCACGCCCACGTCGTAGAGGCGCACCACGCGGCTTCCCAGCATCTCGGCCGTCAGCGCCGCCTCTTCGGCCACGGGCAGATCGCTCGTGCCCGCCGCGGCCACGACCACATAGCCGTTGCCGTCGGGCTCGGGAACGCCGCCCACGACGGCCATGCGCGCATCCGCGCGATACGAGAAACACGCCCGGTCCTCGGGCGCGAGCAGGGCCTCGAGTTCGGCGGCCTTGTCGGCATCGACGCGCGTGGCCATCACGCGCTCCTGCCCCGCCGAACGCAGGGCGCCCGCGATGCCCGCGATCTGCGCGGCCGTCTTGCCGGCGCCGTACACCACCTCCGACACGCCCTGGCGCACGCCGCGCTGCATGTCGGGCTTGGCATACCCCAGGTCGCGAAACGGCGCGGTCTGCACGCGCGCGGCCGCCTCGGCGGCGTCTATCTCGCCCGCCGCCACGGCCGCGAACAGCGCTTCGAGTTCCTTCTTTTCCATAGCCGCCCCCTATGCCGTTTCGATCGAACGGGCCGCCGCATTAAGCGCCGCCTGCGTGAGAGGCGCGCCTACGGGGGCCTTCGTGGCCAGGCACGAGAAGCTCGGCTTGTCGGCCGTCGAAACGCCGAGCGCGCGCGATGCGTTTCTCACCTGGTCTTTCGTGAATCCCGCCCGGCGCAAGGGCGAAACGACGCCCAGCTCGGCCAGCGCCTGGAACCCGGGGCGGCGGGCAGGGTCGTCCGACGCGTTGGTGCCGTCCAGCAGCACCGTGCGCCCGTCGCGCGCCATGGCGTCGAGAATCGTCGAGAAGATGAATCGCTTGCAGCGGTAGCAGCGGTCAGGAGCGTTGGCGCAAACGTCGGCTTGCGAAAGGATGTCGGCCTCGATAACCTCGAAATCGGCGCCCGTCTCGCGCGCCACGCGCTGCGCGTCGGCACGTTCGAACGGCGCCTGAAACGCCGTCATGACCATATAGGCCTTCACGTCGACCCCGCCGTTCACCAGGGCGGCCAGCAGAAAGGACGAATCGCATCCACCCGAAAACGCCAGGCCGTAGCGCGCCGTGCGGTCGAGGCCGACAAGCGCATCGCGCCACGACGGCGGCGCGGCCTCGCCGCAGACGGGCGCGCCTGCGGCCCTCGCATCGCTGCCGTATGTATTCGCTTCGGCGATCTTCATGGCGCACCTTTCGCGACATGGCCCTGCGGCACGCCGTGCCGAACCGCCGCAGCTGCCCGCTTCTTCAAAACGTTTTCGACCACTTTACGCGAACTCGGCGCCGCGCGTCCCCGCAAGGCGCGCGTCGCATGAAAAACAGGCGTCCTTACGCCTTGCGCCCCGCGCGCACCGCCAGCTCGGCCAGCGCGCCCATGCACGTCTCGTCGGCGCCGAGGGCGGGTATGTACGCGAAGCGCGCGTCGTCGACGCCCGCGGCCTGCGCCGCCGCGCGATACGCCTGCGCAGCTTCGATTTCCACCTCGAACGACGTCTCGATGCAATCGACCGAGAATCCCGGACACACCACCGCCACGTCACGCACTCCCGCTGCGGCCAAACGCTCCAGCTCGGGCACGAGCATGGGGCCCTGCCACTTCCTGCTGTCGAAACGCGACTGGTACGCCACCGACACGTCGGACGCGCGCATCCCGAGCGCATCGGCCAGAAGACGCGCCGTTTCCTTCGTCGCCTCCACGTAGGTGTCGCCGCGCTTGGCGAACGACACGGGAACCGAATGAAACGAAACAACCAGCTTCGAACCCGGGACATGCGCCCATGAGCGACGAACCGATGCCGCCAGGGCCTCGATATAGCCTGGCGCGCTCCAGTATTCTTCGACGAAGGCCGAATCCGTCCCATCGAACGCCGAATCGGCCAATGCCCTGTCGAACTCCTCACGACACGTTCCCGTGCAAGCGCGCGTGTTCTGCGGATATAGCGGAAGACCCACGATGCGGTCGGCCCCGGCCTCGCGCAACTCGCGCAGGCCCGCCTCGATCGACGGGCTTCCATAGCGCATGCCGAGGCGCACGACGACGGACTCGCCTGCGATCGACGACGCGCAGCGCTCCACGGCTTCGCACTGGGCGCGGGAATCGATGAGAAACGGGCTTCCTTCGGGCGTCCAGAACGCACGATAGCGCGGCGCCGTCTTCTTCGGCCTGTTGGGCAGGATGAACAGGTTCAAAATGGGCCGCCACAGAAACGGCGGCATGTCCACCACGTTGCGATCGGACAGGAACTCCTTCAGATACGGACGGATCGCCTCGGGCGTCGGTTCGTCGGGCGTGCCGGTGTTCATCAGCAGGATTCCAAGCATGACAGATTCTTCCCCTTTTAAAGCATCGTTCGATACGCGCTTCGAGCAGCGCGCGGCCAACTATAGTATTTCGAACGACGTTCAGGAGAAAACGCCTTTTCAAGCGCCTTATTTACGTCGAAATGCGTACCCCGAACGGGCTATGAGAGGCATCAAAAAACGGCTGTCGAACGGAGCGACCTAGGTCACACCCATCCGGCAGCCGTCTTCGGGAGGGGAATCTCGTCATTGCACGCAGCCGTTAAATGCGGTGCCGCCGCATGCCGCGGCAGCACTGGACGGCTTTAGGGCTCGAATCTTTACGCGTCGAACTTGCCCTGCGCAAGATCGCGGCCAAGCAGGTATCCGAACGTCAGACAGTTGATGCCGTAACTATTGCCCGGAATGGCGAAGTTGTATGTGTTGGCATACATATCGCCGACCATGGCACCGACGTTGAACAGACCGGGAATAGGTTTGTCGTTCTCGTCACACACTTCCATATCGACGCTCGTGCGCAAACCGCCCATAACAGTCATGAACATTGCGTAATTGCGCGCCGCGTAGAACGGACCGGTCTCATCGATGCGCACCATGAAATCAGGGTTCTTATAGAAATCTTCGTCGACGCCCTTGTCGCACAGCTCGTTATAGCGAGCGACGACGGCTTTCAGCTTATCAGCATCGAGCCCCAGCTGAGATGCGAGGTCATCAAGCGTATCGGCCTTATAGTACGAGCCGTCTTCCACGCCCGCATCCCACATGGAAACAAGCTCTTCGGGAGTCAGCGGGGGAAGCGTGTAGTCCATTCCGAAGGTGTACCACTCATGTCCTTTATCCAGAATCGCCTGCGGATAATTGGCCGTCCAGATACCCCATGCCTCGTTATTGGGCTGAGAGAGCAGATGATTGGAGCTATACGGTGACGAGATGTCCTCGCGCTGATAGCGCTCGGTATTGTCGTTGACATTCAGCCCCATATGAAAACCGCACGGCTCATGGCTACCGCCCCATGCCCCCTGCATCATGGGCGCTGCGGGATAGGCATGCTGCCAAGCAGCACCCGCCCATAGGCCCATTTTCTGACCATCGCCTCCATAGATTCCAGTCAAATTGAAACTTGTGTTGTAATCGATTTCACCTTGCTCGTAGCCGACAAGAGGCAGCACCTGCGGGCAGTAGGCCGCAAGCATCTCCTTGTCGTTGGAGAAGTCTCCGGTTGCCAAAACGACCGCCTTGCGAGCCACGAACTTCACATAGCCGCCGCCGTTCATTTTCGAGGCCACAACGCCCGTCACGCGGCCCTCTGCGCCCTCTTCGCGAATAAGCTGTTCTGCCTTGGTGTCGTAAATGATTTCGACGCCGTATTCCTTCGCCTTGGCTTCAAGCGCCTCCACCGCGCCCTGCTGGCCAGTGGAGACCATGGTCGAATCGCCCTCAGTAGAGAACGCGTGCGCGTAATTGGGACCCATATCGAACGTGTTATCACGCTCCATGATCACTTCAAGACCCGCCTCGCGCGCGATGTCGATCATCCAGTTCATAGCCTCTTCTGAATGATTGTACCCCTTCATCCATTTGCGCTGGTCGATAGCAAACGAAGCTGCACGCATCTCGTGGTAATAAAACGGAACAGGGTCGAACGGCTCGATTCCCAGCTCCTCCATGACCTTGGAATTGCGCGCATAGTTCGATCCGCCACGCGAAATAGGAGCGCTCGCAGCGGAAAACAGCGTGACCTTCGCTCCGTTTTCAGCGGCAGAAACAGCCGTCGTGAATCCGGACATACCGCCTCCGACCACGATGATGTCGTTTTCGACGGTTTCGACGATTTCGTCGTCGGAAATAGGATCGGGAGGAACCATGAACGACCATTTAGGCATGGAATCGGTGAGCTTCAAAACAGCATCGCCGGAATCGACAGCGCCTTCAGTCGGTCCGCCGGAAGCGGCGCCGGAATCCTGAGCAGGCTTGGGAGAAGAGCAACCCGCAAGTCCTACCGCAGCAGCGCCTGCTGCGCCAACAGCTCCGAACTTCAGAAAATCACGACGCGAAAACCCCTTATTCGCAGCATTTTCCATTCCCTTCATCGCAAACCCTCCTTGGAACTTTTCATGCAGGGGCATCCGAAGCCGCCCCGTTTCCTAGAATCATAGAAGTGGCAGGCGCCCTTAACGAGCAGCTTCCCGTTGCCCGGAGCGCAGCAATCCGTTGCACTCAGCAGGCCGTCCTCCCGCCCCATTGCCGCACCACGTTCCCTGCGCTATAAAACCGTTACACCGTAAACATGCTGCAAGGAGGGGCATCATGGAGATACGGCAACTCGAATACGTCGTAGAAGTGGCTAGGCGCGGAAGCTATACCAAAGCCGCAGACGCCTTATTCGTTTCGCGCCAAGGCCTAAGCAAAGCTATCAAGAATCTCGAATCCGAAATAGGGCGACCTCTTTTCCAGGGAGTAGGAGGGCGGCTGAAGACCACGAACACAGGCGAGGCATTCGTAAGGGCCGCTGCGCCGGTGGTTTCGTCTTTCGAAGAGCTTGCTTCACGGTTTTCAAACCAGAAAAAAAGTCAAGAGCAGCAGTCACTCTCGATCGCGGTCGCGCATGGCGTCATGCTATCGCTGCCGCATCACGCCATCGCACGATTCCAGCGCGCAAACCCCGATATCCTTCTGTCGCTCGAAGAGGTGACCACGGAAACTGCGCTCGACATGGCCGATGAAGGAGAGGCCGATGTGGCCATCGTCGGGTCGGCTCCCTGCCATCTGCAAGATTTCGATACGCTCTTAGTGGTGAAGACGGGAATATATCTCTACGTGCCCAAGGAAAGCCCTTTGGCGAATGAAGACATTCTGCCCTTGAAAAGCCTTGATAAGCAGCCGTTCATCACTACGGGAAAACGAAACCACCTGCACCGTTTTTTCATCGAGCAATGCGGTGCTTCGGGAATCGCTCCGCACATCCTTTTCACTACATCGGACATACCCATGCTCGTTGAACAGGCCGAAAGACAGAAAGCGTGTTACTTCGGTTTCCCGCCCTCGGTCAAAAAAACGGACAAGGAGACTCATGTGCTCAAGCCCGTTGATATCGGACACGAAGCATGGTTCGGCACCTATGCAGTCAAAAGAAAGGGCGCGCCGCTCTCCGAAGCAGCGAAAGCATTCTGGTCGTACCTTTCGCATGAAGTCTCGCATGCTGCGACGACGCAATAAGAAAAGAGTGCCTGGTAGACGCCGCTCTGCGGCTATTCATGAATGCCGCCTGGCATAGGCCTGACGTGCGGAGTATGCTTCGCCATGCATGAGGCATGCCGCGCAGAGCGCGCGCAGCGACCAAGGAGGACCCCATGAACTACCGCCGCCTCGGAAAAACCGAGCTCATGGTCAGCGAAATAGGCTTCGGCGCCGAATGGATGGAGCGCAAGACGCCCGAAGAAGTGGCCGCCGTCACGCGGCGGTTCGCGCAAGCGGGCGTGAACATCCTGGATTGCTGGATGCCCGAGCCCGACGTGCGCAGCAACCTGGGCGCGGCGATCGCGGGCGAGCGCGACCGCTGGATTATCCAGGGCCACATCGGGTCGACCTGGCAGAACGGGCAATACGTCCGCACGCGCGACATGGACCGCGTCAAGCCCGCCTTCGAAGACCTGCTCGAGCGGCTCGGCACAGACCGCGTCGAACTGGGCATGATCCACTACGTGGACAGCCTGGACGAATTCGACGGAATCATGCAGGGCGACTTCATGGCCTACGTGGAAGGCCTGAAGGCGGCGGGGACGATCGGCCACATCGGGCTTTCCACCCACAGCCCCGCCGTAGCGCGGGCGGCGGCGTTGTCGGGCCGCATCGAAGCCGTCATGTTCAGCGCGAACCCCGCCTTCGACATGATGCCCGCCGCAAGCAGCCTCGATGCGCTGCTGGAATTCCGCGGGGCGGACCTTGAGAGCATCGAACCCGAACGCGCCGAGCTCTATGAGCTCTGCGAGCGTGAAGACGTCGGCCTCACGGTGATGAAAGGCTACGCGGGCGGGCGGCTGCTCGAGGCGAAGACCTCGCCGTTCGGCGTTGCGCTGACGCCCGTGCAGTGCATTCACTACGCGCTGACCAGGCCCGCCGTGGCAAGCATCATGGTCGGCGCCGAAACGGTGGAGCACGTCGACGACGCCCTGGCCTACGAGACGGCCGACGCCGCGCAGCGCGATTACGCGCGCACGCTGGCCGACGCCGCGCTTCGGTCGCCCTTCGGGCAGTGCACCTACTGCGGCCACTGCGCGCCGTGCGCCGCGCACATCGACATAGCCCTGGTCAACAAGTTCTACGACCTGGCCGTCATGCAGCCCGACGTGCCGGCGTCGGTGCAGGCGCACTACGAGGCGCTCGACGCCACGGCGCAAGATTGCATAGCCTGCGAGGAATGCGAAGGCCGCTGCCCCTTCGGCGTGAAGATCGCCGAGCGCATGGAGAAGGCCGCCGATCTGTTCAGCCGCTAAGCGGCACGGCGCGTCTGAAGAACGCGAGCAGACCGACGCGGCATGCCCGAAGGGTCCGTGCGTCGATCCTGCGCTGGCTCGGGGAAAGAAAGGCCGTCCGCCCTCCCCGCACGGCGCCGCGGAACGCGCCTCGGCCCACGTCTTCGCGTCATTGCGACGAAGCGGCGCCCCGCAACCGAAAAAGAGCGCTCGGAACCCCGTCCGAGCGCCCTTCCCGCGCGCTTTTCGATGCCGCCGCGACCTATCCGACCAGGCCCTGGCCGACCAACACCCATCCCAGAAACGCCACCCACGCGACCGCCGTCACGACGCGCACCGGGTTAGGCACCTTCAGGCCGTATTCGGGCAGCGTGAACATGGCGATCGCGCCGCCGAGCGCGCCGCCCAGATGGCCGCTGATCGAAATGCCCGGCACCAAAAACGAATACGCCACGTTCGCCGCGATCACGCCCCACATGCCTTTGCTGTATTCCGCGAAAAACGTCCTGCCCTCGCGATGCAGCACGCCCAGAAGCGCCGTGGCCACGAACAGGCCGAACACGCTGGTCGACGCGCCCGCCGAAATGGCCATGCCGCCCTCGACGTACACGCCCGCCAGATACGACACCACGTTGCCGGTGATGCCGCCGATGAAGTACAGCGCGATGAAATTCGCCTTGCCGAGCACCTGCTCGAGCAGCGCGCCCACGCTGTAGAGCGCCACCATATTGAAGGCCAGATGCATCAGGTCGAGATGCAGAAACATCGGCGTGATGAAGCGATACAGGTCGCCCGCCGACTGCACGAGCGGCGGATACATGGCGCCCATCTCCACGAGCACCTGCGACGAGATGTCGAAATGAAACCCCGACAGAAACGTCTCGGCGGCGTAGACGGCCACGTTGATCGCGATCAGCAGCAGCGTCACCGCCTGATAGGCGTTGCGCTGGAAAAACGAACCCTTGGACGCCTTCATCATGCGCTTGAGCTCGGCATCGTCTATGACGCGGCGCGGCTCGGCGCCGGCGTCGGCTTGAAGGTTATCGTCAACCACGCGTCAATCCTTTCGAAAGAAGGGCCGGGCGAAACCGGCCGCCGAATCGTTCGAACCATCCTCGCACGAAACCGAGCCGCAGCTCGAAAAACTACCGAAAACGCGGATCGTCGTCGTAAAACGGCATCGACATGACGTCCGTCGAATCGGGCGCGGCATCGAAGGCGCGGGAATCGGGCACGTGTGCCTCGGTGCGGGCGCGGCAAGCGTCCGAGCGGCGATCGCCACGGCCGCAAGCCCCGCCACGGCGGCGACGGCCACATCGGCTGGCTCAGGCATCCACGAAACAAGGCCGCTTTCGAAAAACGCCCTTGCCATCAGGCCGAATATCAGGATTCCCGAGGCCGCTGCCATGCCCGCCGCCGCCATCGGCCTGCCGCCGCGCGAGCAGAGCAGGGCCCCGAGCGCCGCTGCGGCCAGCCAAGAAAGCGCGATCACCCACACGGACGGGTCGAGCAGCTGGCCCGCAAGGACCGCGATCGTGCCGCCGGCGAACGAGCCGCCCACAAACAGGCCGCCGCCCGTGAACGGGCCTATGCCGCAATACGTCAGCGCGAAGGCCGACGCGACGCCGAACAGCGTGGTGGCCACGGCGTCGCGCACGCGCAGGCACAGGCCCGCGATCAGCGGAAACGCCGACAGGGCGCCCGCCAGCGAAAGCGCGGCCACCGACGACCCCGCGATCGCGGCCGCCTTGCTCGTGCGCCCGCACGCGGCGAACCAAGCGGCCGCGGCGGCCGCGAACGCAGCAGCCGCGATATACGAGCCGCTCGCCGCCATGCCCGCCGTTAAAGCCGCAAGCGAAAGCGCCGCTCCCACGCGCGGAAACGCCGCGCCGATCAACGCCGCGGCGATCGCCATGACCCATACGCCGATATCGGCCGAGCCCGCGAACAGCGACGACATGTCGATGTGGGAAAGGCCCGCATAGGCCGACGCCCCGCATGCGAGCGCCGACCACACGCCGCCGACCGCCTCGCCCGCGCCGCCGCGCAGCCGATCGGCCAGACCGAAGCGGGGCCGCGCGACGGCCGGGGCCGCTTCGGCGGGCTCCTCTTCCTCTTCCTCCTCGTCGGCGCAGGCGTCGCCCACCACCGCCGCGAGCTGGCGTGCGCCGCGGCGCGCATCGCCCAGGTGCGGCATCATGGCATCGGCGAACAGCGTGACCGAGGCGAACCTGTCTTCGCGGTCGATCGCCAAGGCGCCGAACACGGCCTCGTCCACCTCTTCGCCCACATCGCCGCGGGCGAGCGAAGGAATGACGATTTCGGCGTCTTCGATCGCGCGCGCCGCGCCTTCCAGATCGTGCGCCAGAAACGGGTTGTCGCCCGTGAGCATCTGATAGGTGAGCGCCGCGAGCGCCCATTCGTCGGTGCGCACGTCGGGGGCCTCGAGACGCATCTGCTCGAGCGGCATGTAGCCGATAGTGCCGCCCGCGGCCTTGCCGAAGCCCGCCTCGTGCGAAAGCTGGGCCAGGCCGAAATCGGCCACCTTCACCTGGCCCTGGCGGTTGATCAACACGTTGTCGGGCTTGATGTCCAAGTGGAGCACCTGGTTGTCGTGCGCCACCTCGATCGCATGCGCCACCGATTCGAACACGCAGGTCAGAATATCGAGCGGCAGCGGCCCGCGGGCCATGCGCATGAGCTCGGTCAGCGTGATGCCGTCCATGTATTCCATGATCAGATAGGCCATCGACCCTTCGATTTCGAAATCGAAGACGCCCACGATATGGGGATCGGAAAGCATGGCCGCCGTGCGCGCCTCTTCGAGGCCCGGGATATCGCGCGGCGTCGTAGGCAGCGAAGCCGTGCCGTACGTGTCAAGGCGCAGGCATTTGATGGCCACGCGACGCTGGATGCGCGTGTCCCACGCCACCCGCACGGTGCCGTAGCCGCCCCTGCCCGCGACATCGAGCGGACGATATCTGTTCAAGATGAGATTTTGCACGCCACCAAGCCTTTCGTTCGTGCGGAAAGCTTATTATATATACCTTGAGCTCACGGATCGTAAACGCAGAAAGGCTTGAGTCGACCATGGGATTTTTCTCTAAGTTCGAGGGCAAGATGGAAGACACCTTCGAGGGTGGCGCCGGCAAGATGCAGAAATCGCCCATCTCCCCCGTTCAGATCATGAAAAAAGCCGAAAAGCAGATGCGACGCGAAAAGGTCGTCAGCGCCGGCAAGCAGTTCGCTCCCACGTTGTACACCGTGCTCGTCAACCCTGACGACGACCAGCGCCTGTTCGGGTTCTACCCCACGCTGGCCGGCGAGTGCGAGACCCGTCTCGCCTCGAGCGCCGCGAACGAGGGACTGGCCATGGACGGCCACCCGCTCGTCCGCTTCATCGTCGACGACGGGCTCAAGCACGGCAAATTCGACGTCATCGCCGAAGTGGTCAGCGCTCCGATCGTCGCGCAGCTGCGCGCCGAGGAAATGCAGCGCTACGGCATGGGCGGCGCCGTCGGAGCGCCCGCGCCCCAGGCGGCCGCATACGGCGATCCCGCAATGGCGCGCCAGCAACAGCCCCAGCAGGCCCCGCAATACCGCCCGCAGCCGGCCATGACCGACAACGCCTACGGCGCGGCTCCCCGGGCCGATTACGGCCAGCAGGTCTTCGGCGCCCCCAACGCAGGCGCCTTCCCCGACATGCAGGAAAAGCCCGCCGCCAAGCCGCCGCTGCCCTACGTTCCCGAAAACGAAATAGACTACTCGATCGACTACGGCGAGTACACCTTCGACAGCAAGAACTTCGAAGACTACCGCGACAAGGCCCCGCAGGGCGATGGCGCGCATGCTCGGGGCGATGCGCAGGCCGAAGCGGCCGAAGGCGCCCAGCCCGAGCATCGCCCCGAGCATGCGCGCCAGGCGGCTCCCGCTGCCGGAGCGCCCGAAGCCGCGGCCATGTACGCGCCGCAGGGCTTCGAAGGCCGCCCCGTGGCCAACCCGGCATTCCCGCAGGGATACAACCCGCAGGCCTACAGCCCCTACCCCGCAGGCTATGCGCAGCAGCCCTATGCAGGCCAGCCCATGCAGCAGCCCAATCCCGGCATGCCCATGGGAGCCCCGGGCGCTCCGGCCTACGGCGGCCCGGCCCACACCGTGGCGTTCGCCGCGGGCGCCGCGCAGGCCAACCCCGTCCCCAACGGAGCGGCTGTGCGCGCGCGCCTGATCGACGCCAATTCCAACAGGTCCTACGACCTGGCCACCAACCGAATCCTCGTCGGCCGCGAAACCGGCAACGACATCGTGCTCAACGACCTCAACGTCAGCCGCCAGCACGCCCAGATCGCCTTCGAGCCGCAGGGCGCCTGGGTGGTCACCGACCTCGGTTCCACCAACGGAACCTTCGTCAACGGCATGCCCGTCACCAGGCGCGGCCTGGCCGACGGCGACCGCATCACCCTCGGCATGACCGAGTTCGTGTTCTTGATGCGATAGGAGCTTCGCGTGATAGACGTCATCCTGCTTGTCGGACGCCTTGTCTTCGTGGCGCTTTTGTATCTGTTCCTTTTCGCGATCATGAAAACGGGAATCGGACTAGTCAAAGGCCAGCGTAAAAAAGAGAAGAGCTGGGGCCTGTCGGTCGAACGCGGCCCCAAAGAGCTGCGCGGCGTGAAGATGGCCGTTCGCGGCCCTGTCATCGTGGGCCGCGCTCCCGGCGCCGACATCGTGATCGGAGCAGGATACGTGTCCGCCCGCCATGCGCGCTTCAGCCTGATGGGCGCCAATCTGTTCGTCGAGGACCTCGGCTCCACCAACGGAACCGCCGTCAACGGCCGCCGCATCACCGAACCTACCGTGCTTAAAAGCAACGACGTGGTCAACGTCGGCGACGTGGCCATTCGCGTGAGGTTCGAATAGTGGCCGCCGCGAAGCGCACAGGCGCGCGCGGCCGTCACGCCAAAGGAGCCATGCCCTCATACGGCTCGCGCACCGACGTCGGTCTGGTGCGCGACCACAACGAAGACAGCCTCGCCGTCAATCCGCCGCTGTATGCGGTGGCCGACGGCATGGGCGGCCATGCCGCGGGCGAAGTGGCCAGCGAAATAGCCATCCAGACGCTCGTCGCCAACGCGCCCGAAACGGCCGACGGCGACGATCTGGCGCGCGCGGTGGTGGCGGCGAACCATGCCGTGATCCGCGCGGCCGCCGAAGGCATCGGACGCAAGGGCATGGGAACCACCATGACCTGCGCCATGCTCTCGGGCAAGCGCCTCGTGGTGGCCCAGGTGGGCGACTCGCGCGCCTATCTTCTGCACGAAGGCGGGCTGCAGCGCATCACGCGCGACCACTCGCTCATGGCCGACCTGATCGAAAGCGGCCAGATCACCGTGGAAGAGGCCCGCGTGCATCCGCAGCGCAGCGTGATCACCCGCGCCTTGGGAAGCGACCCTTCCACGCTGCCCGACATCTATGAAATGAACGTCGCCCCGGGCGACCGCCTGCTGCTGTGCTCCGACGGCCTGTCGGGCATGGTGGACGACTCGCTGCTCGAAAGCGTCCTCGAACGCGTGAAAGACCCGCAGCGCTGCGCGGCGTCGCTCGTCAACGAGGCCATCACCGCAGGCGGCTACGACAACGTGACCGCCGTCGTGGTGGACGTGCCCTCAAACGCCGAGGCCATCATCAAGAAGCAGGCGCGCAAAGGACGCCTGGGGGCCATCCTGGCCGCCATCGCCTTCGTGCTCGTGCTGGCGGGAGGCATCGCCGGATCGGCGGCCTACCTCGACCACGCCGCGTTCCTCGCCGAGAAAGACGGCGCCGTGGCGGTCTATCGCGGCATGCCGGGCGAAGTGGCCGGGCTTTCGTTCTCGCGCTTCGACCACGACACCGGGCTTTCCGCCGACGACCTCGAGGGCCTGCCCGCCAACGTGCGCGACAGGCTCGCCGAAGGCATCCGCGTCGATTCCGTCGAAGACGCCGACGCGCTCGTCGAAACCTGGAAAGACCAGATCGAGGAATACAAGAAAGACACCGCCCCCGCGAGCAAGAAGCTCACAGACGGCGATGACGACGAATCCGCCGCTTCGGGCGCGCGTTCCGCGAACGCGGACGAGCGCGCCGAAAGCGAAAACCCCGACGCCGAGGCAGGTGATAACGCATGACGCGCCGCAATACCGAGCTTTTGCTGCTCTGCCTGGCGGCGCCGTTCGTGGTGCTGCTGTTCTCCATGGTGCTCGTCAACGAAGGCACCCAGCTGACCCTCGAGACGCTCGCCGTTCCCGTGGGCCTGTTCGGCGCGTTCGTCGTGGCTCATATCGGCGTGAGGATCTTGGCCAAAAACGCCGACCCCGCCATCCTGCCCGTGGTATTCGCCCTGTCGGGCATCGGCATCGCGTTCGTCACACGGCTCGCTCCCGACCTGGCAATGCGCCAGGTCATGTGGCTTTTCCTAGGAATAGCCCTCATGGTTGTCGTGCTGGCCGTGGTAAGAAACCTCGATAAGCTGGCCCAATACAAATACACCTTCATGATCGTCGGCATCGTGCTGCTGCTCATGCCTATGCTTCCGGGCATCGGCCAGGAGGTTTTGGGCAGTCGCATCTGGATCAAGATCGGCTCCTTCAGCTTCCAGCCGGGCGAAATCGCGAAGGTCTGCATCGTCGTCTTCCTGGCGTCGTATCTGGCCCAGAACCGCGAAATGCTCTCGGTGTTCACCGTGCGCGTGGGCAGGTTCTATCTGCCCGACGTGGCCACGATCGGCCCGCTGCTCGTCATGTGGGGCATCTCGTTCGCCATCGCCGTGTTCGAGAAAGACCTCGGCAGCGCGCTGGTCTGCTTTGTCTTGTTCCTGACCATGCTCTACGTGGCCAGTGGCAAGAAGATGTTCCTGTTCGTCGGGTTCGGCCTGGCAGCCCTGGGCTGCGTCATCCTGTACGCCGCCTTCGGCCATATCCAGATCCGCGTGAACACCTGGCTCGACCCGTTCTCCGACGCCATGAACACGGGCTACCAGCTCTGTCAGTCGATCTATTCGCTGGCAGACGGCGGCATGCTGGGCGTGGGCGTGGGCAACGGCCTCGCCGAAAACATCCCCGTCGTCGAATCCGACTTCATCTTCGCCGCCATCGCCGAAGAAACCGGCCTGCTCGGCGGCGCGGGCGTGCTGCTGCTGTTCCTGTGCCTGGCCATCCGCGGCTTCGCCACCGCGGCGCGGGCGAAAAGCGATGTGAGCTCGTTCGTGGCCGTGGGCGTCACGGTGACCATCGTGCTGCAGGCCTTCATCATCGTGGGCGGCGTCACGCGCCTCATCCCGCTGACCGGCCTCACCCTGCCCTTCATCAGCCAGGGCGGTTCGTCGCTTCTGGCCAGCTTCATCGGCATCGGCCTGCTGCTGCGCTGCGGCGACGAAGGCACGGGCATCAACTCCGAAGTCAAAGACGGCACCATGCGCATGCGCGCCATCGGAGCCCACGGCGCCCAGCGCGGCGCGGGCGACACCGGCGTCTTGGGCCGCGTGGCCCTGGGCCGACGCCTCACGTCCACCATGGTGGCCTTCGCGCTGCTGTTCGCGGCACTCGTGGCCAACCTCACCTACATCATGGTGTTCATGGCCGACGAATATCAGAGCTACCCCGGCAACAACCACACGCTGTATAAAGAGGCGCGCACCGAGCGCGGATCGATCAGCACCTACGACGGCGTGGTGCTCGCCGAAAGCATCGAGCAGGAAAACGGCACCTACGAGCGCACGTACCCGCAAGGAAGCCTGGCCAGCCACGTGGTGGGCTATTACTCGGAGCAGTACGGCCTGTCGGGCATCGAGCAGTCCATGAACGACACGCTGAAAGGCCAGGAGAACTTCGCCAGCTGGTCCGACGTCGTAAGCTTCCTCGCCGGCGTCAACACGCCCGGCAACGACGTCACGCTCACGCTGAACTCCAAGATCCAGCGCACGGCCGAGCAGGTGCTCCAGGGCTACAAGGGCGCCGTGGTGGCCATCGACCCCGAGACGGGCGCGGTGCTCGCAAGCGCCAGCACGCCCACCTATTCGAACGCCGACGTGGACGCGCTGCTCGAAAACGCCGCTGCCGGCGGCGACACCTCGGAAGGCGCGCTCATCAACCGCGCGACCAATGCGCTCTACGCGCCGGGCTCCACGTTCAAGCTGGTCACGCTGACCGCGCTGCTCGAAAACGGCCTGGCAACCGCTAATACGCAGGTCGAAGCGCCCGCGTTCGCCGAAATCGGCAATGCGAAGGTGACCAACGCCAACGACGTGGGCTACGGCGCCATCACGCTCAAGCGCGCCACGGAGGTCTCGTCCAACACCGCGTTCGGCGCGCTCGGCGCCGACAAGGTGGGCGCCGAGCTGCTGGTCGAGACGGCCGACAAGTTCGGCTTCAACCAGACCATCGACGGCGTCGACCTGCCGCTTTACACCAGCCTGATGCCCGACCCCGCGGAAATGACCACGTGGGAAACGGCATGGGCGGCATGCGGCCAGCCCGTAGGCCAGCACGAAAGCCCCGCGGGCCCGCAGGCCACCGTCATGCAGATGGCCATGGTGGCGGCGGCTATCGCCAACGACGGCGTGCTGGAAATCCCCCATTTCGTGGAAGGGGTCTACAACGCCAAGGGCGAGCGCAGCTTCACCGCCTCGCCGAAGGCCTACGGCACCGTCATGAGCAAGCAGACCGCCGACAGCATCACCGACATGATGCTCGGCGTCGTTCAGAACGGAACCGGCCGCGACGCGTCGATCAAGGGGGTCGACGTGGCCGGCAAGACGGGCACCGCCGAGACCAACAAGGAATACAACGACAGCTGGTTCGTGGGCTTCGCGCCCGCCGACAACCCCCGCGTCGTCGTGGCCGTGTTGATCGAGGAAGGCGTCCACGGCTCCGACGAATCCGGCGAGGCGAGCTCACGTGCAAAAAGCGTGATTCAAACCGCGCTGGAGGCGCAAGGTCTGCTGTAGGTGAGGTACGATGGCGGTTTCACCGATCATCAAACGCCTCAAACGCAGCTGTAACGGATACGAAGCAACGAGAGACTGATATAGAGGGAGAGCATCGTGATAGGACGGGTGTTCAACGGACGGTATAAGATCACCGAACGCATAGGCATCGGCGGCATGGCCGAGGTGTACAAAGCGCAAGACCAGGTTCTCGGCCGCACCGTGGCCGTGAAGGTCATGCTGCCCCAGTACGCCGCCGATTCGGAATTCACCGCTCGCTTCAAACAGGAAGCGGCCTCGGCGGCCAACCTGCAAAGCCCCTACATCGTGAACGTCTACGACTGGGGCCAAGACGAAGGCACGTACTTCATCGTCATGGAATACGTGCGCGGCACCGACCTGAAAAGCGCCATCCAACAGCGCGGCGCCATCAACCAGCGCAAGGTCGCCGAAATCGGCAGCCAGGTCTGCCAGGCGCTTTCCGTCGCCCACGGCCAAGACATCATGCACCGCGACATCAAGCCGCAAAACATCATGGTGCAGCCCGACGGCAACGTGAAAGTCATGGACTTCGGCATCGCCCGCGCGAAGAACAGCGTGAAGGCCAAGACCTCCAGCGTGCTGGGCACCGCCCACTACATCTCTCCCGAACAGGCTCAAGGCAAAGAGCTCGACGGCGGCAGCGACATCTATTCGCTCGGCTGCGTTCTCTACGAAGCGGCCACCGGCCAGCTTCCCTTCGACGGCCCCGACGCCGTCAGCGTGGCCATGCGCCAGGTCAACGAGGCGCCGTTGCCTCCGAGCCAGGTCAAGCCCGACATCAGCCCCGACCTCGAGGCCATCATCATGAAGGCCATGGAGAAGAACTCCTACAACCGCTTCCAGACCGCGCGCGAGATGAAGCACGCGCTCGACGACTTCCTCATGGGCCGTCCGGTCGCGGGCGTCGCAGGCGCCATGTCTTCGGCTCCCACCGCGGTGATGGGCGGCGTCGCGCCGATGGCCATGGGCGAGCCGGGCGGCACCGCCGTCATGCCGGTGGTCAACCCCGCGAACTCCGGCTCCATGCAGCCCACTTCGTTCCGCATGGACGACGATTCGAAGAAGAAGTCGAACAAGAAGACCATCGGCATCGTAGTAGGCCTGATCGCGGGCATCATCGCGATCGCGGCCGTGGCCATGGCGCTTCTGGGCGGCGGCGAAGCCAAGGTACCCGACGTCATGGGCCAAACGCAGGAGTCAGCCGTCAAGGCGATCGAAGCGGCGGGCTACGTGGTGGGCGATATCACCGAAGAGTTCGACGCCGAAACCGTGGCGGGCCGCGTCTGCGGCCAGGACCCGGGCGCCGATACGCCGCTTGAAAAGGGCCAGAAGGTGAACCTGGTCATTTCGAAGGGCGTCGAGAACGGATCGATCCCCAACCTGAAGGGCATGACGGCCGAGCAGGCGGAGAAGTCGCTCAAGGACGCGGGCTACACGCCGCAATACGCGGGCAACGAAGCGTCCGACGCCGACAAAGACACGGTATGCAAGCAGAGCCCCGAATCCGGCACCCAGGCCGACAAGGGCACCACGGTGAAGTATTGGATCTCTACCGGCCCCGAAGACATCGAGGTTCCCAACGTGGTGGGCAGCGACCAGGCAAGCGCCAAGAGCACGCTTGAAAAGGCCGGCTTCACGGTGAACGTCGCGACCGGCGAATACAGCGACAAGTACCCCGAGGGCCAGGTCATGAGCCAGAACCCCAACGGCGGCAAGCTCGCCAAGGGCGAAACGGTCACCATCACCGTATCGAAGGGCGAAGACCCCGCCAGCAAGGCGATCAACATCCCGAGCGTCGTCGGCATGGCTTCCGCCGATGCGCAGAGCGCCATCGCCAACCTGGACCTGCGCTACAACGTCATCGAGGCGCCGAGCGACCAGCCCAAGGGCACCGTCATCAAGCAGTCTCCCACGAGCGGCCAGGCCAAGAAGGGCGACACGATCACCATCACGGTGTCGAGCGGCCCCGCGTCGAACCCCGGCGGCAACGGCCAGGGCAACGGCAACTCAGGCAACTCAGGCAACTCAGGCAACGGAGGCGACGAAAGCGACGAGTCGCAGGACTAGCGCCGAACATCCCGAACATGCGAAACCCCCGCTTCTCGATGAGGAACGGGGGTTTCTTTATGCCGCGGCACAGGGCGCGCAAGGCGAGCCGGAGCGCGGCGGCGTAGAGCGGTGCACGAAGCCCGCCGGGCGTTGCGCCGCGCGATTCGCGCCGTCGAAGACGCGGCGGCCCAAACGGCGCGGGGAGCCGGCGGCAAGGCCCCGCACATGTCGAAACGGGCATCGGCCCCGATGGGGGCCGCAAGTTCCGCCGTCCGCCGCAGCGCGCAGGCAAGAACCCATGGACGAACCTGCGCGCGTCGGATACGATAGCGCCATGAGCGAACTCAGGACGACATCCCCTGTTTCCAGCCGTTTTCGCCATCGCGCGGGCCGTGCGGCCCTGCCGCCGTGGTCGTATAAAGCCATGCTCGTGCTTGCCGCCGCCATCTGGGGCCTCGGCACCGTGGTAGTCAAAGACACCGTGGACGCGCTGCCGCCGTTCTGGCTCGTAGGCATCAGGTTCTTCTTCTCGGGGATCATCCTGCTCATAGTCTGCTTCAACGTCATACGCGCGCACATCGACCGCGAAAGCCTGGTCGCAGGCTCGTTCCTCGGCATCTTCCTCGTGGCGTCCTACGCCTGCAACACCGCGGGCCTCACCGACACCACCGCCGCGAAAAGCTCGTTTCTCACCAGCATCTACTGCGCCTTCGTGCCGTTTTTCGCCTGGGCCGTCTCGCGCATCAGGCCCACGCGCTACAACATAGCCGCCGTGGTGCTGTGCGTGGCGGGCGTCGGGTTCGTCTCGTTTTCGGACGGATTCGAAACCATGTCGCTCGGGTTCGGAGAAATCATCACCATCGTGTCGGCCGCGTTTCTGGCCCTGCATATCGCGTTCACCGCGAAGCTTTCCGACGGGCGCGACGCCCTGACGCTCACGGTGGTCCAGTTCATAGTTTCCGGCGTGCTCGGATGCGCGGCGGGCTTGTTCATCGAAGGAATGCCCGACTGGAGCGTGCTCGGCGAGCCGGGCGTGTTCGCCAACGTGGCCTACATCGTGGTGTTCGCGTCGTGCATCGCGCTGTCGCTGCAAAACGTCGGCGTGGCGCACGTGGCCCCCGCCCCTGCGGCGCTGTTCCTGGCCACCGAAAGCGTGTTCGGCGTGGTCTTCTCGGTGATATTTCTGGGCGAAACCGTCACGGCCCTGATGGCGGTCGGATTCGTGCTTATCGGCGCGGGCATCGTGGTCAGCGAAGCCCTGCCCCTTAAAAAGCAGCGCCTCGATGCGAACCAAGTGGCCGAAGAGGAGATGCGCGCCTCCGAGGAAGGCTAGGCGAAAGCTAACGGACCAGGCGAACGCGGTCGATCGAAATGCCGGCGTAATCGAGCGGAAGGCCGATCGGCGCCCACGGCTTCTTGATCGTCAGCTCCACGCGTTCGAGCATGGGAAAAGCCCCGAACAACTCGTCGACGATGCCCTGGGCAAGACGCTCGAGCAGCTTATGCGTGGTGCCGCGCGTGTACGCGTCGATCAGATGGCACGCCGCGCCGTAGTCGATCGAATCCTCGAGCGCATCGCTTCTCCCCGCTGCACGCAGGTCGGCATGCAGCACGGCCGATATGACGAAGCGCTGGCCGAGCGCGTTTTCTTCGGGGAAAACGCCATGGTTCGCATGGACCTGCAGATTCTCGATGACGACCTTATCCATGGCATTCCCCTTTCCCGCGCCCGCGGAAACGCAAGCGCACAGGGGCGACGCCGCAGGGCGCGCCCCGTTCCTTATGCGAAAACGCCGCCGACACGATCGCCGGCGGCGCATGCGGGCGAGCGCGATTACACGCCCACGCCCGCGTTCTTTTTCTCGTCAGACCACGAGCACCCTTCGCGCGCCGGGCATTCGTAGCAGGCGCGCGACGCCTTGTCGGCCTCGCACAGCAGCGCACCCAGTACGGAGGCGTCGGGCGACGGGCGACGATGCTCGCGCACGGCGCGCACGATCGCCTCCTGCTCATCAGGCGAGAAATCGCCCGTACCTGACAGAATGGCACGCGCTATTTCGGCGCCCGCCACGTCGTGCGGCGCGCCCGTTTCATACTGCTCGCCCTTGCCAACATCGTGCAGAAGGGCCGCGGCATACACGAGTTCGCGAGAAAAGCCCAAGCCGCGCTCGAGATTTAGGATATAAGCAATGCGCGCCGCATCGAGCAGATGCCCCATACCGTGGCGGCAGAATTCGCGATCGGCCTCCAGCTCGGCAAGACGGGCCAGCCGCCTGCGGTATTCAGGATGCAGGCGAATGCGCTCGACGGCGGGCATTGCGGGAAAACCCATGGCCGGCTCCTTTCAAACGGCGCGCGCAAACGGGGCGAGCGAGGGCTAACGAACCATGCGGAAGAAATCGTCGACCAGGCGCTCGTCCTGGGCGAACAGGCCGCGCTTGGCCAGCGTGACCGTCTGGCTGCCGGGCTTGCGCACGCCGCGCATGGACATGCACATGTGCTCGGCCTGCACCATGACGATCGCGCCCTTGGCATGCAGATCGTCCATGAGCGCATCGGCCACCTGGGCCGTCAGGCGTTCCTGCAGCTGCAGCCTGCGCGCGAACACTTCGACGGTACGGGCGAGCTTGGAAAGGCCCGTCACCTCGCCGTCGGGAATATAGGCCACATGCGCCGTGCCGAAAAACGGCAGCAGATGATGCTCGCACAGCGAATAGAAACGAATATCGCGCTCGACGACCATCTCGCTGCCGTCGACATGAAACGTCGTGCTCAGATGTTCGGCGGCGTTCTCGTCATAACCGCCGCACACTTCTTCGTACATGCGAGCCACACGCGCGGGCGTCTCGACCAGACCTTCGCGCGAAGGGTCTTCGCCGATAGCCTCGAGCAGCATGGCAACGGCCTGCTGCGCTTTCTGGTGATCGACCATTGAAACCGTACCTCGTCTTATCTTGCGGGCCGCAGTGCGGCCGGAAATAGTTAAGGGGTTCATTATAGGCCACCTGCACCGATGCGGCAGGCCAATATGGGACGCTTCGCCCGGCCGCCACAGTTGCGCCGCGCAAGGCGGGCCGCGTTCGGGACAAAAAAGAAAGAGCCGCGTCAGCAGGCGCGACTCTCAGGGAGAATGCCCTGAGAGCTCGTCAACAGCAAGAGAGAGGAGAAGCCGCTCGCGATCTTCTTCAAGGCGATTGCGCCACTGTACTACTATTGCACGCTAAAGTGAAGGGGTGCGAAGGACGAGCGCGGACGTTTTTCGGGGCGCGCGGCGGCAAGCCCTCGCAGCCCTTATACTGACGGCATACACGACCGACCATCTCCGCCGAAGCCGAAGGAGACGGAACCTATGACATACCGCAATTTCAGCAAAGATTTCATCGAGCAGTTCGAAGCCGACCGCGCCGAGGGGCGCGCCAACCCCTATCGCACCGACGACGCCGACGCGGTCAGGCGCAACCCCGCGCGCGACATGGCCCCGCGCCTGCACAGGCCGCCATTCGTGCGCGATATCGACAAGATCTTGAACGTGGCGCCCTACAACCGCTACGCCGGCAAAACCCAGGTGTTCAGCTTCGTGCGCAACGACGATATCAGCCGGCGCGGCCTGCACGTGCAGCTCGTGGCGCGCACGGCGCGCACGATCGCGCGCATGCTCGGGCTCAACGAAGACCTGACCGAGGCCATCGCGCTCGGCCATGACCTGGGGCACACGCCCTTCGGTCACGCGGGAGAGCGCATCCTGAACGAGCTGTATCGCGCCGACACGGGGCGCTTTTTCAACCACAACGTGCATTCCGTGCGCGTGCTCGACACGCTGTACGCGCGCAACGTCACGCTGCAGACGCTCGACGGCATTCTGTGCCACAACGGCGAAAGCAGCCAGCAAGAATTCCTGCGCGGAGAAACGCACGATTTCGAAACCTTCGACGCGCTCGTGGAGACCTGCTACGCCGACCAAAACGCAATCGCCACGCTGCGCCCCTCCACGCTGGAAGGCTGCGTGGTGCGCATTTCCGATATGATCGCATACGTGGGCAAAGACCGCCAAGACGCCATGGGGGTGGGCGCGCTCGCCGACGACGGGGTGTTTTCCAACGGGTCGCTCGGCACGCAGAACGCCGAGATTATCAACAATCTGACGGTCGACATCGTCGAGCACAGCTACATGCGCGACCGCATCGCCATGAGCGAAGAGGCCTTCCGCAGCCTGAAAACCGCGAAGGCCGAAAACTACGAGCGCATCTACCTTGCCGACGAACAGGGCGATATCTACGCGGAGCAGATCGAACCCATGTTCGCCGAGCTCTACGAGACGATCCTCGCCGACCTGGCGGCAGGCGACGAAAGCGCTCCCGTCTACAAGCACTTCATCGAGAAAATCGAAGGCCAGAGGCGCCTCTACGACGAAGCCGCCCCTTATCGCGCCGAAGAGCCGCACCGCATCGCGGTCGATTACCTGGCAAGCATGACCGACGAATACTTCCTGGCGGCGCACCGCTTCATGTGCCCGCGCAGCACGCACGGCGTGGAATTCCGCGATTACTTCCACGACATGCGCCGCGGAGCCGACGCCTAGCGAGCAGCGGGCGCCTCCTTGGCCATATCGCGCTTGGCGAGCACCGTGAACGTGACGATGGAAAGCACGATGGTGAGCGCCAGGCCGACCCAGGGCGTATGCAGATACCCTGTCAGCAGGTACGCGATCAGGCCCGCCACGAACACGATGGTCGCGTACGGCGTCTGCGTGGACACGTGGTCGAGCAAGTCGCACTTCGCGCTCGTCGACGACAGGATGGTGGTATCGGATATCGGGGAGATGTGGTCGCCGTACACCGAGCCGCCGAGCGTCGCGCCCACGGCCACCAAGAACAGCGGGTCAGACGGGGAGAAAACGCCCGACACGATAGGCAGGACCAACGCGATGGTGCCCCAGCTCGTGCCCATCGAGAAGCCGATGAACGACGACACGGCGAAGATGATCGCAGGCAGCAGTTCCATGCCCACGCCCAGGCCGTTGAGCACCGCGCTCACGAAGGGCCCGGTGCCGATCATATAGCGGCACACGCCGCCCAGCGACCAGGCTAAAACCAAGATCATGATGGCCGAAACCATGGATTTCAGGCCCTCAGACATGCCGTCCATATAGCCCGAAAGCGTGGTCAGGCCGCGCGGCAGATACATGGCGGCAGCCACGACCAACGCCACGGCTGCGCCGATGCACAGGCCCGCGATCGGGTCGGCGCCCACGGCGGCGGCGAAATCGACGCCTTGGAAAAAGCCGCCCACGTACAGCATGCCCACGACGGAGAACACGATCAGCGTGGCGATGGGGATGACCAGATCGAGCACGGTTCCCTTGTCGGACACGCGCATGCCGTCGAATTCGACCTGTTCAGGAGCGGCATCCGACGCATTGCCGCCGTCGTCCGAAGGCGCTCCGAGCGGCTTGACGTTGCGTGCGCGGCGCTCGGCCAAAAGCATGGGGCCGAAATCCATATTGGACGCGCAGACGTAGAACACGAACACGATCGTGGCCAGCGCGTAGAAATTGTACGGGATCGATTCGACAAAGGTGCTGAATCCGTTTTCGCCCAGGTAGCCGCCCACAGCCACCGCCCAGCTCGACACCGGGGCGATGATGCACACGGGCGCGGCCGACGAGTCGATGATCCACGCCAGCTTCTCATGGCTCACGCGGAACCGGTCGGTCACGGGGCGCATCACGGCGCCTACCGTCATGCAGTTGAAATAGTCGTCGATGAACACCATCACGCCGAGCAGCGCGGTGAGCATCTTGGCCAGGCGCGCATTTTTCACATGGGCGGTCACCCATTCGCCGTACGCGCGCGATCCGCCCGCAAGGGCCACCAGCACCACGAGGGCGCCGAGCAGCGCCAAAAACAGCAACAACGACGAATTCGCTGAAATCTGCGCCGCCATCATCTGCGGCACCATCGTGAACGCCTGGATCAGCTGGTCGATGCCAGGACCCGTTCCGACGAACGTATAGATAACCATGCCGACGAAAATGCCGATCGTCAGCGAGGAGTACACTTCTTTCGTGATCAGCGCGAGCGCGAGCGCCAGAAGAGGCGGCACGATAGACCATGCGCCTGCATCGATCAACCCGAATGCTTCCATCGGTTTCCCCTCGTTGTGTTTACTCACGAATTTGCAAGTATACCCCCGAGGGGCGAAACCTCAAAAACAAGCAGCATGCGTCCACAAAAACAGGAGCGGTCTTGCAAACGGCGTATGAAGCTTCACGAACGGCCGGCAACGACCAAAAAGCCGCGCTTCCACGATAAGAGCAGAGGCCCTTAAGGCTGGCGGCACGAGAATCAACACCAACGCCGGCAACCGTCGGGCGCTGCATGCAGCGACAAAGACAAGCATGCGCAGCCTCATTAGCGGCGCCGAGCGCCAAGCCGCCACCATTCCGTACGCCGATGCCAGAACCTCGCTTGCAACACCACAAGAGATCAAATACCCACACCATAGGTCATATGCATCATATAAAAACCGAACCGCACAACGAAAAGACCCGCAAAAAACAAGACGCAACAAGCACCGAGCTTCGATGCGCTCGGCAGCTTGCCTCCGCGCATCCCGGCAGCAACAAATAGCACGGCGGCAATTCCCGCCATGCCGTATAGAACCACCATCGCGGGGTACCACGGCACCAAGCTCGCCGCGGTCCCATATCCGTTCCAAATATTGAAAAGATCGATGCTTTGCGCCGCCAGGACCGACAGGTTCGCGACCAAAGCAGCAAACGAAACAGCCAGCAACACCTTGCTCGCAAGCCTATGCAAACAGACAGCGCGAGCGACACGCAGCGAAGCCATACCGAGCAGCGGCCCTCCCGCAAACGCCGAAAGCCACACATTCGCGGGAACGAACGGGGTGCTCCACGTAACTATAGTAGGGGCGTCATAGGCACGGGCAATAGCCCCCACGCACACCGCTCCAGTCACGATAACGAAAACACACCAGGCCTTTTGGGCGGTCACATACTGCTTCTCGGTAAAGCAAAATAGCCAGTACAATCCGCACGAGGCCAAAAAAAGCACGGCCGCAAACACTTCGTTCGACAATGGAGACCGCCCCACCCCGAGAAACACATACAACGCGTTCGCGGGACTCCCGAGATGCGTAGCAGACGCCACCAATCCCACCATAGTAATGACCAGAGGAATGCACAAGCCACGGTTGATGCGAATCCTTTCGGCGGCGCCGAGGGGAGAGAACACTAAAACTCCCGCCATTATCGCGCAGGCCACAATGCCCGAAGGGGCCAACGTAGTAAACAAAACAAGCGTTATCTCCCCTAACGCCGTTTCGAATCCAAGCGGCATACCCACCTCCCGTCTTCATGCCGTCAACGCTGAATCGCACGTCGAAAACGAAGCTTTAGCATATAAAAAGAACGCGCCAGAGCGCGCTCTTAAAATAACACTAGCGATAAAAACGCGGCTCGACAGGATGCAGGTCCATAGCCTCCCCCAGGCCCTCAAGCGTCAACTTGGCCAATCCCGCAATCCCGCGATAGAACGGATGACAGGAAGCCTTCTCGAGCTGGTCAAGCATATGGGAAGACCAAGGCAAAAGATGTTCTTGAAGAAACTCGCCCATCAGCTCAGGCCTGTTACCAGCAAGCCACGCAGCCAAAAGCAACATGAGTCCGATATGGTCTTCGGGGGTCTTCTCGTCACCCAAACGAGCAATGCCCGAAGAACGCATCCACGAGCGCAAGGCGAGCGTCGCCTCCCCAAATACCACGCACTCTCGATCGGTGTAGACCGAACCCCACGGCGGCGCGGGCATGGGGCCGGGCCCCACAAACAAGCGGCGATACTCCCATACAAGGGCGTCTTCCACACCCCGCGCCGATCCTTCACGCATAAGCGACAAGCAATCACGCGCCTTGTCGCGGCTCACAAACGGCCACTCTCTCGCAACAACGACCTCATCAATGCCCGCATAGGCAGCAAAGGCGACATCCATTCCATCGGCGCTCGGATCGGTCACAAAAAACGGGCCCAAAGCCCCACATGCAATTGCGGCTTCGCCATATCTATCGAACATAAGCGTCCTTTCCCTGAAGCAGACGGCGCGCTACGCAAGACGCAAAAACCGCCTGCGCAAGCTCGCGAAAAGAAATGCAAGAAACCGGGGCGCAACGTCGTCGCATCGAAATCAAGCAGGGCGCGCGGCCATAAGCCGCTCGCCCTGCCAGCCTATTTCGGCTCTTACAAACCTATGGACATCTGCATAGCGTAAAAAGCGAAACGCACCAAAAACGTACCGACAAGCGCAACAGCCGAGCCGACGGCGGCCGGAGCCAAAGTCCTCTTACCAAAGCAGACCACACCCAAGCACGCAACAGCGACGACCCCGCAAAGACCCGCGCCACACAGATACGGCACGACAGGCTCAGCCAACGTGGCACCCGCAACGGCGGGGCTCCACAGCTCTCCCAACATGTCAACATGACCGACGAGAGCAACGGCAGCTGCGACAAAACCCGAAAAGCCGAGAATGAACGCGAGGGATTTCACCATATGCGCAGCACGGCCATCGATGGCGCCGGCCAACGCAAGAACGAAAAGGCCGATAAGCGTACCGCCGAAAAGAGCCATGCCCAACATCTCAAGAGGGACGAGAGGGGAATTCCACGAAGGAATAGTGGGCATCATATAGGCCAAACCTGTAAACACCACGAAAATCAAAGCGAGCACCGCAACGACCAAAGAAAAAGGCTTGCGAACCGACAGAGAGAGCTTGCCGAACATTCCGAGAAGAACATAGACAGCCATGGCCACAAAGAACACCATGCCAACCGCAATTTCATTGGAAAGAGGAGAGTGCCCGATGCCCATGAAAACACTCGGAGCATGAAGGGGCGAAGCGAGGTGGAAGAAAGAGGCGACAAAGCCGGCTGCCACTGCTCCAGCAGGAATCAGCGACAAACGGTCGATAGCCTTAAGCTGCCCGGCCTCCAACTTGAGGGAACAAACAGCAATGGCCAGCACGACGAAAGCGCCTGCGCCCAACGGTGCCAGCGTCGTGAAGATCGCCAAAGGCAGTTCATTCAAAGCGGTTTCCATATTAGAGCACCTCCAAGGGATTCACGATTTTACCCGCACGGCTATCGGAAGGCTGGGCATCAGCACACGCCTTTACAAACAAATTCGGATAAGTAAGCGACGCATCGGGCAAAGGCGCAATGCTCGCGCGCTCCCCGAGCTTGCCCATCTCCTCAACGGGACCAAACGCCAGAGCACGCGCAGGGCACGCCTCCACGCAAACGGGAGACTCTCCCGCAGAAAGGCGTTCGGCACATCCATCGCACTTAACCGAATGGCCCTTCTCACGATCGACCTTCGGCGAGTTATACGGACACGCCATGTGGCAATATCCGCAGCCGATGCACTTCCCCTCGTCCACGCTCACAAGACCGCTCTGGTCGTCCTTATGCATTGCGCCCGTAGGGCAGACTTGCATGCATGCGGGGCTATCGCAATGATTGCAAGAAATGGAAACCGGGTAGCTGAAGCATGTGGTCCTGATGCATCCATCGGCATCGCGAACAGTTTCGCCGCCGGCGCATTCGTAGACCTTGCGATACGCCGAATCGGCATCGAGATCTTTGTAGTCCTTGCAAGCGAACTCGCAGGTCTTACAGCCAGTGCAGCGCGTCGCGTCGAAATGAAACGCATACTGAGTCATATCTCATTCCTCTCTTCGTCACACGGCCCGCTTATGCGGAAACCTTCTCGACCTGACAAATATTGGTGTGCTGCGGGTTGCCCTTAGACAGAGGAGACGGACGCTGGGTGGTCAGCGTGTTTATGCTGCCTCCCCTATCAACCCGTTCGGGATCGCTGTACATATCGGCCATATGCCAGGCTCCCTGAGACACCGCCACGGTTCCAGGAACAACGCGCGACGTAACTTTCGCCAAAAGCTCGATGATGCCGAACTGGTTTTTAACGCGAATCGTATCGCCCTGCTCAATGCCGCGCTCCTGCGCATCCAGGGGATTGATCCAAGCCTCCTGAGGGTTGACTTCCTTGAGGTCCTCGATGAAGCCCCAAGAAGAGTGAATACGACCGCGGTAGTGGAAGCCCGTCAAAACCAGAGGGAACTCATCGGTAGTCGACTCAACGCCGTACCATTCGGGGATATACACGGGAAGAGGAGGAAGGGTGCTCATCCCCTTCAAAGTATCGCCATCCTGAAGCTCCCAGCCCTCGGTAAACTGCAGCAGCTTTTCCGAAAAGATTTCGATTTTTCCCGAAGGAGTATCGAGGGCGTTGGCAACGGGGTCGGCACGAAACTTCTCCATCGAAATGAAAGGTGCCTTTTTCTCGACATAAACACCTTGCTCAACGGCTTCTTCCCAGGTCGGGAGAGCGGGATTCTTCTCGCGAGTGCCTTCGTAAATTTCGCGAATCCACTCTTCCTCGGTTTTGCCCTCGGTGAATTCTTCTTTCACGCCCAGCTTCTCGGCCATCATAGAGGCCATCTCGTAAGCGGTCTTGCGCTCGAACTTCGGAGACGTGCACGGCTGACCGGTAATCATGTAGCCGTGGTCTGAACCGGTCGCGATCTGCGAAACCTGCTCGAAACGGAACAAGTCAGGCAAGATGATGTCGCAATACTTCAGCGAGTCGCACATCACGGTATCAATGCCCAGAATAAACTCGCACTTGCTCTCATCGGCCAGAATATCGTGGGCCTTGTTAATATCGGAATGCTGATTGGTCAAGCAATTGCCTGCATAATTGATCATGTACTTAATGCCGACTTCAAGCTTATCTCCCCCCTTAACGCCGGCGTTTTTCGCCGTCATTTCGGGGCCATGGTCGATAGCGTCGGTAAACAAGAAGCACGGAATGCTCTTCTTCACGGGGTTCTCGCCCGCAGACAGCTTGCCCAGAGAACACGATTGGATGGCCTCGCGTGTGCCGTTGCTGGTTCCAGGAAGGCCGATTTGGCCGACGAGGCACGGCAATGCCATGATGGCCCAGGCAGTCCATTCGCCGTTGGAACGACGTTGAGGACCCCATCCCTGATTGACATACAGAGGCTTAGTGGTGCCGATTTCGCGAGCGATCTTCTCGATAGTCTCTGCGGGAATGCCCGTGATTTTCGACGCCCACGAAGGGGTCTTTTCAACCATGTCATAACCGAGGCCCATGATGTAGTCGTAGTAAGACATATTCATGCCTTTGTACGCCTCCGGCATGGTCTCTTCGTCATAGCCCACGCAATAGGTATGCAGGAAGTCGAGATCGACCATGTCATTCTCGATAAGGTAGTGCGCAACGCCGGCAACAAACGCAGCATCGGTGCCGGGATTGATCGGCAACCACGTCTCAGAATGCCCCATGACCGAATCGTTCATGCGGGGGTCGATGATATAGATTTTCGCATTGGTTTTTTCGCGCAAGCGAACCCAGTCGTAATGCGTGGTCAAACCACCCTGACGGGTCTCCGTGGGACTCGAACCGAAAATCAAGATAAGTTCGGCATCTTCTGCAGCACTGAGCGTAGAACCGCCCGCCTGCTTATTGCCATACATATACGGAGTGATGCAAGAAATTTGAGCCGTAGAGTAGCTATTGTAGAAATTCAAATAGCCGCCCACAAGATTGAGCATTCGGTTAAACGGACGAGAAGTAGAGGCCGAGACGCCCGTAGCATACGGAACGAAAACCGCCTCGTTTCCGTACGTGTCAATGACCTCCTTCAGCTTCGATGCGGCCGTGTCGATCGCCTCATCCCAACTAATGCGCTCGAATTTTCCTTCGCCGCGCTTGCCGACGCGCTTCATGGGATAGCTCAGGCGATCGGGGTGAGCAAGCCAACGACGATAAGTGCGGCCGCGCAGACATGCGCGCGGCTGAAGGTCATCGAAACCGGCGTCTTTGCTCGTAAAGGTATCGACCCAAACGACCTCGTCATCCTTCACGTGAAAACGGAGAGAACAACGCCCAGGACAATTGATGGCACAATGGCCCCAGGTCGTCGTCTCCTGCCCGTCGGCGAAAGCGACAGGCGCAGTGCCGAACATGGCATCGGCGCTTGCAGCGCCGCCGGCGGCCGCAGCCAGAGCGCCAAGAGCGCCTGTCGTCTTCAGAAACGAACGACGACTCACGGCATGCGTGTTCGTGGACATGTTTCCCCCTTTTTTTGAAATACCCATACATAGACCGTCGCGATCGATTCGCAATAGCAACGGTCGAGAAGACCCCCGAAGTATGCGCCCGAAAGGTGCCATGCCGTGTCACATACAACGTGTCATTTAACGTTTTGCATTCGAGAAATGTCACATATTTCAGTAAAACGAGCATATTGAAGCGCGCCGCACGATAGACTTGCCAAAATTGCAAAAGCGACGAGGGGGGTCCATGGGGAATGCAAAAAAATACGCACAATACACGCCCAACACACGTAGCCTTGGATATGCGCTTTTTCTAGCCGTAAACGCGACGGCCGTATGGGGCGGCGTTTTCCCATTCCTCCCCATGGCAATTCAAACAAGCTCGTTCACCGCAGCATTTTTCCTTGCGCAATCACTTGTTTTCGCATCAAGCTATTTCGCAAGCACCCTAGGCGTGTGCTTTTTCCCCGGACCAGCGCGCAGATTTCTCGTCTGGGCAGCAGGGCTTCCCTATCTTTTGGGATGGTGCGCACTCATCGCGGCCGTATATCTACAAGCAAGCGCACTGAAGCTCGCAATCGCGGGAGGGGCTCTTATAGGTTTTGGATCGGCAGGTTTCTATATGGCATGGCAACGCCTCTTCGCCTCGCAAAAGCCAGCCGTCGGCAATAGGGATCTCATTCTGGGAACCGTATTCGCTCCGATAATTTATTTCGCCCTTTATCTCATTCCCCCAGCGGTGACGGTCTTTCTCATCCCGTCGGTTTTCATGCCGCTATTCGCCCTCTCCATCCTGATAGCAAGTCGCAACACCGACCTGTCACAGCCCATGTTCGAAAATCTTCCAAGACAGCATGCGGGCTCGTATCTGCAGACCTTGAAGGATTATTGGAGAAGCGCCTTTTGCATAGGTGCATTTGCGCTTTCGTGCGGCGTCATTCGAGCGATCGCCATCGAAAGCCCCGAGGTTGGAGCGACCGTCAATATGCTGTCCATGGCAAGCATGCTTATTGTAGGAGTCGCCTTCACAGCAACATGGCAGAAAAAATCGCTGCAACTTAATATTTCATCGGCTTTTCGCGTCGTATTCCCATTCGTCATAAGCGCTTTCGTCCTCCTACCGATCCTCGGAAAAAACTATATCGCCCCATTCGCGGGAGTCCTTTACGCCCTCTACGATTGCGCAGTCGTCCTTATGATGATCCAATGCGCTCAAGCATCGCGCGAGCGCAGCGTTAATCCTGTTTTCATCTACGGCTTCTTCGGCGGCATCGTCTACATGCTCCACGACGCCGGATATATCATGGGCATTTTCGTCGGAGACCTGAACGCCTTCGGATCGCAATCACTCACACCGATTGCGCTCTTATCGATATATCTATTAGCTTTGGTGTATTTCGTCGGACAAGGAGGATTCAAGCAGGCGCTGTCGCCCAATAGAGCTCGCGCCGAGCGTATCGAACTGATTCCCACAGCCGCTGCCCCCGCAAAACGCAACAGGCCGAGCGCCAGCGCGGAAACGGAAAGCACCGGGGAGAGGCCGTTAGTCGATCGCATCTCCAAGCAATGCATCCTGGTAAAGAAACATTACAAGCTCTCCGACCGCGAAGCGGAAGTGATGGAGCTGATAGCGCGCGGGAGCACGGTTGCGCGCATTGCCGAAACCCTTACGGTTTCGGAAAACACCATCAGAACGCACAGTAAACGCATCTATGCGAAACTTGACATCCATCGCAAACAAGAACTCGTCGACCTGGTCAACTCGTTCGACCCCCGTGCCTTAAGGTAGGACGTCGCAAAGCCGCTCGCGGCAGCCCGCCTCGCTGTATGTAAAAAGGAAGGCCGCCGAAGCGCAAACGCTCCAGCGGCCTAAAGTACTTAATATGAAGACCGTCGCCTCGGTCGGAGGCCCGACCCGATGCGCTATTCAGCCATGGCGGCCTTGAAGTCCTTGATCTTCTGACGGGCGTTCTCGCAGCCGGTGCCGAGCATCTGAACCGCCAGAACCGCGGCGTTTTTCGCGCCGTTGATCGCCACGCAGGCCACAGGCACGCCGGAGGGCATCTGCACCATGGAAAGCAGCGAATCCAAACCGCCCAGGTCGCTCGTCTTCATGGGGACCGTAATCACAGGCAGCGGGGTGTAAGCGGCCACGACGCCGCCCAGATGCGCTGCCTTGCCGGCGGCGGCCACGATGACGCGAATGCCGCGCTCCTCGGCCGACTCGGCCCACTCGTGCACCTCGAGCGGCTTACGATGGGCGGACGCCACCTTCACCTCGTAGGGAACGCCGAACTCGTCAAGCTGCTTCATGCAGGGCTCCATAGCGGGCATGTCGCTTTCGCTGCCCATGATGATGCCGATGACAGGCTTCTTGTGATCGCAAGACATGAGGTATCTCCTATCGCATGGTATTCGGCGGTTCAGCGCCGTTTCATTCCGTAGGCAGTATAGCGCCTACCTCGCGCCGCCGCCTCCGCCGCCGAAGCCGCCTCCGGAAAATCCTCCGCCGCCGGAGAAGCCGCCGCCGAAGCCGTCGCCGCTCGAAAAGCCGCCCGAAGCCGCGCTCATGGCCGCCTTCGCCATGTCCACCGTGTTCGACTGCATGGCCGTGAAGACATCGAGCGGGCTGTTCATCGCGGAAGCGCCCATGCCCGTTCCGTAATAATGGGGCATCATCCAGTAGTACACCGGCATGAAATCGGGGTCTTCGACGATTTGGGGCATGCGCATACGCAGCGCCTTGATCGCCTCGTCGGCGACGCCCAGAACATAGGCGTACACCATCATTTCGCCCCACACCTTCACGTCGGTGGGAAGACGCTCGTCAAGCGCGCTGAAATCTTTCAGCCAGCGGCGCAGCGCCTCGCATTTGGCGTGCAGCTCGACGGCGTGCTTGCTCCTGCGCGTCATCACCGCGCCCACGATGAACAGCACCGCGATGGTCGGCGCGGCCGCGATCAGCGGGATGAAATTGTCGAAGAACACCAAGCCGCAGATGCCGGCGATGACGCCCAGGCCGCCCAGGGCGAACATGATTCCCTGGTAGCGCGCGCCCTTCGCCTCGAAGAAATCCTGCTTGTTGGTTTCGGCCGTCACGACGCCCTGCCACCCGTTGAGCTCGTTCATGAACGCCTCGGGATGCTCGGAACCGTACTGGGTGACGGTTCCGAACCATAGCGAATCGGCGCCGCCCGCGATCGTGTCGAACAGGAGCCTCATGGCGCGGGCGTCGATCGGGCTGCCGGCCACCTTGTCCTCCCAGCCCGAGAGGCGCGTGATGTAGTAATCGTTGACGGTCTCTTCGTGCGAGCCCTTGGGGCGCCGGTAGCTGCCGGCGTCGAGGCGGACAGCCCCGATGCTGGACAGATGCATCAGCGTTGCCTGAAGGTCGTTTTTACTCTGCGAATTCCAACGCCAGAGACGGCCGATCACGGCAGGATGGACGCCCTTTTCGGGCACGTCGCGCCAATACCGCTCGTCGAACTCGGGCTTATGCTCCTTGCCGTGACGGAAAAACATCACGAGCGCCCACACGATCACGACGACCGAAATAATCAGGCACCCCACGATCAGAGCCAACGAGCGGATGCGCTCGGCATTGGCCCGGTTCGCCAGGCGGTCTTCGTCCTGAAGCACGGAATTCAAGCGCTCTCCCGTATGCACCGCGGGAGACGACGGCGAAACGTCGGTCATCCATGCGCGGGGAAACACCGCGCGCACCTCGGCATAACCGCCGGCCTTCACCGAAGGCACCGTCATGGAAATGACGCCCGTCCCGCCGAAAGAAAGCGTGCCGTCGAGCGGGCCGTGGCCCCATGCGCGCAAGGCGTTGTCGGTGCGGGCGTCGACGCCTTCGGGCACTGGAACGCTCACCGACGCCACCACGTGATCGCTGTCCACGCTCCACCCGTGGCCGACGTACTGCCAGTACAGCTCGGCCACGTCGTCATAGACCTGCACGAAGTCGGATATGGAATACGTCAGAGACACGTCGATCCGCGCATCCGCCATGGGCGCGAACACGTAAACCGTCTTGCGATCCGCGTCGACCGAGAACGCAGGCTCGGCGGGGCCGCCCGATTCGCGCCACGCGCGCTGGAATTCCACTTCGGGCAGCGCGACCGCCTCGCCGCCTTCGGCGGTCATAGACACCGAGGAAACCGCGAGCTTGCACTCGCTCGAAGGCATGGAGTCGAAACTCCACCACACCGCCGAAAACGTTCCGTCGAAATCGAACGTGCGCGTTTCGGCGACGGAAAGCGTGCCGTCGGCGGCGGCCGTCGCGTCTATTTCGACGCTCGGGCAGGTGTAGCTTTTCGCATAGGCCGAGCAGGGAGTTATGCACGCCACGGCAAAAACCGCGACGACCATTGCAATGACAAGAATGAGCACGCGAGAAGAAAACGCGCCCGAAAGGGCGCGCACAGACCGTTCCGTTGATGCGGGATTATCGCAAATCCGCAGGTCATTGCCGCGAACGGTGGCAGACGAAACGCGAGCGGACGCATGCTGTATCGAAAAATCGGAAGCAGACCGGAACAGACGTTGTGAATTTGTCGTAGTCGAGACCATCGACACTCCTTGCTTTTATGCAGCCGTAACGCTATTATGCAGCCTACACCTTTACGGAGAGCTGACCGAGAGGCCGAAGGTGCTCGCCTGCTAAGTGAGTATACCCCAAAAGGGTATCTGGGGTTCGAATCCCCAGCTCTCCGCCAGAAGGAATGCCACAGGCTCGGATTCGTCCGAGCCTGTTTTCGTATATGCGCGCTTCCGCGAACCGTCTGCGCCGGAAGATCGAGCGGCGCCCTCCGGCAAGTAAAACGCAATGGCTCAGAGAACATGCCCCGATATACAGGACGACCCCGTGAAAACGGGGCCGCCTGGCAAGGACCGGAGTGGGAATATCGAAAGGAACGCCTGCATATTGGCTGAAAGCCATGCTGTCGCTTCGCGCGGGGCCGCAGGCGAAAGCCACACGCGTTAAAGCCTCGCGCCGTTACGCTTCTTCAGCGGGAGGCGTCTTGAACCACACATAAATCCGGTTCGCCTTGATTTCTCCATTGGCGCCTCCCTCGTTAGGCATGAACGCCTTGACGAGGTACTTGGTATCAGGACGAAGGCCCGTCAGCACGGAGTCTTTACGAGGAAGCCTGTCGGGAGGGCGAACCGCCGTGCCTTCCAGGGCGTACAGGCATTTGTCCGTAATGTCTTTACCGTCGACGTCGAAGGCTCGCATTTTCACGTAGTCAGGGCCCACCTCGTATGCCTCGGCGCTTGCGGCGCCATATATCGTCGTGAACGACGCTTCGGCGGTATCGCTGGGGAACACTTCGATGAGGCTTCCATCCTCGTCATGCAAGTCGCTCGAATATTGCCCGCGAGCATACACCGTGTACTCGACGCCGGGAGTCAATCCGTACATGCTCATCGTGTCGCCGGGATACATCGCCTGGTCGCGCTGCCACAGCCCGTCGCTGGTGCGGAATTCGCATTTCGCGGTAATGTTGACGCCATCGGCATTGAACGCCCGAAGGTCGACCTGGTTCTGATGAACCCGCACGACTTCGACCCTCTCGGGCTTTTCGGCTCGCGTTACCTGCGTTCCTTCTCGCGGGGGATCGGTGCGAAACGACGTCGAAACGACAACGTCTCCCGCAGGTTCGCCGCCGACCGCACGCGCGCGCACATTCACCGTGTACTCGGTGTCGGGCATCAAGCCACGAAGATGCTCCACCTCATGCCACTCCCGATGGTCGACGCTGTATTCGCATCGCCGCGAGATATCGGTGCCTTCGGCATCAAGAACTCGGACCGTGACGATGGTGGGCGAAGAATGCAGGACGTGCACCGACTCGGGAACAGCGGGATCGTCGGACTCAAGGGTGCGGAAGGTGACCTGCACCGGCTCGCTGACCTCGAGGCCGTTGCCCCATACCCTGCGAACGTCGATCGTGTATTCTGTGCCCGCTGCGAGATTCTTCAGCTCGCACGAATCCTGCCAGTGCATATCAACGAGGAATTGGCACGTCGACGTGACGTCTTTGCCCTTCGCGTTGAATGCGCGCAGCTTCGCGCTGTTCTTCGTGATGTCATAGGCCTCGACCTTGGTAGGAGCGACCGCGCCGGTCTCTTCGGCCCTCGTGCGAATCGTCCTGCTGACAGGGTCGCTCGCCGCAGTATTGCCGGAAGCGGCGACGCGCGCCTGGGCCTCGTACATCGTGTTCTCCTCGAGTCCCGTGAACGTCGGAGAGGACTGCCATTCGCCGCCGATGTTGAACTCGCATTTATCGGTGATATCGACATGGCCGGGAGCGCTGGCCGAAAGCGTGACGAAATCAGTGCCGATATCCTTGACCCGGATCTTCTCCGGCGCTTCGGCCTTTTGCGTCTGCTGCGGCCCCTGCTGCTGGCCCTGGCCCTCTTCGGCGGCCGTGCGGAACGAGACGGTCACGGCATCGCCTGCAGCGACATCGTCTGCGGCGGCCACACGCACTTCGGCCTCGTAACCAGTATCGGCGGACAGGCCCGAGAACACGCCCGACGCCTGCCAAGCGCCGCCCAGAGCGAACTCGCACTTCGCGGTGATGTCGGCCCCTTCGCCGTCGAACGCGCGGATCGATGCGCCGTCCTGCGTGATGTCGTAGGCCTCGGCCTTCGCGGGCGCTGCGGCCTTCTGCTCGGCATCGGGCGTCCACTCGGACGTGGCCACGGCGACCTTCGAGAACATGGCCCGCGTCGCCGCGCCCTTCGGATCGAGCGACACGGTGCCGTCGCCGTTCACATGGCCGCCCATCACGCCCTGGTTGGAAAGCCACAGCATGTACGGCAGCGCCCATTCGGACACTTCGTCGATACCCTGCGTGGCCTGCGCTCCGCCGGGCCAATCGAGGCCTTCGACATCGACCGTCGCGCCGCGGAACTTCGCCATGTAGGACGCGACCACCTTCGCCATCTCTTCGCGGGTGATGCCGTCGTCGGGACGGACCGTGGAGGTTCCGCTGCCGTCGCCGGTGAACACACCGTTTTCATACGCCCAGTTCATGGCGTGGGTGTACCACATGCCCGCAGGATTGTCGGACCACGGGGTCTTGTTCTCCTGCGCCATCTGCCCCTCGGCGAGCGCGGCGCCCTCGACGCGGCAAAGCATCTCGGCCACCTGGGCGCGGGTCACGCCCTGGTCGGGGCGGAACGTGCCGTCGGGGTATCCGCGCACGATGCCCGCATCGATCGCCGCCTGGATATGCGGCGCATACCACGCGCCTGGAGGCGCGTCGTCATCGGAAAAGCCCGCCGCCGCGAAACCGACGGAAGGCATGGCCAGGGCGCCTGCCAAAACGGCGGCTCCGCAAGCACGGCCAAGGCCCGCTTTGAACATCTTGCTCTCTTTCATCGCACTCTCATCCTTTCTGCGAAACTCGAGGCGCTTCGTGCGCCTCACCTTGCGATGTCCGCATTATGGAACTCAGCAATACCCCATTTCTGAATATTCCACCGCTATTAAGCGGTGAATTTGTCAGCACAAGGACGCTTCCTATGCGAAAATCACACGCGCCCGCACGAGGGGAAAACACCGCGGAAAGCCCGCCGAATTCACAAGAAAAATCGGTGTTTGCCTGCGTAAACGCCGAATAGAGAGCACTGTTCCCTTTTGCGTGGGCACATCATCGTGCCCGACAAAAAAGAAGGCGGCCCTTACGGACCGCCTTCGCAACACGCTCGATACGAGCGAAAAGTCGATTCTTCTAGAACTTGACGTCGGGAGCGACGCGCGCGTCGAACGAAGCGTCGAAGCTTTCGCGCTCTTTGAAGCCGAACAATCCCGCGAACAGCGCGGCGGGAAACGTCTGGATGGCCGTGTTGTATTTCATGACCGTATCGTTGTAGCTCTGGCGCATATAGCTGATCTTGTCCTCCGTCGAAGACAGCTCGGCCTGAAGCTGCTGGAAATTAGCGTTGGCCTTCAGGTCGGGATACGCCTCGGACACGGCGAACAGGCCCCTCAGCGAACCCATGAGCGCATCGTCGGCGGCCATCTTGTCATGGGCGTTGGACGCGTTCGCCACTGCGGTGCGGGCGGCCGTCACGCCTTCGAGCGTCGCGGATTCGTGCGCCGCATAGCCCTTCACCGTTTCCACCAGGTTCGGAATCAGATCGAGGCGGCGCTGCATCTGCACGTCGATCTGCGACCAGGCGTTATCGACCCTGTTGCGCTGCTTCACCAGGTTGTTGTACATCACGACCGCCGCGACGACCAGCGCCGCGAGCACAATGGCGATCACCAAAAAGACCATGGGTCCCTCTTTCTTTGACATCTGCAGGGGCCTCGGCGCCCCTGGAAGCGATTATACCGAGTCTCGCGGCACGGACGTTTTTCTGAAAACGCCCCGTTACCAGCTTTTATGCACAGCACCGACGTTCGTACGCGGCGCATTCGGCACACGGCGCTCGACGATGCTCGCGCCCGCCGACGTGAACGAACAGCTGCGCGCCCACCAGCCACGCTGCTTGGCCGCCGACACCACGGCATAGGCGGCGTTCATCGACTCGCAGATGCAAAACGTCGCCGACCCGCTTCCCGAAAGAAGCACGCACGGCTCGCCGGTGCGGTCATCGCGGGCCACGCCGCCCTGCTCCTGCAGCCAGCCTCTCACCTCGGCAAGCTCGGGCAGCACCGTTTCAGACGCAGGGGCCAGATTGTTATGCAGCAACACGTCCTGCGCGCGCTCGGCCGAAACGCCCTGCGCCTGAACGCCGCTCTGAACTGCGCATTCGTCGAACGCACGATAAGCCGCCGCCGTCGAAACCCCTTCGTCGGGGCGCACCAACACCACAGGGGCGTTCATAGGCTCGAGCGCGCGCTCGAACGCGTCGCCGCGATCGCCCAGAAGCGCGCAACCGCCGCGCAGGAAAAACGGAACGTCGGCGCCGAGGCGCGTCGCCACGGCAAGCGCGCGCTCGTCTTCGGACTCGATGCCGAACGCGCGGCATGCCGCCAGAAGCGCGGCCGCAGCGTTCGAAGAACCGCCGCCCAAGCCGGCCGCGTGCGGAATGTGTTTGTCGATATGCACGGAGAAACGGTAGCCCGCCTCGGAAAGGCCGCATTCTTCGGCAAGCGCGACGATGGCCTTATGGGCGATGTTGTCTTCGGACGCGATCGAAAGTTCGTCGACGCCGCCATGCGCCGTGCAGCGCACGTCCACCTCGAGCGGAGCGTCTTCGGCAAGGCGCTCGCACGCCACCGTCAGCGTGTCATGCAGCGTGAGCGCATGCATCACCGAATAAGCGTCGTGGTAACCGTCGTCGCGCTTCGCCCCGATAGACAAATGCAAGTTCACCTTCGCCGGCGAAAAAACCGTCCACGTCTGATTCATCGATTCCTCTCTTTCAGCTGCCTTTCTCCGCGGCGTTCGGCGAAGAAATCCCTCAGCAATGCGACGCATTCGCGCTCGAGCACGCCGGACGTCACCTCGAAGGTATGGTTGAGGCGCTCGTCGGCATGCACGCGATACAACGACCCCAGGGCGCCCGCCTTATCATCGGCCGCGCCGTAGACGCAGCGCCCGATGCGCGCCTGATGCATAAGGCCCGCGCACATCACGCAGGGCTCGAGGGTCACATACACCGTGCAATCGGGAAGACGCCAGCGCTCAAGCTCGCGCGAGGCCTGCACCACGGCGCTGAATTCGGCATGGGCGGACGGGTCGCAGTCGGCCTCGCGATGATTGCACGCCTCGGCGATCGCCTCGTTTTGACACGCCACCACGGCGCCTATGGGAACCTCGCCCGCGGCGGCCGCGCGGCGCGCCTGCTCGATCGCCAAGCGCATGAAGCGCTCGTCCTGTTCGATCAATTCGTCTCTGCCTAGCGGAAACCCCGTCGAAGACACTGGGTACCATGGCTCGATCATCTGCGAAAACGCTCCTTTTCGGCCGAATCGGAACGCCGAGCGCGTCCCGCGGAAGGCGAACCGAGGCCCCTCGCGTCGAAGCGCCGCCTCTCGTTCATGACGCCTTCCATTATAAAAGACGGCCGGAACCGCCCCGCATCGTCACCGAAAACGCACCGCCGCCACGCGAGCCCGATGCGGCCCCGAAGCGGGCGGACGCGCCCGAAGGCGCCCCGCATAGGCCGGCCGCGGCGCGGCGCAGGCTTCGCGCCCCTTCGGCAGCAAACGCCCTTCGGCGCGCGAACGACGCCACGCAGCCCGGCAGCCCGCCGCAAGCCGCATCCGTCACGAGAGCCGAAGACGCGGCGCGAAAACGGGTGCGCAGCCGAAGCGCCCTGCGAAAAGCAAAAAAGAACGCCCGCGGCGCACGCGGGCGTTCTTCTACAAGGGGGACTGAGTCGGAAGCTATCCCTGATAGCTGTTGCCGAGGAGTTCGATCACCTGACCGTCCGTCAAGTCGCGGTGATAGAACATGCTGTAGAAGTTCTTGGTCTCTTCGACGATGTCGATGTCATAAGCCTCGGGATACAGCAGGTTGGCCAGCCACTGCAGGCCGATGAAGCGGTTCACCGCCGGCGGACGGTCGAGCCACGAAAACGGGGTCTGGCACATGGTGTACACGCGACCGTCCTGGACCGCCTTCACCGTGGACCAGTTCGGGTCCGTACGAATCAGCTCGTCGGAGCCGCCTTCGAAGCGCTCGGCATCCCATGCGATGATGACCTCGGGGTTCCATGCGAGCACCTGCTCGAGGGAAACGGGGGTCTTGCCCTTGCCGCCCTCGGCTTCAAGGTCTTCGGCGACATTCTTGGCGCCGGCGAGTCTGAACACCAAGGCGTGCGAGGAAGACGTGGGCTCGGTCTGCAGGCCTTCGGGACCCTCGGCGTAGTACACGCTGACGCGCTGGTCTTCGGGAACGGTGGCGACGGCGGCAGCCACGTCGGCGGCAACCTTGGTGCAGTAGTCGGCCATCTTCTTAGCCTCGTCCTGCTTGCCCAGGATCCGGCCCAGCACCTCGTAGCAATGGGCGGTCTTGTCGAAAGAACCGTCGATCACGACCACGGGGATGCCCGTCTGGTTCTGCAGGTCATCGGCATTGGTGGCGTCTTTCTCACCCGGCTCGACCGTAGTCACCGAAAAGACCACCTGAATGCCCGCAGCCATAATAGCCTCGGGATTGAGGTCCTTGCCGCCGGCCAGGGTGCCCAGATTCGGCAGGTCGACGATATCGGCGGGCAGGTTGGCGAGCTCCTGTTCGGTGAAGTCCATCGTAGTGCCGGCGCACAACTCGGGCGCCAGCGTGAAGCAGAAGATTTGGCCTGCGGGGCTCGTGTAATAGATCTTCTCGAGCTGCTCGGCAGCGGGCAGCGTCACCGTGCGGCCCGCATCATCGGTCACCGTCTGCTCGGTGGCAACGGGCTGTGCGGCAGCCTGCGGCTCCGCCTCAGAAGCGGGCTCGCTTTCTCCCGACGCGCAGCCGAACAGGGCTGTCGAAAGCGCCAGACAACCGGCGACCGCGAAGGCCGCCGCGCCCTTCATCGGTTTTTTCATTCCATTCCCCTTCCTTGCGGACCCGATACCCCCGAGCCCGGTCTGCCCGCCCGCTCGCGAACACGATGAGCGCCACGTATGAACGGCTCCGAAAACCGCGAAATCCCTCGATCCTACCGCGTCGTTCGCATACGCGATTATTCGCAAGCGAGAATAATAAAGCCGAGTGTAATCTCAGTGCGCCGATTCGTCCAGTCTTTTATCCTCTTGTGCAAATATTCTTTTTCGCGAATAATGTAACGGCACCAAAGGGGATGAGCGGCTCCGTCGCTCAGCAAGGAGCATCGCGTGAACCACCATACGGAACGTCCAAAACGCCGCGCCCAGCGCGCCGAAACGGGGGAAATGCCTTCCGTCGACGACGAACTCGCTGAGCAAAAGCTCGGCAAACCGCTTTCCATCTGGGCAAAGGCGGGCATTCTCGTCGCCCTTCTCGCCATCATCGTCGCATCGTTCTCGGTAGGCAAATATCCCATCCCTCCAAGCGAGCTGGTTCCGGCCGTCTTCAACAGCATCTTCAACCCCGAAGCGGTCGACCTTCAGACGCAAACCGCCCTGCTCAACATCCGCCTGCCACGCATTCTCGTGGTCGTGATGGTAGGAGCTGCCCTGGCCGCCGCGGGCGCCGCGTACCAGGGAATGTTTCGTAACCCGCTCGTCTCGCCCGACTTGCTGGGCGCCTCGGCGGGTGCAAGCCTGGGCGCCTGTCTGGCACTCGTCCTCGACATGCCTTCCACCATGGTTCAGCTGTTCGCCTTCGCAGGCGGCATGGCCGCCGTCGGGTGCGTGGTATGGCTCAATCGCGTAATCAGATACGACGAACTCCTCGGGCTCGTGCTCGGCGGCATTCTGGTCTCGACCCTGTTCCAATCGGGTGTTTCCCTGCTTAAATTCCTCGCGGATTCGAACGACAAGCTTCCTGAAATCACCTTCTGGCTCATGGGCGGCTTCTCCCGAGTCGACCAGAACGACCTGTTCGCCATCATCCTTCCCATGGTCGCCGGCTTCGGCGTGCTCATGCTTGAACGCTGGAAGCTCAATGCGCTGAGCTTCGGCGAAGAAGAGGCCCGCAGCCTCGGTATCAACGTGTCGCGCGTGCGCCTCGTCGTCATCTTCGCATCGACGTTGATCGTGTCCGTTTCCGTGGCCGTTTCGGGCGTCGTGGGCTGGGTCGGCCTGGTCATTCCGCATCTCGCGCGCGCGATTGTGGGGCCGAACTACCGCGCCCTCATTCCGGCATCCATGTTCATCGGCGCAAGCTATCTGCTGCTCGTCGACGACCTGTGCCGCATGCTGCTCAGCCTCGAGATGCCCATCGGCGTCCTTACCGCCATCATCGGCGTTCCGTTCTTCATCGTGATCTTCAAGCACAACATGAAGGGGTGGTAATCGATGCCGCTCGTTTCGAATACGCAGGCCTCCGCCGAATGCGCACGCGATGCCATGGAGGCGCACACCGATGCGCCGCTTCTCGACGTGCAAAGCCTGACCTGCGGCTATCACCGCAAGACGATCGTCCATGACGCGGCGTTTCAGCTCGACCGCGGGCAATTCGCCTGCATCATCGGCACGAACGGCTGCGGCAAGACCACGCTGCTCAAAACGATTCTCGGCCTGCTGCCCCCCATGGGCGGAAGCGCCCTCATCCACGGAAAGAGCGTCGCATCGCTGAGCGACGCGGAGCGCGCACGGCACATCGCCTACATTCCGCAGGCGCATACGCCGCCGTTTCCCTTTTCCGTCGCCGACGTGGTGCTTATGGGCAGAACGCCGCACATTGGACGCTTTTCGGGCCTTTCGCACAAAGACAAGCGTGTGGCATGGGACGCGCTCTGCATGCTGGGCATCGAGCATCTCGCCGAGCGCACCTACACGAAGCTTTCGGGCGGCCAGCAACAGCTCGTATTGATCGCGCGCGCCCTTGCCCAGCAGCCCGAGCTGATCGTCATGGACGAACCCACGGCAAGCCTCGACTTCGGCAACCAGCAGATCGTGCTTTCGCGCATGAAGGAGCTGTCGAACCGCGGGGCCACCGTGCTCATGGTGACGCACGACCCCGGCCACGCCGTATATTGCGCCGACACGGTCGTCGTCATGAAAGACGGCGGCGTCTCCTGCGTAGGGACGCCCAACGAGATCATCACCGAGGAACGCATGGAGGCGATCTACCAGACGCCCATCCATGTCGCAGACGTCGACGTGGACGGAACGTCGCGTCGCGTCTGCATTCCGCTCTAACGAATCCCGGCGGCCCGACGCCGCCACGACGAAGGGCTCTCGCCCTCGGAAAGGAACGATATCGATGGAGAACACGACGCACACCGACCCGTGGGAGCTCTACGACAGGCTGATCGACGGCGTGCCTGAAGGCATCGCCGTGCGCGATTACAGCCTCGGCCTGCATTGGACCTATCTCGACGCCGAATGCGGATGCGGCGTAGCCTGGACCATGAAAGGCGGCAAGATCGGATCGCGCAAGCATCCCGACCTGCGCGGGAGCGACCTGAAAAGCGTTGCGCGCCTCGCGAAAAGCTGGAACTTCGAGGAAGCCACCCTGGGCGTGGCCGCCCTGAACGCCTGGTATTCGCGCAAAGAACTGCTCGATCCTTTGGGAGCCGTCTACGAAGCGCCCAAAGCCCTCGCGCGCGACGAACGCAAGCGCGAAGCCTTCGGAGAGTTCACGCCGCACATGAAGGGCGGCAAGGTCGCCGTTATCGGCCACTTCCCCCACGTCACCGAGCTGGCCGAGCGCTGCGACGAGCTCACGGTGCTCGAGCGCTCCTGCAGCGAAGGCGACCTGCCCGACCCCGCATGCGAGTACGTGCTGCCTTCCCAGGACGTCGTGTTCATCACCGGCACCACGACGACCAACAAGACCCTGCCCCGCCTTCTCGAGCTGTCGCGCGATTCCCTGTGTATCCTGACGGGCCCGAGCGTGGTGGCGTCGCCCATCCTGTTCGACTACCACGCCGACGTGCTGGCGGGCAGCGTCGTGAACGACCCCGAGAAGACCTCGTTCGCCGTGCGCAGCGGCCAGGGAAGGCTGTTCGGCGAAGCTGTCCAGATGATGCGCGTCGTCAAGCCGGGCCTCGAACTGAACCTGCAGGACTAGTCCGCCGGCCAGCGCAGGCGCCGAACCGAAAGCGCGGCGGCAGGCGGAAAGACGTCGCGGCAGTCGGCGGCAAGTCAACCTATATCAAGATGCTTCGAGCGCGGCAGCAGACAGAAGGGCGCGCGGCAGTCGGAGCGGGGGCTTGACCGGCTCGCATTGCGAGATGCCGCCCAAGCCCCCGCAACGAGCGCAACCCCACCGCACATCGCGGCCGCAAGGGTTCCAAGGCGAAAGCCGCGCCCACGGACGACAAGGAAGGAATATCGATGCTTCTGATACTGACGGGCAACGTTCAAATCGGCAAAACCCGCTGGCTTCAAAAGGCGGTCGGCAAGCTCGAAGCGACCGGCGTCGGCTGCAGCGGCGTGCTTGCGCCCGGCGTCTGGGTCAAGCACGACGACGGTTCGCTCGAGAAAACAGGCATCGACAACCTCTTGCTGCCGGAGCATGAACTCGTCCCCTTCGCACGACGGGCAGACCTCGCCGAGCAGGACGGAAACTTCGTCGCGGAAAGCCAGGCGGGACGGGCTCGCCTGCGGTGGCACATATCGGACGACTCCATCGCCCACGTCAACAACCACTTCCGTACGCTGAAAGACGGCATCTCCCGCCTTGGCTCGTCGAAAAACGTCCTGTTCGTCGATGAACTCGGACAGCTCGAGCTTCTCCGTGGAGAAGGGCTCACAGAAGCTATCAGTATGCTTGAGCAAGGTCCCTGCGGCGTATACGAGCACGCCATCGTGATCGCTGGCGACAAGTTCGGGCTTCCCGAGCGCACCGAAGAGCTTTTCAGCGATATGTGGGGAGGAAGCACGCGCATCGCCCCCGACGACGAAGCCTGGAAAACCTGGATAGAGCCGCTGCTCGCAGACGCGAAAGACCGCTAAAGAGCTGCGCAGCAACCGCTAAGCGCACATGCCCCGCCTCTCTCGCAGAGGCGGGACTTTTTTTCGGTTTACGGGATAAAAGGGGCTTCGGACATAATTCCGTACAGAAACGGAGGTCCGCCATGAAAGTCATCTACACCCACGAACAGAAGCGGAAAGCGGCCACGGCCGCCCTTGAACGAGGGCGACACCGATCGCAGGCAAGAAAACGGGCAAAACGAGCCAGACGCAACAATCCTCAACCACAAAAAAGAAGCGGTCTCTCCGCCGATTGCAATCGCCGTCGCACCCTAGCCAAGCAACGCGAACAAAGCTTCGCCAGAGACCCCGAACGTCGCCGGAGTCCAGAACGAAAAAGGCTCGCCCTGCCATCGAATGCAGAGCGAGCCTTTATGCAATCAAAAAAGGAAGGGGCCCCGAAGGGCCCCTTCCAGGCGCGAAGCGCCACGCGCGAGCGCGACGACCCTGCCTTCCGCGGACTACACCGCAGTACGTCGGGCGATGGCGGGCTTAGCTGCCGGGTTCGGCATGGGACCGGGCGATCCCCGCCTCCGTGGTCGCGCTCGCGCGGGGC
>NZ_QICB01000006.1 GCF_003725295.1 Slackia faecicanis
ACGGCCTGAACATCGTCAATATCCGACGGAAAGGTGGTTTTGTAAAGCAGATTGGGTACCACCCGCAAAGCGGGTGGTTGTCTCGGCGCGGCTACGCGCGCGCCAGGCTGAAGCCATTAAACGAAAAGCCGCCGCCGACCCTTCGGTCGACGGCGGCTCGAAACGCCGTGGTTCGGCCCAGGGCGAAAGCGCCCGAAAGCCTACTCGTTCAAGAAGTCGATCGCGTACTGCGTGTACAGCATGGCGCCCTTCACCAACGTGCTTTCGTCGACGCGGTAGTAGCAGCTATGCTGCGCATGCACCGCATCGATATGCGGGTTGCGGCATCCCAGGAACACGAACGCGCCGGGAACGCGCGCCAGGTATTCGGAGAAATCCTCGCCCGCCAGGGTGCCTTCGTAATCGCACAAGGCATCATCGCCGAACAGCTTCTTCACGCTGGCCTGCGCCCTGTACGCGCTTTCCTCGTCGTTGGCAAGGCCCGCGTTGCCGGCCTCATAAGTCAGCTTGGCCGTGGCGCCGAACGCGCCGGCGGAGCGGTCGATCAAGTGCTTCAGGCGATCGGGCATGGCGGCGCGCGTCTTCTCGCTCCACGTCCTGACCGTGCCGGTCAGATAGGCCGAACCGGCCATGATGTTGCGCGCTTCGCCGCCGTGGACCTCGCCCACCGTGACGACCAGCGGCTCGAACGGAGAAATATCGCGGCTGACCAAAACCTGAAGGGCGACGACCAGCTCTGCGGCAACCACGACGGCATCGACGCCCTTGTGAGGCATGGAACCGTGGGCGCTCTGGCCGTCGATATCGACGCGGAACCAGTCGGTATGGGCCATGCGCTGGCCCGGCTCGGCCGAAATCTTGCCCGCCTCGATTTCGCTCCAGATATGCATGCCGAACACGCCGTCGACGCCGTCGAGGGCGCCGGCGCGGATCATCATGCGCGAGCCGATGGAAATTTCTTCGGCGGGCTGGAAGATGATACGCACCTCGCCGTGGATCTGGTCGCGCATCTGCATGAGAATGCGCGCCGATCCGAGCATCATCGCAATGTGGCAATCGTGACCGCACGCGTGCATGACGCCGCTGTTCTCGGATTCATACGGCAAGCCGGTTCGCTCGAGCACGGGCAGCGCGTCGATATCGGCGCGCAGGGCGATGCGGCGTTTGGGGTTGCCCTCGGCGTCGTACGCGTCGTCGGCCGTTCCCTTGATCGTAGCGATAACGCCCGTCTTCGCCACGCGCTCGTACGGAATGCCCATACGTGCAAGACGGGCACAGATGGTGCCCGCCGTGCTGACCTCTTTGCCTGACAGCTCAGGATGCGCGTGGAAATAACGTCGGTCGGCGACGATCGTGTCCTCCGTCGCGGCCGCTATCTCCTTGATGCGCTCGGTGACCTGCTCTTCGATTGCCATGATGCCCGCTCCTTAGCAGCACGAATCGTTTCGAAACAAGCAATCCGCGCCTTCGCTCGTAGTTTTTCGCCTCCACCCTATCACATACGTCTCGACGGAAAATCGATTCGGCGCGAATCACGGGCGAATAGCGCATATAAGCAGCGGAAATGCACCATACTTCGCATAAATGGGGCGCCTTGACGCATGGCCGCCCGTCGCAAGGCACCCGAAGGCGCCCGCGGCTAGGCCCTTCGGGCGCAGACTCGCCTCGCTCCATTTCAAAGCTAGAGAACAAGCGTGAGCTGGGCGCTTTCTTCAACGGGCTTTTCCTTATGCTCGCTGAGCAAAACAAGCCGATCTTCGTATTGCTTCTCGGTCATCTGGATAACCGTCACTTCGCCCGCTTCGGGCAAGTGCTCCCTGAGACGCGCAATGTGCATCGCGGAAGATTCGCGCGTTATCAGGAGCCTCGAGTACACCGAGAACTGCTCCATGTGGTAGCCGTCATGGATAAGAAACTTCCTGAACTCCGCATAAGACTTCCGCTCTTTCTTGTTCCCCGTAGGCAGATCGAACAACACCATCAAACGCATGACCCTCATTCCTCCTCCTGTCCTATTCGACCGTTACCATTTCAAGCCCCTCGAGTCGCGGCAGGAGAAGCTTGCTCGGATCCTTCTCCAAGACAGCCGTCCTCAGGGAAGACAAAACAACCTCGATGCATTGCTGGCATCCGCAATGCTTTCCGTCTATCAGCATCACATGCTCGAAAACACGGGCGAGCAACGCCTTATCGGATGATTCCAAGGGATCTTCGAGGCCGTAGCTCATAACGATAAGATCGACAAGCGGGCGAAACGGCTCTATCAGATCGTCCACTAAGTTGAATGCGTTATAGACGCTGTGGTGATGAATGCCCTGGGAAGCAAGCCACCCGCCGCCCACGACAGCGCGGCCTATTCCCGCGCGCAAAACGCCATACCCGTAATCGAGGGCGGCGCTCTGTGCGCTGGCCCTTCTGGTTCCATCCTTGATCAGGCGCTTGAAATACACCGCGGCAGCAGCGCCTTCCCTGTTGTTCTTATCGCCCGACTGAACCGAAGCGGCGTATTCATCAAGAGGGCTCGAATCGATGCCCATCTCTCTCAAAACAGCGGCCTGATTCTCTATTTTCGATTGAACGATTCTTTTCCAAAGCTGCTTTTTCATCGGCACGCTCATCATGAGCTGGTCTTCCACGATTTTTGCATGGCGCGAATGAGCGCCAAGCGGAAGAAGAAGGCCGTTCGGCATGTGATTGCGCCCGCAAATCATCACGCCGATTCCCGCCTCGTTCAGGCTCGACATGCACGATACCGTGAGGGTGCTGAGATGCGACTCCACGATGACGACCCAGATGTCTTCAAGAGGAATAGCCAGGCTTTTATCGTCCGTTTCGATCTGGAGCAATCCGTTCCGGACGCATAAATGCGCCTTACTCTGAATAAGGATAGTCCTCTGAGCCATTTTTCACGCACCTTCCCTGTGAATGCGCTACAATAAGGCAATGTCAAACGTCTCACCTTGGGGAAAAGTGCGAGACTCCAGACAAGGGGAACCTACAACGGTAGGTTCACCCGTAGGGTTACCCCCGCGTCATCTTCGGAAGGCGCGGGGCGAACTCTTTTCTGGGCAAAATAGCAGCCGTAAATTCTTACGCCATTCTTCCATGACTCCATAAAGCTAACACATTATGAGGGTATTTTTCACCCCTCATCTGGGTGTTTTTTGGCCCAATGACAGCTGGAATAGCAAAATAAAATCGAATAAAACACTCTCACATGCAGTCGTTTTCGGTTGGATTTTATTTGAGAGAAAATGCAAATCCCCTGATGACAGGGGATTTTTTCGATACATATTGTATCAGCTTGGGGAAAAGTGCGAGCTCAAGACGCTGTGGCAATGTTGAGTGATGCTGATATGATTGTATCAGCTTGGGGAAAAGTGCGAGCTCAAGACCCAAGATTTGTCGTCAAACTCGCGCGTTTCATTGTATCAGCTTGGGGAAAAGTGCGAGCTCAAGACTACTATCGTCGTCGAGAAGGCGTCGTGGTTATTGTATCAGCTTGGGGAAAAGTGCGAGCTCAAGACCGGCGTTCTGCGTGGTTTCGATGGCTTCGTATTGTATCAGCTTGGGGAAAAGTGCGAGCTCAAGACTAGTACGGATCGCGTCTATCTCGGTGCCGTGATTGTATCAGCTTGGGGAAAAGTGCGAGCTCAAGACACTATGACTTTACTTGTATACGTCGAGCGGATTGTATCAGCTTGGGGAAAAGTGCGAGCTCAAGACTTGCCCGAATCGTCAAAGATGGCCGAGATCAATTGTATCAGCTTGGGGAAAAGTGCGAGCTCAAGACTAGGCGGTTTGGGCAGAAAGATATGCACCGATTGTATCAGCTTGGGGAAAAGTGCGAGCTCAAGACCAAAGACGCATTGATGCCGCGCGAGGTGCAATTGTATCAGCTTGGGGAAAAGTGCGAGCTCAAGACCTACACGAAGCCGCGAGTGTTGCCGATAGGATTGTATCAGCTTGGGGAAAAGTACGAGCTCAAGACACGGCCTATTACGACTACGCCGTGGGCAACATTGTATCAGCTTGGGGAAAAGTGCGAGCTCAAGACTATCCAGTACGCGGGCTATATGTGTCTCTCATTGTATCAGCTTGGGGAAAAGTGCGAGCTCAAGACTGCGCAGCCTGAACTCTTTCAGCGTTTGCAATTGTATCAGCTTGGGGAAAAGTGCGAGCCCAAGACTCGAAGCCGACTGCCAGCAGGTGCGCGGCGATTGTATCAGCTTGGGGAAAAGTGCGAGCTCAAGACTTCCGATGCGTGCTGCTTCATCAGCGCAGCATTGTATCAGCTTGGGGAAAAGTGCGAGCTCAAGACGAAGACGAGTCTGTCGTCGGCGTCGCATGCATTGTATCAGCTTGGGGAAAAGTGCGAGCTCAAGACAAACGTGATGGGGATTACGCGGCGCCTAGCATTGTATCAGCTTGGGGAAAAGTGCGAGCTCAAGACCTGTGGGGATTCGTAGACGGGCGCGTCCTGATTGTATCAGCTTGGGGAAAAGTGCGAGCTCAAGACACGAAATAGCCTTCGGCGTCGCGCAACGGCATTGTATCAGCTTGGGGAAAAGTGCGAGCTCAAGACGTACTCGATGGCAACCAGTATCAAGAACCACACGGAAGCTTATTGGAATCAAAGCAATTCGGACCTCGTAAAACCAAGACGAGGCCCGAATCGATTAGGCTAACCGACAATGCCCCCACGAACCACCTTGGGAGCATCCTTGCCCGTAAGACTTCCAATGGTCGGCGCAGATATCGACTCACGCGTCATTGGGTCAACGAACTTCCATGCAACACCACCCATGTCAAAACCAGAAAGGCACCCAACCATCTCTTTCACCCTGACAACATCACCAAGATACAACTCAACCGGACGCTGGAGCAAAAGCCGTTCGGGAACAGGCGCCCACGCCGAACGGCCGCAGTGGGCCTTTGCGATTCGCGGCACATACGTGCCATCCTTAAGAGCGGGAATATCAGACTTGTACACCGGGTCGGCATACCAGCCGCCAACGACCTTCCCCTTCTTTTTAATCTCTGGATCGTGCCACAAACGCAGGCACAGCATCTCGCTCACCTTAATGACCGATTTTCCATCATCGGACACTACGGCATTGCCCATGACCTTATCTTTGTCGACGCCCTTCTTTCGGCCAAGGTCCTGCCCTTTTTCGTTCCGACCGACATACGAATACACTGTCTGCTCGAAAAGCTCACCGCTGCCTTTACGAGGCACATAGCGCGTGGGTACCACGAAATCGCGACGTGCGCGGACATCGTCGGCGAAGCTTTCCCAGGGCATGCTCTCACGCAACGCCTCCATACGGGCATCTCTGCGCTCCTCCGACGTCATATTACGCGTGATGCTCCAGTGCGTTCCCTTCATAACCTTTGCCGTCTTGATGACAAGGCCCCTGCTGCACGCGGCAATAACGCAGGCGTCCGTAGCATGATGACGGTCGTCCGAACGGTCCTTCTCCCCCGTTGCTCCGAAGTTCAGCCCCCATCGGCGACGCAACCATGCCGTAGCGCGACCCGTCGTGGGAACAACGTGAACCTTCATGCCGTCATCGGGGAACAACAGGCAATCGGACAGATAGGCGCAGACTTCGCGCGACATATAAGCCGTGTCGGTCACGTTTCGCTGGAGGAATTCGACTTCCTTCGATTCCAAATCCTGCTCGAGCAAGAATTCTTTCTTGCGGTGCTTAAGATGCTGGTTCGCCTGAACTCGAAGTTTGAACTCGTCCCACGACGGAGCACCAGGCTGGCCCGAATTCATCCATTCATACGGAGTCTGCTCGCGTTTCTGCTGATTGCTTTCCGAAAGCACGAGCACCTTGTTATTACGCGAATTCTCTCCCGTTCGCGAAAACGGAAGAATATGGTCGATCTGCGTATAGGTGTCATCGCTCAAAAGGCGTTGGACGTGGATACGCTCGCCCGTATACAAATCGGAGTTTTCCTGCTCCTCCCACAAGCGGTACTTCTCTATCTGCTTTCCGCTCACCTCATCGGGGCTGCAGGAAAGAATGTCCGCGGCCTGAACGGCTATGCGCTCGCGCTCTTTCTCGTTTTTCTTATTGGCCTTGGCAATTTCTTCTTTCGCACGCTTAGGCAACCGAAGCTCGCGGTCAAGTTCGACGTGGATTTCGTTCGGAACGCCCCATTTGCCGCATATGGCATTTACGACCTTGCGCATTTGCGACATAGCACGAATGACGACAGGATTGTTATTCGTACGACCCGCCGCGCTTACCCAGGCCTCATAGGGAATCAGCTTCTCGGAACGCTCGAGCTGTGGGCCGCCAAGACGCAACGCATCCAACCCACATGCCGCCTCGGCATCGGTCAGATTGAGCACTTCGGGTTCTTTGAGACAAGCAAGCAGCAAGTCGAGCGCCTTTTTCGAGCGGCTTCCATATCCATTCAGCACTTTAGACGAATACGGCAGCGCGCAAAGCGCCTGCTTTTCATCATCGCTAAGAGGAAGCTGGCTGAGGCAGTTCTCCAAGCTCGACGCAGATGATGCATACGCGGCGGCCTCCATAACGGCATCCGCCAAATCGATATCGTCCCTCAACCTTGCGAGAAGCTGCGGATTGGATTCCCGCAACGTCGAATACAAGGCGCGCCAACCGCTGGGTTTGAACACCTCACGGGTCTTTTCGTCATCGGCAGGAACGCCCTTGAAATAATCGCGCGAACTCAAGTCGAGCTTTTTGCGCAAGGCACCGAACTTCACAACGCGGGTCTTCGCATTCGGATCGGCCGTAAACAATATGCGAATGCATTCGTCTCGTTCGGCCGCCGTAAGACGGCGCACGCCGCCGTCGCCGAGCACGATGGTTATATTTCCCAAAGCGCCATACGCGGAAACAAGCTCGCTCGTAAGCGTGCAACGTGCCGCGCGCTTCTCTTGCGGAAAGTAAACGCATGACCCCACCAGGCCGTACGTACGCCTATCGAAATCGTCGCGCGGCCGTTCCCAATTGCATATGTCGATGTATTCGCGCTCGAAATCTTCAGAGGCAACCTTGGAACCGAACGAGCGCTGTGCTTCGAACAGAATACGGGTTTCTTCGATAAGCTGCTCGTGCTTGACGCACATCTCGTAATTGCCCCCGCGATTCCTGCTCGTGGGACGCGACGCGAGCCATTCGCCTGCGGTTCTGAATTTTCCTGCTGCGATTTCTTTTTCATTCGCGCTGATCGCAGCAAGCACCTTGCCGTCATCGCTCGATTTATCCTGAGCGCCTTCGCCGTGCGGAATGTAGCCACGACGCTTGCACAGAGAATAGAGGGCCATGGCCCACTCCCTGTTCGTGAGCATGCGATTCAGGCCATCGACACGAAGCTTGAGGGGCTGTTTATCCCCTTTGACCGTATGAAGATATTCTTTATCGGCATCATCTGGAACGACGCCGTATTTCTTAAAGCACTCGAAGCAATGCTTGAGTCGATCCTGCGTTCGGTCGATATTGCGCCGCGTCGAACGGAAGCCGCGACGAATAGCGGCCAAGCTCTGCTTCGTTTTAGGATGCAACGGGGCATCGAACAAGCGAACGCCCATTTCCAAGATCTCATGATTGTTGATATCGAGCAACGCGAAGCCGCAACTCGCAATGCCTGGGTCCATTCCCAAAACCAGATATCGAGGACGACCGAGCCGACCGACCGCCTCTGTTTTAACCTCGACCATAGTACGCTCCTTCCCATTTCATACAGAGTATCACCTCAGACGGAAAGACGTGGCGGCGTTGGGGGTTTCCCTGTTATGGGACAGGGAAAACGGGAGAAGCGGCGCCGGGAAACCGCCTGCGCAACGAAAAGAAGGCGGCCCGAAGGCCGCCTTCTTCATGAAAGCGATGTATGCGCTTTATTCCTCGTCTTCGCCTTCGGACTCGGACTCTTCCGAAGTCTCGCCGAAGCCGAGGTCGCCCAGGCCGCCGAGCAGAGCGTCGAGCTCGCTCAGATCGCGGTGATAGCTGCGGGGAGGCAGGGCCTCGCCGAGCATCTCCTCACCTTCGGTGTTGAAGGTGGCCGGAGCGTCGCCGCCGATGAGGATGGTGTCATCGGGGCTGAACACCATGTCGAGCAGCTGGCTCATGTCGTCGCTCGAAGCGGCCAGATCGTCCTCGAGCAGGTAGCCGAGCTCGTGCTCGTTGAGGCCGGCCTTGAGCTCCTCGAGCGCCTTGGCGCCGATGCCCTCGATGCGCAGCAGCTCGTCTTCGGTGTAACCGACCAGGTCGGAAACCGTCTCGATGCCCGCCTCGCTGAACTTGTTGGCCCAGCGCTGAGACACGCCCAGGTCGTCGTAGAGGTACAGACGTGCATCCTCGTCGGAGAGCTGCTGGGCGCGGCCGCCGCGGAAGCTGCTGCCGCCGAAGTAGCTGGAGTAGCCGTTCATGTAGTTCTCATCGAGCGACCAATCCTGCGGCTGAGGCAGCAGGTCCTCGATTTCGCGCAGCTCGGACGGAGCGTAATCGGGCAGCTGGTCCTCGATTTCGCCGCCGACGGACTGACCCTTGTAAGTCAGACCCACCTGGTGGTAGCGAGCGAGGCCCGTACCGGCAGGAATCGGCTTGCCGATGATGACGTTCTCCTTCAGGCCGGACAAAACGTCGGTCTTGCCCTCGATGGCTGCGTCCGTGAGAACCTTGGTGGTCTCCTGGAACGAAGCGGCCGACAGGAACGAGTCGGTGGCGAGAGACGCCTTGGTGATGCCCAGCAGCAGAGGCTGGCCCACCGGCGGCTGCTTGCCTTCGGCGATGAGCTCGTCGGCGATGCGCTCGAACTCGTGGCGGTTGACCTGGCGGCCGGGCAGAAGCTCGGAATCGCCGGCGTCCATGACCACTTCCTTGCGCAGCATCTGACGCGCGATGACCTCGATGTGCTTGTCGTTGATGTCGACGCCCTGGGACACGTACACGTCCTGGACCTCGGCCACGATGTAGCGCAGCGTGGTGTTGGGGTCGGTCAGGCGCAGCAGGTCGTGCGGGTTCACGGAACCCTTGGTGAGCTGCTGGCCGGGCTTGACCTGGCAACCGTCGAAGATGCCGGGCAGAAGCTGGGCGCGCGCGGAAACCACGTACTCGCGGAAGTTGCCTTCCTGGTCATGGACCGTGAGGGTCTTCGTGGTCTTGTCGGAAGACACCTGCAGCGTGCCGCCGATTTCGGCGAGGACGGCGAGGCCCTTAGGCTTGCGCGCCTCGAACAACTCGGTGACACGGGGCAGACCGTGCGTGATGTCGTCGCCCGCAACGCCGCCAGCGTGGAACGTACGCATCGTCAGCTGCGTGCCGGGCTCGCCGATCGACTGGGCGGCGATGACGCCGACAGCCGTGCCGATGTTGACCGGGCGGCCGGTGGCGAGGTCCCAACCGTAGCACTTCTGGCAGACGCCGTGCTCGGCGTGGCAGGTCATGACCGTGCGGATGACCACCTCGTCGATGCCCGCGGCCTCGAGAGCCTTGAGGTCGTCCATCGAGGACAGGTAGTCGCCCTCTTTGAAGTCGCCCGTGTCGGCAACCAGGCAGCGGCCGATCAGGTTCTCGTCGAGCTCGCCCTTCTCGTTGTGCAGCGGATAGGACACGCCCTCGGTGGTGCCGCAGTCGATTTCGCGGACGATGACGTCCTGCGCGACGTCGACCAGACGACGGGTCAGGTAACCCGAGTCGGCGGTACGAAGCGCGGTGTCGGTCATGCCCTTACGGGTGCCGTGCGTGGAGATGAAGTACTCCAGAACCGACAGGCCCTCGCGGAAGTTCGACTTAACGGGGCGGTCGATCGTGCCGCCCTTCGTATTGCCCATGAGGCCTCGCATGCCGGCGAGCTGACGAATCTGCTTGATGTTACCTCGTGCGCCGGAGAACGCCATCATGTAGATGGGGTTGAACTTGTCGAAGTTATCGGCCATGGCGTCGCCGACCTTGTCGGCCGTCTCGTTCCAGATGTCGATAACCTGCTTATGACGCTCCTCGGGGCTCATGAGGCCCATCTCGTAGTCTTCGTCGATCGCGGCGACCTTGTCGTCGGCGGCGGCGAGCAGCTCGGCCTTGTTCGGCGGAACCGTCGCGTCGAAGACGGACACGGTGATGCCTGCGCGCGTGGCATAGTGGAAGCCGGCGTCCTTCAGACCGTCCAGGATGCCGGGCATCTCGGACAGGCTGTAGCGGTTGCAGCAATCCTCGATCAGGCGGCCGATTTCCTTCTTGTTCATCTCGTAGTTGATGAACGGATGGTCCTCGGGCAGCACGGCATTGAACGTGATGCGGCCGACGCTGGTCTCGATACGCTCGCCTGCCTTGTGGTCCTCGAACACGCCGTAGGCCGTGGCCACCTGCATGTCGCGGTTCAGGCGGACGCTGATCCTGGCCTGCAGGTCAAGATCGGCGCGGGCGTCGTAGGCGTTCAGGGCGTCGTCGAAGTCGACGAAGACGCGGCCTTCGCCCGGGAAGCCGTCGCGCACGGCGGTCAGGTAGTACAGACCGATGATCATATCCTGGGTAGGAATGGTCAGCGGACGACCGTGAGCAGGGCTCTTGATGTTATTGGAGGACAGCATGAGCACGCGGGCCTCGGCCTGAGCCTCGTTGCCCAGCGGCACATGGACTGCCATCTGGTCGCCGTCGAAGTCGGCGTTGAACGCGGTGCAGACCAGCGGATGCAGCTTGATGGCCTTGCCCTCGACCAGCACCGGCTCGAACGCCTGGATGCCCAGACGATGCAGGGTAGGTGCGCGGTTGAGCAGCACGGGGTGGTCGACGATGACCTCTTCGAGGACATCCCACACGTAGCTGGCACCGCGGTCGACGGCGCGCTTGGCTGCCTTGATGTTGGCGGCGTACTCGAGCTCGACCAGGCGCTTCATGACGAAGGGCTTGAACAGCTCCAGAGCCATCTGCTGAGGCAGGCCGCACTGATGCAGCTTCAGGTTCGGGCCGACGACGATAACCGAACGGCCGGAGTAGTCGACGCGCTTGCCGAGCAGGTTCTGGCGGAAGCGGCCCTGCTTGCCCTTGAGCATGTCGGAGAGCGACTTCAGCGGACGGTTGCCGGGGCCCGTGACGGGACGGCCGCGACGGCCGTTGTCGAACAGGGAGTCCACGGCCTCCTGCAGCATGCGCTTCTCGTTGTTCACGATGATCTCGGGAGCACCGAGGTCGAGCAGGCGCTTCAGGCGGTTATTACGGTTGATGACGCGACGGTACAGGTCGTTGAGGTCGGACGTGGCGAAACGGCCGCCGTCGAGCTGGACCATAGGACGCAGGTCCGGCGGAATGACCGGAATGACGTCCAAGATCATGTCGCACGGGCTGTTGTCGGACTTCAGGAACGCGTCGACGACCTTCAGGCGCTTGATGGCCTTGGCACGCTTCTGGCCCTTGCCGGTCTCGATGGTCTCCTTCAGCTCTTCGGCCACCTTCTCCAGGTCCATGGCCTCGAGCAGGTCGCGGATAGCCTCGGCGCCCATGCCGCCCTGGAAGTAGTCGCTGTAGTTCAGACGCATCTCGCGATACAGGGCCTCGTCGGGCACGAGCTGCTTCGGCACGATCTTCAGGAACGTGTCGAATGCCTCGGTGCGCAGGGCCTTGCGCTCGCTGAACTCCTCGTAGATGTCGGCGATTTCCTCGTCGACCTCCTCGGGGCTCATGCGCTCGTCTTCGTCGATTTCGTCGATGAACTCGTCGTCCTCGGGCACGTATTCGGTGGAAAGGCGACGCGTGGCCTCGACGAGGCGGTCGCGCTCGGCGTCCAGCTCTTCGAGGTCGGCGGCCAGCTCGTCGCGCAGCTCTTCCACGTCTTCCTCGCGGGCCTCTTCATCGACCCAGGTCACGATGGAAGATGCGAAGTACAGCACCTTCTCGAGCTCCTTCGGCGCGATGTCGAGCAGATAGCCCAGACGCGACGGAGAGCCTTTGAAGTACCAGATGTGGCTGACGGGAGCGGCGAGCTCGATGTGGCCCATGCGCTCGCGGCGAACCTTGCTGCGGGTCACTTCGACGCCGCAGCGCTCGCAGACGATGCCCTTGAAGCGCACGCGCTTGTACTTGCCGCAGGCGCACTCCCAGTCTTTGGTGGGGCCGAAGATCTTCTCGCAGAACAAGCCGTCCTTTTCGGGCTTGAGCGTGCGGTAGTTGATGGTCTCGGCCTTTTTCACCTCGCCATGAGACCAACCGCGGATATCCTCGGCGCTGGCGAGGGAAATACGCAGGGCGTCGAAATTGTTAACGTCGAATTCGCTCATTTATCGCTCTTCTCCTTCGCCGGTTTCGGTAACGGTAGCGCTATCGGCGCCGATCAGGCTTTCAACATCGGCATTCGAGCCGCCCAGCAGGTCGTCGTCCATGAGGGAACGAAGGTCTGCGGCGATGTCTTTGAGGGCATCGCCTTCGGCGGGCTCGGACTTCTCGGCATCGCCGTCGAGCAGGGTGCGCGCACGGTTGGCGCTGTTCCTGGTCTCGGCGTCGGCGGCGTCGAAGTCGATGGTGTGCTGGTCCTGCGCCACCATTTCCACGTTCAGGCCGAGGGACTTCATTTCCTTCATGAGAACCTTGAAGGACTCGGGGACCTCGGCGTCGTCGATGTTGTCGCCCTTGACGATCGCCTCGTACGCCTTGACGCGGCCGGCGGTGTCGTCGGACTTGACGGTCAGAATCTCCTGCAGCACGTTGGAAGCGCCGTACGCGTACAGCGCCCAAACTTCCATCTCGCCGAAACGCTGGCCGCCGAACTGGGCCTTGCCGCCGAGAGGCTGCTGGGTGATCAGGCTGTAAGGACCGGTCGAACGGGCATGGATCTTGTCGTCGACCATGTGGCCCAGCTTCAGGATGTACGGGAAACCGACCGTGATCTGCTCGCGGAAGGGCTCGCCGGTGCGGCCGTCGTAGAGCGTGGTCTTGCCGGTGACGGACAGCTGCGGGACGAACTCGTCGCGCGCCATGTCGCCGTACTTCGCATGATTGAGGTTGATAAGGTTGGCGTTGGCCTTCTGGATGACGTCGACGATCTCAGGCTCGGTCGCGCCGTCGAAGACGGGGGTCGCGACGTAGGTCGGGCCTTCGACGGCCTCGGTCGTGCCTTCGACATCGGAGAAGCCCCACTTGGCAGCCCAGCCGAGATGGCACTCGAGCAGCTGGCCGACGTTCATACGGGAAGGAACGCCCAGGGGGTTCAGCATGACGTCGATCGGCGTGCCGTCAGCCAGGTACGGCATGTCCTCGACAGGCAGAACGCGGGAGATAACGCCCTTGTTGCCGTGACGACCGGACAGCTTGTCGCCCTGCTGGACCTTACGCTTCTGAGCGATGTAGACGCGAACGAGCTCGTTGACGCCCGGAGCCAGTTCGTCGCCGGCCTCGCGGCTGAAACGATAGATGCCCACGACGCGGCCGCCCGCACCATGGGGAACCTTCAGGGAGGTGTCGCGGACCTCGCGGGCCTTCTCGCCGAAGATGGCGCGCAGCAGGCGCTCCTCGGCGGTCAGCTCGGTCTCGCCCTTCGGCGTGACCTTGCCGACGAGAACGTCGCCGGGGAACACTTCGGCGCCCACGCGGATGATGCCGTCGGCGTCGAGGTCGGAGATCATGTCCTCGGAGATATTGGGGATCTCGCGGGTGATTTCCTCAGGACCGAGCTTGGTGTCGCGCGCGTCGATTTCGTATTCGGAGATGTGGATAGACGTGAGCAGGTCCTCGGCCACAACGCGCTCGGACACGATGATAGCGTCCTCGTAGTTGAAGCCTTCCCAGGTCATGTAGGCAACCATGAGGTTCTGGCCCAGAGCCAGCTCGGCATGGTCGCAGCTGGGGCCGTCGGCCAGGACGTCGCCTGCGGCCACCTCGTCGCCCTTGCGAACGATCGGCTTGTGGTTGATGCAGCCGGACTGGTTGGAGCGCTGGAACTTGGGAACCAGGTACTCGTCGAATTCGCCCTCGTCGTTGCGGATGATGACGGTGGAGCCGTCCACGTAGTCGACGACGCCCGGGTTCTGAGCCACGAGGACTTCGCCGGAGTCGACCGCGATGCGGTGCTCGATGCCGGTGCCGACCAGCGGGGCATGGGGCTGCAGCAGGGGCACTGCCTGACGCTGCATGTTGGAGCCCATGAGCGCGCGGTTAGCGTCGTCGTGCTCGAGGAACGGAATGAGCGACGTTGCGACAGAGGTCATCTGACGCGGGGAAACGTCCATGTAATTCACTTTTTCGGGGGCCACCACGTCGGGCTCGCCGAAGACGCCTGCGGCGTCGCGCGTACGGCACAGAACCCTTTCGGCGGGAACGAACTCGCCGTCGACGAAGCTGCCGAACACGCGCGTCTCGGGGTCGAAGGACTCGTTCGCCTGAGCGATCGCGAAGTTCTCTTCCTCATCGGCGGTCAGGTAGTCGACCTCGTCGGTCACCTTGCCGTCGACGACGCGACGGTACGGCGTCTCGATGAAGCCGTAGCTGTTGATGCGGGCGTAGGTTGCCAGCGAGCCGATCAGGCCGATGTTCGGGCCTTCAGGGGTCTCGATCGGGCACATGCGGCCGTAGTGGGAGTTATGGACGTCTCGGACTTCGAAGCCTGCGCGCTCGCGCGACAGACCGCCCGGGCCGAGGGCCGACAGACGACGCTTGTGCGTGATGCCTGCGGCGGGGTTGGCCTGGTCCATGAACTGGGACAGCTGCGAGGAGCCGAAGAACTCCTTGATGGCCGCCACGATCGGGCGGATGTTGACGAGCGACTGCGGCGTGATTTCGTCGGGCTCCTGCATGCTCATGCGCTCGCGGACGACGCGCTCCATGCGGGACAGGCCGATGCGGAACTGATTCTGAATCAGCTCGCCGACCGTGCGGATGCGACGGTTGCCGAAGTGGTCGATATCATCGACGGCGAAGCCCTCTTCGCCCTCGTGCAGCGCGACGATGTAGCGCATGGTCGCGATGATGTCTTCCTCGGTCAGCGTGGAGGAATCGAAATCGGAAGGGAAGCCCAGCTTCTTGTTGGCCTTGTAGCGACCCACCTTCGCCAGGTCGTAGCGCTGCGGGTTGAAGAACAGGCCGTCGAGCAGCGTGCGCGCAGAGTCGATCGTGGGCGGCTCGCCGGGGCGGAAGCGCTTGTAGAGCTCGATCAGGGCCTCGTCCTTGGTGGTGGCGGGGTCGCGGTCGAGGGTGCGCAGGACCATTTCGGAGCTGCCGAGCACGTCGACGATTTCCTCGCGGGTCTCGGCGATGCCGAGCGCGCGCAGAAGCAGCGTGGCCGGCTGCTTACGCTTGCGGTCGATTCGCACGGAAAGGATGTCGCGCTTGTCGGTCTCGAACTCGAGCCAGGCGCCGCGGGAAGGAATGACCTTCGCGCCGAAGATGGTTTTATCGGAGGTCTTGTCGCGCTCGGAGCTGAAGTACACGCCCGGGGAGCGGACCAGCTGGGAGACGACGACGCGCTCGGTGCCGTTGATGATGAACGTGCCGCGCGGGGTCATGAGCGGGAAATCGCCCATGAAGACTTCCTGCTCCTTGATTTCGCCGGTCTCGCGGTTGATGAAGCGAATGTTGGCGAACAAGGGAGCCTGGTAGGAAACGTCCTTCTCTTTGCACTCGTCGACGGTGTATTTCGGGTCGCCGAATTTATGCGCGCCGAGCTCGACGCACATGTCCTTCGTTGCGTTCTCGATGGGGCACACGTCGTTGAATGCTTCGGTGATTCCTTCATCCATGAACCACTTGAAGCTATCCGTCTGGATGGCGATCAGGTTGGGCACATCCATGACGTCGGGAATCTTCGCAAAGCTGCGACGTTCCCTATAAAGGCTGGTGGGAGCGCTGTTTTCTGCTTTGGCCACAGGTCTTCCTTCCGTTAGGGAAATAGACGATATGAGCGTAAATACGCAAACGAATAATTTAATCACGTTGAAAAATTAAGTCAAGACTTTTTTTCACGAAGTATGGATGTTTTGTGCTTTTAAGAAAAAGCATCACGCTGCTGAACAGGCAAAACGGCAAGTAGGTTTCTAAAAGAAAGTAACTTTCATTATATGGAGACACCGTGAGGGCGCGCCGTACGGAAGCATTTCGGCGGCGAGCGAAACGGCATGGAGCCGCAAACGCACGCGAAGCCGCGGCGCATGGGCGCGAAGCCGCGAAGACCGCTCCGGACGAACGTCAGGCATGAAAAGCCCCTTGCGCCGAAAGGCGGAAGGGGCCTCGAGAAAACGAGCGGGACAAGCAGAGAAGGCTTAAGGGAAGCAAGCCGAGAGAGGAAGGCCTGCCCCGCCTTATGGGGCGGGCGCGTCGAAAAGACGAAGCGCCCTCGAATATGGCAAGGTGCCGACAGTCGCACACAGCCGCGGCGCCGTATGAAACGGCCGCCGCGACGTGCACTTTGGGTGTCGGAACCGGAGGCATCTCCTTACGGGCGGTCGCCTTGCCCGCATAACCTCCGATACATGCATAGTAGTTTCTGCAGATATGAAAGTAAAATGAGTGTATCTTATATTTAATTAAAATTTTCTTATACCCTCGTGTGTTTTGTGTGTGTCGAAAATCAACAGCACGCAGCGATGCGCTGAATACCGTGCGGAAGGAGGCGCCGTGGCGAACCAGAAATACGAAGCATTCGTCACCGTCGCCAAGACGGGCAGCTTCAAAAAGACCGCCGAAATCCTCGGCTACACCCAGGCGGGCGTCAGCTACATGATGAGCTCGCTCGAGCAGGAAATGGGAACGGCCCTGTTCACGCGTGGCCATTCGGGAGCGCGCCTGACCGCCGACGGGCGCAACCTGCTGCCCTGGATCCAAGACGTCTGCGCAAGCGAGCACGCGCTTCAGATGCGCCTGGACGAGCTTCGGCACGTCGGCGGCGGCAGCCTGCGCGTGGCGGCGTTCGCCAGCATCGCCGTGCAGTGGCTGCCGGGCATCATGGACGTGTTCCTGCACGATCGCCCCAACATCGAATACGAGCTGGTGATCTATGAAAGCCAGGACGAAATGGAAGCCGCCACCTGGCGCGGCGAATTCGACTGCTGCTTCGTGATTTTGCCCGCCACGCTCGACTTCTTCACCATTCCCCTGGCGCGCGACCCGCTCTATGTGGTGCTGCCGCCCGAACACCCCCTGGCCGACGCCCCGTTCTTCCCGAAAGAGTCGCTGGCTTCCGAACCTTATATAAAGGTACGAAGCAGCGACGACTTGACCGAGTTCGACTCGGTGTTCGCCCAGCACGACGTCGAGCCGCACGTGCGCTACGTGATGGACAACGACTACGCCGTGATGGGCATGGTGAACAAGGGGTTCGGATTCAGCCTGTTCCCCCAGCTCGTTTTGGAAAGCGCGCCGTTCGAGCTGGCGCGCGTGAAGCCCGAGGTGCCCACCTATCGCGAACTGGCCATAGCCGTGCGCTCGTACAGCAGGGCGTCCATGGCCACCAAGGCGTTCATCGAATGCGTGCGCAAATGGGTGGCCGAAGAATGGACGCCCGCGCAATAAGGCGATCGGCGGCGCCCCGTCGATCAGCAGCGAGGCACCGAACCCGTTCCGCACGAAAAACAGCCGGGGCGAGCGACCTTACACGGGAATGCGCAGCGTGAAGACCGTGCGGCCCGCCACGCTCGTCGCAGTTAAGTCGCCTCCGTGCGCACGGGCGATTTCGCGCGCGATGGCCAGGCCAAGGCCCGCGCCGCCCCCTTCGGTCGAACGGGCGCCGTCTTCGCGATAGAACTTCTCGAAGATCGACTGCAAGTGCTCGGGGCCGATTTCGCGGCCCTGGTTCTCGACATCGACCACGAGGGCGCGGCACGTCGCATCCCGCTCCTCTTTTCCAACCGCACCGGGCGCATCTTCGCAGCGGGCGCGAACCGTCACGGTCGATTCCTTATCGGCATAGGCCACGGCGTTTTTAAGCAGGTTATTCAGCACGCGCGACACTTTCTCGGCGTCGGCGAAGCACTCGATCGGATCGTCGGCGCATACCTCGATATCGATCGAGCGGGCCTTAGCCGCCGGATAGAATTCGTCGGCGACCTGACGGCACAGAAGCGCCGCGTCGAAACGTTCGCGCTCGATGGGAATGGAACCCAGGTTGTAGCGCGTGATTTCGAAGAACTCCTCCATCATGGATTCCAGGCGATACGACCTATCGAGCGCCACCTGGGCATAGCGAGCGCGTTGGGCCTCGGGCATATCGGGCGCCTCGGCAAGCAAGGTGAGATAGCCCACGATCGAGGTGAGAGGCGTGCGGATATCGTGGGCAAGATACGCCACCAGCTCGTTCTTACGCTGCTCGGCCGCCAGCGCCGCACGTTCGGCGTCGTCGCGCCCGCGTCGCAAGTCGGCAAGCGCGCGGGCCGTGGGCTCCAACTCGCGCGGCAGGCCGGGTTCTTCGTCGCGCTTCGTGAACAGCGCCTCCATAGCATCGAACAGGCTGGCGAAACAGCGGGTCAGCCATGCGAGGGCGAACGCGAGCACGGCAATGACGCCCGCCAGATACAAGACGACCGACATAGAAAGGCGCAGGCTGCGCACGAAGTCATAGAAACCAAGATCGCGATATTCCATATGCCCGTCGGCGTAATACATTTCATTCCAAAGCTGCCGCGCCTGCTCGGTCGTCCAAGGGGATTCGACGCGCACCGCCGACGGATCGGTCCCGAGCGCGGCGCACGCCTCTTCGAACAGCGCCTGCTTGGACGCCTCGTCGCGATCGGCCAGAATGCCCGCGACCACCGCGTCTTCAGAGGGCATGGCCGAGCGATATTCGTGCATGGAGCCGTCCGCCGCGGCGTCGAGATTCTGCAAAGCTCCGTCGGAAACCCCGTCTTTGCCAGACGCATCAGATGCGTCGGAAGCGGACTCCTGCCCGGTTGCAGCGCCTTGGTCTGCCATGGCGCCATCGCCCGACGTCGCGGCATCCGACGAATCAACGCCGGAAGACTTCGCGCCGCCTGTCGCGGCACCGAGCGCATCGGAAACGCCGCGCGCGTCATCGGAAGCGCGGTCGTATGCGGTCTTGTCATCGGCCAGCAAGGCGGCATAGCAGGAAATCATCGTAACCCGCGTCTTTTCAAGCGACGCCTCGAACCATACCGTATCGTCCAGATCCGCCTCCTGGGCGCTCAGCGTACGCCACGGGCATGCCGACGAAATGGCATCGGCGAGGCGCGGTGCGACGAACGCATCCACGGCCACAGCCCATACGCCGAACAAAGCCGTCCACGCCAACAGCCCCGCAACCATCCTGCGAGCGAAGCCGCGTCGCAGCGCGCGAAGCTGCTCGCCGCGATATCCATGTTGCTTCTCCATGCGAGTACCCCCCCCCGATTCGGTCGAAACAGAAACGCGCGCGGGCGAAGCCGGCGGCGCACGCCTATTCGGCGTTCATGCGATAGCCGACGCCCCACACCGTTGCGATGAATTCGGTCGACGTATCGATCGCCGCAAGCTTCTTGCGAAGATGACGCACATGCACCATAACCGTGTTGGAAGCCGCCGCATCGGGACGTTCGTTCCAAACGCATTCGAACAGTTCGGCCGCCGAACGGGGCGAGCCGCCCGCTTCCATAAGCGCCCGAAGAAGGGCGAACTCTTTCGGCGTGAGCGAAAGCGGCTCGCCATGAAGCGAAGCCTCGTGCGTGCGGGGGTCGAGTTCCACGCCACGCATGCGCAGCGTGCCGTCGGCGGCCGCGGCGGGCATCGAGGCGCGGCGTAGACACGCCCTGACGCGCATGGCGAGCTCGCGCGGGCGAAACGGCTTGGTCACGTAATCATCGGCTCCCACGGCGAAGCCGAGCACCGAGTCCACCTCTTCGTCTTTCGCGGACAGGAATATCAGCGGCACGTTCGAAAACGTCCTGATGCGGCGGGCCAGTTCATATCCGTCCATCCCGGGCATCATGATGTCCAGAATGGCCAAGTCGGCCGCGTTGCGCCGCATGGCATCGAGGGCGGAAAGCGGGTCGTAGCACACCGTGCAGACGAACCCTTCGCGCCCCATCAAACTTACAACCATGTCCGCGATTTCGCGTTCGTCATCGCACACCAGGACGCGACGACGGGGCGCATCGCCCGACGCGGCGATGCCCTGCCTCGAATGCTCCATGCCATCGCTCCTTCCCCATGCAAAACCCGCGCAAAGCCGCGCTGCACCTGAACTGCCGCGGCCTTGGATGCACGGCATGCGAAACCCCCGCTTATAAGCGAAGCGGCGGACAGGCCCGCGCTTTTCGAAATCCTATCATCGCCGATCCGTGCAAAACGGGCGTTTCGGAGCGCTTTAAGGAAAGCTTAAGAAACGCATCCGTTCCGTAGCCGCGCCTTGCAAGACCGTTAAGACCCGCCGTCCATACCATGCAAGCACGACGAAAACAGCGCGACAGCCGCACCTGGTCGGCGCCGCCACGAAAGGAGCAGCCATGCATGACGATGCCTCGTTCGCATCACACGTACCGCACGCCGCCCGCGTGCGATGCAGCAAAAACCGCCAGTCCGCGGCGTACACCCCGCGCCCGCTTCGCATCAAACGACATCACCCGGGATGGACGGCCGTCGCCGTGTTCGCCGTGGTTGCGGCGATCGCCTCATGCGGCGTGTTCGCCGCGCTGCACACGGCATCGGAAGATGCGCGCCATGCGCTGAGCGCCGGCGCCGGCCAACCGACCATCAGCACGCCGAAAAGCGAATGGAAGCGCGACGAGATCCCCTACCTCTACCAAACCGACCCCGCATGGGCGGCGGCGCCCTATGCCGGCACCGACGTGCTCACGGCAGGATGCGGCCCCGCCTGCATGACCATGGTGTACGTAGGCCTGACGGGAAAGACCGACTACGACCCTGCTTCGATGGCCGCCTTCTCCGAAGCGAACGGCTTCGTCGACTCGGGCATGACCGCGTGGCTTTTCATGACGCAAGGCGCCGCCATGCTGGGACTGCACGGCGAAGAGCTGCCCGCCGACGAAAACGTGCTTACGGCAGCCCTGCGCGAAGGGCGGCCCGTCATTGCATCGGTACGCCCGGGGGATTTCACCACCGTGGGACACTTCATCGTAATCGCAGGGATCGACGACGCGGGCGACCTCATCATCCGCGATCCAAACAGCCCCGAGCACAGCGCGCAGACATGGAACGCGCAGCGCATCCTGAGCCAATGCGCGAACCTGTGGGCCTTCGGCGCGCGCTAGAAACCGGGCCGACAGAGCAACGGGCGCGAACACGCGGCGCATCGAAGCAACGAGAATCCGGAATAAGATGCGACGAGGCGCTTCGCCCACCTGCTTCGCATGCGCCGAAGACGGCGTGACGGCATTGCCGCGCAACCGCTGAAAGACGATCGGCCGATGCGGGTTCGAAGCATGCGCCGCGCAACGAAAACGCCCGCCCTAAACACAGAAAGGCCCCTCGCAAGAGGGGCCTTTCTGAAAAAGCGCTGCTTCGAAACGAAGGCTACTTCAAAGGCTCGAAGGAATCGCCGCCGGCGTCGATAGCCTCTTCGAAGTACTCCTTGACGGGCTGAGGGCCGACGTCCTTCAGGTCGTCGCTGCCGATGTGCCAGCATTCCGTCTTGGGCATGCCTTCGATGTTGTCGGCGACGAACACGGGGTCTTTTCCGGCCTTCTTCTGGGCCGTGTAGTCATCGAGGGCCTTGAACGCCCACTTGCCCAGAAGCAGGATGGCGATCAGGTTGACGATAGCCATGAAGCCCATGGTGATGTCGGCCAGGTTCCAAGCCAGGTCGAAGCTGTTCAGGCAGCCGAAGAAGATGGCGACCAGAACGGTGATGCGGAAGACCGTCAGAACAACCGGGCTGTTCTTGATGAAGCGCATGTTGCTTTCGGCATAGAAGTAGTTGCCGATCAAGCTGGAGAACGCGAACGCGAAGATCGCGAAGGTCACGAAGTGAATGCCCATCTCGCCCACGGCGGAGTTGACAGCCATCTGCACGAGAGGCATGCCGTTGAGCTCGCCGAAAGTGCCGCCGGACTGGACGTAGAAGATCAAGACCATGAACGCGGAGCAGGTGCAGACGACCAGCGTGTCGATGTAGACGGACAGCGTCTGGACCAGACCCTGCTTAACGGGGTGCGAAACGCTTGCGGTAGCAGCGGCGTTCGGAGCGGAACCCATGCCGGCCTCGTTGGAGAACAGGCCGCGCTTGATGCCCAGAACCACGACAGAGCCCGCGAAGCCGCCGAAGATCGACTGGAAGTCGAAGGCGGAAGCGGCGATGACGCCGAAGACCTCGGGGAGCTTGTCCAGGTTGGTCAGGGTGATGAAGATGCCCAGGCCGATGTAGGCAAGAGCCATGACGGGCACCACGATGGAGGTGATGATGCTGATGCGCTTGGAGCCGCCGAAGATGACGAACGCGGTCATCACGACGAGCACGATGCCCAGAGCCATGGCGGCGCCATTGGTGGCGTAATCAGGAATATAGTACTCCAGGGCGCTTGCCATATTGAATGCCTGCAAGCCGTTGAAGCCGTAGGCATAGCAGATGATCAGCAGGATAGCGAACAGAACGCCGAGCCAGCGCTTGCCGAGGGCCTGCTCGATGTAGTACGCAGGACCGCCGCGGAATTCGCCTTCCTTGCCGCGCACCTTCCAGATCTGCGCGAGCGTGGATTCGATGAACGCGGACGCGGCGCCGACCAGAGCCATAAGCCACATCCAGAACACGGCGCCCGGGCCGCCCGTGGCGACTGCGGTGGCGATGCCCGCGATGTTGCCCGTACCGACGCGAGAAGCGGTAGAAACCATCAACGCCTGGAACGACGAGATCGACCTCTTGCCTTCTACGTGCCTTTTCTCCGTGAGCTGGGTGAACATATCCTTGATGTAGCGGATTTGCACGCCCTTCGTGCGAACGGTGAAATAAATCGCGCAGAAGATAAGCAGGAACACCAGGATGTAGGTATACATGAACCCGCTGATCTCTCCGGTAACCGAGACGAGGGTATCCATCAGGTCTCCGTTCATGCAGAGCCCCCTTTCTTTTGTTTTCGTTGGTTTTCAGGTACCAGGTTGCAAATTTTATCAGATATCCACATTTGCTCCACCAGAATAAAGCACCCAATTCGTCTGACCGCCCGACGGCGCCTACGAGCGGTAAACGGAACCGATTGCGCAAAACCGTAGAAAAACGAAGCCCTCGTCCCTAACGAAAAGCGCCCCGCAAAGCGGGGCGCTTCGGCTCGGGCGCGTACACCCGAAGCTATTCGGTTGAAGAAAGCGGACGCATCGCGCAGACCGCATGGCGAAGAAGCTATTTCTCATCTTCCTCGGACGCATCGACGCTGACCCAGAACTCGACCTGGCCGATACGACGCGCATCCATCGAACGGACCACGAAGCGCACGCTGACGTTTTCTTCGGTATACACCGTCTCATCGCCCGCATCGGGAATACGGTCGAACGATTCGAGCAGCAGGCCGCCGAGGGTTTCGTACTCGGTGAAGCCGTCGGGATCAAGGCCTACGGTTTCGGCGAAATCGTCGATAGCACAGGCGCCGGTGGTGAGGTAGTGGCCCTCGGAGACCTTCGTCAGAGTCTCGTTGTTGCTGTGCACGTACTCGTCATCGTAATCGCCGATGATCTCTTCGAAGATATCGCCCATCGTGACCACGCCGGACGTGCCGCCGTGCTCATCGACCACGATCGCGATCTTGGTCTTTTCCTTCTTAAGCAGCTGGAGAAGCTTGACCACAGGCATGCTTTCGGGCGCGGCGACAATACGGCGGATGCGGATGTCGGCCATCGTGGCGTCGTCATCGAGGTTGTAGAGGTCCTTGATATGCACGAAGCCGACGATATCGTCCTTATCCTTGCGATACACAGGGAAGCGCGTGAACTTATGCTCTTCGACCACGCGCAGGTTTTCCTCGAGCGTATCTTCGAGGCCGAGGCAGACCATGTCGGGACGCGGGGTCATGATGGCCTCGACGTCTTTGTCGGCGATGTCGAAGATGTTGTCGACGAATTCGTTCTGCTCGGAATCGATCAGGCCGTTCTCGGTGCTTTCGTCGATCAGCAGGCGAATCTCCTCTTCGGTGTATACGTCGTGCTCGTCGGCGGGATCGTGGCCCATGAGCTTCACCACGCCGTTGGTGATGCTATTGAACAGCCACATGATCGGATACGTCAGACGATAGAACCACACGAGCGGGGTTGCCGTGAACAGCGCGTAGCGCTCGGTGCTGAAGATCGCGAGCGATTTGGGAATGAGCTCGCCCACCACGATATGCAGCGCAGTGACCAAGCAGAAGCCGATCGCCACCGACACGGCGAAGTTGACGCTTTCGGGCACGCCGAGCATTTCGAACAGCGGATGGAACAAGGCCGACACGGCGGGCTCGCCCAACCAGCCAAGCGCGAGCGAAGCAAGCGTGATGCCGAGCTGGCAGGCAGAAAGATAGGCGTTGACGTTGTTTGCGATCAACTGGGCGTATTTGGAGCCCGGGCGCCCCTCTTCGACGAGCATGTCGATCTGGGACTTTCGTACACGGACCAGCGAGAACTCGGCCACGACGAAAAACGCGTTCATCAGAAGGAAGAAAACGACAAGAAGCAGACTTAGCCCAACAGGCATAGGTGAGACTCTCTCCTTTCAGGACGGTTACAAGGGTCTCGTCGGAACCCGCCCCATGCGGGGTCCGGAACGGCTTGAGCAGCCGTTTTTCAATACCTGCAAATGATACCTGAACAGTAGCCCCTCTAGCATCGGGAATGCATGCTGGCGCAATCCGTCACCAATCGGATACATGTTGAAACATATTCGGATACATGTTGAAACATATGGGCGAAACGCGAGAGGCGCTCAGCGCATGTATTTCAGCGTGTCCGCGGAATCGAGCGCGCTGCGCCGCTTCTCGTCGGAATGACCGGTGGGCTTCTCTTCGTACAGGGCGCCGTCATCGCGCTCGACCCTCCTGCCGCGCATGCGGCGGCGGCGTTCTTTCTTGCCGCCGCCCAGAAACAGCGCGCGCACCACGCAGGCGAGCCACTTGAACGGGCGCGAGACGTATCGCGTCAAATCCACCGGATCGTCGCCCGTGCGCCAGTCGAAATACACGCTGGCATAACGAAGCACCAGCACGGTAAGCACACAAAGGGCCGCCGCTGCCGCAGGGTCGACGCCGAGTTCGACGAAGAACACGTACGCGAACGATCCGCCGAGCGCCGCGACCGCATAATAATTGCTCGATTTGAAAATACCGGGAACTTCGCCGACGAACGAATCGCGGATAGCGCCGCCGCCGACGCCGACGATGGCCCCCAAGACGACCGACATCACCACGCCGCTTCCGCAATCGAACGCCTTGCTCGCGCCCGCGACGGCATACAGCGCGACCGAAAGCGTGTCGCACAGAAAAATAAGCGAGGGCAGGTGACGGAAGATCCCCCGAAAATAGAACACGAAGAAGCAGAGTCCGACGCATAGCAAGAACAGGTACGGGTGCGACATGAAATACACGCCCTCGTCTTGCAAAAGGAAGTCGCGCAGAATGCCTCCGCCATAGGCGGTAAGCAGGCCGCACACCGTGGTTCCCACGATGTCGAGCTTGCGGTCGCAGGCGAACATCGCGCCTGTGACCACGCCCACCACGACGGCGAAGTAATCGATGAAGGCAGGCACCACGCCGCCCGAAGCGGTGATGCGCTCGGCGAACCATACGAAGATTTCGTCCAACTTTTCCGCCCTTCACGAGCACGAACGAACCAGTGGCCCGCATGGCCGGACCACAGCGGCATCTTAGCACGCGACGGGCCCCGCGAGCCCGGCGTCCGGCTCGCGGCCGATACGGCGAAAGCCCGAAGAAGGAAGAACAGGGGGAAAGCACGAGAAGTGCCCCGCAGGGTGCTCCTCGCAGGACACTCCTACGCGACGAGCGCGAACCGAACACCACGAACCTCACGCGACAAACGACCGCCCTCTTCCTGACGAGCGAAGCCGACCGCCTTATCACCGAAGCGAACCGCCCAGCACAAGCCCCGAATCGCAAAGCGACCCCGATTCCTTACCGACTCCCCGAATCACCGCGGCCGCAAGAAGAATCGACGGCCACGGCATCGTTCATGTGCCGCGTGCCCCAATCGCATAAAGACTGCAGCACGGGCATGAGGCTCAAACCCCTTTCAGAAAGCGAATACTCCACCTTCGGAGGCACCTGGGGGTACTCGCAGCGCACCACAAGCCCGTCGGCCTCGAGCTCTTTGAGCTGCTTGCTCAACATCTTGTGCGTGACCGAGCCCAGCAGCCGCTTAAGCTCCCCGTAACGAAGCACCTCCCGCTTCCAGAGCCAAAACAGGATATGCATCTTCCATTTGCCGTCGATCAGGGAAAAGGCATAGGCGAACGGTGCGATATCGACGATCTTGTCCAATGCGCTCTCCTTTTTGATAGTGCCTATCTTTTTTGTGCGTTCTTGCCTGGCGTGAGCACAAGGCAGAGTATAAGCCCCGCACAACAATCGAGAAACGAAAGGCCACTGTCATGAAACGAGAAATCGAACTTTGGGACCACGCAGGAACCATCTTGAAAGCGCTCGAAAAAGGCGCGCTTTTGACCACGCGCTCGAACGGCGAAACGAACACCATGACCATCTCATGGGGCGCCATCGGCATAGAATGGGGAGCGCCGATCTTCACCGCTTACATCAGGGAAAACCGCCACACGAAGAAGCTTCTCGACGAAAACCCCGCATTCACGGTCAATATCCCGCTCGACAGCGCCCACAGGAAAGCCCTCGGATTCTGCGGAACGAAATCAGGTCGAGACATCGATAAGATTTCCGCATGCGGCCTCACGCCGATCGAGCCGAGCGTCGTCGACGTTCCCGCAATTCAGGAATTCCCCCTCACGCTGGAATGCAAGGTCGTCTACAAACAGGCCCAAGACCCCCAAGCCGTTTCCGAAAAGAACGCGGAGAAATTCTATCCGCAGGACGTCGCAAGCAAATATCACGGTGCGAACCGCGACTATCACACGGCCTACTACGGCGAAATCGTGTCTGCCTACATCATCGAAGACGACGAAGAATCGCACTCGTAGGAAATCCAGCCTGCGCGCCATCGGTGCGCGCCGCACGAAAGCACGCCGAAACGGGCTGCGGATCGGTCGAGGTCGAAACGAGCTGCAGGCCGGCCGAAACCGGACCGACCCGCAACAACGCGACAGTTATTCGCCAGACGGTTCATCAAGCGCGCGCACGCTTTTCGGCAGATAGAGCGCGATTCCGATAATCGTGCAGACGATACCGTCGATCACGAAGAACGGCGCCACGCCGATGGCTTCGGCCGCAACGCCGCCGATGGCGATGCCGATCGGAGACGCCAGACCCATGGCGGCCGTGACGAAGCCGAGCGCGCGACCCATCTTCTCTTCGGGCACGTTGCGCTGGACGAGCGTGACCGTAGGTCCGTTGAACCAGGCGCACACCATGCCCATGAGCACGCACAACACCGCGAACACCCAAAACATCGAAGGCGCCAGCAGACCCGACGCGGCCGCCAGCACGCCGAACGCCACGCACGACACACCCAACAGCAGCGCCAGGCGCTTGCCGCCGCCCCACGCCATGATGATGAGCGACCCGACGAACAAGCCGCCCGCAAACGTCGCCTCGGCCACGGCCGCCATGAAGCCGTCGCCGCCGAAGTGGTCATAGGTCATGAGCGGATAGAGCGAGCCCATCGGCCCGAAGCTCACCATGCCGAGCGTGATCAGCACGATCAGCAGGAACAAACCGCGGTTCGCGCGCAGGGCATCCCAGCCCTCCTTCATCTCGACCAGGGGATGGCGCTTCTCGCAGGCGGCCGCCTCTTCATGAACGGAAGGAATGTGCGCCTTGACCAGCGCAAGGCAGGCCAGCGCAGCGCCGACGAAATCGAGGAACATGACCGCGTAAAAGCCGATACCTTCGTAGAGCATGATGCCAAGCGCGGGCGACACGATGCCCGCCACGCTCATGAGCATCATGTCGAGCGTGTTGATGCGCAAAAGGTGCTTCTCGGGCACGAGCATAGGCATGGCCGCCATCATGGCCGGCCCGTGGAACGCCTGACCGACGCTGCGCGCGACCACCATGAACATGATGGCCGCGATGCTCACATCGCCCAACAGAATGAACAGGCCGAGCGCAAGCGACACCAGCCCCACCGCCATGTCGGCCGCGATGATGACCGCCTTGCGGTTGTAGCGGTCGGCGACGACTCCTCCGTAAGGCGACAGAATGCCCTGGGGCAGATAAGCGCAGATGCTCATGGCCGACAGCAGAATGGCGCTACCCGTGGTCTCGGTGACGTACCACACGGCGGCGAAGCTCGCCGCGTAGCTCGTGAACATAGAGACAGCTTGGCCGGCCCAAATAAAAGCGATGATTGCAAGCCAGTTTTTGGAAAGAGGGCGGCCGGACGCGCTCAAGCGCGACTCGGCGGAATTATCCGGAAGCGGACGGGAGGAAAATCCCATAGAAGTTCTCCTTATGTCGAAAGAATGCAGGTATGCAGAAATCACGGCTGAAAAGCCGCGTGATGCAGAACGCGCGGAATAGACGACGATGTCGCAACGCACGCGATCCGTATAAGAGGTTATTTCCTACAGGAAATACGGCTGCACCTACATAAAAGTCCTTCCGACGTGGAGAAAATGACGGCCCGCTACGAAATAGCAGGCCGCAAAAGTCTATCACATACGCCGCCGCGCCTTCCAGTAGCGGACGGCTCGTTTCGCGGAATGAGAAGCCGATGAAGTTAATACGCCTCGTCAAGCGGAGCATGGGCCTTCACGTCAAGCGACCAATCGGCGAATTTGCCCTGTTTATAGCGGTCGTGCGCCACAAGCGCAATCATGGCCGCCTGGTCGCCGCAGGCCGAAAGGGGCGGCATCGAAAGGCGAACGCCGCGCTTCTTGCAAGCCTTCTCGTACGCCGCGCGCAGGCCGGGATTGGCGGACACGCCGCCGCCCACGCAGAATTCGCGCGCGCCCGTCTCGTCAAGCGCCGCCATGGCCTTTTTCACCTGCACGTCCACCACGGCTTGCTGGAAGCTCGCCGCGATGTTCGGCATGTCGAGTTCGCGGCCCGCCTGCTGCTCTTTCTGTATATAAGTAGTCACCGCGGTCTTGAGGCCTGACAGGCTGAAGCGCAAATCGCCCGAATGCATGAGCGCGCGCGGGAAATCGATCGCCTTCGGGTCGCCCTTAGCCGCCAGCTTGCTGATGATGGGACCGCCGGGATATCCAAGGCCGAGCGCCTTGGCCACCTTGTCGAAGGCCTCGCCCACCGCATCGTCGATCGTCGACCCCATGGTGACGTAGTCGCCCCAGTCGCGCACGTGCACGAGCATGGTGTGGCCGCCCGACACGAGCGACACGACCATGGGCGGCTGGATGTCGGGCGTGGCGATCTTGTTCGCATACAGATGGCCCTCGAGATGGTTCACCGCGATCAGCGGCAGATCGGCTCCCCATGCGGCTCCCTTGGCGAAAGCCACGCCCACCACGAGCGCGCCCACCAGGCCGGGCGCGTACGTCACCGCGACGGCATCGAGGTCGCGCCAACGCAGGCCGCGAACGCCGAGGCTGCGCGCGGCAGACTCGAGGCATTCGTCGCACACGCCGCAGATGGCTTCGATATGCTTGCGGCTGGCGATTTCAGGAACCACGCCTCCGAAACGCGAATGGAAATCGATCTGCGAAGCAACCACATCGGACAGAAGCGCGCCCGTGCCGTCGACTATCGAAGCGGCGGTCTCGTCGCACGAGCTTTCGATGGCAAGGATCAGCGGATGCGATGCGGTCTCGCACGCATCGGTGCCGCCCGCCACGTCGTCGACATGCAGGCGCATGCCCGCCACGTCGCGGCGCGCCTCGGGCAAAGGACCGCTCATGATCGTCGCGTCTTCGCGGTCGCTGTAGTAATGCGGACGCGTGCCGATGTTAGCCAGGCCCATACGCTCGTAGAACGTCTGGGCGCCGGCGTTGGACGCACGCACCTCGAGCGACATCTCCGTCGCCCCCAGATTGCGCGCATCGGATGCCACCAAAGCGATCAACTCGGCGGCGATGCCGCGGCGGCGATATGCAGGATCGGTCGCGATCTTGAGGATCTGCACCTGGCCGTCAACAACCCAACCGCCGCAATAGCCCACCAGCACAGGACCATCGAAGGCGGCCCACCAGGTGCGATCCTTGCGAGGAAGTTCGTCGGCCACAAGCGACGCCTTCCAGGCGTCGCTTCCCATGGTCATCTGCTCCAAACGTGCCACATCGGCTGCGTGGGCCGCATCAAGCGGACGGTAGTCGATCGGGGCGGCGTCCTGCGAGCCCTCGAACAGCTGCACGCCGGTGCGCAGGTTCTTGCCGCCGTCTTCTTTCGCCAGGCGGATACGCTCGTTTTCCTCGGCATCGGAAAGACGGGTGTACACGGGCAGCAGCGTTGCGGGGTCGGCGCCCAGGCGCTCGGCCAAAAGCAGGCCGCGTCCGCTGACGGCCCACAGGGATTCGTCGGCAACGGCACCCAAAGGCTCGAAGATATCGGCGTATTTCACCAGGCCATCGCCCAAAACAGCATCGAAGCGGCATGCATCGGCGCTCTCGCCGAGAGCCTGCAGAGCCCCGGCCGCCCACGCAGGGGCATCGACCGCTTTGACCACGGCATCGGCAGTCAGGCGCGAAACGCCCGCCTCTGCGATGTCGAACAGCACGGGATAGACCTCTTTGCGCATGGCGTCGGCGGCGACCAGCACGCGACCGCGCAGGCCCTGCGCCCATGCGTTCCATGCGACGGCATCGAGCGTGGACACGCCGAACAGCGGCACCTCCAACGCGGATGCGGCGCCCTTCGCGGTAGCCATGCAGATGCGCACGCCCGTGAAGCTTCCAGGACCGCGGCCGCACACCACGGCGGCAATCATGTCCTTCGAAACGCCCGCCTCGTCCAACACGTCATCGACCAAGGAAAGCAGCACGGTGTTGCTGGCACGATGGGCTTCGACCTCGCGCACGGCTGCGATGTCGGACAGGGCGCACGGCCGCCTCAATGTCGCCACGTCGTCGCGCGACGCCGCATCGATGCGGCCGAGACCGACGGCCACCACCTCGTTGGCCGTATCGAACGCCAGGATATATGCATGTTCAGCCATCGCCGAAACCCTCCGAATTCTTCGAACGCGCCGTCTATCGCGAAAGCGCAGCACACCGCGGCTTCGTGGCACCAGGGCCTGGATGCGGCGGCTGCGCGGCAAGACGGTAAACAAAAGACCGGCGGGCGCTGCGGCTTCGCTGCGCGCCGGGCCGGTCGAAACGATACGGATTTTACAACGCCCCTCGCGCGCGAACGCGTCAATCGACGTGATTGCGCACATAATCAAGAACTTCCAGCGCTGGTGCCGGGTTGTTCTTTCAAATGCCCCACCCTCGTCGAAAGCGGAGCCGAGGGGCCGGAATCCGTTCGGGACGAAGCGCAACGAGGGCATCCTTTACACGAACGGGCGCCGGCTGCGACACGCCGGCGCCCGTCCTCGCGTTTGCACGCATATATACAGTTAGTCCTTTCGGCCCTTACGCTTTGTGCTGCGCGGCGCGAAAGGCAGGCACGGCGCTTTCGACCGTCTGGGCCAGCGCCACGCCGACGAACAGCTTGATGGCGTCGAGCACGACGAAGGGCGCGATGCCAGCGGCGAACGCCGCCACCGGGCCCATGCCCGTCAGCGCCATGAGCTGGATCCAGCCGCACAGATACGACGCCAAAAGCAACACCAAGGCGCCCGCAGCGGCGCGCACAGCTCGCAACGCCCTGCTCTCGGAACGACGCCAGGCCTTGAACAGCAGCACCGCCAGGACGGCACCGATGCCGAAGCCCACCAAGAAACCGCCCGTCGGACCCACGATGGAGGCCAAACCGCCTTTCATGCCCGAAAACACCGGCACGCCCACGGCGCCCAAAGCAAGGTAGCCGAAAACGCTGATCAAAGCCTGGCGTGCAGGAAACAACGTCACGATGAACACCAAGACCATGGTCTGCAGCGTGAACGGCACCGGGCCGAACGGCACGGTGACCCAGGCGCTCACGGCCAGAAGCGCGATGGCCAAGCCGCAGAATGCGACCGTTTCGGTTCGCTTAAGCGTCGTATTCTTCATAAACCTTCCTCCTTACGTGGTCGGCAGCAAAACGTCAGGCATTGTAGCACTTTAGCGTACGATAGTAAAAGCCGAACCGTGTGGACCGTGAGGACCCAGCGGGCCGCGCCCCCGCTCTGGATGCGGTCGCGTATGATGAAGCCGACCCCGGCGAGAGGAGCCCCTCATGATCAACCGATTCTGCAAAACGCCGCTGTGGGAGTGCAGCAAGACCCTTGCCGACGTGGCGCTGGGCCGCGCCCCCGCCGAAACCGTGGTTCGCAACGCGCGCCTGGTCAACGTGAACACGCGCGAAGTCATCGAAGGCGTCGACGTAGCCGTTTCATGCGGACGCATCGCCTATATAGGAAACGCCGCGCACTGCATCGGCGATGGGACACGCGTCATCGAAGCGGCCGGGCGCTACCTTGCGCCCGGATTCCTGGACGGACATATCCACGTAGAGTCGTCCATGATGGGCGCAGCGCAGTACGCGCGAGCCGTTGTGGCCCATGGCACGGTGGGCATCTACTGGGATCCGCACGAGGTGGCGAACGTCGTCGGCCTCGCCGGCGTGAAGGCCATGGTAGAAGACGTGCGCCGTACGCCGCTCAAGGCCATGGTGACCACGCCCTCATGCGTACCGGCCGTTCCCGGGTTCGAAGACACCGGCAGCGCGATCGGTCCGGACGACATCGCCGAAAGCATGACGTGGGATTGCGTGGTAGGCCTCGGCGAAATGATGAATTTCCCCGGCGTGCTTTCAGGCGATGCCCGCCCGCTCGATGAAATAGCGGCCACGCTGAAAGCGGACGGCTGCGTGACGGGCCATTACTCCGTCCCCGAAACCGACCGCGGCCTGAACGCCTACATAAGCGCGGGCATCCGCTGCTGCCACGAATCCACACGCGCCGAGGACGCGCTGGCCAAAGCGCGCCTGGGCCAATACGCCCAACTGCGCGAAGGTTCGGCCTGGCGCGACCTTGCCCAGCTGGCACCCGCCATCGCCGACGGGGCCGTGGACACGCGCTTCTTCAACCTGATATCGGACGACACCCATCCCAACACGCTCGTCGAATACGGCCACCTCGATCATATTCTGCGCCGCGCCGTGCAGGAAGGCATCGACGCGCTCGTCGCGCTGCAGATGGTCACCATCAACACGGCCACGTGCTTCCATATGGAACACGAGCTGGGAAGCATCGCGCCCGGCAAGTGCGCCGACATGGTGCTTTTCTCCAGCCTGGCCGATTTCGACATCTCGCTCGTCATGATCGACGGCGAGGTGGCGGCCGAAAACGGCAAGGCGACGTTCGAGGTGGAGCCCTTCGACTACCCCGCCTGGATGACCGATACCATGCACGTGGGCGAAGACATCGCAGCGGACACCTTCCGCATCCCCGCAGTAGCAGCCGACGGACGCGCGATCGAAAGCGGCGCCGTGCGCGTGCGCGTCATGGAGGCGCTTTCGGGACGCGTCAACAACGTCGAGCGCATCGTCGAAATGCCCGTCGAAAACGGCGCCATCGAAGCCGATGTGGAACGCGACGTGCTGAAGGCTTTCGTCTTCGAGCGGCACAACGCCACGAAGACGCACGGATGCGGCCTGGTTTCAGGCTTCGGCATCAAGGGCGCGTTCGCACAGACCGTGGCCCACGACGCCCACAACCTGCTAGTGGTGGGAAGCAACGACGAAGACATGGCGCTTGCGGCCAACACGCTGATCGCCTGCGGCGGCGGGGCGACAGCCGTGCGCGACGGCGAAGTGCTGGGCTTGGTGGAGCTTCCCGTGGCGGGCCTGATGAGCACGCGTCCGCTCGAAGACGTGGCCGCCCAGGTGGCGGGACTCGAGCGCGCGTGGGAGCAAATGGGCTGCGCCATGCCGTCGCCGTTCATGACGATGGCCCTGCTCTCGCTCGCCTGCATTCCCGAACTGCGCCTGACCAACCGCGGGCTGGTGGACTGCCGCACGTTCGAATTCGTGCCCCTCGTGGTCGACGAAATTCGCTAAACGACGCGAAACGAAACGACGCCTCCGCTGCTCATGCGCGGAGGCGTCGTTGCTTCGATGGACTGTGGAAGGGACTTGAAACCGTCCGTTTCCGCAGACCATATACCCCTTATCCGTATCGAAGCGTCTTATGCGAGCGACGCCTCGTCGGCGGCGAGCGCCGCGGCCGCCTCGTCCAGCTGGACGCGCACGGCGTCGTGGCCGGTGCCGCCGTAGGTGGTGCGGGCCGCCACGATGGCGTCGATGTCGAGCTCGCCCGCGATGTCGTCCTCGAACAGATTGCTTGCGCTCTTGAGCTGCTCGAGCGTCAGATCTTCGAGGCCGCAGCCCTCGGTTTCGCACAGCAGGACCAAACGTCCCACCACCGCGTGGGCCTCGCGGAACGGCATGCCCTTCTTCGCCAGATAGTCGGCCACATCGGTGGCGGCCATGAAGCCCTGGCCCGACGCCTTGCGCATGGCGGCCTCGTTAAGCTCCATGGTCTCGATCATGCCGCCCATGCACAGCATGCAGTCGTGCAGGGTCTTCGCGGCGTCGATCGCGCCCTCCTTGCATTCCTGCAGGTCCTTGTTATAAGCCAGCGGCAGCGACTTCATGGTGACCAGCAGGCCCACCAGGTCGCCCACCACGCGGCCCATCTTGCCGCGCGTCAGCTCGGCGAAGTCGGGGTTCTTCTTCTGCGGCATGATCGAGCTGCCGGTCGAGAAGGCGTCGGAAAGCGTGATGAAGGAATACTCCGATGACGACCACAGGATGATTTCCTCGCACAGACGCGACAGATGCATCATCGACACGCTGCAGGCATACTCAAGATCGAGCAGGTAGTCGCGGTCGGACACGGCGTCGAGCGAATTGGGAATCGCGTGGTCGAAGCCCAGCAGCTCGCTCGTCATGGCGCGGTCGAGCGGATAGGTGGTTCCCGCCAGCGCCGCAGATCCGAGCGGATTCGCGTCAGCCGCATCGTATGCGGCGGCCAGGCGCGCGAAGTCGCGCGTGAACATCCAGAAGTACGCAAGCATATGATGGCTGAACAGCACTGGCTGGGCATGCTGCAGATGCGTGTAACCGGGCATGACCACGCCGAAGTGAGCCTGCGCCTTCTCGATCAGCACGCGACGAAGCGCGATATTGCCCTCCATCAGCGACATGAGCAAGTCTTTCGCATACAGGCGCAGATCGGTGGCCACCTGGTCGTTGCGCGAGCGGCCCGTGTGCAGGCGAGCGCCGGCCGAGCCGATGTCGGCGATGAGCGCCGCCTCGACCGCCATGTGAATGTCTTCGTCGTTCACGTCGAAGACGAACGAACCATCGTCCATGCGCGCCTTCACGGCCGCGAGGCCCGCATCGATCGACGCGGCATCCTCGGCGGAGATGACGCCCTGCGCGGCGAGCATCTTGGCATGGGCGCGCGATCCGGCGATATCGTGCGCGTACATATTCTTATCGACCTCGAGCGATGCGCCGAACTCCTGGGTGAAGGCGTCAACGCCCCCGACGAACCTTCCCGACCACAGTGCCATTGATAAAACCTTTCCCGCACCATGCGTCGCCTGCATGGTTTCTTTCAGATAGCTTCGAATTTGACGAGGTGTTTTACAGAACTTCTGTCTACGCGGCGTTGGCTGCGGCCGTCTCGTCGGCGGCCTGGTCGGCCTGCGGCGCGGCATCGGCCGCGGGGCCCTGCATAGCCGACCACGTGGTCACGGGCAGACCGTACAGGTCGATGAAGCCCTTGGCCGACTCGTGGTTGAATGCGTCGTCGGCGCCGTAGCTGGCCAGGTTGAAGTCGTAGAGCGAATAGGGGCTCTTGCGGCCCGTCACGGTGCAGCTTCCCTTGTACAGTTTCATCTTCACCGTGCCGGTGACGTATTGCTGCGTCGCGGCGCAGAACGAATCGAGCGCCATCTTCAGCGGGGAGAACCACATGCCCTGATACACCGCCGTGGCCCACTGCTGCTCGACGCCCAGTTTGTAGTGCTGCGTCGCGCCGTCGAGGCACAGGGTCTCAAGCGCCTTGTGGGCGTCGATCAGGACCTTCGCCGCGGGAACCTCGTAGCACTCGCGCGACTTCACGCCCACGAGACGGTTCTCCACCATGTCGAGACGTCCGATGCCGTGCGCGCCGGCCTTCACGTTGAGGGCCTTCACGATGTCGACGAAGGGCATGTCCTCGCCGTTAAGCGAGCAGGGAACGCCCTGCTCGAAGCCGATTTCGACGTACTCGGCATGGTCGGGGGCGTCGGCCGCATCAGCGGTCAGCGTCCAGATGTCCGCGGGAGGTTCGGCCCAGGGGTCCTCGAGCACGCCGCACTCGATGGCGCGTCCCCACAGGTTGTCATCGATCGAATACGGGGACTTCTTCGTGGCGGCAACCGGCACGCCGTGGGCCTTCGCCCATTCGATTTCCTCCTCGCGGCAGTGCAGGTCCCACTCGCGCACCGGCGCGACGATTTCGAGCGTGGGGTCGAGCGCCTTGATCGAAGTCTCGAAACGCACCTGGTCGTTGCCCTTACCCGTGCAGCCGTGGGCGATGTAGTGCGCGCCGAGCGCGTGGGCCGCTTCGACCATGTGCTTTGAAAGCAGCGGGCGCGAAAGCGCGGAAAGCAACGGATAGGAGTTCTCGTACAGGCCGTTGGCGGCGAGCGCCAAGGTGAGGAACTCGTTGGCGTATTCCTCGCGCATGTCCACGGCGAACGAGGCGATGGCGCCCATGTCCAGAGCCTTCTGTTTGATCGCGGCCAGATCGCTTTCGTCCTGGCCCACGTTGCCGCACACGGCGATGACGTCGAAGCCCTTCTCGACCTGCAGCCACTTCAGGCACACCGAAGTGTCCAGGCCGCCCGAATACGCCAGAACGACCTTTTCTTTGGCCTGGCCCTTGTTCGCGTTCATCGTGGTTTCCATGTTCAATCTCCTTTTCGTCAGCCGCGCCGTTGCTGCTTGCGCGGCCGGCGTCGCGTTCGATTCGCCGCCCCTGCGGCCCGTCGCATGCATGCCCGATGCATGCGCTGTCATGGTTTCTTGCGGTGGCTGCGGCGCTTCGCCGCCATTCGCCCGAAAACAAAAAAGCACCCGGCGATGCCGGGTGCTTCAGGGTCCTTATGATGGGATGCTACAAGGAAGCTACCTTGTATGGACCGCAAGAAACACACGCGTGCATCGCAGCGTGTTACGTCGGTCCTGGCGTCGGAAGGAAAACTGCTGTGCGGTTGCGAACATGTCAGTTACTCCTTTCCGTCGAATCGCCGTTCGGGCATACATGGTACTTCGCTTTATTGCATTAAAGCGTGAATCGAACTTTAACGAATATTCCGAAACAATGCAAGGAGAAATATAAATTTTCTCATTTCGGAATATCTATGCATATATAAGGAACGCGCGAGCGCGTTAGAGCACCGTTTTCGTGGCGATCGCGTCGATTCCGGTGTCGCAAATATCGGCCACGACCACATCTCCTTCACGGACGGGAGGCTGCACGCGCGCGGCCGCGAGAACGGCGGCGACTTGCATGATCTTGTTCTTCGGAACGGGCTGCGCGGTCTTCACGCTCACGGGGCTGAGCCTGCCCTCGACGGGCACGCTCGCCGTGACCATGCGCACCGGATGGGTGGCTTCCTGGCGTGCATAATCCTTGCCGCGCTTGCACTTGTAGCCCACCACGCCCAGCGTATCGAGGCCCTCGTCGCTTTGCGAAAGCATCACCGTGAGCCTGCAGCCCAACGGACAGCAGATGCACGTGTACGTTTCCTCGAACGTGCGCTCGGGACGCCCCGTCTTCAGCGGCCCGCCCGGACGCGACGACGCGACGCCGCCCCACCGCGGCGCGTCGGCCTGCACGTTCTTGACGTCCGAACGCAGAAACGCCCGTTCGGTCGATGCGCCGGGCTTCGCGCCGGCGGCGGTTTCGTTGATATCGCTCATCGCTGCTCCTGCACCTTCACCGTCACTTCGACCGCCTGCGACAACGCGTCACCCGCGATGTCGATGCCCTGCATCTCAGCGGGCACCGCCACCGGCACGCGGCGCCTTTTGACCGTATGCCACGCGCCCTCGGCATCGCGCGCCTCGACGAGCACCGTCGCCGCCTCGAACGCCTTCGACGTGCGGAAACGCAGTGTGATACGCTCGGATTCGTCGCTGGCGAACTGCGGCACCGTGTAGCGCACGCCTTCGCCCGCCGTCACGGGAACGCCGCGGCGGGTTTCGTATCCCGCGACGCCCGCGGCGTGACGCGCGGCCGCCATGCCGGCGCGCTCGCCCTCGCTCGACACGAAGTCGACCAGGTCGTGGATGTGCAGCGCGTTGCCGCACGCGAACACGCCGTCGACGCCGGTCTGGAAATCGTCGTCGACCACCGGGCCTCCCGTCACCGGGTCGAGCTGCACGCCCGCGGCCGACGCCATGGTGTTTTCGGGCACCAATCCCACCGACAGAAGCAGCGTGTCGCACGCGATGCGCTGCTGCGTACCCGCGATGGGCTTGAACGTCTGCGGGTCGACGCGACTCACCTCGACGGCCTCGAGGTGCCCCTCGCCCTCGATGCGCGTGACCGTGCGCCCCGTATACAGTGGAATGCCGAAGTCGTCCAGGCACTGCACGATATTGCGGCGAAGGCCGCTGGGCTCCTGATTGATTTCGAAGACGCCTACCACGCGCGCGCCCGCGAAGGCCAGACGGCGGGCCATGATGAGGCCGATATCGCCCGAACCCAGAATGACCGCCTCTTTGCCGGGAAGGCACCCTTGCAGGTTCATCAGGTTCTGCGCCGAACCCGCCGAATACACGCCTGCGGGGCGCTCGCCCGCCACGTCCAGGGCGCCGACGCCGCGCTCGCGCGAACCCGTGGCCAGCACGACCGCGCCTGCGCGCACCTCATGCGACCCGAGCGGATCGACGTAAGACACCCGCAGCGCCTCGTCGTCGGCACGGCCGAATCCGAGCACGCTCGCCTCGGCCGCCACGTCGACGGAAAGGCCGCTCAGGCCGGCCAGCTCGCGCGAAGCGTATTCGGGGCCCGTCAGCTCCTCGCCGAAACGATGCAGGCCGAATCCGTTGTGGATGCACTGCTTGAGGATGCCGCCTTGGTCGGGCTCGCGGTCGATCACGAGCACCGACGCCCCTTCGCGAGCCGCCGACGCAGCGGCCGCGATGCCCGCCGCGCCGCCGCCGATCACCGCCACGTCGTAGGCTGTGCGCGCAGGATCCTGCGAGGCCTCAGCCTGTTCGCGCGCGGCATGGTCGAGGCGCGCGGTTGCGCAATACTGCTCGGGGGCCGCCGCCGCCAACATGCCGCCCGCCAGGCGCTTCGGCAGCTCATCGGGAGAAACTCCCAGCTCGCACGCCACGATCTTCGCTATTTCGGGAACGCAGAAGCCGCCGTTGCAGCCGCCCATCATGGCCTCGGTGCGCCACTTCACGGCATCGAGGCACAGCACGGGAATGCGGGTATGCAGCACGGCCGCCACGTCCGCTTCGCTGATTTTCTTGCAGCGGCACACAAGCCGTCCGGCGCGCGGGTCGGCGGCGATGGCGGCGGCGCGGCCCCGCTCGTCGAGCGCCGAGAACAGCGGCGGCATCTTCACCACGGGGTCGAACGATTCCTTGCGCGACGCGCCCACATACGCCGCGATGCGCGGCGCCATGTCGACGGCCACGGCGGGCGCCGACGTCAAACCGGGCGAATCGAAGCATGCCACGTTGAAGAATCCGGGCGCATCCGGCGCTTCGCCGATAACGAAATCGCCCGTGTCGCCCGTTGCGCGCACGCCCGCGAAATTCGCGATCTGGGTGCGCGGGTCGAGCCCTGGAAACGTCTTGCGCGCGGCATCGAAGATGAAGTCAAGCCCCTCGCGCTGCGTCGCAACGGCGTCTTTGCCTTCCTGCTCGACGGCGTTCGGGCCCACCAGGAGGTTTCCGTGCACCGTCGGCGACACGAGGACGCCTTTGCCCGCCTTGGTCGGCGCCTGGAACATCGTGTGCGCGAACTTCGCGCCCGCCGCCGTGTTCATGAGGCGGTAGTCGCCGCGACGCGGCGTGATGGAGAAGCCGGCGTCCGAAACGCAGGCGGCAAGCTCGTCTGCATGAACGCCCGCCGCATTCACCACGGCGCGCGCATGCACACGGCGGCCGTCGGCAAGCGCCAGCACGTATCCGTCGCCTTCGGCGGCACGCTCGATGCGCTCGACGCGCGACGAAAAACGAAACTCCACGTCGTTCGCAGCGGCGTTTTCGGCGGCACGCCACGCCACCTTGTACGGGTCGCAGATGCCGCCCGTCGGCGCCAGCAGGGCGCCGATTGCTTCAGGGGAGACGTTCGACTCCAGATCGCGCAGCTCGGCGGAGTCGATCACGCGCAGCCCCTCGACGCCGTTGCGCTCGCCGCGCTGCGCCAGCGCGCGCACGGCCTCCAATTCGTCATTCGTGAACGCCAAGACGATCGATCCGTTTTGCTTATAGGGAAATCCCAGTTCGGATGCCCATTGGGGGTATAAACGCGACCCTTCGACGTTATAATGCGCCTTCGCGCTGCCGGGTGCGGGATCGAACCCTGCGTGCACGATGCCGCTGTTCGCCCGCGTCGCCCCGCCGGCCACGTCGAGACCGGCCTCGAGCACCACGACGTCCGCCTTGAAACGCGCGCATTCTCGCGCCACGCAGGCGCCCGCGACGCCTGCGCCTACGATGGCGATATCGAACCTTTCCATACGCTCTCTTTCTTTTTTCGGATATCCGTTGCGCAGGATACGCCGGGCATGCCTTACGCATCGGGTCGCTCCGTCGAACCGCTTGTCCGCCTGTGCGAACGGCGCGCGAACGCAAAACGGGCGCCCCGCATACGGAACGCCCGCGAAAACCCTACAGTTCGATACGTTCGAAAAGCTCCTTGCCCACGCCGCAGATCGGGCAGCGGAAATCGTCGGGAAGCTCGTCGACGTATTCGATATGGCCGCAGATCGTGCAACGCCACGCCACTTTGCGCTCGGCGGCCTCCTGCGGCGCGGCGACCTCGACCTGCGCGTCAGGCGCTTCGTAGCTCGACGCCTTCGGGGGCGTCTTGCCGCCCTTGACCTGGTGATAGTATGCATACGTCATAGGCTCGTCGGAAGAAAGCGCCTCGGCCTGCACCACTTCGCCGACGATGAGCATGTGGGTTCCCAAATCGAGCGTGCCCTTCACCTTCGCCAGAAAATGGGCCACCGTCTGCTCGGCCACGTAGGGAATGCCCGCCTCGTCGAATTCGACCGCGGTGTCGGAGAATTTATCGGTGTCGGCGCTCGTATGGAAGCCGAAACGGCCGATCAGCTCCATCGTTGCGTTCTGCGACAAAACGGACGCCTCGAACATTCCCGACTCCAGGATGACCGCCGTGGTGGCGTTTTCCTTGTTGATGGCGATGCTCACCTGTGCGGGAGTCGAAGTGACCTGGGCGAACGTGTTCACAACGCATCCTGCCCTGCCCGATTCGCCCTGAGCCGTCACGATATGGAGTCCGTACGAAAGGCTCCTGAATGCTTTTTTGTCGATTGCCATAGCTGCCCCTTTCGATGCGCACAATGCCCTCACATCCGTCTCCAAACCTGAAAAAGCTCTGGAAACGGACTCTGTTCGCTGCGCAATTTCCATTGTTTCATTTTAGCCAAACCTGCTCGGTGCTACAGTTGCGAAGAAATATCGCTCATACCCAACCGAGGAGCATCGTTTATGACCGACGGAAATCATCGTCGTCCAGGCACCCGTGACAACAATGGGCTCGACGACGAAGCGCGCGAAAGAGCGCGCGAGCATCTGCGTCAACGCCAACAGGCCGAAGGCCGGCAAAGCGGCCCCGCACACGCGGCGGGTCGCGAGAAGCATGCCGACGCGCGTCCGCAAGCCCGTAGCGCGACCGACATGGCGGCTCGCGCCGCGGCAGGCGCGCGATACACAGCCGACATGGCATCCACCCTTCCCAAAAGCGCGCTGGCGATCGCGGCGGCGGTCGTGATCGCGATCGCAGGATTCGCCGTCTTCCAATGCACCCGTCCCGCAAATGAACCGGCAGCCGAACCCGAGCCCATCGCAACGCAAGTCGAAACGGCCGATTCCACGGAAGCCTCTGCGGAATCCGAGCCCGTGCGCTTCGAGCCGACCCCCGAAGCGCTCGATGGCGTCCCCGAAGGCAGCGGCCTGCAGACCTTCGCGCTTGCAGGCGAAGACGCACCCGGCCTCTCCGATACGCAACGTTCCGCCATCGAGGACGCCATCGACAACGCCGAAGAACACGGCGACGTCAGCCTGGTGTTCTACAACCTGGAAACCGGCAAGGGCATCAGCTACGATGCCGACACGACCGTCTACGGCGCCAGTTCGTTCAAGGCCCCATACGCGCTGTACGTATGCCAGACGCAGGTCGACACCGGCAAGATCGACCTCGAAGACTCCTGTCAGGGCACGAGCGCCTATGATCCCAATAGCTACTACAACGGCGGCTCCTATCCGTTGTCCGACCTGATCGCAGATGCGATCGTCTACTCGGACAACAACGCCTTCGGCTCGCTGCGCGACGCATTCGACTCCGAGGGCTATGACGAATGGGTCGACGGACTCGGTCTGGACGACGTGCACTATCGCGCCGATTCATGGTATCCGTGGTACTGCGCCCGCACGTCCGCCAAGCTGTGGACCGAAATGTATTCCTACCTGCAGACGCCGAGCGAGGCGGCACAGCTGCTCAACGAGCTCACGAGCCAGACGGAAGTCTCCTTCATCCGCGAAGCGTTGCGCACGACCGGCGCATCCGTGCAGGACAAAGCCGGCTGGTGCGCCGACTCCGACCCGCTTTGGAATGGCGTATGCGACGCGGGCATCGTGACGCTCGACGGCAAAACCTACATCCTCTCCATCATGACGGGCATGCCCGACGGAGATACGAGCTATGCGCTCTACGAAGACATCGCCGCGGCCGTCTTCGATGTACGCGACACGCTCGCGTAAGGCGCGTTCGCGCAACACGAATGACCGACGGGCGCTTACGGCAATGCGCCCGCAGGCCGTATAATGATCGGGCCGCGCGAATCGACCGCGCGGCCCGTATTGTTCGCATAGCTTGAAAAGAAGCGTTTCTATGGCATTTTCCATCGAAAACTGGCTCGTCAAACCCCAGCCGAGTCTCGGCGCAGGAGGACTGCTCATTCTGCTTGTTGCGGCCTCGCTCATTACGCCGCTTTCACTCGACATGTACACGCCCGCCGTACCCGGAATGGCGCGCTACTTCGACACCGACGTCTCGCTCGTGAACATGACGCTCGTGGGCTATTACGCCTTCTTCGCACTGGGCATGCTCGTGTTCGGACCGATGAGCGATAAGCACGGACGCCGCCCCGTGTTGCTGGCAGGCGTCGGCCTGTACAGCGCCTCATCGGCAGCATGCGCCCTGTCCCCCACGATCGAATTCCTCATCGGAGCACGTATCGCGCAAGCCCTCGGCGCCGGCGCCATCAGCGCCGTCTGCACGGCTGCAGTGAAGGATTCGTTCCAGACGTATTACCGCGAGAAGATTCTCTCGGTCATTCAGGTGCTGTTCGTCGTAGGGCCCGCCACCGCACCCGTAATCGGCGCGGGCGTCGTGGCCGTGGCCGATTGGCGCATGACGTTTTGGATTCTGGCGGCGATCGGCGTAGGATGCCTCGCCCTGACCGTGCTTTTCGAAGAAACGCTGGACGAAAAGGAGCGGTCGAGGGGAAACTTCTTCCATACCATGGCGCAACTCGTCGTTGTCGGCAAGAATCCCGGATTCATGACGTTTCTACTGCTGACCAGCCTTTTCGAAATTCCTTTCATGGGATATATCGCCGTCGGCTCGTATATCTACGTCGACTTCTTCGGCACGGGCGAAGTGGGATACAGCCTATTTTTCGCAGTAGCCGCGATCGTCATGGCGGCAGGACCGTTCATCTGGCTCGTGGCGTCGAAACGCGTCTCCGTTATTCGCTTCACCACGTTCATGCTGGCATTTTCCATCGCCATGGGAATCGTCATGCTGCTCGTCGGCCAAAGCAGCCCATATGCGTTCTGCGCCTGTTTCATCGCCTTCGCCATGGCCGAATCGTGCACGCGGCCTTACAGCATGAACATCCTGCTCGAACAGCAGGCGCGCGATGCGGGATCCGCATCGGCGCTGATGAACTGCATCCGCACGGCGATCGGCAGCCTGGGCATGGTCTTGGCGGCGCTTCCCTGGCCGAATTACGTCGTAGGCATCGGTGCATTGATCGTGGCGTTCATGACCGTATCGTTCGGCATGTGGGCGATGCTTCTGCGCTCGGGCATTCCGCTTGTCTGCGTGAAGGAGGATAGACCCGTCAAAATATGGTGACCCGCTTCGTCGCGGCAACGTAAAATCAAGAACCCCTGATGGAATACCCTTCAGGGGTTCTTTTTTCAGTAGCATCGTCAGCGCTGTCAGGCAGCATGCGTCGAAGACGGAACGGATAGGGCGCGCCTAGACCGTCTCGTTCCGCTCGAAGAAAGAACACGCGTTCTCGAAGCAGATCGCCTCGGCCACTTCCACGCCGAACTCCGCAGCGAACAGATCGTACAGCGTACCGACCTTTTCTGCGGGTTCGAGCCACTCGGGCACGTCGCACCCGTCGTAATCGCTTCCCAGCGCGACGACGCGTTCGCCGCCCAACTCGAGCATATGGTCGACATGGCGCAGCACGTCATCGCGCGTCACGGGGCCTGCGTCCGAAAGGAAGCGCTGGCAGAAATTCAGGCCCACGATGCCGCCGCGTTCCGCGAGCGCGCGGAACTGGTCGTCGGTCAAGTTGCGCGGATGGCCGCACACTGCGCGAGCGTTGGAGTGCGATGCGGCGAACGGACGCTGCGCCGCCTCCAGCACATCCCAGAAGCTGCGATCGTTAAGATGCGACACGTCGACGACCACGCGGCGCTGTTCGAGCGTGCGCACGGCATCGCGGCCGAAGAAGCTCAGGCCGTCGACGGTTTTGTTTCCGGAAGCGATGGCGTTTTTATCGTTCCAGGTCAACGTCAGCATTTTCACGCCCGCGTCGGCCGCTTCGTGAATGCGGTCGAGGTCCTCGCCGATAAACGATCCGCCTTCTACCGTGAACATTGCAGCGCAGCGGCCCGCGTCGACGATGCCGCGGATATCGCGCGCATCGCGCACCTGCTCGACCAATGCGGCGTGCTGTTCGAGCTGCCCCGCGAAGTAGCGGCGCACTGTGTCGAACACGCGGTAGCCGCCCTCGACGCCGATGTCATCGGGAATGAACGCAGCGAAGCACTGGCACCATGCGCAACCTGCACGCGCCATACGCGTCAGGTCGATATGGGCGTCGTTATCGGCCAGCGAGCTCATGCGGTGGGCGGGAATGGCGGCGTCTTCGGCCATGAAGCCGGCCTCGGGAATAACGCTATGCAGCGCCAGGCGGTCGAGCGTATCGCAATGCAAATCGAAGATACGCGTCGGCTGCGTGATGATAGACATGATGGATCCTTTCAAATACAAGAAGGGCTCCGGAATCGGAGCCCTTACAGAATACCGTCGAAATAGAAGGAAGGGGAATCCCCCGATCGGCCCGACCGGCGCAGGGAGCGTGCTTCGCACGTGACCGGAGCACGGAGGGACGAGACAGGGTGCCCGGCGGCTTTGCAGCGTCGACCCGTTTCGTCGGCCGAAAGGCCGACGAAACTACTCAACCTCGTACAGCCAGTCGCTGTATTCCTCAAGCTCGCCGGCGGTCATGGCGAAGAAGCGCTCCTGGATGGCCTTGGTAATCGGGCCGCGGCCGCCGATCGGGCGGTCGTCGATCGCCGCGACGGGCGTCACCTCGGCCGCAGAGCCCGTGAAGAACACTTCGTCGGCGGCGTACAGGTCGGCACGCACCAGGCGCTCTTCGACAACAGGAATATCCAGGTCCATAGCAAGGTTGAGCACGGTGTCGCGCGTGATGCCCTCGAGCAGTCCTTCGGCCACAGGCGGCGTGGAAAGCACGCCGTCGCGCACGATGAACAGATTCTCGCCCGTGCCCTCGCACACGTAGCCGGCCTCATTGAGCATGACGGCCTCGGAATAGCCGTGGGCCTTCGCTTCGAGCTTGGCCAGGATGGAGTTCATGTACGACGCAGAAGACTTCATCTGCGGCGGAATGGCGTTATTGGAACGCTGGCGCCACGAAGAAACGCCGGCGGTGATGCCCTTTTCGAGAGCCTCTTCGCCCAGGTAGGCGCCCCAGGGCCAACACGCGATGATCACATCGACGGGAGCACCCGTGGGATCGACGCCCATCTGGCCGTAGCCGTGATACACCAGAGGACGGACATAGCAGGAAGGAAGTTCGCAAGCCTTGATGGTCTCGAGCGTAGCGGCGACAAGTTCGTCGGCGGTGTACGGAACGTCGATCATGCACATCTTCGCGGAACGGACCATACGTTCCATATGGTCTTTCAGACGGAAGACGAAACTCTTTCCGGTCTCTTCGTTGTAATAGCAACGCATGCCCTCGAACACGGCCGAGCCGTAATGCAGGGAATGCGTGAGCACATGCGTGGTACACTCGGCCCACGGAACCAGCTCGCCGTTCTTCCAGATATACTTCGCTTCCTCCATCGCCATGGCCGATGCTCCTTCCCTGCGTACGCGACGCATTGCTCGAAACGATGCGCTTTAATTCGGTATCGAAGGATTATACTCCATCACAGTAGAGTGCGAAGTAAATTCAGTGTTACAGGACGCTTTCGCGAAAAACGCGGCGAACGGGAAGGACGCGAAGCTATTTCAAGCGGGCTCCGCATTCTTCGACGGCACGAACGGCAAGCACTTCGAGCGCGTCGACCACCAGCATCCCCTGAGCCTCGGAGGGCGCATCGATGACGGAAAGCTCGGTGCAGCCCAAAAGCACGCTGTCGCAACCGCGCTCGCGCAGATGGGCGCATACATCGTCGAAAGCCCGCATATCGGCAGGACGGCCCGCCTTCACGTCATCGTAGATGATGCTCATGACCTTGGCCTGATGCTCTTCGTCGGGAAACACGGCGACGAGGCCTTCGGCCTCGAGCGCCTGCTGCAGCACTCCCGCGCGGCCCGTTCCGTCCGTCGCCATGACGCCGACGACGGCCTTTCCTTCACGCGCAAGATAGCGCGCGGCCTCGAGCGGCATATGGAGGACATGCGCCGTGGTCAGGCACCCGAACGTCTCGTCGCTTTTGTAATGGCCTGTCACGCACGGCATGCACAGCACGTCGCAACCCATGGCTTCGAGCTCAAGCGCCGCCTCGCGCACGGCGGGAACGTAAGATTCGTCGCTTTTGCCCAGAATATAGGCGGTGCGGTCGGGAATCTGGGGGCGATTGAGAATCGTGATGTCTATATGGTCTTGGTCGGTGGCAGCATCGGTATGGTCGATGATGCGCATAAACAAGCTCGCCGTAGCGGCGGGGCCGAGCCCGCCGATGATGCCGAGCTTTTTCAACGCAGCGCTTTGGCCCATGAATTCCTCCATTCCGCCGATTCCTACGGCATGTATCCTTCGAGAATAAACCGCGCGGGCGGAGAGGAAGCGCCCGTGTCGCAAACCTCCATATTATAATCCTTTGCGTTTTGCCCGTTTTTCCCCTATTTTCGTCAGGACGAGGTTTATGGACCCCATCACATTGCTTATCGTTTGCCCGCTTGTCTTCCTTGCCGGATTGGTCGACTCCATCGCCGGCGGCGGCGGGTTGATTTCTCTGACCGCCTACTTGCTGGCGGGGCTGCCGGCGCATGCGGCGCTCGGAACGAACAAGCTTTCGTCCTCGATCGGAACGGCAGTGGCCACGGCCCGCCTTGCTCGCGGCGGCTACATCGATTTCAAGCTGGCCGTTCCCGCCGCCGTAGGCGCCGTGGCGGGTTCGGCGATCGGCGCGAAGCTCGCCCTGCTCACGCCCGACGGCATATTCCAGATCCTGCTGGTCGTGGCGCTTCCGTTCGTCGCCTTCGCCGTGCTGCGCAAACGCACGCTCGAAGCTCCCGAAGACGCCGAAATCTCGCCGCGCAGGCAATACGTCATCGTGGCCGTCGCTTCGGTGCTGCTCGGAGCCTATGACGGATTTTACGGACCCGGTACAGGCACGTTCATGCTCATCGCCTTCACTGCCGCAGCCAAGCTGCCCGTCAAGCATGCGTCCGGCGAAGTGAAGGTGGCCAACCTGGCATCCAACGTGGCGGCACTTGTCACCTTCTTCATGCACGGAGCGGTCTGGCTGGGTCTGGGGCTTGCGGCAGCCGTGTTCAGCATCGCCGGCAACTACCTGGGCGCAGGCATGGTCATGAAGGACGGCACGAAAATAGTGCGCCCCATCATCATCGCGGTACTCGCCCTGCTCTTCGTGAAAGTCATCTTCGACCTGGTGCTTCAATAGGTCGAACCGCCGCACCGCAATAACCCCTTATCCAGAAACGAATTGCCGGGAAGGAGCCGAAAATGGACGATACCGAAAACGTGCAGAATTACTATGGAAGTCTGTGCACGGAGATGTATGAGAAGCTGCACGGGAAAGCCCCCGAAGACGAACTGGAGTTCTACCTTTCCTATGCTGCGCCTGGAATGCGCATACTCGAACCCCTTTGCGGCAGCGGCCGTTTTCTGGTTCCCTTCGAGCAGCGAGGATTCGACATAACGGGCATCGACCTTTCGAAAGAGATGCTCGACAAGCTCGAAGAGAAATCGCCCGGCGCCAAGACGCTTCTTGCCGATGTGACCAGGTGCCCCGATATCGGGCCGTTCGACTACATCTTCATCCCATCAGGGTCTCTGTCCCTGTTCACCGACGACGAGGCGTGTCGCCGAGTGCTGGCTGCATTGCGGGCGATGATCGCTCCCGGCGGTGTATTCGTCTTTTCCGTCGACACCGTCAACAGCATCAGATACAGCGAAGAACCCGTTATCGATGCCCGCGTCGACATGGGGCACGGCAGAACGCTCACGCTGAAAAGCACCTACAATTTCGACGAGAAGGCGAAGGTCCTGCTCGCACCCGGCCTTTACGAGCTGAAGGAAGGCGGTTCCCTTCTTCGCAGCGAGACGATGGACTTCCGCATCCGTCTTTACGAAGTCGGCGAGATGGAGCGCATCCTCGACGAAATAGGATTTTCGTCCGTGCGCGCGTATTCGTCATTCGACAAGACGGGGAATCCGAGCAACGATTGCGACTGCTTCATCTACGAATGCCGTCCCTAGGCGTCCATGGCGACACGGCGGCGCAACGGGCCGCTGCGGCGTAAGCCTTCGAGGTCGAAAAAAGCGTCGGCACGAAGCCGACGCTTATGCATTCTCGATATAAACCACGCGAAACGGAGCGAAAAGCCTACACGAACTTCGCGATCAGGAAGCCCGCGATCACGCCGACCATGGCCACCAGCACGGTGAAGACGCTGACCATCCAATCGTGGCGGCGATCCTCCTTGCGATGACGCTCGACGCGCAGCACCTCGGCACGTTCCTCGTCGACGATGCCCAGGTATGAATACCCCTTCGCAAGCACCTCGACCACATAGGGATTGCCGTCTTTGTACATGGCGCCGATCATGCCCAGCTGGTCGAGCCTACGCATGGCCGAACCCGCCTCGGTATCGCGCTTCACGAACGCGAGCGGACCTTGCTTGCGCTCCTGGCGGCGAGCGGTTTCCAGCTGCACCAGTCGGCGAAGGACTTTTTCATCATATGCGCTCAGCCTGTCCTGCATGGCCAAACCTCTCTCATCGTTCGCGTATTCGTTTCGCATCAAAGCCGTAGTATACCGCTCTTGCGTGCTTATGCCGCGCATTGTCACCTCCTCCAGCCTAATCGCGGGGCTCGATGCCCGCAGCCTCGAGCGACCCCGCCTCCAGCAGACGCAGAAGGTCGGCTTCGTCAAGCACAGGGACGCCCAGCGAAACCGCTTTGTCGTACTTGCTGCCCGCAGCCTCGCCCGCGATCACGTAGCCGGTCTTCTTCGACACGCTGCCCGACACCTTCGCACCCATAGCCTTCAAGCGGGCGCCGGCCTCGTCGCGCGTCATGCCGCTTTCCGTAAGCGAGCCCGTCAGCACGAACGTGATGCCCGCCAGCGTCTGGGGCGTTTCGTCGTGAACGGCCGCGTCTTCCAGCGACACGCCCATGCGGCCCAGACGATGGATGACCTCGCGGTTGTCCTCGTTGCCGAAGAACGCGCGAATGCTCTGCGCGATCACGCCGCCGACGCCTTCCACCTCGGCCAGCTGTTCTTCGGTCGCTTCCATCAGACGCTCCATCGACGGGAACGCCGCGGCCAGCTGCTCGCCCGTGGTCTTGCCCACGTGCCTGATGCCCAGGCCGAACAGCACGCGCGCGAGCGGGCGCGCCTTGGACGCCTCGATCGCGGCGATCAGCTTGGCGGCGATGGTCGAGCCCAAGCGGATCGGCTCGCCTTCCTTGTTCGTGCGGCCCGTCTCAAGCGTGGCCAGCTCGTACTCGGTCAGGCTGTAGTAATCGGCTACGTCGCGCACGCGCTCGCTTTCGACCAGGCGCGCGACGATTTCCTCGCCCATGCCGTCGATGTCCATGGCGCCGCGGCTCGCCCAATGCAACAGCCTTTCGAGCGCCTGCGCCGGACAATCCATGGAAACGCACCTGAACGCCGCCTCGCCCTCTTCGCGCACGATCGGGCTGCCACAGCTCGGACACGTCGCGGGCATCTCCCATGCGCGGGCGCCTTCGGGCCTCAGGCTCAGCACGGGACCGAGCACCTCGGGAATGACGTCGCCCGCCTTGCGCACGATCACCGTGTCGCCCACGCGCACGTCCTTACGACGCACCTCGTCGAGATTATGCAGCGTGGCGCGCGCGACCGTGGATCCTGCGACGCGCACGGGGTCCAGTTCGGCAACCGGCGTGATCGCGCCCGTGCGGCCCACCTGCACGGTGATGTCGCGCAGCACGGTGGTCTTTTCCTCGGGCGGGAACTTGTAGGCGATGGCCCAACGCGGCGCCTTCGCCGTGAAGCCCAGTTCGCGCTGCATGGCGAAGGAATTCACCTTCACCACCACGCCGTCGATATCGTAAGGAAGCACCGAGCGCTTTTCGGCCACCGATTCGCAGAACGCGCGCACTTCGCCAGGCGTTGCGCACAAGGCCACGTCGGGGTTCACATGGAAACCGCTCGCGCGCAGCCACTGCAGCAGCTCCCACTGGTTTTCGGCTTTCACGGCGCGCTCGTCGGCGATCGCGTAGATGAACGTGGAAAGGTCGCGGCCCTTGGTGATCTTAGGGTCTTTCTGGCGCAGCGAGCCGGCGGCGGCGTTGCGCGGATTGGCGAAGGGGGCCTTGCCGTTCGCTTCGGCGGCGGCGTTGAGCGCATCGAAGCTCGCCTTGGGCATGTACACCTCGCCGCGCACTTCCACCGATCCGTCAGCGTCGGCCAGCCCCGCTGCGCCTTCGTCGCGCAGGCGTAGCGGCACGTCGCGCACGGTGCGCATGTTCACCGTGACGTCCTCGCCCGTCACGCCGTCGCCGCGCGTGGCCGCCTTGGCGAGCACGCCCGCATCGTAGGTCAGCGCGATCGAAGAGCCGTCGATCTTCAACTCGCAGACGAATTCCACCGGACGCCCCGCAGCCTCCACCGTGCGCTGCGTCCACGTGTCCAGCTCTTCGAGGTCCATCGCGTTATCGAGCGAATACATGCGCTGAGCATGACGCACGGCGGAGAACTGCTCGCCGACGTAGCCGCCGACGCGCTGTGTGGGCGACGAGGCGTCGATCAACTCGGGATGGGCCGCTTCGAGCTCGCGCAGCTCGGCCATCAACGAATCGAACGCGGCGTCGGATATCTCGGGCGCGTCCTGCGCGTAATACAGGTAGCTGTGATGCTCGATTTCACGGCGAAGGGCCTCGACGCGAGCGGCAGGGTCGCTCGTCAAGGCCGCGGACGCCTGGGCGTCGAACATGCTCTCTTGTTCCATCATGGTGCGGGTCTCCGAATTCCTCGATGCGTCATACGTTGTTCCGGCCGTCTATGATACATGCGCCCGCGCGCTGCGGCGGCCCAACACGGCATCGTCACAAGGGAACCCCACGGCACGAAACCCCGCGAAGCGGATCCGAACGCAACGCGGCCCCCTTCCCCGCGCGGCGCATGGCCGAGCCGCAAGAAAGAGGGCCGTCCAAAAAAAACCGAGCGGACGCCGCACGCTACCAAAGCGTGTTGGTGCGGTCGCGACCGATCGGCAGGCTGAATACGATCATGTCGACGGCATGCACGAACGCGAACAGGCCGATGAAAATGCCAAGATTGGAGGGCCAGATGCACAGCAGCACGCCTAGCACCACCTCGGCGATGCCGGAAATTCCCACGAGCAGGCCGATACCCGCGCCGACCGCATAGAACCTGCGGGCAGCCACCAGCTGGACCACGCCGAACAGAAGCGCGCCCAGACCGAGCGCCCATCCCATGAACGCCACGCCCACCATGGGAAACATGATCAGCATGACGCCTATCAAAATGAGCATGACCGCGAAAAACAAGCTCCAACCGCTCTGTTCGAACAAGGTGTTGCGAGCCCTGACATAGGCGGCCGCATTGATGCCGCCCGCGATTATCACCAAAACAGCCGCCACGACGTTGAACCCAACAAGCACTTCAAGAGGGCAGAACACGCACAAGGCGCCGAATGCAAGCAGCAAGATGCCCGAAAGAAGCTGCATCCAGTTCACCGAGCCGCCGCTGCGGCCCGGCCTGAACTCATCGCGCGAGTCCATCAGCTCGATTCGAATATTGCTCATGTCAGTTTCCCTCTTTCCGAATCTTGCGTTCCAGCGCGGCCGTGGCCGCGGACACGTGGTCGAGAACATCTTCCGCCGTCACGCACAGCTCGCTGCGGTCAACCGCCGCCAGCATGCCGGCGCGCGCATGCAGAAACGTGCCGGCGGCACAGGCGTCGAAGGGGTCGGCGCCTTGGCAAAGCAACGCCCCGATCATGCCGGCAAGGATGTCGCCCGTTCCCGCCTTGGCAAGCGCCGGGGTTCCCTGCAGCATGGCGGCCACATCGCCCGCCGATTCTTCGTCACCCGTGGCGATGAAGGTATCGGGGCCTTTCAGCACGCAGACCACGCCGAACGCGCGAGCCAGCGCAAGGGCCAGCTCCTGGGGCTTCAGGCGGCCCGGGTCGGGCACGTCCTGCGCGCTTTCCTCGAGAAAGCGCATCAGACGCAGCGCCTCGCCGCCGTGCGGGGTGATCACCGTGGGAATGCCTTCGACGAAGCGCTTGCGCGCCGCGGCCGCTCCCTCTTCGCAGGCCAGGGCGCGCAGGCCGCCGCCGTCGAGCAGCACGGGAGCCTTGCAAAGGACCAGCAGGTCGATCACGCGACGCACATCGTCATCGGTGCCGGCCATGCCGCAGCCCGCCACCACGGCGCGAGGACGGCATTCGGTGGACGCGTGCTCTTCCTCGAAGAATTCCTCCGTAGAAAGCACGACCGCCGACGGCTGCACGATATGCAGCACGCCGGCGGCTTTTTCTCCCGTATATGCCTTCACGTAGCCCGCGCCCATGCGGTTGGCCGCCGAGACCGCCAAAACGGCGGCGCCGACGAAGCGGTCGCTTCCCACCACGAGCTCGCAGACTCCGCGCGTGTATTTGTTGACGTCGGCCCGAAGCGTAGGCAGCGCGCGAGCCGCTTTCTTGGATGTGATCGATTTCATGTCAGTACCCGCCTTTCCGAGAAACGGGGGTGTCGGACGAAGCGCCCGAAGCGCCGATCGCCTCCACCTGCCGGGTTGTCTGCGACCCCAGGTCGTCCAGCACGGCGCGCGCGTCTTTGAATTGTTTGGCCAGTTCGGCCTTCATATCGCGGCGCTTTTCGCCCTCGACCCTGGAATCTTGCGTGATGACGACCGCGTTGGCCACCGCCACGCTGTGCGTGTAAGACAGCGAAAGGGGGACTTCGATCACGCCCTGTTCGCGAGCCGCTTCGGCTGCGCGGCCGTGCAGCGCCACCGCGGGCTTGCCGCGGCCATCGCGCACCACTTCCACATCGGTCATACGCACGCCGTGGGCGAGAATGCCCGTGCCGAGGGCCTTGCAGACGGCCTCTTTGGCGGCGAAGCGGGCGGCGTAATGGGCGGCGGGGTTGGGTTTGGCATCGCAGTAGGCCCGTTCTTCGGGCGTGAACGCCCGGCGCGCGAACGCAGGCGTGCGGGAAAGCACGGTTTTCATGCGTTCTATTTCGACGATATCGACTCCGAGGCCGACGGTCATGGGCGTTCCTTTCGTCTGTTTCCGCCATTGTACTCCCAGCGAAACGCAGCGCACATGAAAAGCGCACCGGGCAAGAGAAAACGCACCATGCGCACCGAAGCGCAAACGGCGGGCAGGCGGCCATGACGAAGCGGAAGCGCCGCGCCAAGGGCTCGCGAGCGAAGGGCCGAAGGCATGCGGCGATCGCGGCGCCCGCCGCCGACGTGCGCTAAAACCGGCACCGCGCACGACACACGGAAGCATCGCGGGCGATGGAGACGCAGCGGCGGGCGTAGGCGGCGCAAACGGTGCGATCGTCGCGACGGATGCAGACGCGCGGCGGGCGGGCGGGCATACCGAAAGGGCCGGCCCCGGAAAGATTCGGAGCCGGCCCTTGGCAGCACGGGTTTTCATACGGCCCGCCCGCACGTTCGGCCGCGCGCCACGTCGCGCGCATCCGAACGGCAGCCCGCCCCGCAGACGCAGGTCCGCGCAGCGATGCGCCCCTTTCGCCTGCTTACGCGTTGGCGAGCGGCGAGGGCGTGACGTAGACGCGAGAGGCGTACTCGCGGTCCAGGTCATAAAGCGCCTTGGCGTCGGAACCGAACAGGCGCATCTTGGTGATCATGTCGTCGGCGTGGGTTTCCTCTTCCATCTGCTCGTCGATGAACCAGTCGAGGAACTTCATGCAACGATAATCCTTCACCTCGGCCGCAGCGGCGTAGATCGCGTTGATACGGGCGGTGATGTAGCGCTCGTGCTCGCCTGCGGCCTCCAGCGGACCCATGAAATCGGTGAACTCCTTATCAGGCTGACCGATGGCGCCGAGCTTGATTTTCTCGCCGTTGTCATGCAGGTAGTTGCGGAAGATCAGAGCATGGTCGCGCTCTTCGGCGGCCTGGATCATGTAGTAGTTCGCGTAGCCCTGCAGGCCCTCTTCCTCATAGTAGTCGGCAAAAGACATGTACAGATATGCGCTGTAGAGTTCGGCGTTGATCTGGTCATTGATCAGCTCGTACACCTTCTTGTCCATTGAAACGCTCCTTTCCGAAATGCCGCGCGAGGCGGCTCGCCCATTCCGATGCGGCCATTGTACGACGCAAGAAAACGCATGCAGGCAAAACGGGCCGAATCATAACAAGAAAAACGACCCGCCGAACGGCGGGCCGTTGCAAGTGCATGAAAGATGGTCTTCACCGCGGTTCGCGAACGAATCCGTACAGACGCTTAGTCCAGAATCTGAACGCCGATGCCGATAAGACCGGGGCCGGTATGAACCACAAGCGCGGGCGAAATCTGCTCGAAGACGAATTCCTCGGCGTCGGACATGGCTTCGCAGCCCTGTTCGAACAACTCGCGGGCCTCTTCGTATGCGCCGCCATGCACCACCGCGAAACGATAGCGCTTCGCGCCGGCCGCCTTCTTCTTCACGATAGAAAGAGCCTTCTTCAGCGAGGCCTTGCGTCCGTGAGCCTTCGCCACGGGAACATAGACGCCTTCGTCGTTGCAGGCAATGATGGGGCGCACATCGAGCGCCGAGCCGATCGAGTACACGGCCTTGCTGATGCGGCCGCCCTTGTACAGGTATTCAAGGGTGTCCACGCAAAAATACGCATAGGTGGACTGTGCGGAGCGATAGGCCCTCTCGATGATTTCCTCGAACGGAACGCCCTGCTTCGCCAAGCGAGCGGCCTCGACCGCGGTGAGGCCCGAGCCCAAGCCGATCCTCTTGGTATCGACGATTTCGACCGTCAGGTCGCGATAGCCGGTAGCGACGCTTTTGAACAGGTTATACGTGCCGGAAAGGCCCGAGGAAATGGTGACGCCGATGACATGGGTCACGCCTTCCGCCACCATGGTGTCGAAGGCTTCGGCCACGTCGGACGGAGAAGGCGTGGATGTACGCGGGATTTCTTCGGAGAAACGCGCGTACACTTCGTCGGGCTGGATATCCACACGGTCTCGATACGACGCATCGTGGTAGTTGATATGCAATGCAACTACATAAATACCCAGTTCGGCGGCAAGCTCGACAGGAACGTCTGAGCACGAATCGGTGATCACGGCGATTTTTTGGGCCTTTTCCATGCGATCCCTTTTCCTCGACTGCATCTAGTATTCATTACCAGATTATGTAATGCTTCATATCATATCAAGCAATGTGAAGTTTACAAGAAAGCATCGTGGTGTCCTTCTCGGCCATCGCGAAAACCGCCCGAACGACGATAAGCTACGCATATGGAACCTTTGAACAACACCGAAGAAACCCCGACCGCCTCCGAACGCGCCATGCGCGACTTCGAAGCGCTCGTGCAAACGCTGCATTTTCCCCGGTACCGCGAGCTACCGGCCATCGAGCTATACATGGACCAAGTGCTCACGTATGTAGACGACCAGCTGCGCCCCTTGCTTCCCGAGGGCGAGAAACTGCTCACGTCGTCGATGGTGAACAACTACGTCAAGCAGAAGCTCATCCCCGTGCCCACGCAGAAACGCTACGGGCGCGAACACGTGGCGCTGCTCATCTTCATCTGCCTGATGAAGCGCTCCGTCTCGATCGCCGATATCCAGAGGCTGTTCGCCATGCAGGCGGCGGCTTCATCCACCGAGCGCGCGTACGACTTCTTCTGCACGGCCGCCGAAGAAAGCCTGCGCTCGCTGTTCTGCGGCACGACAAGCGCTCGCAATCTGAGCGAATGGGCGATCGAAGACCCTAGCGGATTCGCGTTTTCTCTACGCATCGCGCAGGCCGACGAGCTGTCGTTGGAACGCAAAATGGTGATCGCGGCCGCAACGGCGATCGCCAACAAGGTCTACCTGGAAAAATGCCTGGAGTTCGCAAGCCTTTAGCGACCCCCGATACGAAACGGACGAACATGAACGCTGAAGAAGCCATCGATCGAGCCTACGAACGCCTGGGCGAACGCATCCACGAGAAGTTTCGCCGCAAGGACATCGCGCGCGACATCGTCACGCTGGCAGGCATGGCGGAAATCTATTGCGCCGACCACCACGACGACGCGCAGCGCGTGCCGTTTCGCAGCGAAGCCACCGAAGCCGGCGCGTATCCCGCGCGCAAGATACCTCGCCTCTGCCCTGATTGCGCGCGCCATGTCCGCTACGGAGAAGTACGACGAGCCCTGTGCACGCGCGACCCCAGGCCATCGTGCAAAACCTGCTCGAATCACTGCTACGCGCCCGACGAGGCCGCGTGGCAACGCACGTGCATGGCCTATGCAGGCCCCCGGGCCATGTTTCGCGGGCACGCGATCGACGCGATCAGACACTTGATCCAAACCCGCAGAAGCTAGCCCGCGGCGCAAGAGAGAGGGGCGGCGAAATGTCCCGCGCGCCCTCGTTCGGGCGCGCGCTTTTGCGTACTTTGGATTTTTCGGGCCTTCTCGGCCAAAAAATGCGAGGTTTGGCACGAAAACCGAGCGGGGCGCGCCATCTCCTGCGGAAAATTCGCCGTTCGCGCTTGAAAACACACCGTTAACCGCAGCCCAACCGCTCCGCACCCCTTCGACACCGCCTCTTTTGTAGCAGAACCTCGAAAAAATGACCTGAGAGGCCTCTTTTTTCCAAACTTCATGACGAGCGGGGCCGAAAAGGCGCGCCGCGAAAAAGGCCCTCGATGCGAGGGCCTGAAAACGCGAAAGCAGCCCGACCGGAGCCGTCGGCCGAGCGTCGTGAAGAACGGGCCGTACCGCCCGCCTTAGCCCAGCGCGACGTCGAGGACCATCATGGTCAGAAAACCCAGCATGACGCCGGCAGTGCCCCAGTTGGCGTGCTCGCCCAGATGCGCCTCGGGAATAAGCTCCTCCACCACCACGAACATCATGGCGCCCGCGGAAAACGCCAGCATCCAGGGCATGTACGGCGTGATGAACCCGACGCCCAGCACCACCAGGCAGCCGAACACCGGCTCGGCCAGGCCCGACAGCGCGCCCATGGCGAACGCCTTCGGCCTGCTCATGCCCTCCTGCGCAAGCGGCAGCGAAACCGCTGCGCCCTCGGGAATGTTCTGGATGCCGATGCCCAACGCAAGCGCCGTGGCCATGCCGAACAGCGCAGGGTCGGCCCCCTGCTGCGCCGCCATGGCGAACAGCAGGCCCACGCTCATTCCTTCGGGAATGTTGTGCAGCGTGACAGCCGTGAACAGCAGCGTCGAGCGCCCCCAGCGCGACGGCAGGCCCTCAGCTCGCTCTTTGCCTATATTGAGATGGGGCAGCAGCGCATGCAGCACGAACAGGAACAACGCTCCCAAGACGAAGCCGCCCGCCGCGGGAACCCAACCGATCTGCCCTGCCTCTTCAGCCTTTTCGATAGCGGGGATCAACAGGCTCCAAACGCTGGCCGCGATCATCACGCCGGCGGCGAAGCCCAAAAACAGCGTCTGCGCAACGCCGCCCTTTTTGCCGCGAAGCAGAAACACCGCGGCCGCACCGAGCGCCGTGCACGCGAACGTGAATCCCGTGCCCGCCGCAGCGCCAAAAAACGATTCGAACATATTCCATCCTTCACACGCAGCCCCGCAGGCCGCAACCAAATCCTTTACGCACGCTCACGCCGAAACGCACGGCGAAAACGCATCGGCCCATACTATGCCGGAATGGGTCGACCCGAGCTGTAAAGATGCGCGAAGGCGCTGCGAAACGGCGCGGCGCACATCGCCGCGATTCAAGCGCGCCAAGCAACGACAACCTCGGGCGGCACGCCGCCGAACGAAGCCGCCGGCCGCTTCGCACGCCGAAAAGCCCCGCGCCGCGCAACCAGGCAAGCCCGACGGCTCACGACCCTTCGGCGCGGCGCGCAAAGCGCCCGGAAGACCGGCATCGAGAACGCCGAACGGCCCTTCGCGGCACCACACGGGGCGCCTGGAGGATATTCGCCCTCCACCTGGGAAAAAATACGCTTCGGGAAATACCTTCGGCCGGAAATACCGTGCATAATGGAATGGGGACCGCGCGATCGGAGAGGATCGCCGCAAGCGCCTTCGATTCGTGCCCTTCAAACAAGACATCCTGCCAGAACAGAGGGGGAAGCATGGTCAATCAGCGCATGTACGAACTGGGCAGCGAACCGTCTGCCATCCGCGAGCTTTTCGCGTACGGACTCGCCCGCAAAGAAGAAATAGGCGCCGAAAACGTCTTCGACTTCAGCCTGGGCAATCCCAGCGTCGCCGCCCCCGAGGCCGTGAAGAAGGCAGCTCTCGAATTGCTGGAAATGCCCGCTCAGCAGGTGCACGGCTACACGCCCGCTCCAGGCGCGCCCGGCGTGCGCAGGGCGATCGCCGAATCGCTCAACCACAGGTTCGGCACCGCGTATTCTGCCGAAAACCTATACATGACGGTGGGCGCGGCGGCTTCCATCTCTATCTCGATCAACGCGCTTGGCGCGCCAGGCGACGAATTCATGGTGATCGCCCCGTACTTCCCCGAATACCGCGTCTGGATCGAGAACGCCGGATGCGTCTGCGTGGAAACGCCCGCGCGCATCGGCAGCTTCCAGCTCGACATTCAGGCGATCGAAGACGCCGTCACCGAACGCACCAAGGCCGTGATCGTGAACTCGCCCAACAATCCCACCGGCGCCGTCTATCCCGAATGCGACCTGGTGGAGCTCGCCAATACGCTGCGGCGCAAGCAGGACGAATACGGCCATCCGATCTATCTGATTTCCGACGAGCCGTATCGCGAAATCGTCTACGGAGACACCAACGTGGCTTTCATTCCCACGCTCTTCGAGAACACGCTAGTGTGCTATTCGTACTCGAAATCGCTCAGCCTGCCGGGCGAGCGCATCGGCTACGTGCTGGTTCCGCCCGCGGCGGCCGATGCTGCCGACGTCTACGCTGCCGTATGCGGCGCGGGCAGGGCCCTCGGCTACGTCTGCGCGCCCACGCTGTTCCAGGGCGTCATCGAGAAATGCGTCGACGTGCCTTGCAATGTCGACGCCTACCGCGAAAACCGCGATGCGCTGTATAACGGCCTGGCCAAGCTCGGCTACGAATGCGTAGCGCCCCAAGGCGCGTTCTACCTGTGGATGCGCGCGCTCGAACCCGACGCGAAGGCCTTCTCCGAACGCGCCAAGAAGCACGAGCTGCTGGTGGTGCCCAGCGACAGCTTCGGTATCGAAGGATGGGTGCGCATCGGCTATTGCGTCGACCGTGCGGTCATCGACGGCGCGCTGCCGGCATTCGCCGCGCTGATGCGCGAGTATCAAGCCGAAAGCCTCTAACGCGCCGCCTGGCCGGCTTCGCACCGGCCCCGAAAACGCACGGAGGGCGCAAACGATGCGCCCTCCCCTTCGGCCGCCCGATCGGACGGATATGTCTTAGAACGTGCCGAACATGTAGTCGAATTCTTCCTCGGCGGATTCTTCGTCGATCACCCAGGCATCGCCCTGCTTCTTGAAGTCGAACGCCGCGAAATACGTGGTCGTTTCGGCGGTTTCGGCCATAGTCTGGTTGAACAGCTCGGCCACCTTCGCCTTGGCATCGACATCGGACACCGTGCCCGCATCGATGGTCTGGCTGTAAGCCGCAACGGCATCGCCGAAGTTCATCAGGAACTGGAACGTGTCGCGCTCGGTGGTGTCGACATACACCGTGGCCGTGTCGCCTTCGACGAAAACGCTGTCGATTTCATACGAGAAGTCGGTCAGAGCCCATTCGGCGAACGCTGCGGGATCGATGCCCATTTCAGCATACGTGGCTCCGAAATTCTGCTCGAAGGATTCGCCGTATTCTTCGGAAAGCTCGTCCTTGAACTTCGCATCCTTCGCGACGATGCCATCGAAAAGCACGGTGACCTGGTCGTATACGGCCTGCTGATCCTTGTCCATATCGATCGCGTCGGCCGCCGAAGACCAGCTGGACGATTCGTTCGAAGACGAAACGTATGCGGGCGCGTCTTCATAAGCCTCATCGATCGACGACGCCACGCTGTAGCCGAACATCATCACGGCCACCGTGAACACGATCATCAGTACCGAGAACACAATACCCAGGATGCCGCAGACCTTGCCGCCCGTAGCCTTGCCGCTATGGCCGAACATGCGCGTGGCCTTGCCGGCGAAGACAATGGCTACGATGCCCAAGATAATGCCGGCGATCGGAATGAATGAAAACACGATCGCCAGAATGCCGCAGACCAAGGCAACCGTCGCCTTGTTGCTATTGCTGACGGGAGCATTCGGCGCCGGGGGCGGCGGATAGGCGCCCATAGGCGCGGCAGCGGGCTGGGGCGCGGGGCCGCCCGGCTGCGCGGGGGCTCCCATGGGCTGCGTCGGCGAGGCAGCGGGCGCAGACGCAGGAGCGGCAGCGGCCGCCTGCGGAGCGACCGGCGCCTTCGGGGCCGGCGGCACGGGCGCTGCGGCAGAAGCCGTAGGCTGGACGGGAGCTGCGGTCGACTCGACCGGAGCCGTTTTCGGAGCTGCGGGTCGAGTCGGCGCTTCGGCGGGCGCGGCCGAAGCCGCATCAGGCGCGCTCTTCGGAGCTGCAGGTTCCGTCGGCTTATCTGTGCGATCCGCAGGAGATTGCGGCGCGAACGCGGGATCTGCCTTCGGGGCTTCGGGCTGGACCGGCGCTTCCACAGGAGATTCCTTCGGGGCGGCAGGAGCCTCGATCGGCGCGGCCTTCGGGGCCGCAGGACCTTCAACCGGCGCGCTCTTCGGAGCCGCAGGCTCGGCCGACTCGTCTACAGAGCCGTCGACAGGTCCGTTTTTCTCGGGAGACTGCGCATCAGAAGCGACGGAGCGGTCATCGTCGGAAGAAGGCTGCGGAGCCATCGGCGTGGTCTTGTCTTCCATGGTTCCTCCTTGCGGAACGCGGCGGCGCTTCCCCTGATCGATGCCGCCTTTTTCGCCCGTAGTATAGTGAAAAAACCCGATGGAAAACCCCTGATTTCCGCGATATTTCGGCAAGATGCCGTGAACAAAAAAAATGTCGCGTAGAGCGACATTCACCGGCATCTTTCAGCGTGCGCGGCCGCTTTGCCCGCAGAAACCGCGCACGCCTTCCATTCCGTAGGAAGCACGTCCGACCTATGCGCGAACGAGCTTCTTTTCCGCATCCTTGTCCAGCTTCTTGTTGCGGAAATACACGGCCCAGTTCACGCCGAGGCACGCCAGGTTGAGGAAGTACACGATCAACACCCAGTTGATGAGACCGGCGCAGAATTTCGCGCCGATGCCCGCCACGTAGCCCAGCGAGATAAGCATCAAGAACTGCCAACTGGTGCCCGCCGCCGTGCGTGCCTTATAGCTCTTGTAAGCATTCATCGGCCACGAAAGGCCGAAGCAGATCAGCATAACCGCTTCCAGGATTTCCGCCATCGTCCGTTTCCCCCTTCTTCGCCGGCGCCCCGCCCGCGATTCGAACACAAACCTGATTCATGGTAGCGGTACCGAGGGCCGCTGCCAAACGATATAGGACGAACAAGGGGCGAAACGGGGAGCATCCACAGGAACAGCGCGGCGGCGAAACACGCCGGAAACGAAGAAAACGAAAAAGCGGGCCCGAAAGCCCGCCGAAAGCATGGAGCACCGCAAGAAGAAAGAAGGGAGGAGGGGGGGGCGGCGCTCCGGGAGTCGATAGAAGCGACAAGGCACGCCGCCGCGCCGCAAATGACGCGGCGGCCGAAAAACCTACATGTCCGCGACGACCTTCACCACGTGAAGAGCCTCGGTCATCGTGCGGCCGCAGGCGAAGCCGTGCAGCTGGTCGGGGTAGTTTCCGCTGAACACGCTGCCCGAGCAATCGCCCACGGCGAAAAGACCGTCGATCACGTGGCCCTGCGTGTCGAGCGCCTGGCAGTCGGCATTAATGCGGATGCCGTCGATAGTGGTCAGCAGCGTGCCTCCCAGCGTGGCGCCGAAAAACGGCGGCGTGCGCAGCTCGGACAGGCGGTAAGCCTCCTTGAAGAAGTCGGTGTCTTCCTGGGCGTCGTAGAGCTCGTTATAGCGCTCGCACGTGGCCAGGAAGGTCTTTTTCGCCTCGGCGTCGAAGCCCAGCTTTTCGGCCAGCTCCTCGAGCGTGTCGGCCTTCTGCAGGCGGCCGTCTTCGAGCTGCTTCTGGAAGTATCCGTCCAGGTCGTAGGAACCGTCTTCCTTCTTGAACGCCTGCACGCCCATACGCGTTCCAGCCGAGCAGCCCAGCGTGTGGAAGCGCTGCACGTCCTCGCCGAAATTGCCGTCCCACACCGAGATGTAGGTGCCGTTCGGCTGCTGGGCGGCGGCATGCGGCAGATAGTCGTAGTCGGCCGATTCGTTGGCGAAACGCTCGCCCGCCATATTCACCTTCAAAAACGGCTGCGTGCCGGGGTTGAACTGGCCGTTGCTCGGGAACTGCGGATCGCCCGCCTCGATGCTTTCGGGCGTGTAGCCGGCCGGCGTCCCCGGAGCCACCAGGCCGCGGTCGAAGATCATCGTGGCGCTGGTAAGGTCTTTGGCGGCGCCCGCCCACATGGCGGCCTTGATACCCATGCCCTTATTATTCTGGTTGTAGCCCAACGCCGTGACGCTTTGCGCCGTGACGGGAGAAAGCGCCTTCACCATGGCGGGGTTGGCCGCATAGCCGCCGGTGGCGAGCATGACGCCCTTCTTGGCGTTCACCTGCACATAGCCGTTCTCGGTCTCGAAGATGGCGCCGGTCACGCGGCCGCCTTCCTCGCGCACGAGCTTCGCCAGCAAGTGGCCGTAGGAAACCTCGTATCCCGCTTCGTTGATGTGCTTCTCGAACAGCACATTGCGCTCTTCGATGCCTTTGCGGTCGCCGTTTTCGTCGGCATAGTGATGCTCGAACGGCGGCGTGTAAAACGACGTGCCGCCCATGCCGCCCGGCATGTCGTTCTCGTCGGCGATCACCACCGCGCCGGCGGCGCTCATGATCCCGTCGACGAAGGCGAACATGTCGGCGGACTCGTCCATCCACATCTTGATCAAGCGCTGGTCGCAGTTGCCCGACGAATAGCGGACAATTTCGCCCATGAGGCGCTGGCGATCGACCGGCTCGCGATCGGCGAACGGAGGCGTGTCGAGCGCCGCGAACCAATGGCGCGTGGCGCCGACCTGCGTGCTGCCCTCGCACACCATGAAGTCGATGCCCCGGTCGGCCGCATAGGCGGCCGCGGCCATGCCGCCGTTGCCCGCGCCCACGATCAACAGGTCGCATTCCTTGGTTTCGGCGATGTCGGCGATTTCGGGGGCCTGCCCCAGCCAATCGGCCGTATCGGCGCCGGTCTGTGCCCCCTCGGGCGCGGCCTCCTTCGCGCCTTCGGCCTTCGACGGCGCGCAGCCCGCAAGGCCTGCGGCGGCCAAAGCGCCTACGCCAGCCATGCCTGCCAGAAAGCCGCGACGAGATACTTCTGCTGTCATACCGGATCCCTCCTTGACGTTCTTCCCCCGCAACGGCGAAGCGGCCCTTGTTTTCCGCCCGTCCGCCGCTCGCACGCCTCGCGCATCCGGCGCCCGCCGCCATGTCGAATGCATCGCAGGCGCGCCGAAGCCGGACGCGTTTCGTGCGAACGGCGAACGGAAAGCCGTCGCGAAACTCGCCCCACCTTAAGGCCCGAAAGCCGCGGCGTCACTTCCCCTGCCAGGGGCATTCTCCAAGAAATGCCTGATGAAGCGCGTCACCCCGACGGGGGTATCTTGCATGGGAGCCCGAATGGGACCCCTGGTGCGGCCGAAAAACCCATACAATGGTCCGTGGATAACAGGAGGGGATATCCGATGCGAAACATCAAGGGAAAGCGGGCATTCGCATGCGCCCTTGCCGCCGTGGTGCTCATGGGCGTGTACGGCTGGATCCAAAACAGCGTGCTATTTCCGCGCTTCGCGGAGTTCTTCCCCATCGGAAGAGAAATCGACACGGCCGCCCGCGCGCTGCTCTATATAGGCGTGGCCGTACTGGCGAGCAAACGCCCCGCCCTGCTCGACGCGAAGACCGTCGCCGCCGTGAGCGCGGTGGCCACGGCAAGCTCGACGGCGCTGCTCTACGCCGCCGTCGTTTTGCAATCGACCGCCATGGCCACGGCGGGCATCCTGTTCTTCGAATTGGGCCACATCTGGGCCGTCGTGTTCTACGGCCTTGCCATCTGCCTGCTGCCCACATCGCGCCACACCGCGCTGGCCGCGGCCTTCGGCATCGCCGCAAGCGACCTGGTCGAGCAGCTGATCGGCATTCTGCCGCTCGAAGCGGGATTGGCGGCCATGGCGGCGCTCCCCCTTGCGGCGCTCGCCCTGTCGTGGGCGCCCGCATCAGGATTCATGACGCGCATGCAGCATGCCTCGTCGCCATCTGACCTCGAGATATCCCACCCGCGCGCATTCCTCAAGCCCACCAACGCGCTGTTCGCCTGCATTCTGGTGTTCAGCATCGCCTCGGGCTATGCTCTCACCTTCAACGAAGTGGGCAACGCGCCCAACATCAGCCCCGTAGAATGGGCGGTGCTTCTTGCCGTCGCCGTGACGATCGCGCTCGTGCGCAAGCCGGGCGGCGAAGACGCGCTGTTTTCGTTTTCGGTGCTGCTGGTCATCGCGGGCTTTCTGGCGGCGCCGTTCACGTTCGAGGGCGACGCCGCGACGGCCAACGCCTTGCTGCGCATCGGCCGCAACTGCTTCGACATTCTTCTGTGGATGACCGTGGCCGCGATCGGCAAGCAGAACCCCTTCGCGCTCATGATCGCCTTGGGCCTGGCCAACGCCGCGCGCGCCCTGGGCACCATCGTGGGTGCCGTGGCGGGCCATGCCGTTAACGACATGATGCCTTTGGGCGGCCAAGAAGCCCAGGCCATCACCGCCTGCGCCCTGTTCGTGTTCGTCGCATTCCTCTGGCTGGGCTTCAGGGGCTTCAGCTTCGAGCAGACGATCAACGCCGTGGAAACCCCGCGCGTTCCCACCTGCGAAGAGAAGCGCGAAGAATCGTTCGACGAGAAATGCACGGCAATCGGAAAGGCGCACGGCCTGACGGAGCGCGAGACCGAGATCTTTCTTTGCATGGCCCACGGACGCAACGTGGGCTTCATCCAGGAGCACTTCGTCATATCGCGCAACACCGTAAAGACGCATGTGAAGCGCATCTACAAAAAGCTCGACGTGCACTCGCAGCAGGAGCTGATCGACCTGGCCGAAAGCGGCGAAGCCGACAGAAGCCGCCGCGAGACGGCGCAATAAACCGCCGCGGCGAGCTCAGGTGACGGGCGGCCCGAAAAACCCTCGCGATGTCGCCCTATCGCAATTTTCTGCACATTTTTTGCCGAAAACAAGCAAGGCCCGCCGTTCGATCGCGGCGGGCCTTGCGGCGCGTGTATGCGTTTGTTCAAACGTGCTTCGACGCGTTACACATCAAGATGCTTGAACGCCTCGGGAACCTCCTTGAAGCCCTTCGATTTCACCACCAGGATGATGAAGCCGATGACGAACCAGGTGATGCCCATGATGTAGGTCATGGTCTGGAAGCCGGTGAACACGTAGGCCAGGATGATGATGCCGATCCAGGGGCAGATCAAATATTTGACCCAGTCGCCGAACGTCTTGCGCTTGCCCTCCTTGATGAAGAAGAACCAGAACACCGAGAAGTTCAGCATGATGAACGATGCCAGGGCGCCGAAGTTGACCAGCGTGGCAAGATCGGCCATGCCCAGGATGGCGACGAGCACCAGCGCGACGACGCCGATGAAGATCGAACCGACCCAGGGGGTCTTGTACTTGGGATGAACCTTGCCGAAGATGCTCGGGATAACCTTGTCGCGGCCCATGGAGTACAGCAGGCGCGAGGCGGCGAGCTGCGCGTTCATGATGTTGGCAATGCCGATGGCCACGATGTTGATGACCAGCATGATCTTCATGAAGATATCGCCGCCGATAAGCTGGCAGCCGTAGAAGAACGCGTTGTTGGCGTGCTCCTCGGACCAGGAAGCCCAGTCGGGCTGGACCAACGAGGCGATATAGGTCTGGGCGACGAAGCACACGATGATGATGCCCAAGGCGATCAGGATGCCGCGACCGATGTTTTTCTCGGGGCGCTCGGTCTCTTCGGCCAGCGTAGAGATGCCGTCGAAGCCGAGGAAGTTCAGGGCCGCGATGGAGATGCCTGCGGCCAGGAAGCTCGGGGTGACCTCTTCAGGCTGCCACACGGGGTCCATATTGAACTCGCCCGTGCCGCCGCCGCCCAGGATGAAGTTGCAACCCAGGGCAACGAAGGCGATGACTGCGATGATTTCAACGGCGAAGATGACGAAGTCGATGCCGCGGGTCAGCGAAACGCCGCGGATATTGACGAACGTGTTGAAGGCTACGAACACGATGACCCACAGCCACCAGGGGCTTCCAGGAACAAGCATGACGCCCCAGTTCGCCACCATGGTGTAGAGCAGCGCCGGGGTGATGCAGTAGTCAAGCAGGATCAGCCAGCCGGACATGAAGCCCGCATGGGGGTTCAGGCCGCGCTGCACGTAGGAATACACCGAGCCCGCAATGGGGAACCTGCCGCTCATGCGAACATAGCTCAAAGCCGTGAATCCGATCGCCACGAAACCGACCAGGTAGACCAGGGTAGACATGCCCAAGCCCTGCTGCTGCACCAGGCCCCAGATCGAATGCGGGGCGATGATGACCATGAACAGAACGCCGTACAGAACGACGTCCCAAAGACCCATGCCGCGGCGCAATTCCTGCTTGTAGCCGAATTGCTCGAGCGATGCGTTCGCGCCCTTGGCCTTTGCTTCGGTCTCTGCCATTTGACACCTCTTTCATTTCCGAAGACATGCTTTCATCAGGCGCGATCGAAGCCGGATGCCACGCGGGAATCATCCGGCTTCGGTCTTGTCTGATTTTGTCGATGCCGTGAAGTTTATCACTGCACCGCGCTAAAGCGACATCAGAAACGGCGGTAAAAAACGCTCACGGAACAAGAACGGCAAACGGCTGTTCAGGGGCGGCAAACGGTGCCTTCGCCGCCCCTTTTCCACACGGTTTCGCGACCTCGTTTACGGACGCGGAACAAGCGGCGCGAACTGCGGCAATTTCGGCGTGCCGATGCGCAGCGACAGCTGCACCTCGCACGGCTCGCAGCCCTGGCTGATTTCGACGTCGGAGCGGATGGACATATACATATAGGTTTCCACCGCGTCCCAGCCGGTCACGGCCATCAGCAAGCGCTGCATTTCCTTGGATCCGTTCATCAGGGCCTCGTCATATTTCGGGGCGCTGGCGTTGACGTACCACTTGTCCTTGGTCTCGAGCACGGGCCAATGAAGCTCGAAGTTCTTCACCAGCTGCACCTTCACCGTGATTTCCGCGGGAATCTCGATGCCGGTGCCGCACAGCTCGCCGTCGCCCATGGCGGCGTGCACGTCGCCCATCTGCAGCAGGGCGCCAGGCACGCGCACGGGGAAATACAGGCGCGCGCCGCGGGTGATGAGCTTGTTATCCATATTGCCGCCGTGAGCGCCTACGAAGCCGTCGATCACGTCGTCGCCGTCGGGCGCCGTGCCGATCACGCCCACCATGGGATCGATCGGGAACTTCACGCCGTTGAAATCGGCCATGCCGTCGACGATCTTGACCTTCTTCGTACGATAGTCGGTTCCTTCGAACAGCGGGCCGCAATGGTCATCGGTGGCCACAGTGCCTTCGTCGGCCACATCGATTTCGTAAATATCCACCACCAGCACGTCGCCGGGCTCGGCGCCTTCGATGTATACGGGGCCTGCGGCCGGATTGGCGAATCCGTACGTGTAATCAAGATCGGCCATGGTGGTGCTCTCGTCAGGAATGCGGTTGCTGAAGCAATCCTTCGTGACGAACTTCAGAAGCTCGCCCGGTTTCGCCGTGGCGCACGGCGAGTTGTCCTTGGAAAACGCGTAGACCTGTTCTTCGATGACCTGCATGCGTCATTCCCCTTTCGAATATCGTCGGCAGACGCGGCCGTCATGCCCCTTGCGTGCGGCCGCATGGTTTCGATGCCACTATCACACAAGCGCATGCGAAAGCGCGCGGCGGATTTACCAGCGATCGTTTTCATCCGCGAACGCCGCCGACGGCCCGAACGGCACCGCGTGCAACTTCTCGAGCCCGGAGCGCGAACTATGCGCCACAACAGGGCGAGCCGGGGCCGTTTCTGCAAAATCCCAGGAAAACCTCGGTGTCGGATCGGTAACGCTCGGCGATGGCATCACCTGCACGCAACCTGCATACCTACAATGCATCCTGTCACGAAATCATCAGACAGGAGGTGAGCGGCATGCCCCAGACCGATCCGTTCGTTGTAGAAGGAACCTTGCGAAATGTAGGGATCCAGGTCCCCGAAGCCATCGAGCAGTGCAGTGGAATCTCCCTCTACGGGCATTGCGTGAAATCGCTCATCTTCTCTACCGATATCGCGATCATCCGCAACAGCAACGCCGGCGCCGTGCTGGCCGTCTATCCTTTCACCTGCCAGCCCGCCATCACCCAGGCGCTGCTGTCCGCCGCCGAAATGCCCGTGCTCACGGGCGTGGGCGGCGCGGTCACCACGGGCCAACGCGCGATCGACCTTGCCGTGCATTCCGACATGCAGGGCGTGGCGGGCGTGGTCGTGAACGCCTCGACCGACCCCAACACCATCGCTCGCATGGCCGAGCGCGTCGACGTGCCGATCGTGGTCACCGTCACCAAGCTCGACGCCATGGCCTTCGACCAGATCGCCGCGGGCGCGCGCATCGTCAACGTGGCGGCCGCGAAAGAAACCCCCCGCGTGGTGGCCGACATCCGCCGCGCCTTCCCCGCTATGCCCATCATGGCAAGCGGCGGATCGACCGACGAATCCATCCTGAGCACCATCGATGCGGGCGCCAACGCCATCTCGTGGACACCGCCCACCTTGCAAGAACTCGAGCGCCGCATCATGGACCGCCATCGCCAGAAAAACGACCTCACGTTCGTGGCGGCGTAAGACGCCTCGGCCCCTCCGCGACAGAGGCCCCGCGAAACGCCGCATGCGTGTTTGCGCAAAAACGGCCCCCGAGCTGCCCTGCGACACAGCAGCTCGGGGGCCGTCTGCGTTCGCGGCCCTTCGGCGCGAACGCTTCCGCATAAACGAAAAGCAGCCTGCGACACCACACCGCAGGCTGCTTTTCTGTATCAGATCGGCCGGAACAAATGGGGCATTCCGGCCTCCACGAAAGGGGGCTCCGGTAAGAGAGCGGATCCTTCGAATGGATGAAAGAAGCGCGGCACGAAGCCGCATGGGGCACGCCCGCGCGAAGCGGGCCGCCCGGCTTAATCGAACCGGCGCAACGCGGCGCTCAGGCGCTTCAGGCCCTCGCGAAGCGTCGCCTCGGGCGCGCAGTATCCCAGACGCGCGCCGCACGGCAGCTCGAAACGGCTGCCTGGCACAAGCAGGACGCCCTGCTCGGCAAGCAGGCGCTTGCAGAATTCCTCGTCATCGATCGGAATGTCGAGCTTGATATAGGACGTGGAAACGGCTTTCGGCGGCACCCACGAAACGCGGGGCTCGCTATCCACCCATTCCTGGGCGATGGCCAGGTTGCTGAACACGATCTTGCGATTGCGGTCGAGCACCTTGTCGCGGTTGCGCAACACGTGCACGGCCAGCGCGTCGTTGAACACGCCGTCGCAGATCATCGTGTAGTCGCGGTATACGCGGAAGCGGTCGGCCACTTCCTTGTTCGACACCGTCCAACCGATGCGCACGCCGGGAACCGAATAGGTCTTCGACAGGCTGTTGGACACCACGGCCTTGTCGTACAGGTCGGCCATGGAAACGAACGATTCGGTATCCTGCAGCGGCAGGTACACTTCGTCGGAGAGCACGTAGGCGCCCACCGACGCGGCGATTTCCGCGATCTGCTCGAGCGTCTCTGCGGGCAGCACCGTTCCCAGCGGATTGCTAGCGTTGTTGATGCAGATCAGCTTGGTATCGGGGCGAACGAGCTTCTTGAGGTCCTCGATATCGGGGTTCCAGCCGTTCTCCTCGCGAATCCGCCAGTATTCGACCTCGGCGCCGAGCGTACGAGGAATCTCGTACAGCGGCTGATAGGTCGGGTATTCGGCGATCACGTGATCGCCGGGTTCCACCAGGGCCATCAGGGCGAGCAGGTTAGCGCCCGTCGCGCCGTTGGTCTGAAGGATGTTGTCGGGGTCGACGTTGCGGTAGAGCTTGGCCACTTCGGCCTTGAAGTCGGGCGAACCCTCGATCCAACCGTAGTTCATCTTCTCGCGGCCCAGGCGCTCGTAAAACGTCGCGCCCTCTTCGCCGTCCAGGGCCAAGATCTCGTCCATGGTCATCGAAGAAATCGTGGACTGCGCTATGTCGTAGGTCGCGCTTTTCTCCCACACGTTCAACCAGTCTTCGACGCCGATCGTTTTGATATGCATCGTATGCCTCCCCCGTGCGGGCCCGCATGCGGCGGGTCCTTTTCGTTCAGCGGAAGAGGCCGGGCTGCACAGGAGCCGGCTGCGAAAGCCGCACCGCGGCCCCTTCCGCATGTGCATCGAACAATCAAGGCGGACCGTCGGCAATGCAGGAACGCCGATGGTCCGCCTCAGCAGTTTAGAAGGTGATGACGCCCATGGCGAGCAGCACCAGAGCAAGAACGCCCAGGGCCACGATGACGGCCATGACGATCTTCTCGCCCTTGGTCAGAGCCAGACCCTGGTCCTTGCGGGCCTTGGCGTACACGAAGAAGCCGGGAATGTAGCCGACGCAGGTCAGCAGCAGGAACGACCAGCCGTTGAACAGAACGGCGATGACCTGGAAGGCGACGGCCACAGCGCCGATGGCCAGCTGGCCCCATTCGCGACGGCCGGCGGAGAACTTCACCTGGTAGGCCGCGGCGAGAGCCCACGTGACGACGATAGCGACGGTGCACATGGAGAACGCGAAGTTGTAAGCGTCCTGGGTCAGCAGCAGGGTGAGCATGAAGACCTGGGTGCAGGCGCCCACGATCAGAAGGCTGAACTGCGGGGAGTTCTTGTCGTTGAGCTTGCCCCAAGAAGCGGGGAGCAGCTTGTGCTCGGCCATCTCAGAGGTGGTCTCGGCAGGCAGGATGGTAAACGAAAGCCACGCGCCCAGAACGGAGATGATGATCGCGATCGAGATGAACGCGCCGCCCCAGCCGGGAGCCATGTCGTCGAAGACGTAGAGCATTGCGGGGTAATCGAGCGCAGCGATCTCGGTGTAGGGCATGTAGCCGTACGGCAGAACGGAAGCGCCGATGTAGATCAGCAGCAGGCAGACCAGGCCGATAACGGTTGCCTTGCCCACGTCGGACTTCTTCTCGGCGCGGGAAGACACGACCGTCGCGCCCTCGATGCCGATGAAGACCCACATCATGATGATCATACAATTCATGACCTGAGAGCCGATGTTGCCAAGGCCCACGGCCTCGGTGCCCATCTCGCCCATGGCAACGGCGTTGTTATACAGCGTGCCCCAGAAGTCGGCGGTGAAGACGCCGGCGTTGAACAGGAAGACGGAGAACACGATGAAGATGCCGATAGCGGCGACCTTGCACACCATGACGATAGCGTTCAGGAAGGAAGCGCTCTCGACGCCGCGGATGACGAGCAGCGTGAGCAGCCACATAACCACGGATGCGATCAGGATGCAGGGCACGGTGTTGCCCGGCAGGAACGCGGGGAAGAAGTAGCCCAGCGTGGACATCATCATCGTGGCGAAGGCAACGTTGCCGAGCCACGCGGACAGCCAGTAACCCCAGCCGGACAGGAAGCCGGCCAGCGGGCCGAAGCCCTCCTCGGCGTAGGTGAACACGCCGTGCAGGTCGGGGCGCTTGGCCACCAGATTGTTCAGCGAGTAGGCCAGCATCAGGAAGCCGACGCCGACGACCAGCCACGCGATCAGAGCGGCGCCGGGAGACGCCACCTGGGCGATCTGGCCGGTGATGGCGAAGACGCCGGAGCCGATGCACGACGAAATCACCATGCCGATCAGGCCGAACAGCCCGATACCCTTCTTCTTATCCTCCATACGGATTTTCCTCCTTCGTCGATGGAGGCCGCTCCGACGAAAAAACCGGCCGCGCCCGATGAGCGGGGCGGCCGGAATCGCGAAGACCTGCCTGAGCGAAGCGCGGTTCGAGTTCATTTCGCAAGGCAAGTCGTGCGAGCCATGGCGGCGCGTCCTCTCTCGCGGGCCGAAGCCCGCACGCACCGCCATACCTCGTCTGAGGCGGCGAATGACTTTGCGAAAAAGATTGTCTCCGTGCCGTTGCCTGCTGAAAAGGTATAAAGCGCGTATAGAGCCGGGTAGAAATGCGGTGTAGATACGCGCCTAAACCGCCTAAACCGGCATTAAACCCCTGATGAAAGGCGCAGCGCCGAACACCGAAAAGCGCGGGCGCGCCGGAGGGAACATGTGCGTATATGCTATAAGCGGCGTTTCGCAAAGCAATCCTGGGCGCATAAGGTACTATACGGAAAAACCAATCGTCCGCATGGATAGCGAAGGTGCCCATGGGGCTCGCGCAATTCTATTCTGTTCTCGTCGTCCAGCTTGTATCCGTGCTGGCGGCCGCGGCGTGCCTTTCGGTCTATTTGGTATCGAGGCGCCGGACGTTTCTCTACGCCTTCTGGGCGTTTCTGTTCTATTTCTTCGACGTCACGCTGGTGTTCCAAGACAGCTTCGTATCGCTCGCCATGAACCTGGATCCTGCGGGCGAACGCGTCTATCTTGTGCTGCGCTCGTTCGCGTCCATCGTGTCCGGATGCGGCATCTTCGTGTCGGTCTGGCTTTTGGCGTGCGATTTCGTCGGGGAGAAACGCAAGGCGCTGCTGTTCGCGCCGGGCGTGCTGTTCGTGGCGGGCAGCCTGGCAACCTTGCTTCTCGAGCAAGGCGAGCCCATGGCCCGCTTCGCGTTCTACGCCATGCGCGCGGCACTGTTCGTGTGGACGCTCGCCTTCCTGGGCGCGCGCTATCTTTCCACGCGCGACGAAACCGAGCGCACCCGCATGAAGCGCTACCGTCTTTTCTACGCGGTGCTTTGGGCGTTCGGCATCGGGTTCATCCTCGAGGACGTCTACGGCTTCTTGCTGGCGCCGCAAAGCGAGGCGTTCCTGCTGTTCTCGGCCGAGCGCAACTATATGGAAGAAGCGCTTATGCTGGTTTGCGCCGCCGTGGCGTGCACCAGCGCATACCGCGCGCTTTCGCTGCGCTACGAGCACCCGCCCGTACGCAACAACGACAAACGCGTGGAATCGATGATCGACGGCAACCTGGAGATCTACGGCAAGAAGCACAAGCTGTCCAAGCGCGAGCAGGAAGTGCTGCGCCTGGTTTTGACCGGATTGGACAACCAGAACATCGCGTCCACCATGGGCGTGGCGCCGAGCACCGCGAAGGTGCACGTGCACAACATCCTGCGCAAAACCGGCCACGCCAACAGGCAGGATCTGATCCAGGATTTCTGGAGCACGTGGTAGGACCGCAGTCCGATGCGAGAATAGGCGCAGCCACTGTGAACGATTAAACGGCGGCGTTTTTCGCCGGGCGCAAGGCGGCCCTCCCCCATGTTCCGACGCTAAAAACCTCGCCGACAGGCCGCCGTCTTTGCCGAATGCGACCTGAGCCCTCGCCTGGCAGCGCAGCAAATCACTGCCGCATCGAACATCCGCCCCACACAAGAAATCGCCAGCCGCATTACTTTGCGACTGGCGATTTCTTGTTCGTGCAAAAGGCATCAGGCGGGTATCAAGCTTTTGAGCGCGAAGGCGGAACGAGCCCGCCTTCGCTCATGAAACCACTGCCCTGTCTGGCAGCACCTATGCGTACATACCCACGATGAAGCGCATGAGCACCGTGGCGAGCTCGGCGCGGGTGGCGCCGTCGGTCGGGTTCAGCTCGCCGGTCACGCCGTCGCCCTTGAAGATCTCCTCGGCCACGGCCCAGCTCATCGCCTCGCGGGCCCAATCGGACACCTCGGCGGCGTCGGGAGACGAAATCTCGGCGCGGGCGGACACGTCCATGCCCAGATAGTCCGCGTAGCGCATCAGGAACACGGCGACCTGCTCGCGGGTCACGGGGCTTTCGCCGCGGAACACGTGGCCGGAATCGGTCTCGATGCCTTCGAGGACGCCCGCCTCCACGGCCCATGCCGCGGCGTCGGCGAACCAATCGGAGGACGCGACGTCGTCGAGGGACTCGCCCGAAACGGGAGCGGGGTTCAGCTCCAGGTTGTGGAGCATCATCACGAACATGGCGCGGCTGGTGCCCGCATCGCCCTGGAATTCGAACGTGCCGTCGGCCTGGGGGACGCCGTTGATGATTCCGCGCGCCGTGGCGAAGTCGACCACGTCGCCCGCGAACCAGTCGGAATCCTTCACGTCGGGCATGGCCTTGGCGTTGTCGACCACCTTGACCGTGACGTCGCCCTCCGCCTCGAACACGACGTTGCCGCTCGCGTCCACGGCGGACTTGGGCAGCACCGTCTCGTTGCCGTCCGCGTCGACCGCGAATACCACGAGTCCGTAGTTGGGCCCGTCGCCCTCGGCCTTCGCCACGGGGACGGTCACCTTGACGGGCTTGTCGGGGGTCACGCTCGCGGGCACCTTGACCTCGACCTCGAGCGCATCGGCGGCGTCGGCGACGGATTCCACGCCGGCGATCGGAAGCTCGACCGCGCCGGACTCGGCGTCCTTGTCGGAAACGGAAACCTCGGCGGAGACGACGTTGCCGCTTTCGTCCTTCGACACGACGGACTCGGTGCCGCTCGCCGTCTCGTGCGTGACCGTCTGCGAGCCGTCGGGCTTGGTCACGGTCGTGGTGGTGGAGCCGTCGGCATTGTGCTCGACCTCGGTCTTGTCGCCGGGGGTGACGGTGCCGCCGCCCGTGGGCGGAACATACGTGTTCAAGTCGCTATCGAGCATGGTGTCGCGAACGTAATAGACATCGGCACCTTCGACATTCGCCTTCATGCCGTCGGGAATCTGCGTGGCGCTCGGCGCTTCGCCGCCCCAGAAGTTCTTGGAAACATCGACCTTGGCGTCTCCCAGGTCGTCGCTCTTTGCGAGATAGGAGTCAGCGGAAATCTTATTCTTTTCGAACGCCGCAGGAGCTGCGTAGAACTTAAGCCTGTACACGCCGTCGAACGTATTGCCGGATACCGCCACGGAAGTGCCGCAAACGTTCAGCTTGCCTTCAGCGCCCTTGGCCCCGACCACGGTATTGCCAGAGAAAACGCCGTTCGGAGACTTCATAATCACCGAGTAATCGCAATTCTTGATGGCGCAGTTCTTAATGGAAAGCGAGTCGACTTTTCCTTCCTCGGAATCGTAAACAGCCGATCCCATGCCGTCGAAAACGCAGCCATCGATAGAAACGGCCTCATCCGCAGCATCGGTGCCGTCGACCGTAATGCCGAACGAGAGGTTCTTGTTGCCCTTAATCGTCACCTTCGAGAAAGAATCTCCCGGCGCTGCAGAAAATGCGCGGTACGGGAACGGCGATGCGTTCGGAATCGCACTCAGGTCGATGACCAGGTCGCTGAACGTATTTCCGCCATCGGACTGAACGAGGGCGTTATGGTTGTCGAGGCTCTCGATTGCATCCACCTTCAAGGTGTGACCGCCGCCATTGACGGTAATGCCCGAGACATTCCAAATCTGGTTCCAGGAGCCTACGGTCACGTCGTTCAGCAGCTTCACCGTATCGCCCGCCTTAGCGTTCTTGATCGCCTCGGCAAAAGTGAAATACGGAGTCTCGGCGCCGTTGGACTCGACCGTCGCCACGTGGCCGGTGCTTACCTCCGTGTCCTCCTTTGCGACGGGCACGGTCTGGCCCTTGCTCCAATCGATTCCGGACACGCCGTGGAAGCCGGGAGATTGCAGAGACACGGAAGCCTCGGTGCCCGAAATGGTCAACTTCGGCATGGACGCGTTCTTTCCCTTACGACCTTCGCCAAGCAGGATGTCGCCATTGACGGTCGGCGAATTTCCGTCCGTGTAATCGAAGGTCGCATTCTTCACCGTAAGATCAGACGTGCTTCCATCGACCGTATCGAGAACGCGAATCGGGGCCGCATATGTTCCGACTTCCTTATTCGGATTGACCGGAGCTTCTGCCAACTTTTTTACCAATTCCTCGGTGCCGCAGTTCGTGAACACGCAGTCTTCCACCGTAATGGCCTGATGGCCCGCACTCTTATTGTTCAGATTGAGAGCGAGAGCCATGTTCTTGAACTCGGTATTCCTGACCGTCACCGAACCAACAGCATTCGTGTAGATGGCGGTGTCTTGATATCCCCACTTTTCGCCATCATAAGAACAGTTGTTAAGTTCGATGACGTTTTCGCCGGACGTGCCCGAAATATAGACACGCTGCATGTCTTTGCAGTTGTTGAACTTAGCAGTGATTTTATATGCGGAATGGCGTTGTCCCCAAAGGGCGATTCCGTTCAGGTCGTTAACCTCGATGGTTATATCCGACGCGAGTTCGCTACTATTGTCTGCAATCTTTTTCCCCGTCTCGCGGCTATACCGATCGGTATCGACTTCGATATCGTGCTCGCCGCCCCCGGTCACCGTGGCGCCATTGCCCCAAATGGTGATGCTATCGGCAACATGAGCATGAGTCATGGAACCAAGATCGGCACCGGGCTTGCAGTACAGCACAGCCTCGCCTTCGGTGCCATCCTTGTAGTATTCGATCAAGGCCTCGGAAAGAGTCTTGCTGTATGCAAAATTCCCGTCTTTATTCTTGAACACGCAAGTATTGCCGTCTGTGAACGATTCCGCGGTTACCCCTTCCGGCAAGACAACATTAACCTGCCCGGCGGCATCGCTCGAAGAAACGTTCTGGCCCGCCTCGGACGCAGCAGGCAGCCCTGCCGCATCTTGATCGGCGAAAGCGACCCCCGTACCGGTCAACGTCAATGCCGCACACAAGCCCGCGGTAGCGACGACTTTAATACCCCTGACATTGGACATGCATCCACTCCGTTCTCTCTAGCGAAGGCGCCACGCCATCGCGCTGAACATAGCGCGATAATACCCCACCGGTGCTCGAATCGTTTGTAAAATATAGTTTTGCCTGCTGAAAAAAATCCGTTGATGACCAGGTACGACAGCGCATTAGACAAACCAACCGCATACGGCGCGTAAACTGCCGTCGGCCCTCAGGGAAACGGTGAATGGGAGTGGCGCTTTTGCAGAATCCATCGGAAAGCAGCGAGCGTTTGAGCTCGATGAGCTATATTCGCCACGCGCACGTCACTTGCAAATGCCGAATCGACACCCTGCCGCCGAAACGCCGGCGGAAAGGATCGACAGCATTCGCTTTCGGCCCGACCGGAAAAGGAAGACACCGCTTAAGCCCCGTTCAATCGGACCTAGTGAATGCGGAAAACAAAAAAGGCACCCAATGGATGCCTGAGAATTTGGTCGCGGGGGCCGGATTTGAACCGACGGCCTCCGGGTTATGAGCCCGGCGAGCTACCAGACTGCTCCACCCCGCAATATGTATAAGCCCCTTAGGGCAAGAAGTTATATTACGCGCCCTTGATGAGGAGTGCAAGATTTGGATTGTATTTTGCGCGGGCCATCACGCGTTCTCCACAACTTACCAACGGATGCCGAAATCGGCAAACGGACTTCCGCATTCTCGCATCCGAAAGCGGGCCTTCTCTAGCCTAAGCAGAAGCGAACCGAGGCCGCGCCGCAGCAGGCTCCTCAAGCAATCAGGAAAGCCCGCTCCGTGCGGCGCAATCATAGCTGCACCGCACCGCGAATAGCACCGGTCAACCTGGTCAACCGCTAAGACCGACTCAAGCAGCAGTGCCGTCGCGCCGCCTCGCCGCTTGCGCGACAACCGTTACCCGGCGCAAACGCCTACGCGCGTTCCGCCAGATAGCAGCAGTGGATCTTCGGGTTGCGTTCGAAATCGTGCGGGATGGTTTTCGCCGTGATGTCGGTCAGCTTCACGCCCTGCGCCTCGAGCTCTTCGAAATCGGGCTTGAAGTTGCGCAGATTGCAGCTGAACACCGCCACGCCGCCCGGCGCCAACAGCCGCACCACGTGCGACAGCAGCTTCACGTGGTCGCGCTGCACGCTCCAGGTGTTCTTGCCCATAGCCTTCGAGTTGGAAAACGTGGGCGGGTCCACAAAGACCAGGTCGAACTGGCGCCCCTGCTTCACCGCGTTCACCATCCACTGCAGCACGTCGGCGCGCTCGTAGCGATGCTCGGGGCCTTCGCAGCCGTTCAGCGCCATGTTGCGCCTGGCCCAATCCAGATACGTCTGGGAAAGGTCCACCGTCAGCGTGCTGGCCGCGCCGCACACCGCTGCGTGCACCGTGCAGGTGCCCGTGTACGAGAACAGGTTCAAAAAGCGCTTGCCTTCGGCCATGCCGCCCACCATTTCGCGAGTCACGCGATGGTCCAGGAAGATGCCCGTGTCCAGGTAGCTGCCCATGTCCACCTCAAGCACGTTGCCGGCCTCCTGCGTATACATGAGGTAGCCGTCTTTCTGCTGGTCGACGTATTGGCCGCCGCCCTTTTCGCGGCGACGCGTCTTGGCGAACACGCGCCCCGAAGGAATGCCCGTCACGGCCGATGCGATGGCCACCGCATCGCGGAAACGCGCTTCGGCCTTTTCGGGATCGATGCTTTTCGGCGCCTGGTATTCGGCCACGATCAGGCAGCTTTCGCCTTCGCTTTTCCATACTCCGTCGTAGCGGTCGATCGCCACCGAGAAATCGGGCAGGTCGGCATCGTAGATGCGATAGCACGAAACGTCGTTCTTGCGCGCCCACTTGCGGCGCTCTTTCGCCACCTTCTTGAAGCGCGCGGCGAACTGGTCCGATCCCTTATCGTGCACGGGAACGGAAATTTCGGCGCCGCTTTCAAGATTGGCGACCTTGATGACGGATGCCGGGGCATCCATGAATGCAGGGGTAGTCGTAGTCATGCGCCCTATGGTAGCGAAGGCGGACGGATGCGTCTACGAAAACGGCCGGATGCGCCGCACGCGACGAAAAAACCAGGCCGCAGCCACGAATCGAACCGCACGCCGCCTTCGCTTCGATGCGCCGCCCTAAAGGCGATGCTTGCGAGCGAGCCAATAGACAAGCGCCATGAACCCTACCGAGAAACAAGCCGCCGACAACATCGCGGTCGCGAACGCGCCGCTGAACAGACCCGTACTCATGAAAACGCCTCCTTCGCCTTGCGAGCAACCTCTCACGTCTTCGACTTCAGCATACGAAGCGCAGGCCAACACCAGGCAAGAGACACGTCGATCCCAGGTCAAAAGCATGTAATATCGGCGGCGCCTTACGCGAACGGCGGGTTCGCCACCATTTCGAGCACCAGCTGGCAGCGGATGGAAAGCGGGTCGCGATTCTCGGCAAGAAAGCGCGGAATGTCTTCGCGCTTGAGTTCGAACGCCTCGATGAACTCGGTCGATTCCGCACGGGGCTCGCCCACGCGCTCCACTTCGGCGAATACCATGGCGATGCTTTCGTCGCCCATGCCGAGCGACGAATAGCCCGGCTGCAGCGATGCGCGCGCATTCACAGGGCGACCGTTTTCATCGCGCACCAGATCGTAGCCGGTCTCTTCGCGCAGCTCGCGGGCGGCGCATTCCACCACGTCTTCGTCGGCCTCACGCAGACCCGCAGGAAATGCCACGCACATCCGGTTCATGGGGTAACGGAATTCGCGAATGAGCAGGAACGCGTCATCGGCCGTATGCCCCACGACGCACACGGCATCCGACGACGGCTCCGCCGTGCCGGAATCACGCACTTCGTCCTCGTAGCGCTGCAGCGCTTTGCGGGAAACCACCTCGTAGGGCAGCTCGCGACCGTCGGGCAGATCGTAGGTGAGCACGTATTTCTTCAGCCAGCCGTCGCTGACCTGTTCCACGGTTTTCAGCTCGGGCATCTTCATCGCAGCACCTCCAGATCGCGGCCGACATTCACGAACGCCTCGACGGCGAGGTCCAAATCCTTCTGCGTGTGGTCCGCGGAAAGAATGCAGCGGATACGCGCTTTTCCACGCGCCACCAGCGGATACTGGATCGCCTGCGCGAACACGCCCTGCTCGTAGAGCGCATCGCTCATGCGCACGGCCAACGCTTCGTCGCCGATCATGACGGGCACCACCGGCGTGGTGGAGATGCCCGTATCGAAGCCCGCTTCCTGCATGCGCTCGGCGAAGTACGCACGGTTGTTCCACAAGCGGCGCACGCGCGAATCGTCCGCCGCGATGAGACGCAGCGATTCGGCCGCGGCTGCGGCCAGCGAAGGCGCGAGCGGCGATGCCGTCAGGATGAACGAGCGGGCGCCCACGCGCACGCGGTCGATCAGCTCCCGGCTGCCGGCCACGAAACCGCCCATGACGCCGAACGCCTTGCCGAGCGAGCCGGTTTCCACCTGCACGCGGCCTTCCAAGCCGAAGTGCGCCACCGTGCCGCGGCCCATGGGGCCCATCACGCCGTCGCCGTGGGCGTCGTCCACCAGAAACATGGCCCCGTGGCGTTCGCACACCGCGGCTATTTCGTCGAGCGGCGCCACATCGCCGTCCATGCTGAACACGGCATCGGTCATGACCAGCTTGGTTTCGGCTTCGCAGGCCGCGAGCTTTTCTTCGAGGTCGCGCGCGTCGCAGTGCTTGTACACCGTGGTGTGCGCGCGCGACAGGCGACATCCGTCGATCAGGCTGCCGTGGTTGAGTTCGTCGGAGAAAATCTCGTCGCCCTTGCCCGCCAGCACGGGGATCACGCCTACGTTGGCCGCATAACCCGACGAGAACACCAACGCGGCCTCGACCCCCTTGAACGCCGCCAACTCGCGCTCGAGCTCGGCATGCGCGGGAAAATCGCCCACGATGTTGCGGCTCGCGCACGGGCCCACGCCGTATTCGTCAAGCGCGCGTTTGGCCGCGGCCACCACCTCGGGCGCGTCGGCCAGGCCCAGATAGTTATTCGACGCAAGATTCACCACGCTTTTGCCCGCGAGCACCACGCGGCCGCCCTGGGGCGTTTCGGTCGTTCTGAACATGCCGCCTCCTTACCGCGCAGATGCGCGTCTTGCGAAAGTAGTTCCGTCCGCCATTGTACTCGCGAAGGGGCGGCCGCCGCGGGCGGCGGCGGGTGACAGGCCATGGGCGGCGCGCGATTCCCCGAAACGATCTGGGCGCGACCTCGAAGCGGGTTGCGCTCGGCGCCAAGGCGGACGCCACGCCGCCGCGGTGGGCGCGCAGATCGTTGACGCGGGAGCCGCACCTCCGAAACAGGCGGAGCGGGCCGTGATTTCAAGCGCGCCGCCCCTCACACGATGCCAGGAGCGCGCGAGGAGCGGCGCGCGGCGAGATTTTCGCGAGACCGCACGACGAGAACGATGCGCAAAAGAGCCCCCGCGCTGGAATTGCGCGAAAAGATGCACGTTTTTTGCAGTTGGCGGTCTTTTCGGGGCCCCGATTCTTCCCCACGAGCGCCGAAACCCGATATTCGGAGGCTGTTTTCGGATAAAACGGCCCTCTTGGCAGCGAAAACACCGGCCAAAAGACCGCCAACTGCAAATTTCTTACATTTTTTCGGCTCCTGACTGCGTGCGACCTCCGAAACGAGCTGCGCGCGGCCTCGAAGCGGGCACGATCTGCAAGTTTTTTCGTTTTTCAATCACTGGAGAACGCCTGCAACTTTCGCAGCGCAGCAAAATCCCAGGTCAGGATTTTCATCAGCAAAGGTGCGCCCGCAAAGCGAGGTCGAACGCGCCCCTTTCCCGCCGCGTCATGATTGAAAAACGACAATTTTTGACAAGTCGCGCGAAAAATCGAGAAAACACGTCCGAATCCGCCGCCAGAAGAGCGCCGCCGCGCTCAAACGCGTACACTCTGGCAAAACCAGAAGCTCGCGACGGGCCCGAAGCCCTGCGCGTGCGCACCGACGAAGCCGGAGGCCTGCGGCGGCGCCGAAGCCGTGCGCGGCCCCCGTATTTCTTTTCGAAAGGACCGGCTATGACCGCTGAACACACTGAAACCTGCACCCCCGCCCTTGCCGATCGCATGCGCGCCTATGCGCGTCTCAACGTTGAAGCAGGCTGCGCCCTCAAACCCGGGCAAGACCTGTTCGTGCGCGCCGACATCGCCAGCGCGCCGCTGGTGCGCCTGATCACGCAGGAGGCCTATGACCTGGGCGCCCACCACGTGACCGTGCGCTTTTCCGACGAAGCGATCGAGCGCATGCACTACGACAACTGCGCCATGGACGTTTTCGAAAACGTGCCGTCCTGGCTCGCCGAGCTGAACAACAGCATGGCGCGCAACGGAGCCGCCGTGCTGACCATCGATTCCGACGACCCCGAAGCCATGTCGGGCATCGACCCGCGCAAGCTCATCGCGCGCGCCCAGGCAAGCCACAAGGCCTGCAAAGAGTTCTACGACGCGCTCGATTTCGGCCGCTGCGTCTGGTGCATCGCAGGCGGCGCGTCGCCCGCATGGGCACGCAAAGTGTTCCCCGACCTGCCCGAACACGAGGCTGTCGAGCGCCTGTGGGATGCGATCTTCAAAACGGTCCGCCTCGAAGGCGCCGATGCCGCCGCGGCCGTGAAGGCCTGGGACGCGCACCGCGAAAGCTTCGCCGACCGCTGCGCCTGGCTGAACGCCCAGCGCTTCGACGCGCTGCACTACACCAACGCGCACGGAACCGACCTGACCGTGGGCCTGACCGACAAACACCTGTTCAACGGCGGCGGCGACACCACGGTAGACGGCGTGACGTTCTTCCCCAACATGCCCACCGAGGAAATATTCTCGACGCCCGACCGCCTGCGCGCCGAAGGCACCGTGGTGTCGGCCATGCCGCTGGCGCACAACGGCAGCCTGATCGAGAATTTCAGCCTGACGTTCGAAGGCGGCCGCGTGGTGGACCTGCATGCCGAACGCGGCGAAGACGTGCTGCGCTCGATCGTCGAAACCGACGAGAACTCCTGCCGCCTGGGCGAAGTAGCGCTCGTGCCCTTCGATAGCCCGATCCGCAACGCGGGCGTGCTGTTCTACAGCACCCTGTTCGACGAAAACGCGAGCTGCCACCTGGCGCTGGGCCGCGGCTTCGCCGACTGCTACGAAGGCGGCTACGACATGACCGAGGACGAGCTGTTCGAGGCGGGCGTCAACAAAAGCGCCACGCACGTCGATTTCATGATCGGCACCGACGACCTGAATATCGACGGCATCAAGGCGAATGGCGAACGCGTGGCGATCTTCCGCAACGGCAACTGGGCCTTCTAACAGGTATAACGCGTGGCATGGAGCACATAGCGCGGCTCCATGCCACGGCCATGCAGTGGCGGAAACCGGGCCGCGGCGGCGCGGTCCGGCGCGCCGAAACATGCGTGCTGTGAAGACTTTTTAAGATTTCAGGCGAGCGGCGGGCGCGGGTGTAGCATGTGCATCTCTGCACCCGAGACGAATCGAGATGACACGCGCCGCGCGCACCACGTTATGCAAAACGCAGCCACCGAACCCACCCGAACCGATTCCCCGCTTTCCGACGGCCCCGCCGTCGGAATCGACGCGCAGACCTGCGCGCCCCGTCCTCTCGGCAGCGTCGACGCGCCGCCCGCGCGACAGCGAAAGCGCGACAAGGCGAAACTCGGCAGCAAGAAGCTCGGCCTGCTCTGCCTTCAGTTCGCGTTTCTGGCGGGCGTCTGCTACGTGGGAAGCGCCGTGTCAGACTCGCTTCCCATTTCCATTCCGGGCAACATCTGCAGCATGGTCATCCTTCTGACGCTGCTGATCAGCGGGATCGTGGCCGAGGACAAAATCGCGCTCGCGTCCAATTTCCTGCTGAGATACATGCCCGTGTTCTTCATTCCCGCGGGCGTGACCATCATCACCAGCCTGCCGCTGATCCAGGGGCGCATTCCCCAGTTCGTCCTGGTATGCCTGCTCACCACGTTCATGGTGTTTCTGGCCACCTCGGTCACCGTGATCGCCGTGACGCGCCTGCAGAAATACTTCCTGGCGAAACAAGCAGGCGAAGACGTCAAGCTGCGCAAAGTGTTCTCGATCGCGGGCGACCCGATCCTTGCGGCCTACGATCCGTCTTTGAACGAGAACGATGCAGAGCGCACGCAGGAAAGCGGGCGAAACGAAGCCGATCGTGGGCGAGCAGATGACTGGAGCCAGGCGGAACGCAAGCAGGCAGACGGCCGGAACGAAGCCGAACGCGAGCATCGCAACGACCTGAATGCCGACAGGGTCGCCGCAACCGCTGAGGGAGAATAGCGCATGGATATCACCGCTGTCATTGAAACCGTCGCCAGTCTCGCGCTTACCGTGGGCGTGTTCGCGGGCGCGGTATGGCTCAACAAGAAAACGAAGTCTCCCCTGCTCAACCCGCTGCTGGTATCGGTCGCCGTCATCATGGCGATCCTGGTGGCGTTCAACATTCCGCTTGAATCCTACGAATCCGGCTCGCGCCTGATCGCGGCCATGCTGGGACCTGCCACCGCGGTGCTCGCTTTCTCCATCTACCAGCAGCGCAAGGTTCTGCGAAGCAACTTCCTGCCCATTCTTGCGGGATGCCTGGTGGGCTCGGTCGTGTCCATGGTGAGCGCCTACATGCTGTGCAAGGCGCTCGGCCTGGGCGAGCAGGTGGCGCTTTCCACGCTGCCGAAATCGACCACCGCGCCGATCGCGCTGTCCATCACGGGCGAACTGGGCGGCACCGCATCGATCACCATGGCAGCCGTCATGACCACGGGCGTCATGGGCGCCATTTTCTCGCCCATGCTGGCCAACCTGTTCCGCATCAAGAACAAGGTGGCTCAGGGCGTGGCAATCGGCACCTGCAGCCACGCCATCGGCACGGCGAAGGCGCTTGAAATGGGCGAACTGGAAGGCGCGATGAGCGGCGTCGCTATCGCCGTATCAGGACTTCTGACCTGCTTCATCGTGATCGCCGCACAAGCGATCGGGTAACTAAGAAAAAAGCGGCGCCTCCGCGAAGGGGGCGCCGCTTCGTTTTCAGGCCACACCAACTAACGAATGAAGTTCGTGCGAATCACGGGCTCTTGGGCCGGACGCTCGATGCCCGCGGCCTTGCCCGCCTCGATGCACTTCATGATCCACGCCATATTGCGGCCCAGCGTGCGCATGGTCTGCATGCCTTCCTCGTCCTTCATGACCTCTTCGGGCGTGCTGCCGTGCACCTGGTTCCAATACTGCGACCCCACCACCAGCATGTTCGACATGGTGAAATACTTGTTGAGCTGGTCGAACGCCGCCGATGCGCCGCCGCGGCGGCAGCTTGCGATCGCAGCGGCGGGCTTTCCCGCGAAAAGGCCGCCGCGGCCGTAGAACGCGCGGTCCATGAACGACGTCAGCGCGCCCGACGCGCCAGCGAAATGCACGGGCGAACCGAACACGAAAGCGTCGTACTTGGGAACGTCTTCGAGGAACTGGTTCACCGCGTCGTCGATGAAGCAGCGTCCCGATTTCAGGCACTTGCCGCACCCGAGGCACCCCGAAATGGCGCCCGTGCCGATCCACATGATATCGGCATCGATGCCTTGCTCCTGCAGCCCGGTTTCCACCGCGCCGAGAGCCGTATACGTGCAGCCGCGACGATGCGGGCTTCCGTTGATAAGCAGCGCTTTCATTTCGACCCCCCTTCGATCGAGTTGGATATGAGCCCATGATAACGCCGGCGAAGGCGCCGTGCCGAGGGCGTTGCCATACCGCAACGCTTCGCAGCGGCGCGCCCTGCGAACGGGCGGCGAAATGGCGCGCGCAAACGGCCGGCCGACCCGCGCGAACGGCGCGAAAACGCGCGTATGTTCAGATTCCAGAAAGAAAACCGCACGTCAAAAGCTCGTGCTATCATTCCGCGATATCGGCGAACGGCACCCATGCCGAACATCGCCGCCCGCCCTGCCGCCGGCCGAACGCCGCGCGGCGGCCGCATACCGAACGCTATTCGGCGAAAGGACGCCATGAACGATATCGCCGCACCCGAAGCCGCGGGCTTCCCCCTTGCCCGCTTCGCCGACGCCGCGCTGAAGCCGAGCGCGCCCGAGCGCATCGTCGGCGCCATCTTCGACCTTGACGGCACGCTGCTCGACAGCATGCCCTGGTGGGAGAACCTGGGAGAAAACTACCTGATCGCACGCGGAAAAACGCCCGCGCCCGACATCAAGCGCCATTTCAAACGCATGACGCTTGAGCAATCGGCCGTGTTTCTGCGCGAAGAATACGGACTGGAGGAATCCGTCGAGGAAATCTGCCGAGGCATCCTGGACGGCATCGAGCATGCCTACCGCGACACCATTGCGCTGAAGCCCGGCGCCGAAACCATGCTGGACGCCTTCGCCGCATGCGGCGTGCGCATGTGCGTGGCCACCGCCACCGAGCGCCACTGCGCGGAAGCCGCCCTGGCGCGCCTGGGCGTGCTCGACCGCTTCTCAGCCGTGTTCACCTGCAGCGAAGCGGGCGCGAGCAAGACCGAGCCCGCCGTGTTCGAAACCTCGCTCGCCCACCTGGGCACGCCGCGCGAGGCAACCCTGGTGGTGGAAGACTCGCTGCACGCGATCGAAACCGCCCACGCCGCAGGCTTTCCCGTGGCCGCCGTGTACGAGCCGAGCGCCGCGTTCGAAGCAGATGCCGTGCAGGCGCTGGCCGACATCTACCTTCGCTCGTTCGAGCTGGAGAAATAGCGTCCGCCCCTCCGGCGCGGCTTCGTTCGACGCGTTGATCCTTCCTTCATATGCGGCCCGGAATTCCGCCGGATTCGGGCCGCTTTTCGTCTCGACGGACGCCGGAACGGCCGCTCTTTCGCCCTCAAAAGCCGCCGGATGCGCTTGATAGCCTGACTTCGCGATATTGCAAACGCGCATGAACGAGAAGGAGGGCAATCATGAACCAAAACGGCAAGCGCGACGCCACGCATGCGGCGCAGACGCACGCCACATGCGCCACACGACAACCGATCCGCCACGCAGCGATCGTCGCGGCGCTGCTCATAGCCATAGTCGCCGCGCTCTGCGGCGCGTGGACGCAGGCGGCGGCGCAAGCGAACGTGCAAGCGCAGGCGCACGCAGAAAACGTCAAGATAGAAATAGTCCCCGAAAGCGAGTTCGAGCCCATCGGCTACGAAGCGTCGATCGATTTCGACGAAATCGACATCGTCGAAGGCTTCGAAGAGGTTCCCGACCTGGGAATTTATTTCGACCACCGCTACAGCGACGACGAAGAGCCCAGCCTTGACGACCTATACCTCCAGGTAAAAGACCGCCCCGGCCTGGCATTCGCCATAGACGAATCCACCAAGAAGGGCTCGGGCGTGCTGCGCTACACGGGCGGCATGTACAAGGGCGAACCGTTCGACGCCATTGTGACGCTTGCCGACTGGACCTACCTCGAGCCAGATTGCGGATGGGCGGCCTACGAGCCCTTCTACAGCGGCCACGAGAAATTCCAACCGGGCGTCTACCTGAGCACGCATTGGAAATCGCTTTCCGACGGGCCCGAAGGGTTCCAGAACTTCAACTTCTACACCCTGGGAATCGAAGACCTCGCCGTGCGCGTCGAATTCGTGCGCGCGGGCACCGATGAGCCCATAGAGGTGAAAGGCCACGCCACCTGCATCGACTTGGACACCACGCAGGCGTTCGAGTTCGGCGGAGCCATCGTGGGCGCGCGTATCGCCGAAGGAAACGACGTGCTGTATCTCGAAAACGACGGCACGCGCGTGGCTTCGGAGCACGTCTACCTTTCCACCGACGGATGGAAGCACCCCGAAGAATACAAGAAAGGCCTGGTCGAAACCTTCTATGACACCACGGGGGACAACCGCGGCACCCCGGCGGAATTCCGCTTCTTCTCTGGCTGGCGCGAAAGCGAGCTGGACGCAGGAAACTACCCCGACCCGCAGGGGTTCTTCGCGCTGACGCCCGACTTCCTGACCGCGCCCAACCCCGAAGAAAACCCCGACGGCCAGACCGACGTGGTGAAAAGCGCCGATAAGACCGAAGGCGTGCAGCAGGGCGACGAAGTGGAATACACGATCGATTTCAAGGCGCACGAGCAAGGCGTGAACTGCCGCGTGGGCTATCGCTATTCGGCGCTGGAAATCGTCGACACGCTGCCCGACGAAATGAGCTATGTGGACGGATCGGCCCGTCTGGTCGATGAAAACAGCGAGCCCATCGAAAACGCAGGCGTGGCGACGGTCGAACGCGCGGGCGGCGACGAGAGCGCCGAAGGCCCGAACGAAGAGGGCGGCGGTTCGGCGAACGACGAAAGCGGCGAACAGACCGACCCGGCGCGTTCCGGCATCCGCAATGTCGCGCAGAGCGGGCCGAGCGGCCCCGTCGTATTCGCGCAAACCGAGGCCGCCATGCAGCTCGCGCAAGCGCGCGGCGGCGATCAGGCCGCAATGCATGGCGAAAGCGGCGAAGCTTCCGGCGAAGAGGCCGCCGAAACGGGCGACCCCGACGCGGAAGGCACCGAAAGCGTGCCGACCGGCGACCTCGTGCGCTTCACCTTCGACAAGGAATTCCTGGCGGACATGCCCATGAAGGGTGAGCATTACCGCCTGGTGTTCAAGGCGAAGCTCGACCGCTACCCCGCCGACGGCAGCATGTCCGTAGTGAACAGCTCCTACGCCATGATCAACTCGACCGGCAAAACGCCGTCGAACGACGTGGAAACCAAGCTGGTGAAACCTGCGCTCTCCATCGAAAAAGCCTCCGACAAGCATCTCTATGAGGCAGGAGAAACGGCCCTGTACACGCTGGCCGTCAGCCAGGCCGAAGAAGGCATGACGGCTGAAAACGTGGTTGTGAAAGACCTGCTGAACAGCGCCGATGCTGGGTCGATCGTCGAAGGAAGCGTGAAAGCGGCCAAGGGAGACGACGAGCCCGAGGCCGTCGAACCCCTCTATCTGCGCGACGACGAAGACCGCATTGTCGGCTTCGAATACGTCAGCGGCATGGACCTGGCCTACGGCGAAACCATGACCCTGACCTACAAGGTGGCCATGGAAAAGCCGGGCTCCACGATCGCGAACACTGCCACAACCTGGGCCGATAACGCCGACGAAGCCGATGCGGAAAACGAAGTGGAGATAACCGACGAACAGGCCGAAATTCCCGCCAAGCCCGAAGAGCCCGGCGAACCCCTTGTCACGCTTGAGAAAAGCGTCGATAAGGACGAAGCGCCCGTCGGCGGCGACGTGGCCTACCTCGTTCGCGCGACCGTCGAAGACGCGGATGCCACGAACGTCGTGATATCGGACGACAGCCTTCCCGAAGGCATGCCGATCGATGCCGAGAGCATCGAGGTCATGCTGGACGGCAAGGCCGCGAAGGACGTCGAGCCCGCGATCGAGGGCAACGGGTTCTCCGTCGCATTCGAAACCCTGCACGATGGCGACACGGTGGAAATAACCTATACCGCGCTCGTGGAAGACGAGGCGCTCGCAGGAACGGACGTGGTCAACACGGCCCTGCTGACGGCCGACGAGCTGGACAAGCCGCTCAGCAGCGAGGTCGTCGTGGCCGTGCCGCCGCTCGAAGACGATGCGAAGCCCGACGATAAGCCCGTCGCCGCCCCGAGCGCCCCCGTCACTCCCGATAAGCCGGTCGACACCCCGCCGAGCAGCGCCGCGACGCCTGGCAAGTTCATCAAGACGGGCGACGCCACCATGGCGCTGATCGCAGGAACCGTCGGCGCGGCCCTTCTTGCCGCAGCCGCGGCGGCGATCGCCCTGAAGCGCAAGCGCACGAGCGGCAACGCGACGCATTCGCAGGCGCTGGCCCGCGCGACGCAATACGGCAGCGCCGATAGCAACCGCACGACCCGCTAAGCGCCGACGCGCAACGGATCTGGCTTTTCGCCCCGAGCGAAAGCGTGACGACACGCAATGAAGCCGACGCTTCACAACGGGCGAACGCGCGGCATGAGAACCGTCAAACAGACAACGAGGCCGGAAGGGCAAGCGCTCTTCCGGCCTCGGCGCTTTTCGAGCGGGAACGCCCCCGGCAAAGCAGCGGCCCATCACGCTTCGGCAAGCAGCGCCTCAAGCGAGCTCCCATCGAACCATGGAATCGGCGAACGGCGAATAGAACGGACAAAAGGCCGTTTGTAAGCTACACTTGGCAGCAGCAATCCACCCCGCGCCCGAAGTCGTAAAAGGAGCATCGCCCATGGGCAACTGCCTCGTCGCGCAATCCGGCGGACCCACCGCCGTCATCAATGCAAGCCTCGCCGGCGTCGTCAGGGCGAACCAGCTCAATCCCCTTTACGACCGCGTCTTCGGCGGCCTGTACGGCATCGAAGGCGTGTTGGACGGCAAGCTCTACGACCTCACCGACCTCAGCGCGCACGAGCTGAAAATCCTGAAGCAAACGCCCTCGAGCGCGCTGGGCACCTGCCGCTACAAGCTCAAGCGCGGCGCCGACGCCGACTACTGCCGCCTCATCGAGGTCATGGACGTCAACGACATCGAGGTCATGTTCTACATCGGCGGCAACGGCTCCATGGACACCGTGGACGCGCTGGCTAAATGGGCCGAAAGCGTCGGCTGCAAGAAGCGCTTCGTGGGCATTCCGAAAACCGTCGACAACGACCTGGTTCCCGTCGACCACGCGCCGGGCTTCCCGAGCGCGGCGAAGATCGCAGCGCAGATCACGCATGCGACCTACCTCGATTACGCCGCCTACACGCGCCCCGAGGTGTTCGTGTTGGAAACCATGGGCCGCGATGCCGGATGGCTGGCTGCCAGCTGCTGCCTTTCGGGCAACGTCGACCTGCTGGTCCTGCCCGAGATAGATTTCGACAAAGACGCCTTCCTGGCCGAAGCCAAGCGGAAATTCGACGAAAAGGGCGAGTGCTATATCGTAGTGAGCGAAGGCGCCCACTATGCCGACGGCACCTACGTTTCCGCAGGCGAGCGCGCCGACGAAGGCTTCGAGCACCCCGTTTTGGGCGGCGCCGGCGCCACAATCAAGCAGATGATCGTGGATGCGGGCATCGTGCCGCGCGGCGTGGTGCAAAACCTTTCCCGCGCGGCGCGGTCGAGCAACTTCGCCCAGAGCCTGGTTGACGTGAACGAGGCCTACGAGCTTGCCATGAGCGCCCACATGCGCTCCGCCGACCCCGCCTTCACCGGACACGTGGTGGGCGTGCGCCCCCGCACGGCCGAAGAAATCACGGCAGGAATCTACGACGCGCGCTACTTCGCCGCGCCCGCCGACCGATTCGCCAAGCACGTGAAGCACTTCCCCCGCGAATGGATTCTGCCTCACTACCAAGGCATCACCGAGGATGCCTTCGCATACTTCAGGCCCTTGGTCAAAAGCGAGCCGAAGCTGGTCTACGACGGTGCCATGCCCGCCACCATCACGCCGTTCAACAAGCGCTGACAGAACACGCGGCAGCGGTCAACAGGAGCGCGCGGCGGCAACGGACGGACGAATCTTCCAGCAGAAGCGCATCGGAGACAGACGACGGCGCCCGACAGGAACGCACCATCGACGTGCGGGCGCGTCAGCCGGCAGGGGCGCGGCGGCTGACGGCCATATCAACCGACAGGAGCGCGCAATCGATGAGCGCCGTGTCGGCCGATGGCGGCTACATCACCTGATGCCTGCGGAAGAACACCGCCGCAAGCGGCAGGCACGCCGCGAACAGCGCGCCGTACACGAGCGCCTGCATGTCCACGAGGTCGACCACGAAGCCGCCGATCGGATACGACATGTACTGCCAGAACATGAAGGGCGCCACCAGGCCGCTGGTCGGGAAAAGCGCACTGAGATGCATGAGCGCTCCGACGCCGCCCGTGGGCATCATGCCCGTCAGCAGCACCAGCGCCACATCGATGGCGAACACCGAAAGCATGGAACGCATCACCGACGACAGCAGAAGCGTCAGCCCCGCGAATCCGAGCGTCATCAGGTAGGCGATCGCCGTCATGATCGCAGCCGCCTGCGCCATGGTCAGGTCATACGGCGACGAAACCGCGCTGATCTGAATGGGCAGGCCGGCACCGCCCGCTCCATGGGCACCGAGCGACACGGCGAAAACGATGCCGGCGCACAGCGCGAAATACGCCGTTGCGAACAAGAACGCCGCAACAAGCTTCGCCGCCACCAACTTGGAGCGTCCGTAGCGCGAGGACAAGATCACACTGTCGGTGCGCTCCTGGTATTCCGCCGCGAACATCGGCGCCAGCGCCACGCACACGGCGATCATCGCGAACGCCAGAAAGCCCATGCAATCCATGATGTTTTCCCAGCCGCCCGCGTAACCGTACGCGATCGGCGTGGAAACTTCGGCCTGCTTCTGCGTCCAATAAGCGCGCTCGGCTTCGGAATACGTCCACGCGCCGCCCTGGCCGTCGTCGAGAATCGCCTGGGTTTTCTGCGCGAGCGCCTCGTAGAACGGAACCTCGGGTGAAGGACCTATCAGGGCCGACACCTGGATGGGCTCTTTGCCGCCCGAATTCCACGCGCTGAACAGCCACGGCCAATAGCCCGATCCGTACAGCTCGCGCGCGCCATGTTCGCCATATGCCGTTCGCACCGCATCGTAGGCCGCCGCATCGCTCATAGCCGCTACTTCTTCGGAATCGAGCTCGGAAAACGCCAGGTCGAAATAGGCAGCGGTCTCGGCCTCGATGCGCTCGTCGGTCAAAGCGCCCGCGCGGGCCTCGGCGTTCGCTTGGCGCTGGTGGATCGCATCGAACCCCGAAAGGATCTCGTCGGTATTGCTCACGGTTTTCGTCTGCAGCACGTTCAGCGTCATGATCGCGCACAGCACGACGACGATCGCCAGACACGTATAGCGCGTCGATTTACGCGCGACAATCTTCTTGAGCTCGAATTTCACCAGATCGAACATGGCTACCTCCTTCCACCGAACAGGCCGCTTTTGCGATCGCGGCGCACTTCCGACGCCGCAGCGCCCGCCGCGCCCGCGCCCGCATCGTCTCTGAACGTGTACAGGTACAGGTCCTCCAACGTCGGCTCGACGGAAGCGGCGCCTGCGACGGGCGCTTCGTCGGCCGCCACGCGCACCACCGCTCCGCCGTCGGACGCGTAATGCACGTTGCACACGCACGCAGAAGCCGAAAGCTCATCGGCCTGGCGCGCCGAAACGCGGCACTCCCACACCTTGCCCGCCACGGACGACACCACCGCATCGGGGCGGCCGCGCAGCACGAAACGGCCGGCCTTCATCACCAGAATGTCATCGGCGATGTATTCCACGTCGGACACGATATGCGTGGAAAGCAGCACGATCTTGTCCTGCGAGAACCCCGAAATCAGGTTCCTGAAACGCACGCGCTCTTTGGGGTCGAGGCCCGCCGTGGGCTCGTCGAGCACCAGCACCGCGGGGTCGTTGATCACGGCCTGCGCGATGCCCAGCCGCTGCTTCATGCCGCCCGAAAACGTGCGCACCTTGGCCTTCGCATGAGCGGCAAGACCCACTTCCTCCAGCAGTTCGGCGCAACGCAGCTTGGCCGCGCGGCGATCGAGGCCCTTCAGCGCGGCCATGTACAGCATGAAATCCATCGCCGTGAAATCGGGGTAGTACCCGAAATCCTGCGGAAGGTATCCCAGCATGGCACGGTATTCGTCGCCCATACGCGCGATGTCCGCGCCGTCGAACGCGATGCGGCCCGCGCTGGGCTTGAGCACGTCGCACACCATGCGCATGAGCGTGGTCTTGCCAGCGCCGTTCGCGCCCAACAGGCCGTACACGCCGGGGCGCAGCGTCGCCGACACATCGTGCACGGCGGGCTTTTCCGCGAACCGCTTGGTCAGATTTTCAAGGGAAAGCTCCATGGTTTCCTCCTATCGGTTGATGAACGACGAATCGAACGAGAGCATGCGCGGCGAAGCGGCCGCATCGGCCAGCCACGCCCGAGCTTCGCACCCCGCCCAGACCGCAGCGGCGGCAGCAGCGGCGGCCCACACCCACACGGCGGCCTGGTCGTATACGCCGGGCATCTTCGCCGCCAGGAAATACGCGCCCGCCGCAACCGCAACGCCCCAGGCCGCGGCCGCCACAAGAGCCGATGCGCCATCGATGCGACGCGCGGCTGCCAGGCACCCGGCAACCGTGATGCAATACGGCGCGAACGCGTGCAGCAACGCGACGGGCGCGCCCGCAGCGGAATCGGCGAACGCGCCGACCAGTGCAACGGCGGCAAGGCCGACGGCATTCGAGCAGGCCAGAACCGCCATGCGCGCCGCTGCGACCGACCGGGCGTCATGCATGCACGAACGCTCCAGCTCGACGATGCCGCACATGCGCGATGCCGCCATATCGGGCAAGCCGCACACGGCGATTGCCGCGCCCGCCAGGCAGGCATACAGCCCCGATGCCGCATGTCCTTCCCCGACGCTCCACAGCAATACGACCGCAGCTACCGCGCAGGCCTGAAGAATCCATGCGCGCGCGCCCATGAAGCGGGCCTGCGCCGCCACGAACGATGCCGTTTCGGACACGGCGCGGACGCACGCCGAAAACGTCGGCCGCGCAACGCGGACAGGCGACATCTCGGCGCGCAGGCAACGCGCTTCATCGACAACGGCGCGCTCGGCGCGCATGTTCCGGACCTCTTCGACGACCGCCGCAACAACGGCGCGCTCGGACGCTTCGTCCGCAGCAGGACGCTGCGCGCGGTAATAGGCGCACAAGGCGTCTTCAACCTGACCAGAAGGCAGTGCGCCGTGTTTTTCTTTGTTGAAAGACCTCATGAAAGCCCTCCGTCCGATTCGAAGGAGTAGGCATCGCGCACCTGCGCGAGCGCACGCTTGAGCAACCTGTTCATCGCGAAGCGCGACATCCCCATGACCCGCGCGGCCTCGGCCACGCCGAGCCCCTGGTCGAAGCGAAGCTCGATCGCCTCGCGCTCGTCGGGGGAAAGCCGCGCCAGCACCGACTCCATTTCGACGGGATACGCGTCGCAAACACGCGGCGCCGACGCTTCGTCCAATTCGACGAAGCGCGGCCGACGCGCGCACGACCGGGCGGCATCGGCGCACAGGTTACGCGCGATGGTCAGCAGCAGCGCGAGCGGCTTGCCACGCTCGTCATAGGCGCCGGCGCTGCGCACGAACCGCAGAAACGTTTCCTGCGCAATGTCGTCGGCGGCGTCGCGAGCGGGCGCGTGGCGTCTGCAGTACGCCAACACGTCTTCGTAATGCTGCTCGACGATGCGCCGGGCTGCGGCCTCGTCGAACGTTGCCTCGTGGTTTCTCAAGCGTTTCTCACCTCCTATCCCCTTTAACGACGGCATGCTCCAAAATGTGCGCATTATTTTGAAATACTTTTCCGTCCCCAACAAATCAGGCCGACACCGAACGCTCTTCGCCACCGCAAGACAAACTTCAAAGACAAGAAGCAACCGCCAAAAAGCGCACCGAATGAAGCCGGAACGCATGCCGATTCCACTGCAAAAGCTCCATGCAGGCAAAACCTCGCGTTGTGCGCGTCGTGCATTTCAAACGCGCCTTCGACAAACGCATCGGCACGCAATACGCCCTACATCCAAAACAAGTGAAAACGGAAGGCGACCGAATATATCTGCCCCTCTACATGCGGGTACATGGCGGGATGCTTGTAGGGCACGAACGAAACAGGGGCTTCCCGGCGCAGAAAAGACGGGGCGCAAACGCAAAACGCGCCTCCTGAGACCGAAAAATCTCAGGAGGCGCGCCTCGAACCAACTGACGGTCGCATCGGGGAGGGGAATCCGACACGGCGTCAATGAGCAAACAAAAGCAAATGGAGCGCACCGCCTCACCAAGAAGGGGGCCATCGAAACGGCGCGTAAGCCACCATGCGCATCACTGCTTTACTTCGCAGCAAGCGCGCGACCCACCACGTAACCCTGGGTGTGGCAACGACCAAGGGAAAGACCGGGCAGGTCCATGGGATAGTCGGGGCTTCCGAAGAAATTGCCCGCGCAGTTACCGATGGCATACAAGCCCTCGATCGGGTTACCCTCAGCATCAAGAACGTTCATTTCGCCGTCCACATTCACACCATGCACAATAGCAGACAGGCGGATATGACGATGAATGCCGTAGAACGGGGGCTGGACGATGGGCTTGAGCCACTTGGCTTCCTTGCCCATATCGGAATCGACGCCTGCTTCGACAAGCTGGTTATAACGCTCAACCGTGGCGACGAAAGCGTCCACATCGGTCAGGCCCAGCTTTTCGCCCAGCTCTTCGATGGTATCGGCGGCAAACGTATTCACCAGGTCTTCGTAGACGCCCTTTTTCTCGCCTTCTTCTTCGGGCATGTAGGCCTTCATGGCCTCAGGGTCATAGAGCTTGCCAGGCCAATCGGCGCAGTCAGTCATGTAGTTGCTATCGAACACCTGCGTGTACCAGCCGTTATCTTCTGCGCCGGTCAGGAAGTTGCCCATGTAAGCCATAGCGGAACGAGCCTCGTTGCAAAAACGGGTACCGTCGTTTTTCACGCACAGGAAAGGCATGTCGGCCATAGAGCCGGGGCCTGCATCGAAGTCGTGCTGAACCTTCGCACCGCATACGGACTCCATGCGAGCGCCCGCCCACACCATCATCTTGTGGCCATCGCCAGTCTTGTTGTTCTGCTTGCGGTCGATGTTGGCCATATCGGGATTGTAATAGGCCATCATCTCATCGTCATTGGTGTAATCGCCCGTCGCAACGACCACGCCCTTCGCGCCATTGAACTGAACATACTGATTGTCCATCTCGCAAATGACGCCAACAACCTTGCCGGAATCATCCGTGGCAAGCTGCTCGGCGCGACAAGAATAGAAGATTTCAAGCCCGTCTTTGCCACCGAAGTAGTCACACAAATCGCGCATGCCAGAACCCGTGTTGTAGGGTTTCGGGCCGTAATCGAACGCGAAATACGTGATGGACTGGCCGTCGATTGTCTGAATCGGCGTGGTCCATTTCGCCGTCGTGTCCTGAATCTGGCAGCCGGCTTCTTCGGATTTGCCCCAAAGCCACTTCAGGGCTTCACCGGAATTCTCAGCCCACAAGCTCACCTGATCACGATGAGAGCGCCATGCGCTCTGCTCGGTAATCCACGAAACAACGGCCGCACGACCCGCCTCGTCAGTCTGGTCAGCGAGCAAAGAATCACACGTGTTGCCCTGAGAAATCGCCTGGCTTTCCTTCTGGATAAGCGCAACCTTTGCGCCTTGTTCGGCGGCGGCAAGCGCACACGGAACACCCGCGGCGCCGGCACCTACGACAACGACGTCGAACTCTTTTGTCTCGGCGATATCGGCAATGGCTTCAGGCTGCTGGAAAAAGCTCGGCAAGCCGTTGTCGGCAGCGCCCTTGGCACCCGATTCGACGCTTTTGCCGCCCTGCGGAGCGCATCCAGCAAGCATGCCCGCGCCTGCTGCGCCGATAGCTGCAACGCCACCGAACTTGAAAAGATCGCGACGAGTCAATTCCATGATTGGTCTCCTTTTCTCATTCCCTCCTGTCGGCGAAGCTGTTTGCGCCACGCAGCGCAACGCCCAACCGCACTGTGCCGACAACAATATGCCGCCCACATCCGCATGCCATCGACCGAGACTAAAACGAGAGGTCTATTCGTATAACCCCTCCTGTATAACACCCTATTTATCAGGTGTTTTATAAAAACAAATCACGCTATCGAGACCTGTACGTCTTCGGTACAATAGCCCTGCCCTTCAAAACGACGCGATGCCATGCCGCCCGGAGAAGATCCCGTTTAACAGTCCCACCAAGAAGCGGACGGCTTCAAGCCCGACAGACCGAAACCCCACGGAGGATTTATGAACCCCACGACCAATGAGGACGAAAGCACCAGCCGCACAACCTTATTGTTCGGGTTCCTCCCCATCGTCCCCTTGGCATTCCTCGGTCTTGGACTCTACCGTGCTTGGATAGAAATCACCTTTGTCGGATCGTTCGCCGAACTGCCCCTGCACAGTGGAGCCATCGAAGGAATGCCTTTCAGCATACGCGACCTTTTCGATGTAACCATGGCCGTCGTTTCGCTCCTGTGCGCGTTTTATGCACAACGAATAGGGCCGTTCTTCAATAAGAAAATCGTTTTCGCCGCGTCGGGAATCTTGCTGGTCTTATCCACCGCTCTGGCTTTCTCTACTGCCCTATACCCCGAATGGGCCACAGCCCTCGGTGTTCCGTCCGCCATCGCAGGCGGCATCGGAATCGCACTTCTTATCTTGCTTTGGAGCGAGCTCTACGGATGCCTCAACCCCTTGCGCGTCACAACGTATTACTCACTCTCAATCGTGGCGGGCGGCCTAGCGATCTATATCTGGCGCGGATTCATGTTCCCCTGGCTTTTCGTCATGACGGCAATCCTGCCGCTGGTCTCCCTCCTATGCGTGCATGCGGGCTTTAGGAAAATACCCGCCGACGAACAACCGCGTGACAAACGCACCAAGCTTTCAGCCCCCTGGAAGGCCATTCTGCTCATGGCGGCATACGCCTTTGCATACGGGCTGCTCGAAAGCGTCTCCTACTCAGGATTCTTCGGTCCCCATTCGGCACCGGGGGCCGTCATTGCGGGCCTCGTTGTATTTTTCGCAGCCGCCCTCCAAAGAAAACGGTTCGATTTCGGCGTCATCTACCGCATCGCCTTGCCTCTCACCGTTGCGGCGCTCTTGCTCATCCCCGCGCTCAACGTATTCGGCAGCGCCGCAAGTAGCTTCTGCGCGGCGGCGGGATATACAGCACAATCGATTCTTGTCATGGTGGTTATCGCGAACCTTTGCTACCGCTACGGCGCGTCAGCAATATGGCTCTTCGGAATAGAACGAGGCGTGCGCCAGATAGCCATGATGGCAGGCCGAACCGTCAACAACCAAGCTCATATGCTTGGCGAAAACGGCGACACAATACTCGCAGCGCTCTGCGTCGTGGCCGTAGTGACAGCAACTATGATTTTCATGTCGGAAAAAGGACTGTCCAGCAACTGGGGCGCAACCATGGAAAAGCATGACGAAAGAGAGGCCACTCCCGCAGAACGCAAGAACGAACTCTCCGTACGCGTTGCCGAAGTCGCACGTAACAACAAGCTTTCGGCACGTGAGGAAGAGGTCCTGCTTTTGCTCGCACAGTATAAGACCGTCGGCATCATCGAACGCGAGCTGTTCATCGCGAACGGCACCGCGAAAGCGCACGTCCGCCATATCTACCAGAAGCTCGACATCCATACGCGCCAGGAGCTCTTCGACATGCTTGGCGTGGCAAAACCCGGCACTGACGAGCCAAGGGCCTGCGGCAACAAATAGAATGCATGCCCTCCTTCAGGCGACCCTCCCCGCTCGGTGGATGGCGCAAATCAAGGCGCCCCGAAGAACGCCTTGTCGGCATGTAACTCGCGCTATTACGGAATTCGCGGCGGGCTCGCTATTCCTCGCACACGGCCCACACGCGGGCGGGCAGACCCGACGCGCCTTCGATGCGCGGCCAGGCCACGAACACGATGGCGCCCGCAGGCGGCACCTTATCCAGGTTCGCCATGACCTCCACCTGCAAGTGGCACGTATCGAGCACGTAGCGTTCCACCGCCAAGTCGTCGGCCTCTACGGCAAGGTACGACGCATCGGTGTCGAAGGTCTCGTGGCCGTTCATGGCCACGCCGCGCTCTTCGAACAGGAACTTCAGCGTTTCGATCGACCAGCCGGGGCAATGCTCGCCGCCATCTTCGTCCAGGTTGCACAAAGCGTCATAGTTCGGCCAGCGCTTGTACCAGTCGGTACGCAGCGCGACGAACGCGCCCTCGGGGATGCGGCCGTATTCGGCCTCGTAGGCCAGAACGTCGTCGACGGTCACCGCGTAGTCGGGGTTTTCGGCGGCCTTCGCGGAAATGTCGATCACGCACAGCGGATAGGCGCTCTGTTCCACACCGAACTCCTCGGCGGCGGGACGGCCCGGAACAAAGTGCATGGGGAAGTCGACGTGCGTGCCGAACTGGCCGGGGAATTTATAAGTGTGAATGCGGCACGAAAGCATTTCCTCGTCGTAATCGAACACGGTCTTGCACAGCTCCACCGAACCATCGGGGATGCCGCCCCAATACGGGCTTTCGTTCGTCAGCGGATGGGTCAGGTCAACCCAACGACAGCGCTTCAACTTCTCGAGATCGCCCCACAAGCTCATGATGCCTCCTTACGCACCCGATCGACGCGACGGCCGGCGTATTCGCATGGCGAAGCAGACCGGGCACGCGACGAAAAAGCACGCCGCCCTTTGCGGCGCGCCTGAACTATCGCCCACTATTGTGCCGTATCGAAGGAAAAGTTGCACGCGGAACGGAGCGTGCGTGCCCGATGCGTGCCGCGACCGTGCGAACAAGCTGGATATGCACCACGAGACGGGGATTGCAGACAACACGAGAGACGCTTTGCGGCGCCAGCCGAACGAGCACGCGGCAACGACCCCGATGCGTTCCCGCCGCCGTTCACGTTCCTACAACACTGGCCGAACGCATGCGCACCAACGGTCGTGACGGAGCGGCTGGACATGCATATATGCTTCAGTCGAAGGGCCTAGCAGAAAGAACATGGAAGGACGCCCCCGAAAAACAGCATTTCAGAGCCTTAAATCAACACGAAGTCGACAGGAGTTCCTTTATTCAGCACTGTGCCCTACAATTGTTCTATGCATTATAAAAACCGAATATTCGAGGAGGTTTCCTATGAAGGGCAGGCTGAAGGCCCTGACTTTGTGCGTAGTCGTGGCCCTCGCATCGTTCCTTTTGCCCGCGTATGCGTTCGCAACGCAGCAAGAAGGAACGGTTCATACAGTCGACACCGCTGCAGAATTCACGCAAGCCGTCACCAAAATTAGCACGAGCGCAGAACCAAGCGCGACCATCGAGCTGATGGGCGATATCGACCTTGCCGACGCATTCGCAGGCGTCGAGGACAAGCATATCGTCGTGCGCAGCGATACCAGCACCCCCCCCCATTTTCTGAAACTGAATTCTGATATCGTCAGCCTGACGGGCGATGTCACGTTCGAGAACGTGCACATCTCGTCCAAAACGATATATGCGAACGGCCACCACCTCACGCTGGGCGAAGGCTTTGGCGGCGGCGAAGACGGCCAGAAGCGCATGATCGTCTACGGCGGCAGCAATAGCGACCTTACCGCCAACACGCACGTCACCGTTCTTGACGGCGTGTACAAGCTCATCGCCGGTGGCAACTCCTCAGGCACCCTCACGGGCGACACGCTCGTAGAGTTCGGTGGAAAAGCGCGCTTCCCTAATGCGCTCGATGGCAAGGATCCGGACACCGCCTATGTCGACGGAACCATCCCAAGCGAAGGTAGCCTCGATGGCGGAGACTTCGGCGGACGCGAAATCGACGAACATCACAACCTCTATTTCGATTCCATCACCGTCAGCGAATTCACTCCCGTCATGGTCACAGTGTATAAGCAGGGCTATCTTCCCTACGGCATCTATGGCGGCGGCATCGGCGGCAACGTCACGGGCGACACCAATGTCACCATGACCGGCGGTAAGGTCTTCCAGATTTTCGGCGGCGGCGCGGCCATCAAAGCTCCGTCGCTCATCGGCAACGACCTCGGCACAGTTGGCGGCAGCACCAGCGTCAGCGTGACCAACGGCGAGGTCAAAAGCGTCTATGGCGGCGGTTTCAACGACCTTCAGTCCCTGCTCGACGATTCCGACATCACTGGCAAAGACGCAGTTGCCACCGACGCCGAGCGCGACACGCGCGCCGTAGTTGCAGGCGACACGAAGGTCGTCATCGAAGGCGCCGCTCACGTGCCCGCAGCGACGCATCCCCAATGGGCCACAACCGGCAGCTACGACCTTCCCGGCATCTATGGCGGTTCGTTCCATTCGTCCGTCCGAAATACGCATGTTACCGTGGGCGGCGATGCATCAATCGAAACCCATATCAAAAATGACGGCGGGTACGGCATCGTATGGGGCGGCGGCTGCAGCGACAAGGTGCGCGGCACTACGTATGTCGAACTAACTGGAAACGCCCGTATCGGCAATGACGAAAACGAAGCTGTCACCCCTGGCGGCTCCAAGGGCGGAACGGTCACGCCCCTCGGCCGTAGCGCTGATAGCAAAACATACTTCGGCGGTGTTCCCTTCTCTTATGGAGCCGAAATCTTCAACGAAAACAACCAGGACTATGCTGCGGTAGCAATCGTTTCAGGCGGACGGGCCGATGTGCTCACCGCATCTCACAAGCGCACTCCCTCGGTCGGCAACACGACCACCGTGCATGGCCCAGTGCAGCTCGTTCAGACGGACGGCGCGCTGCAGGCCATCGAGGCCGGATGCCGAGGAGACAAGAAGGTTTCCATCCAGCCCGCCGCGGATCGCTCGCCCGTGGATGTCGTCGTTTCCGGCGGCTCGGTAAGCCGCTACATCATGGGACGATTCCCCAGCAACAGCAACATCGTGCACGCTGAGCTCACGTTCAAGACATGCGGCAATGATGCCTCGTATGTCGAGGTTCCCAATATGATCTACTTCGACGCAATCACGGTCGAAGCAGGTGCGCATATCGCCGCCAAGCCGGAGTTCGCTCAAGGACCCATCGCCAAAACCCCCTTTACCGAAGTCGGCGACCTTACCGTTGAAAAGGGCGGCTATCTCGCGCTGCGCGACGACGCCTCCATTACGGGCAATCTTGTCCTCGACGGCTCACTGCACCTGGTGAAACTCACCAAAAAACTTCCCTTCGTCGGAGAGATCGCGCTCGATGCCGCCACGCTGACCGCTGCGGGCACCGCGGCAGGCGCGGGCAATCTACGCACCATCGCCCTGCCCGCAATCGGCACCGACTACACGCAAGCCAAAACCCCAAGGGTCTCCGAAGAATGCGTGTACGCCACGGCTGCCGGCTCCGACATGGCGCTCGACCTCACCAATCCCGAACCGACGCTTTTCGTCGACCGCAAGAATAGCAAGACCGCGGGTCAGGACGTTTGGTTCATTAACGAGCGGGTCGCCCAGGACGTCACCGTCACGTTCGACAAGAACGGCGGCGATACCGAGGCCGTTCCCGGCAGCATGACGGTCAAGAGCGGCAACACCGTTGACACTCTGCCCAAAGAGCCCACGCGAGCTAATCACACGTTCCTCGGCTGGAACACGCAGCCCGACGGCAGCGGCGAGGCATTCGACGAGAACACGCCCGTAATCGGCGATATCATCGTTTACGCCCAATGGAAGCCGATTTCCGAGCAACTTTGGTACCGCGAGTTCTATTACCAGCTCTATAAGCCCGACGGCGACCAGACGGATGAAAATGGCACCAAATACAACTGGATAAAAGAAGGCTACGGTCAGGGTGGCCGGAGCCTTCCCAGCGCCACCGTGAACATCAACCACGAAACGTTCGACGGCACAACGCTCAGCTGGGACGCCATCGACGGTTCGGGCCCCGAGACCCTCGGCGTGCACTACGTGTTCGACGAGAACTACGGCCACCATCGCCTGAGCGCCCTGTGTTCCGAGGCCGCCGCAGACAACCCGCTCAAGATTTACTACCGCGCCACGCCCCACACCCTGACCTACGAGTACGAAGGCACGGTTCCCGACGGAGCACCGCAGCTTCCCGCCCCGGTGAACTCCGCGTACAGCGCGCCCGTCGAAATCACCGCCTCCCCCTCCATGGAAGGCTGGAAGTTCGACGGCTGGAAGGTCAAAAGCCCTGAAAACGCCACGATCGAAAACGGCACGCTGACCATGCCCAACGCCGACGTGGTGCTGGTGGGCTCGTGGACCAAGACGGCCACGCCGATCGAGCCCGCGACCGCTGTCTACAAAGTCGAGCATTACAAGCAGCAGCTCGATGGCACCTACCAGCTTGCCGATACGGACTTCCCGCTGTACGGCAAAATCGGAGAGGAAGTAACCGCCACGCCCAAGGGCTACGACGGCTACCACATCAATGCGGACCAGTCCAAGCTCACCGGCACGGTCGTTATGCCGCAAGAGCAAGACGGCAAACCGGTCTATCTTGTGCTGAAGGCGTATTACGACCTCGACCAGGTCAAGCTGCATTACGACTTGAACGGCGGCGCGGGCGCCGAAGGGGCCGATTACGCAGACAAGACGCTACCCATAGGTACCGAAGTAACCGCGGCCGACGCCCCGACGCTCGAGAGCCACGATTTCCTCGGATGGAAGAAGGAGGTCGCAGGACAGTCAGCAAAGGAGGCTGACCTGGTCAAGCCTGGAGATACGTTTAATCTGACGGCCGACACCACCCTAACGGCCCAGTGGGAGAAGAAGGCTCCTGTCGTTCCGCCGGTCAACCCCGACCCGAAACCCGATCCGAAGCCAGAGCCCGAGCCTGAACCGAGTCCCGACCCGAAGCCGGAACCCGAACCCGACCCGCAGCCCGAGCCGAGTCCTGAACCTGGACCCGAGCCCGCTCCGCAGCCCGAGCCCGAGCCGGAACCCGCTCCCGAAGAGGGCTCCGACAATGGCCAGCCGATCGCACCCAGCCAGCCCGAAAACCCTGGAACCAACTCCAGCGCAAACGGCCAGCCCCAGGCAAATGCCGCCATTCCTGCGATGAACGACTTCTCGCCCATCGTTGCCGCAGCGGCAATCGGCACGGCGGCACTTGCCGCCCTGGCATGCATCGCGGCATACCGCAAGGTTCGCAAGACCCGATAAAACAACGACCAGGCGCCCATGCCACGGCACCCGACCGAAACCCAAGAAGGGCCCGCTTCGAAGCGGGCCCTTCTTCGTTCGCGGCACATTCGCTCGCAAAGCACGACATCGAACAGCAAATAGGCCCCCGCATTGCAGGGGCCTACTCTCATCCGAAGCTCTTAAGAGACGCTATGCGTACAGGCCGTTGATGAAGCGCATCACCACGGCGGCCGTCTCGGCGCGGGTGGCGCCGCCCTTCGGGTCCAGGCGGCCGCTGCCGTCGGCGTGGCCGCGCAGCAGGCCCTCGGACACCGCCCACGACAGGGCCTCGGAGGCCCAGTCGGACGCCTGGCCGCCGTCGGAGAAGACGGACAGGTCGGCGCGGCCGGAGACGTCCAGGCCCAGGTGCTTCGCGTAGCGCATGGCGAACACGGCCATCTGCTCGCGGGTCACCGGGTCGTCGCCGCCGAACTCGGAGCCGTCGCCGTAGCCGTT
>NZ_QICB01000007.1 GCF_003725295.1 Slackia faecicanis
CGAGCGCGACCACGGAGGCGGGGATCGCCCGGTCCCATGCCGAACCCGGCAGCTAAGCCCGCCATCGCCCGACGTACTGCGGTGTAGTCCGCGGAAGGCAGGGTCGTCGCGCTCGCGCGCGGCGCTTTCGCGCCGGAAAGGGATCCTTCGGGATCCCTTTCCTTATATACAGGCATAATGCGCCCGGACGATTCCGTCGTCTGGGCGTTCTTGCATCGGGCCGCGTGCAGGCTTGATACGCGGTCTGATTTTCATGCATCTTTCGCATCGCCTGCGTTAGACCGCTCAGCGTCATGCGTCATGCGTCATGCGTCATGCGTCGGTGGAGGATGGATACGTCGGGCCACCGCGTCCTCGCCGCGACGCGCGAGAAGCGTTTCCGCAAGATAGATAGGGGTTTCGGCATGGAAGAGCAGCGAGCCATAGAGCCAGGGCTCTATCGTCATTTCAAGGGCAATCGGTACGAGGTCATCGGCACGGCGCTTCATTCGGAAACCGAGGAAGAGCTCGTGGTATACCGCGCGCTCTATGGGTCGTACGGGCTCTGGGTGCGTCCTGCGGCGATGTTTCGAGAAAAGGTCGATAGGGCTAAGTATCCTGACGTGCAGCAGGAGTATCGCTTCGAGCGCATCGGCGACAGCCCGGTCGAAGCGCTTGGTTCGGCGTGTGAGGCCGACGACGGCGCCGAGGGCGCTTTCGCCGAAGGCGAGCTTGTCGAGGCGAAGCGCCAGATCGATTCCTTGCTCCATAAGCTTCGCAAGACCGCAGAAACGCTCGAGGCGAAAAGCGAACCCGCGCGTTACAAGTCGCAGATAACGCTTGCCCGTAGGCGCATCGAGGCGTTCGAGGTGGCGCGCACGCTCATCGACCGCGCCCAAAGATAGAAAATGCCGGTCCGCATCATGGCGGGCCGGCATTTTTCGTTTTCGATGGCGCCGAGGCGCGTTCGGGCGCGTCTAGTTGGCGAAGACGCCTTCGGTCCAGGCATCGATGTTCTCGACGCGGATGATGGAGGAAACCTCGCGAATGCCGTCAAGCGCCTCGAGAGTCGCTTCGGCTTTGCGGATGTCCTTTTCGAGGGCTTCGTGCGTGACGTAGATGAGCGTGCAGGTTTCGCCGTCCTCGCTTTCGGTCTGGCTGATGTGCGAGATGGAGATGCCGCACTCGGCGAAGGCGTTGGTGCATGCGGCAAGGGTGCCGAGCCTGTCTTCGACGGTCAGGCGCACGTAGTAGCGGGTTTTGAGCTCGTCGATGGGGCGGATGGGCATATTGCGGCCGAACGGCTCCTGCTCGGGCAACGGAGCGCCGCCCTTGGCGATGGGGTCGGCCAGGGCCATGATGTCGCCCACGACCGCGCTTGCGGTGGGGAAAGAGCCTGCGCCTGCGCCGTAGAGCATGGTTTCGCCCACAGCGTCGCCCACCACGAACACGGCGTTCATGGCACCGTCGACGCTAGCGAGCTGATGGCTGTTCGGAATCATCGTGGGATGCACGCGCACGTCGATGCCTGCATCGGTCTTGCGGGCGATGGCCAGAAGCTTGATGGTGTAGCCGAATTCGCGTGCCATTTCGATATCGGTGGCCGATACGTTGCGGATGCCCTGCATGAACACGTCGTCGGTGGTGACGCGCGTCTGGAAGCCGATCGACGAGAGGATGGCGATCTTGGAGGCGGCGTCGAAGCCGTCGACATCGGCGGTGGGGTCGGCTTCGGCATAGCCTGCTGCCTGCGCTGCGGAAAGGACTTCTTCGAACGAAAGGCCTTCATGCTGCATGCGTGAAAGGATGTAATTCGTGGTGCCGTTCATGATGCCGGCGATGGTGAGGATGTCGTTGCCCACCAGGTCGTGCTCGAGGGCGTGCACGACGGGGATGCCGCCTGCCGCCGCGGCTTCGCAGCGGATTTGCACGCCGCATTCGGCCGCGAGCGATGCGAGGTGCTCGACGTGGCGGCCCAGGAGGGCCTTGTTCGCCGACACGACATGCTTGCCGTTCTTGAAGGATTCTTCGAAGATCTCGGTTGCGGGATGCTCGCCTCCGACGAGTTCGATGACGATGTGGATGTCGGGATCGTTCACGACATCGTGCCAGTCGGGGGTGAAGACGCCCTCGGCGAGGCCGATGCGCTCCGCTTCCGCCTGGTCGCGGCTGCATGCGCGCTTGATGACCAGGTCGATGCCGTAGTGCTCGAGGTATTTGTCGTGGTGCTTCATGATGAGGCGGGCGACGCCGCCGCCGACGGTGCCGAGGCCGATGAGGCCGAGGTTCACGCTCTGCATACGCTTTACTCCTTCAATATGCATCGAAAAACGCGGGACGGGCCCGCGCATATTGTTGGGGGCATTGTAATGGATATGCGGGCCGGCGAGGGGCCTGATGCGCGAGAAGCGTGTAGTCGGCGAAGCGTTTTCGACGGAGGAGCCCTGAAACGAAAACAGGCCGCTTGAAGCGGCCTGTTCGAATTCGATGGTGCGGGTGAAAGGACTTGAACCTTCATGGGGTTAAAAAATTAAATGACCTGGGGAAATATGAGGAAAACTTGTACCAGGCTTATGAATGAACGGGATAATTCGGAATAGAAGTCCCTAACAATTCGTACCAGATTCGTACCAGGTTCGGGCGGTATGCACCAGATGGGCATACCGCCTTATTTTTTTGTCGGGCTTAGGCCGCGCTCGAAGCTTGCATGGACGTTCACTGAAACTTGCGCTGAATGGCGATGATGAATTAAAGCTTCATCATCGACGTAGTTTTACGGTCGTGTTGCATTCCTTGCAATATCCCATTCCAGGAGCGGAGGATTTGAGGTCAAGGATTGCTCCGCATTGCGGGCAAGCCCCTATCCTTTCCCCATCCAATCCTTCCCTCTCTTTATTCTCAAGTTCTCCATCTAAATTATCGGTCGCCCTTGACCTATTGAATGGGTCGCCGTCGCCCCATTCAATTGCCCCGTTGGATTCCATTGAATGTTCCTTCGATTTTTCCAAATAGTCGCCCTTTGACCTATTTGGGCTAGGCGTTGCATTGCTGCTCGTGGGCAAAATCGCCTGGTAAATTTCTTCGCTGAGGCTGAAAACGGTTCCGCCGTTTGTCCCCTTCCGCGAATTGATTTTGATTAGGCCGAGTTCCTTCAGAGCTAAAGCGGCGTTACGTGCTGCCTTGTACCCAACCTCCATTTTTTCCGCAATGTGTCCGTATGAAAGGCATATTCGGTTGTTGTGCATGTAGGATTGGGCATACAGGAAATAGAACAGGTTCGTCGCTGTTGGCGATTTGGTGTTTGCGCATAACATTGGGGCTACCAGGGCAACGGTGGAGGGGTGAAGCCTGCTCCACCCCTCGCTAGATCCGCCCATAATGGACTCCTCGCTTTCGGCGTTTCGGATAGGTGTTAGAATCCCGATTCAGGGAGGCGCCCTCCGCCTTGCATTTTTCTACGGTATCGCAGGCGGGGGCTCCCTTCTTTTCATTCATCGCAACCTCCCTCGCGGATGAAACGCTCCAGTTCCTGAGGCGCAACGCGCCATGCTGACCCGATTTTCACACCCTTGATTCTCCCTTCTCGGCAAAGCGTCCGTACCGTCTTGTCACAGACGCAGAGCACTTCTGCCGCCTGCTTGGGCGTGAGAAGGGGCCTGATGCCCATGCGCCCGCTTTTCGCGCTTTCTAGGACGTGCTGCGTGTAATTGAGCCCTGCCATTATCTTTCCTCGCTTTCCCCATTCGAGAAGGAGGGGTCTTTGCTCAGGAGGAAATAGAGCCCCACCCCGATTAGGTTGGTATTTCCTCGCGGGGTCAGATAGTCGGGGAATTCTTTCACAATCTTCAGGGCGGTCGGGCGAGATATGCCCATGAGCTCCTCGAATTGCCCCATGCTGAGCAGACCGGGCAGACCGTCGGGGTAGAGACGTGCGGCTACAGTTGTCGGGCTTTTCATAAGACTCCCTTCTCTTGTGCTTCGCGCCTTCTCTCGGCGCTTACCCAATTATTCTCATAAATCGCGAAATTTGCAATTCAATACGATCTAAGAACACGTTTAAAGATAATAGTTGATATAGCCTTCAAATATCATAAAATATGAGGATATTTGAAAGGAGGCAATGAAATGCCGAAATCTGAAGCAACCCTGCGTAATGAAATGCTGTTCGATTCCGAAATGCTTGGGATGAAGCTGAGGAGGGCGAGGCGCGACCTGGGATTGAGCACCACTGAAAGCGCGTCGGCGTATATTTTCGAAAAGACGGGCTACACGATTAGCAGTGATGCCGTGTACCGCATTGAGCGAGGAAAGCAGCCGCCCTCAACCCCTCAGTTCTTCGCGTTCTGCCTCGCGTATTTCGGGCGTCTGAATCGCGCGGTGGAAATCGACTCAATCATTGATGATTGCGCTTGCAAGGCGTGGCGCGAGAAGGATTATGCGACCGTTTACGGCGAGGCTAGCGAGCAGACGGGAGGGGATTCCGAGATTCCTGATTTATGCGTAGCTGGAGCGCCTATGCGCCCGCCTGTGGACGAGCCGTTGCCGTTCTAGCCCGTGCGAGGTTGTGCGATGGTGAAGATTAGAGGGAAGGGGACAATCGTTCCTCTTGAGAAGCCTGAGCGCAGGTGCCAAAGGTGGCAATTGCGCGTTTCCGTAGGACGAGACCCGATTACTGGAAAATACAAGACCAAAACTCGCCGTTTCGAAGGAAGCAAAACCGAGGCCCAGATGGAGCTCAGGGCGTTCATAAACGAGCTTGAGAGCGGAATCAGGACGGATACGACCGAAATGACGTTCGAGGCGTATGCCGAGCAGTGGCTGCGGGCGCGTGAGGCGTCGGGGCGGATTGCGCGGGGAACGCTGCGCAAGGATCGGCAGCGCGTGTCTTACTTGCTTCCGCTTATCGGCGGCATCCGTCTTCTTGACCTGAATGCTGAGGTGATCGAGCGGGCCATGCTCCGCTTGCTTGTGGGGGGAGGCAGGGAAGGGAGGCCGTTGAGCGGAACCACCGCGAACGGCGCGTTCGTCACGCTCAAGCAGGTGCTTGACGATGCCGTGCGTAAGGACGTGATGCCTCGCAACCCGTGCGAGAGGGCTATACCGCCCAGGAAGGATACGGCCGAGAAGGCGGCGCTTGGGAAAGCGCAGGCTCGGCGCCTCGCCCTCCTTCTTACGGAGGGACTTCCAGACGCTCGCCGCATGGGTGCCTTGTTGGCGCTTTGCTGCGGTCTCAGGAGGGGAGAGGTTCTTGGGCTTAGGTGGCAGGATGTTGATTTCGAATCGAGGGTTCTGCGCGTGTCCCACTCCCTCTCTGCCGATGGAAGGGAGCTCAAGGAGCCCAAAAGCGCGGCGGGGAAGCGGGCTATACCCATCGACGGGCCGTTGCTTGAACGCCTCAGGGAGTGGCGTGGCGTTCAGGGAAGGTATCTGGTGCCGTTGGGGGTCATGCCCGATGGGGGATGCCCAGTAGTGACCAGTTCAGAAGGAGGGACGATACACCCAGAGAATTACGGGCGATGGTGGAGGGCATGGGCGGATGAAAATGGATACCCAACCTTGTCTTTTCATCAGTTGCGGCACACCTATGCCACCATGCTTGTTGCCCAGGGTACGGATCTTGTCACGGCAAAGGGCTTGATGGGGCATTCGGACGCTTCGATGCTGACGAACGTTTACGCCCATCAGGTTGATGAGAACAGAATCCAGGCCGCACGGGGCATACAGGGAGAGCTTTTCCCTTCCATCGATTCGGTAATTGAGTTTCCAAGCGAGTCACAGAAAGAGGGATGCGGGGCGCGTTTTGTACCAGATTTGTACCAGAATGCCCCAGATACGAAAACAGGCCACATGCAAAATGCAATGTGGCCTGCGTAAATTCGATGGTGCGGGTGAAAGGACTTGAACCTTCATGGGGTTGCCCCCATACGGACCTGAACCGTACGCGTCTGCCAATTCCGCCACACCCGCGTGGCTTTGCAGCCTGCTTTCTTCTGTCGAAAGCGATTGGAAATATTACAGGAGTATGCCGACATGCGCAAGATGTTTTTGAAAATATTTTTCGATTTTCGAAAAATCGCATGCTGACGACAGCGGATGCGGCCGCTTCGGCCTTGTATCGTCGCGGGCGTGCGGGGCCTCTCGAAAAAAGAGCATCATGCTTCTTGCTACTATCGCACAGCGGTGTATGATAGCCCTCACGAAAGCGTCGAAGGAACCGCACGGCATAAGGCGATGCGGCGTCGGCGCCAAACGAACGAGATGGTATTCCATCGAGAGGAGAACCTCATGGGTCAGGCGACCGAAGTCAAGCTCTACAAGCGCGAAGGCGCGTACATTCCCCGCGTTGCTGCCGTGCACGATCTGTGCGGCTACGGAAAGTGTTCCCTGGGTGTGGCCATTCCAGTGCTTTCTGCGGCGGGGTGCGATGTGTGCCCTGTTCCGACCGGCTTGTTCTCGAGCCATACGGCGTTTCCCGGCTGGTATATGCATGACACCACCGAAGTGCTTCCCGATTATCTGAACGCCTGGAAGGGAATCGGCGTCGAAATAGACGCGGTGTATTCGGGCTTTCTTGGCGCGCCGGAGCAGGTCGACATCATCCGCGGCGTGTATGAGACCTATCCCGACGCGCTGCGCGTGGTCGACCCTGTGATGGCCGACCATGGCAAGGTCTATCCCACCTATACGCCTGAATTGTGCGACGCCATGGCCGCCCTGGCGTCCGATGCGGATATCTTGACGCCGAATCTCACCGAGGCCGCCATCATCTTGGGCGAGCCGATCGGCGACGCCTGGGGCGGTGTGGATATCTCCGACGCCGAAGCGGGCCGAATCGTCGACGCTCTGTTGGCGAAGGGCGCGAAAAACGTGGTTCTCAAGGGCATCCAGCGCGGTGACGGCGTGATTCGCAATTTTGTGGCGGGTCAGGATTTCGACATGTTCGAGGCTTCGAACGAATTCGTTCCCTACATGCTGCATGGCACGGGCGACTTGTACTGCAGTGCTCTTCTGGCCGCCGTCATGGCGGGCCGCACGATGGCCGAGGCTGTTCGTTTTGCGGGCGATTTGACGCACGACGCCATGCTCGTGTCCGCCCAGCAGCCTGATTTCCACGATCGCGGCGTGAGCTTCGAGCCCTTGCTGGGCCGCGTGGCGGCGCTTTTGGCATAAGGTCGCGTCCGTTATACGGAAAAGGCCGTGCTCCACAGGGGCACGGCCTTGTTGTTTCGTGGACGGCGATGCGGTCGACGGATTGTTTAGTCCTCGTCGTCGAAGAAGGTGAAATCATCGTCTTCGTCGTCGGCGGGGCCGCGGTCTTTGAAGGTGCGACGCGTCTTCCATTCCATGATCAGGCAGGCGATGACGGAGATGACGAGTCCGCCGCCGATCAGCAGTCCGATGCCGGCGAACGTCTCGAAGAAGAAGTGGTACAGCGATCCGAAATCCATGGCGTCTCTTTCTTAGGGCGGCGCCTGCATCGCGCGCCGCATGCGGGAGGCGGCTTCGCGCCGCGGTTTCTGTCGGCATGATTTTAGACGAAAAGCGCGCCGCCGCAAACCGCACGGCGGAAAGACTCCGTTTCGACAGGGGCTTTTCACTTTGTGGTCGCGATGAATAGGAAAGAGCATCGTGCGCGTCGCCCGGCCCCCGGGGTATACTGGTTCGATATTCGCAAAGTGTCGCGGTCTGCGGGAGCGCAGGCGGCGGATGCGTCGCTTTTCGGCGGTATCTGCGCGCGACCTGCGGCGGCGCGGTGGTGCGTCGTAACCGATCGGCTTGATAAGGAGCAAAGACATGCTGGACATCCGCTACGTTCGCGAGAATCAAGAAGCCGTCGCCCAGGCAATGGCGAATCGCAACTTCCCGTGGGATGCTGCGAAATTCTCAGAGCTGGATGAAAGGCGTCGTGCGGCCATCGCCGAAGAGGAGGCGCTCCAGGCCCGCCGCAACAAGGCCTCCAAGGAAATCGGCGCGCTGATGGGCAAAGGCGAGAAAGAAGCCGCCGAAGCCGCGAAAGAAGAGGTGCGTTCGATCAACGAGAAGCTCGAGGCCGCAAGCGCCGAGCGCGAAGCCATCGACGCCGAAATGAACGACATCCTGGTGGGCAGCCCGAACATCCCGTGCGATGCCACGCCCGTCGGCAAGGACGAGACCGAGAACCCGGAGCGTCGTCGCTGGGGCACCCCGCGCGATTTCGCCGCCGAAGGCTTCGACCCCAAGGCCCACTGGGACTTGGGCACCGATCTTGACATCCTCGACTTCGATCGCGGCAACAAGCTTTCCGGCAGCCGCTTCACCGTGCTGGGCGGCGCAGGCGCCCGCCTCGAGCGCGCTTTGATCAACTACTTCATCGATACCCATGTGAGCCGCGGCTTCAAGGAATGGTGGCCGCCCGTGGTGGTGAAGCGCCAGACCATGTTCGGCACCGGCCAGCTGCCCAAGTTCGAAGACGACGCCTACCATGTGGGCGAGGACCAGTTCCTCATTCCCACGGCCGAGGTCACGCTGACCAACCTGCATGCCGACGAGGTGCTCGACGCCTCCGAGCTGCCGAAGCGCTACACCGCGTTCACGCCGTGCTTCCGCGAAGAGGCGGGCTCTGCCGGCCGCGACACGCGCGGCATCATCCGCCAGCATCAGTTCGATAAGGTGGAAATGGTCAAGTTCGCCACGCCCGAGACGTCCGACGAAGAGCTCGAGAGCATGACGGCCGAGGCGGAATATCTGCTCCAGCAGCTCGAGCTTCCGTATCGCGTCATCAGCCTGTGCACGGGCGACCTGGGCTTTTCTGCCCGTCAGACCTATGACATCGAGGTCTGGCTGCCCAGCTACAACGATTACAAGGAAATTTCCAGCTGCTCGAACTGCGGCGATTTCCAGGCCCGTCGCGCGAACATCAAGTATCGCGACCCGGCCAACTTCAAGGGCTCCCGCTACGTCCACACGCTGAACGGCTCCGGTCTGCCGGCGGGTCGCACCATGGCGGCTATTCTCGAGAACTACCAGCAGCCCGACGGCACCATCAAGGTTCCCGCCGTCCTCGTTCCCTACATGGGCGGCCTGGAGTACATCACGCCCGAGGCGTAAGGCTTCTCGCCGATAAGGCGAAGTCGAGGAAGTAATCATGCGATGGGCGCTTCGGGCGTCCATCGTTTTATCGGGGCGCGCTTTGCGCGCATGCGGCAAGGAAGGTGCGGCGGTGCAAGAAGAAGAGCGCGAAAACGGTTCGCTTCCGGCGCCGCCTCCGCCTTATGAGCAGGTGGCGTCATGCGAACAGTCCGAAAGCCGTGCGTCTGACGCGGGTTCCGACGAGCCGCTGCTCGAGCGCGGCTCCGTTTCGGCGTGTCCCGTCGCGAAGCGCGGGCGCGCGATCGCCGAAGGCGAGAAGCCGCAGGCGAACGGCGACGACGACCGCAGGGCGAAGCTGCATCGCGGCGCCGTCGCGGCCGCCGTGGCGTGCGCGGCGGCGCTCGCCGTCGCGGTCGGGGCGTTGGTCGTCGGCCTGAACGACCGCCCCGAAGTCGACGAAGACCGTGTGATCGATTCCCGTCCCGCCGCGGCGTCGGCGAAAGCCGAGCCTTCGGCCGAGGCGTCCGAGGTCGAAGCGGCCCTTTTCGATCAGCTTTCCGCCCTCGTCGCCGACGAGGACGCGGCGCTGACCGGCTATGTCGAACGCTTCATGGCCGCCTACGATGCCGCGATCGACCCCGAATCGTCGTATCGATTCTGCGATCTGGGGATAACGCCTGAAGAGCTGGTCGACAAGCTGAAGGTCGGCCTTGCGTTCAGGATCGAAAGCGTCGACGTGTACGGCGGCAAGGCATGGGTCGAAGTGAGTGTTTCCTCGAAGAGCTTCTCCGAACAGGCGGACGCCTTCGCCGCGAAGGTCGCGGGAGCCGCGCTCGACCACGAAGACGCCGAAGCGTACAAGGCGTATTTGAAAGAGGCGCTGCTGGATTCCTTCGACGGCGTCAAGGTGCGTCCCGGCTCGGCGCTCGTGGTGGTCGACCGGGGCGAGGACGGTTGGGGCTTTTCGTCCGACGACGTGGCCTCGCTGCTCGGCGCGGCATGGTACGGGCGATAGCGGTCTGGGTATGCGAATGGAACGGGCGGAGTAGATATGACGTCATCGGACAAGCGTCCTTCGGTGAGAGATAAAAAGCGCGCCCAGGGGCGCCTCGCGCGCGAGGGCGAGGGCGCGGTCGCTTCCGGCATCGCTGAGCAGGGCGGCCTCGATCTGCCCGTCGTGCGGGAGGAATCGCCTCGTGCGGATGCGGCATGTGCGCCTGGCGTCGACCGGGACCCTTCGGGCGAGCAGGCTGCATCGTCGGGCTTTGCGCCGAAGCTTGCGAACCTGGCGTCGTTCGCGCGCAAGGGCGGCGACGCGTCCGGCTCCGATATCGCATCCGCCCCCTCGGCCCCGTTGCCGAAGGCGCCTCTCGGGGAAGAGCCTTCCGATTTCTTCGATTTGGGCGATTTCGACGACGCGGCTCCCGCGAAGCGCGGTATCCGTGCCCGCGCTGCCAAGAAGGGGCCGCATCGCGAATCCGACCGCACGCGCTCGAAAACCGAAGCGCCGCAGGCTTCTGCGGGCCTGCCGCCCGCGTTGGTGGATGATGCGGCGCCCGAATTTCCCGAAAGCCGCCGCAGCACGTCGCGCAAGGCGACCGAGCGCGAGAAGGCGATCGTGCGCGGCAGGAAACGCAAGGCGGCATGGGTCGTGGCGGCGTGCATCTTCCTTATTGCTGCGATCGTGAGCGGACTGCTGTTCTGGAATGCCTATCTGCGCTATGACGACGCCGCCGACATGCGGGGCGAATGGCAGGTGGCTGACGGGTCGATGACCGTGGTCATCGACGACTCTACGATCAAGATGCCCGATGCGCTCGAATATAGCTACGAGCTCGATATCTGGGAAAAGACCATTTCGTTCGCGTTTGACGACTTGAGCGGCACGGGGTCGTACCGTTTCTCGTCGGACCGCCGCGGCCTGGTGATCGAAGAAGGCGAAGACGGCGCTGCGGGCGTCGTGGCCTTGATCAAGGTGTCCGACGACGAAGCGGCCGAGCCCCACCGGGGCCCCGCCGCGCCCGCCGCCGAGGAGCAGGCTCCTGCCGACGGCGCGCCCGAAGCGGGCGACGCCTCTTCGACAGAGGGGGAGGCCTCCGATGGAGCGGCGTAGCGACATGCCGCAAGGCGGCATCGAGCGGGCGATTTCCATCGAGCACATGACGGTGCGCCCCGACCGCGTGATCGCCGACGTGCGCGTGGGCGACGAGCGTTTCGCCTACACCACGCCGACGCTGATCGCGGAGGCCTTGGGCCGTTTTCCCCATTTGCTGCGCCATACGTGCATCAACGATAAGGGACCCACGTTTTCGGCGGTGGCGAACAGCACGGCGCTTCCGCATCTGCTGGAGCATATGGTCATCGAAGAGCAGGTGCGCCTGGACGGCCGCGAAAGCGCGTCGTATGTGGGCAAGACGTCGTGGACCGACCGCCGCCGCCTGCGCGCCCGCGTCGAGGTGAGCTATGCGGACGACCTGGTGGCTCTTCAGGCGTTCAAGACCGCGCAGGAGTGGCTTGACGACGCGTTGTGCGACGCACGGCGATCAAGCGCGGCGCAACTGCGACGATACGCTGCCGATGCGGAAACGTAACGTCAACGAAAGCCCTGCGCACGGTTGAATCTTTTATAATGGCCGACAAAGAAAGGCTGCGCTCGACGTCCGCACATGGCGTCCGGCGCGAGATAGGAGGCTGCAATGGCTAAGAAATTCGGCGCATTCGTCATGGGCGGTTTGGTCGGTGCCGGCATCGCACTGCTGTGCGCTCCGCGCAAGGGCGTCGAGACCAGGGCTCTCGTCGCCGACAAGGCTTCGACCGCATTCGGCCAGGTCCAGTCGCTCGGCGGCCAGGCGGCCGAGCGCGGCCAGGAATTCTATAGCGAAGCCGTCGCTTCCGGCCAGCGCGCTTACGACCAGGCCGTCGCTGCAGGCCAGACGGTGTATACCGACGTCACGGCAATGGGCAGGCAGGCTTACGACGACGCCGCCCAGCGCGTGCAGGAAACCGCCCAGCGCGTCCAGAACACCGCAGAAACCGTGAAGCCCGCGTTCTCCGAGAAGAACGACGAGCTGCGCGCGAAGATCGACGCCGCCAGGGAGCGCATCGCGGCCCAGGTGGCCAAAAACGCCGAGGCCGCCCATGCCGTGGTGGCCGAGAAGGTTCCCGTGGCTGCCCAGAAGGTCAACGAAGTGGTCGACGCCGCCCAGCAGAAGGTGACGGCCGCTGCTGCGGCGATCGCCGGCTCCGAGGCCAAGGCGCCTGTTGCCGACGAGGCGGTCGAGGTTGCGGCCGAGCCCGTCGTGGAGGCGCAGGATGCAGAGCCTGTCGTCGAAGAAGCGGCAGAGAAGAAGGCCGAGCCCGCCCAGGCGGAAGCCAAGGCGGAATAGCAGCGCGTCGGCGCGCACGGATAGATTCGAGGGCCGGCTCAGCCGGCCCTCCTTGTGACGAGGGGTTTTCATGGCGCGAAAGAAAATGGTCACCAGCAACGACATGCACAAGATGCGCGTGTTCGGCGGCAAACGCCGCACGAAGCGCATCGGCAGGGTGAAGTCGTGCGTTTTCCATCCGACCGAGAAGCGTTGCGTCGGGTTCATGGTGAAACGCCCCGACCTGCTGTGGATGTTCCATCGAAAAGACCTGTTCATCGCCCTTGACGGCTTCGACTTGTCCGACGGCCGCATCGTGATCAAGGAAGAGGGCGAAACCACGGGTCCCGCCGCATGCCGCCGCATGGGCATCGATTGGGATTCGTGCGTCATCTGGGAGGGCATGCCCCTGATGACCGCCGACGGCACGGCGATCGGCTACGTCGGAAACATCTCGTTCTCGCTTAAAACGGGAGAAATCGAAAGCGTCGAGGCGTCCAACGGCGTCACGGCCAAATACCTGCTCGGCACGCTCGAAGTGCCCGCCGACCTGATCAAGGGCTTCAAGCGCGGCATGGGAGCGACGCTCGCGGTGAAAGAGGACACGCGCGAAGCGGGCCAGGCCGTCGAATTCAAGGGCGCCATCTTGGTGTCCGATTCGGTGTGGGAGCTTTCTCCCGAAGGCGGCTGGGCCGAGTCGGCGGGCGAGTTCACGGCCCGCGCCAAAGAGCGCGTCCATGAGGCGGCCGAAAAGGCCAAGCCGAAGGTGCAGGAAGTCACGCACGCGGCGGGCGAAGCCATCAACGAAGGCGCCTACGCCGTGGGCAAGCAGGTGGCGGCCAGCAAGGGCATGTTCTCGTCGTTCAAGGAAGAATACGACAAGGCGCGCCACGGAGAAGACGACGCGGCGCTCGACGCGGCCGACGATGCCGCCGAGGCATCCGTCGGTCAAGCCCCGGACGAAAACGGCGCTGACCGGTCCGAAGACGCCAGGTCGGGCGTGTCGGGCATGTTCGCATCGTTTAAAGAGGAATACGACAAGGCCCGCCATGCCGGCGAAGACGACGAGGCCCGTGCTGCGGCAGAGGCCGCCGACGACGGTGTCGACGACGTCGAATCCGACGAGCGCGAGGAGGCGGCGCCTGCCAAGAAGAAGGACGAGCCCGCGAAGAAGTCGTCGGTTTCCGGCATGTTCGCGGCTTTCAAAGAGGAGTACGACAAGGCGCGCTATGACGATGAGTAGGCGTGTTCTGCAATTCGAATCGATCGGTGGGTTTCGTGGTGAATGACACTGGCGCAACGGGAAAAATTCGTTCCGGAATAGAGCGGCTCGAAGAATACCGCGACGAGTTTTCGGAGCGTCGCGAGGAGCGCAGGGATGAATTCGAGGAGCGTTTCGAGGTCCCCGTTTCGACGAAGCCTGCGTTTTCGCGCCTCACTAAGGCCGACCTATTCAAGCTGGCGGGCCTGGCGGCGTTTTTCGTTTTGATGGCGATTGCCTGCGTGGCTATCGCCCCTATGATTGCCGAGTTGACCGAGCCGGGCGGTTTGGAACGCGTGGTCGAAGACGTGCAGAATGCCGGCGTGGGCGGCGTTTTCATGCTGCTGGGCTTCCAGTTCCTCCAGATCGTGGTTGCCTTCATCCCAGGCGAAGTGGTCCAGCTGGCAGCGGGCATGATGTACGGCCCGTGGGGCGGCGCGTTGATCGTGCTCGTGGGCTGCATCGTGTCGAGCGCGTTCATTTTCGTGGTGGTGCACAAGCTGGGCGCTCCGTTCGTGCATGCGATGATTCCTGAAAAATGGATGGCCAAGCTGGAGAAATTCGAACAGAGCGAAAAGCTCGACGTCATGGTGTTCGTGCTGTTCCTGATTCCCGGCCTGCCCAAGGACGTGTTCACCTACCTGGTGCCGCTTACGCACATGCGCATGCGGGATTTCTTGTTCCTGGCCAACGTGGGCCGCATCCCCGGCATCCTTATTTCGACGTTCGGCGCGGCGGGCCTGATCCAGGGCGACTACACCCAGAGCATCATCCTGTTCGCGATCGCGGCCGCGATCGCCATCGTGGCTCTGGTGATGCACGAGAAGATCTTGCACGGCCTTGCGGGCATGAAGCGTGCGACGAAGAAGGAGGGTTCCGCCGAATAGGAGGCGAAGCGGTCGTTTCGCCGGGTTCGCAAAGGCCGCAGCGTGCGGTTTCATATGCTTTCGAAGGCACGTCGGGGTTTACGGCGTGCCTTTCTCGTGGGTTTCGTCTTCCGCGCTTCGCAACACCGTTCGTCCCGCGAGCGATGCGCGATAATGCGATTCGACCGAAGAAGAGAAGGAGGCGCGCATGCGTTTCGTTTCGTGGAATGTGAACGGCCTGCGTGCCGTGGTGAAGAAGGGTTTCGAGGAGTCGATCGCAGGCCTCGATGCCGATATCGTGGCGCTGCAGGAGACGAAGCTGCAGGAAGGCCAGATAGACCTCGACCTTCCCGGATATCATCAGTTCTGGAGCTACGCCGAGCGCAAGGGTTATTCCGGCACTGCGGTGTTTTGCCGCGAACAGCCGCTTCGTGCGCTGCATGGCCTGGGCGTGTCCGAGCTCGATGACGAGGGCCGTATCGTCGCGCTCGAGTTTCCGACGTTCTGGTTCGTCGACGTGTACGCGCCGAACGCCCAGAACGAGCTGGCCCGCATCGACCACCGTATGGCATGGGACGATGCTTTCCGAAATTTCTGCAAGGGCCTCGAGGCGGGAACGGTTCCTGCCGGCGTGCCTATGCAGGAGCCGGCTATGGGCGAAGGCCATGTGTGCACCGCGGAGCTGTCGCGCACGTCAGGCCAAGAAAAGGCCGATCCCAAACCTGTTGTGATGTGTGGTGATTTCAACGTCGCCCACAACGAAATCGACCTGAAGAACCCCGGTCCCAATCGCGGGAATGCGGGCTTTTCCGACGAAGAGCGCGAGAAGTTCACGAACCTGCTGGAAGCGGGTTTCGTGGATACCTTCCGCATGCTCAACCCCGACCTCGCCGGTGCTTATTCCTGGTGGAGCTATCGCTTCAACGCGCGCAAGAACAATGCAGGGTGGCGTATCGACTATTTCCTGGTGAGCGAAGGCCTTCGCGACGCGGTGAGCGGCGCCTCCATACACGCGGATGTCATGGGAAGCGACCATTGTCCCGTGTCGGTCGAGCTTGACGTATAATCTGCGGATTGACTGCAATACGTTTTAGAAAGGCCCGTCGTGCAGACGAACATCGTCAAGAGAGAATGGTGTCAAGCGCTTAAGGCGCCGCTCACTGCGGTGTGCATCGTCATAGCCGCCATCGTGCTGTTCGTCATATGGCTGGGTATCGTCGTCATCGTCGTGAAGGCCTTGATAGGGTAGCGGGACATGTGGCAGAAATTCACCCTGTATGATTTTCGCGTCATCGCCCACTACCTCGGCGTTCTCGTGCTGTTTCTGGCGGTCGCCCAGTGCGTCCCCTTCGTCGTCGCGTGCCTTGTCGGCGAATGGTCGGCGGCGTCGCGTTACCTGCTGGGGGTCGGCATCGCGCTTATCGTGGGGTCGCTTTTGCGCATGTGCCTGGTGCAGCCGGGCAAGTTGTCGCCGAAGCACGCCTTGGCGGTGACCGGATTCGCGTGGCTCGTGCTTACGCTGCTCGGATCCGTTCCCATGGTGCTTTCCGGCCATTTCGGATCGTATCTCGATGCGGTGTTCGAATGCATGAGCGCATGGACTACGACAGGGGCGTCGGTTGCGCAGGACATCAACCACATGGCGATTGCGGACAACATGTGGCGTTTCACCATGCAATGCATCGGAGGCCAAGGCGTCGTCGTTATCGCTCTTTCATTGGGCCTGTTCGGCCGCGCGGTCGATTCCTCGTTGTATTCGTCCGAAGGCCGAAGCGAGCACGTGATTCCCAACATCATGCAGACCGCCCGCTTCATCGTGCGTTTTTCGGCGGCTTTCATCATCATCGGCACTGTGATGCTTTCGCTGCTGTGCTTTTTCATCGGCATGGAGCCCTTGCGCGCGTTTTTCAACGGTCTGTGGCTGTCGGTGGCGTCGTTCAACACGGGCGGCATGGCATCGATGAGCCCCGGCATCCTGTACTATCACAGCGGATTGATAGAGCTCGTGGTCATGGTCCTCATTCTGCTGGGTTCGATCAACTTCACGCTGCATAGCGAGGTATGGAAGGGCCGCATCGACCACTTTTTCAAAGACATCGAGATCCGTACGCTGGCTATCTGGCTTTCGATCGTGGTGGCGGCGTTCGTGGCGGCCCTGTGCACGGCGAACCTTTACGACGAGCTGCCCACGTTGTTGCGCCGCGGCGTGTTCACCGTGGTGGCGGCGTTTTCATCGACGGGATTCCAGACCATCAGCGTGAATCAGATGACCACGGTGGTTTCGAGCGGCGCGCTGCTCATCATCGTGTTCTGCATGGCCATCGGCGGATCGGCGGGTTCTACCACGGGCGGCATTAAGGTGATGCGCGTCGGTATTCTCGCTAAAGAATTGGTCGCGTACATCAAGGACCTCCTTGCGCCCGCGTCGGCGCGCCAGGTGGTCACCTACTACCATGTAGGCCGCCGTCCGCTCAACACCGATCTGGTGCGCGCGAACCTGGCGGTGTTCATGCTTTACGGCATCATGTTCCTCGTCACAACGATCGCCACCGTGGCGTACGGCTATGACGCCGCGACGTCGCTGTTCGAATCGGTTTCCATGGTGTCCAATATCGGCATGTCGAGCGGCATCATCCAGCCTGGCATGCCCGACATGCTCAAGCTGCTTTATATCTTCGACATGTGGGCGGGACGTTTGGAATACGTCACGCTGATCGCCTTGTTGGTGTCGATCGTCGCGTCGTTCAGGCCGCGAAGGAGGAGTCGCCGTGTCCGCTAGGTTCAGCAAGGCCGCTTGCGCCTGGGCGCTCTCTGTCGCTTTCGTCTTGGCGCTGTGCGCTGCTCCTGCGGCCTGGGCGGCCGAAGGCGACGGGTCGTCGAAGGACGGTTCGGTGGTTTCGGCCGGCGCCGAGGCGTCGGCCGGCGCGCCGCCCGGTTCCGAGCGGGCGGGCGAGGCCGCGCAGGGCCCGCAAGGAGAAGGCGAACAGGAAGAGGCGCCGGCGCCCCTCGATGCCGTAGGCAACGAAATCAACGACGGCCAGGTTTCAGACACGTCGTTTCTCTACGATGCCGCCATCGCCGATCTTGCCGGCGCCGATTCGTATTACAACGGGCAGATGGTCCAGGTGCGCGGCGAGGCGGTGGGCGAGGCCATCCGCATGGCGGGAGGCCCGTCCGACTTGGTGTGGGTGACGCTTGCCGACGTGGCGTCGAATTCGTCGGTGTCGGTGGTCATGCGCCAGGAAGACGCCGCCAAAATCGATACGTACGGCGCCTACGGCAAAACCGGTTCGTGGCTGCGCGTGCAAGGCGTGTTCGACCTGGCGTGCAGTGAACACGACGGTGAAAGCGACATTCATGCGACGTCGGTCGTCGTGGAAGACCAAGGGTTCGAGCATCCTGACGAATTCGACGTGCAGCTGTTCTTCCCGGGGCTTGCGGCCCTTGCAGTGGGCGCGTTTCTTATGGTGATGTTCTGGTACGTACGTGAAAGGTCGCGTTAATGCGGGGAATCGTGGTGAAGCTCGACCGAGGCTATCCTCTGGTCGAAACGAAGAACGGCGCTCGCTATCGGTGCGAGCATGCCACGGCGTTGGTGAAGGGCGCCGACGTGCGCGCGGCGTGCGGCGATGCGGTGGAGATATCGGTCCCGTCGGGCCATGACAAGGGCATAATCGAAGAGGTGCTGCCGCGTCGCAACGCCTTCGTGCGCAAAGACCCCACCGAGCGTATGGAGCAGCAGGTTTTGGCCGCAAACTTCGACAAGGTTTTCGTGGCCGAACCGTGTGCGAACCTCAACGTGCGCAGGCTCGAGCGCGAGCTGGTGCTGGCCCATGAAAGCGGTGCCGAGGTGTTGGTTCTGCTGACCAAGGCAGACCAGGCCGAAAGCGCCGAGGCTCTCGAACAGGTGCGCGGACTGGTTGAGCGCGTCGCGCAGGGCACGCGCGTGCTGGTTATTTCTTCTGAAGACCCCGAAAGCGTGGAGGCGGTGCGCGCCTGCATCGCCCCGGGCGAGATAGCCATTCTTTTGGGCAAAAGCGGCGTGGGCAAGTCGAGTTTGGTGAACCTGCTGGTGGGCGACGAGGTGCAGGCGACGGGCGCCGTGCGCGAAGGCGACGGCAAGGGCCGCCATACCACCGTGTCGCGCGAAATCGTGCGCATACCGGGCGCCGGCTGCGTGATCGACATGCCGGGCATCCGCGGCCTCGCCCTGTGGGATTCCGACGCCGGCATCGACGTGGCGTTTTCCGACATCGAAGAGCTCGCGCAGCACTGCCGCTTCTCCGATTGCCGCCACGGCGCCGAACCCGGATGCGCGGTGCGCGCCGCCGTGGAAGACGGCAGCCTGCCGGCCGAGCGCTTCGAGAGTTACATCCGCCTGCGCGACGAGGTGCAGACGGCCAAAAAGCGCGTTGAAGAGGCCAAGCGCATCAAATCGCGCACCGGCCATCCCCGCCGCTGGAAAGGCTAGTGCTTAAAGTTACCCTATGGTAATATCCAGTGCTTCCGAACGGAATAGAAGCCATGCGACCAGGCGACGCGTCTTGCACGAGGCGCATGTCGGCCGATGCGGCCGCGAAATCGAAAGAAGGTCTTGATGGAAATACTCATGCATGCGCTCGAGCATGCGTTTCTCGATACGCTGAAGCTCATTCCCTTCCTGTTCGTGACCTACCTGGCCATGGAGGCCCTCGAGTATCACGCGGGCAAGGCGAGCGAGGCCGCCGTGCGCAAGGCTGGCAAGGCGGGCCCTGCGATCGGCGCGCTTCTGGGCGTGGTTCCGCAGTGCGGCTTTTCCGCCGCCGCGTCGACGCTCTATGCCGCGCGCGTGGTCACGCTGGGCACGCTGTTCGCGGTGTTTCTTTCCACGAGCGATGAGATGCTGCCGATCCTGATCGCGGAACAGGCGCCGATCGCCCTGATCGCGAAGGTGTTGGTCATCAAGATGGTCGTGGGCATGATCGTCGGCTTCGCGGTGGACGCAGCGTTGCATCTCATGTGCCGCGACCGCGAGCGCCTGCGCATCCACGAGCTGTGCGAGCGCGACAAATGCCACTGCAACGGCGATTGCGCCGCGTGCGAGAAAGAGCCCGAGCTGGCCTACGATTACGAGCACGACGGGGAGCACGAGCATGACCACGCGGGCGTGTCCATCGCGAAAAGCGCCCTGAAGCACACCGTTCAGGTGACGCTGTTCATTTTCTTGATTACCTTGCTGCTCGAGGTGGTCATGGACGCCGTGGGCGAAGACGTCATCGCGTCGTTCATGGCGGGCAACCCGGGCCTGTCGGTGGTCGCGGCGTCGGTGGTCGGCCTGATCCCCAACTGCGCGGCGTCGGTGGCGATCACCGAGCTGTACCTGGACGGCACGCTGGGCGCGGGCGCCATGATGGGCGGCTTGCTGGTCAGCGCGGGCGTCGGCCTGCTGGTGCTGCTGCGCACGAACCGCCCGATGCGCGACAACCTGGCGATCGTGGCGGGCCTGTTGCTCGTCGGCATTGCCGTGGGCGGTGTCATGACGGCTTTCGGCGTGACGCTGTAGGCGCGGCCGTTTGACGCTTCTTGCGCCGGCGCGGTACAATCGCACTCGTTAAGCCTCCTTCATCACCGGGTGAAGGAAGAAAGGCGTCTGAACTCTGCCGTAGGTACGGCGCTTCTTCCGAGGCGCTATAAGGCTGGGTTCGGGCGCCTTTCGTCTTTTCCGGACCCGATCGCCGCGCGGCGGGCGGGCGGAAGGAATACGACCGAAAGGATGCACCCATGGCGACACTCGATGCAGGAATGACCCGCGAGGCGGCTTTCGCGCTGCTCGGCGAGCACAACAAGGACCCGTTCCATATCGAGCACGGCGAAACGGTCGAGCAGACCATGCGCTATTTCGCGCGCGAATTCGATCCCGAAAACGAGGAGTTCTGGGGCATTGTGGGCCTTCTGCACGACCTCGATTGGGAAGAGCATGACGACGAGCCCGAGATGCATACGCTCTACGCTACGCCGCTGATCGAGGCCGCAGGCGGCACGCCCGAGCTGGTTCGCGCAATTCAGAGCCATACGTCCGACTACAACACGGAGCTTCCTCGCCCCGAGCTGCAGATGGAGAAGATTCTGTTCGCCACCGAGGAACTGACGGGCCTGATCGGCGCCGCCGTGGTCATGCGCCCCTCGAAGAGCGTGATGGATTTCGAGGTGAAGTCGCTGAAGAAGAAGTTCAAGGACAAGCGCTTCGCCGCAGGCGTGAGCCGCGAGGTGATCCGCTCCGGCGCCGAGATGCTGGGCTGGGAGCTCGACGAGCTGTTCGATCGCACTATCAAGGCCATGCAGAGCTTCGCCCCCGACCGCGACACCTTCGTCGCCGCCGAGGCGTAAGGGGATCCGCGGGCGCGCGGCGCGAAAAAGCGGCCGGCGTCGTGCGCGGGCCGCTCGTTCGACCATCGTATTATCGGGCCGGGCGCGTCTTTCGAGGCGCGCCCGGCTTTTCGCTTCCATGCGGCCGCGGGCCGTTTCCCGCGCAGGCTATTCCTTCGACGCGGGCGGGTTCGGCTTGCTCGTGCTGCCCGGTTCGCGATGAGGGGCGTAGCCGCCTGTTATTTGGGAGGGCTTGTTCAACGACGAAGAAGCGCCCGCGTTGATGCTTTGCGCCATGCGGGCCTGGGCTTCGGCGCGCAGCTTGATGCGGTGCGCGGCCTTTTCGTGGTGCGGCAGCTGCGGTTCGGGGGAGGAGACGATCCTGCGGTCGACCGCGTTGCGCACGACCTTCTTGACGGGGCGCGCCGCCACGTGGGCCACCTTCTTGACGGGTACGATCACCTTGTCGCTGTAGTCTTGGGCGGGCTTGGTGCGCCAGCCGAAGAACTCGGAGGCGTACCTGATCGCCATGACCAGCACGACACAGGTGATGGCCGCGTAATCGCCCAGCACGTCGTTTTGCTTCATGAGCGCGAAGGCGGTCGATCCGAAAAGCGACGCCGTGCCGTACAGCGTGCCCGCTTGAAACGCCACGGGCCGCTGCGCCATGAGGATGTCGCGGCTGATGCCGCCGCCTACGGCGGTGATCGTGCCCAAGATGATCGACGGAATGACGCCTAGGCCCGCCGACAGGCTCTTGCCCACCGACACCACGGCCCACAGGCCGACCGACAGGTTGTCCAGGAAGTCCATCACCCAGTCGAAGGCGTCGGCGAGCTTGTGGAAGTAGAACACGAGGCCGCCTGCCACCGCGCATGCCAGAAGCAGGATGGGGTGCTGGAATGCGTAGATGCCGTAGTCTTGCAGCAGGATGTCGCGGATAATGCCGCCGCCGAGCCCGGTGACGCAGGCGAGCACCGTGGTGCCGAAGATGTCGTATTGCGCGCGCACGCCGGCGATGGCGCCCGCGAGCGCGCCGGTGATGGTGCCGGCGAATTCGATCCAGAAGGGTATGGCAAGAACGCTTTCGAGCATGGCGGACGACGCTCCGGTTTCTTTCGAGAGAGGGGTTATGCCGCCGAAAGGCAGGCTTTTATAGTATACGAGCACGCCGCTTGTCGGCGTGCTCGCGATTCGGAGCGGTTAGATGTCAGAGCCGTCGGCCCGGTCGGCTTCGTCGTCGACCAGCTGTGCGGCAAGCTGGGCCGCGCCGTCTTGCTCGACGCGTACGAAGCTCGCGCCCGAAACCGCGTCGGCCTCTTCGACGGGCTCGCCGCTGAAGTCGACGCCGCCCGTCATGGCGCGGGCCTGCGCCAAATCGAACCCGTCGGTGAAAAACGCTTCGAGCGATCGTCCCGCGCGCGTCTGGGCCGCCTCGAAGATGTCCCAGAATCCGTCGGTGCGCTGCTCGCCTGTGAACGGATTTTCCCAGCCCTGGTGCAGGCGGTTGTCGAAATCGCTCACGAGCGCGGGGTTGTCACGATGCGCCATGGACTTGTAGAACGAGTAATTGCGTTGCAGCATGCGCGTTTCGACCGTGTTGGCCACTGCATGCATGACGTTGCGCGGCGAATAGAAGAGCTTCTGGACGGTGCGGAAATTCTTCACCGCCGCGGGGAACATGTCGACGGGCGGGAAGATGCGCAGCGCCTTCATGCAGAAGAACGCGTACATCTTGCCGATGACGGCTAGTACTTCGTCGCTTCCGTGAAGCACTTCCACGTAGGGCTTGTAGTCGGCGATGGTGCATCCGAGCTTGGTATAGAGCACCATTTCGTCGAATTCGCGCTCGATTTCGGCATGCACTTCGTTGCCGTCTTTGCGCGTGAGGCCTTCGATGCCCGCGTCGCACAGGGCGAACTGCTGCTGATAGACCAGCGGGTGCATGGAGCTGTCCAGGGTGTAGTGGCAGAGAAAGCCCGCCGCGTAGGCGCGGCCCACCGGCACCTCGTCGGGTTCGAGCACTTCGAGGCTTTCCTTGACGGCGCATAGGAGCCGAGCGGGCTCGGCGCGGTGCATTTCGCTTCCCAGCAGGAAAAACGGCCTCATGCGAAGGGTGAGGACCAGGTAGAACAAGGGGTCGGGTCCCTGGTTGCCGAGCAGGAACGCGTCGCGTTCGTCTTGCGATGATCCGATCAGGTCGGAGTGCGCGGCGTAGACGTCCTTGCCGAAGAAATCATGGGTCATGATGGCTGGCATGGCTGCCTCCTTAGGCATGTGCATGGTGCGCCGGTTCCGTTATTTTGCGCCGATTTGACGGGGCGCGGGCCGGAAACGGCATTCGTCTCGGGGCTCATGATATACAATTGCGCCGATGTTTCCTTCGTTGCCCCGCAAAGTCTACGGACATTTTGCAAGACGGCGTTTCCGCTGTTCGCATATGGTTCGTTCCGTCCGCCTGCGCGGGCGCGCGTTCGCGCGAAGGAAGCCGCGAAGCTCCCTTTTCCCGTCGTCGCGTGCCGCGCGGCTGCGGCAAAGGGGAGCCGATTCATGTATGGGCGGCATGGTCGCGTTCGCGCCGGCCCGTGTCTCGCGAGAAGGAAGAAGGTCCATGGCAATCGGCAAACTTACGAAGCAGGAGAAGAGCTGGATCATGTACGACGTGGGCAATTCGGCCTTCGTCCTGTTGTCCACCGCGCTCATCCCCGTGTATTTCAGCTCCATCGCGACCGGCAGCGTGGTGGTGGCGTGGGGTTACGCCGAAACCATCGCGTCGCTCGTGATCGCGCTGACCATGCCCGTCCTGGGCAGCCTGGCCGATTTGCGCCACATGAAGAAGAAGTTCCTCGTGGGCACGGTGGGAACGGGCGCTTTGGCCTGCTGCGCGCTGGGTTTCGCCACCGATGCGCTGCCGTTTCTGCTGATCTACATCGTGGCGTCCATCATGCTGAATTCGTCGATGGTGTTCTATGACGCGCTGCTCGTGGACGCCACCACCGACGAGCGCTACGACGAAGTGTCCAGCCAGGGCTACGCCTGGGGCTACATCGGCAGCTGCATCCCGTTCATCGCGTGCCTCGCCGTGGTGCTCGGCGGCGGCGCGATCGGCATCGATATCGCGCTCGGCATGAAGATCGCCTTCTTCATCACGGCGGCGTGGTGGGTGGCTTTCACCATTCCCGTGTTCAAGAACGTGCACCAGACCCACTTCAAAGACCGCTCCGCCCACGTGGTGCGCGATGCGTTTTCGGGCCTGCTGGGAACGGTCAAGCGCATGTGGCGCACCAAATCGCTGCGCTATTTCATGCTCGCGTATTTCTTCTACATCGACGGCGTGCACACCATCATCAAGCTGTCCACGAGCTACGGCACCGATTTGGGCATCGACGCCACGCAGCTGGTGCTGGCGCTGCTGGTGACGCAGTTCGTGGCGTTTCCTTCGGCCATTATCTACGGCCGCTTGGGCGCCAAGGTGGGCACGAAGAAGATGCTGCTCGTGGGCGTGTTCGCTTATATGTGCATCACGCTGTTCGGCGCGTTCTTCCTGAAAAGCGCCGTGGAATTCTGGATCCTGGCGGTCATGGTGGGCCTGTTCCAGGGCGGCATCCAGGCGCTTTCGCGCTCCGAGTTCGGCAAGCTCGTTCCCAAGGAGCACGCCAACGAATACTTCGGCTTCTTCGATATCTTCGGCAAGTACGCGGCCGTCATGGGAACGTTTTTGGTCAGTGTCATCACGCAGGTCACGGGCCAGTCGAACTGGGGCGTGTTCTCCCTGGTCGTGTTGTTCATCGTGGGCTTCGTCCTTCTGCGCAAGGTGCCCGACAACGCCTAGCGTCCGGCCCTTCGCGAAACGCGGCGCGCCGCTTTCGGCAGCGTGTCGCCGGCATATCCGTTACGAAACGGCAGCGATTGAAAGGTCGCTGCCGTTTTCGTTATAGGATGGCACCGAACCAAGACGAAATGCGGGCGCTGAAACGGAAGGAGCGCGCCATGGCAGACACCGATAAGAAAAACCTGTCGCCTGCCGACGAAATAGAAGAACTGAAACGGCAGATGGAAGCGATGCATGCCCGTCTGATGGAGCTGAGCGCCGTGATGGCGCAGGATGCGCAGGACCAGCGTGTCGACGAAAGGGCCGTGGCGGACGAAGGCGTCCGCGCGCAGGAGCCCTCGGCCGCAGAAAGTCTGGCCGCTGATGCGGCCGCGCCGTCGGCCTTTGCGGCGGATGCCGCCGATGCGGCGGTCGTGATTGAGCCGGTGGCGGCCCCCGAGCCTGCGGCCCCGGCTTCCGAGGCGGCGCAGCCGTATGCGGCCTACGTTCCGCCTTCGGCGCCTGCTTCTTATGCGGCTTCGCAGCCTGCAGATTCCGGCGCCCCCACGCCGCCGCCCGCCTACGATGCCTCGGCCGCGAACGCTTCGCACGCCGCGGCGTCGGGGGTCGAATACGGCCAGCCCACGGGCCAGCAGGCGTATCAAAGCAACGGCTACGCGGGAGGCTACGGCGCATCGGCCCAGACGCCCTACAGTCCTTACGGCCAGTACTACCAGCAGCCCGTGGTGCGCACGAAAGACCACGTGGCCGCGGGCTTGCTCGGCATTTTCCTGGGCACGTTCGGCATCCATAAGTTCTATCTGGGCTACAACACGTCGGGCTTCATCATGCTGGGCGTGGCCATCCTGGGCGGCCTGCTTTCGCTGGGCCTGGCCACGGGCGTGGTGTGGCTGATCGGCTTGATCGAGGGCATCATTTACCTGGTGAAAGGCCAGGTTGAATTCGAGCAGGCCTACGTATTCGGCAAACGCGAGTGGTTCTAGCGCCTGCGCGCGACCTCGCGGCACAAAAAGGGCCTGGCGCTTTTTCGCGTTGGGCCCTTTCGTTCGTCATGGGGAAGGCCGGCGGCTACAGCAGGCTCACGCCTTCGCCGTTCATGGCGCGGTTCATCGTGCGCACCGAGCACATGGCGCCGCACATGGTGCAGGTTCTGGGGTCGGCGGGCTTGGTCGACGCCACGTAGGCCTCGGCCTTTTCGCGGTCGATCGCCTCGTCGAACATCGCGGGCCAGTCGAGGCGCTGGCGCGCCGCGGCCATGCGGTCGTCCCAATCGCGCGCGCCGGGAATGCCCTTGGCGATGTCGGCGGCATGCGCGGCGATGCGGCTCGCGATCACGCCTTCTTTCACGTCCTCGACGCTGGGCAGGCGCAGGTGCTCGGCGGGCGTGACGTAGCACAGGAAGTCGGCGCCGCTGGCGGCAGCGACTGCGCCGCCGATGGCGGAGGTGATGTGGTCGTAGCCGGGGGCGATGTCGGTCACTAGGGGGCCGAGCACATAGAAGGGCGCGTTGTGGCACAGGCGCTTTTCGATCTGCATGTTGGCGGCGATTTCGCTCAGGGCCATGTGTCCCGGGCCCTCGATCATCACCTGCACGTCGCGCTCCCAGGCGCGCGTGGTCAGAAGGCCCAGCTCGATCAACTCGCCCACTTGGCCTGCGTCGGTGGCGTCGGCCAGGCAGCCCGGGCGCAGCGCGTCGCCGAGCGAGATGGTGACGTCGTATTCGCGCAGGATCTCGAGCAACTCGTCGTAGTGCTCGAAGAACGGGTTCTCGTTGCCGGTCATTTCCATCCAGGCATAGATCAGGCTGCCGCCGCGGCTGACGATGTTCATCTTGCGGCCGCTGCGCTTGAAGCTGTCGATGGCCTTGCGGTTGAGGCCCGCGTGGATGGTGACGAAATCGACGCCCTCTTCGGCATGGGCGCGCACCACGTCCATGAAGTCGTCGGCGGTGATGTGCGCGAGGTCTTTTTCCAGGTAGCCCACGGCGTCGTACATGGGAACGGTGCCGATCATCGCGGGCGATTTTTCGATCAGCGCGCGGCGGAAGTCGTGCGTCTTGCCGTAATTGGACAGGTCCATGATAGCTTCGGCGCCGAACTTGAGCGCCACGTCCACCTTCTGCATCTCGCAGTCGTAATCGCGCATGTCGCCCGAAATGCCCAGGTTGACGTTGATCTTGGTGCGCAGGCCTTCGCCCACGCCGCTCGCATGCAGGTTGCGATGGTTGCGGTTCGCGGGAATGGCCGCGGTTCCTGCGGCCACGCGTGCGCGCAGGACCTCGACGTCGATGCCTTCGTCGTGCGCGACGGTTTTCATTTCAGGCGTGACGATGCCGGCCTTGGCGGCTTCCATTTGAGTCGAATAGGTCATGCCTTGCTCCTATCGTGTAAGCGCGGGTTCGGTTCGCCGCGCATGATGGCAATGCGACCAAGTATAGCGACGTGTCCGGCCGCGCTCGCGCGCACCTTCCTTTCTCGGCTAAAAAACAGGCGGCGACATGCTTCGTCTTGTCGCGCATGAGACGATTCCCGCTGTTTCCCGCGCTTTCATGGAGCCGCCCGGCGGCGTGGTGAAAGGCCGTTTGAACTGGGACGATGTTGCTCCGCGGCCGCGCGCGTCTTTGCGCTACACTGACAATCGTGACGCAAGAGCGTATCTATGCCACGTAGGGGAAATCCCAGAAAGGGACGGTGGTTATCATGGCAGCTCCCGAGACCTTGCATGTCCGCAACATCGTGTTGGTCGGACAGGATGGTGCGGGCAAGACGTCATTGGCCGAGGCGATGCTCTACATTTCCGGCCAGACTCCTCGCATGGGCACCACGCATGACGGAAAATCGTTCATGGATTACGATGCCGAGGAAATCAAGCGCAAGTTCACGATGAGCACCTCGATCGCTCCTATCCCTTATAAAGACTACAAGATCAACTTGCTGGACACCTCGGGCCATCCCGACTTCATCGGCGACACGCTTGCCACCATGCAGGCCGCCGAAATGGCCATGTTCGTCATCGACGCCGTGGCCGGTCCGCAGGTCATGACCGATAAGTTGTGGCGCGAAGCCGAAGGCATGCGTCTGTCGCGCTCGGTCTTCATCAACCACATCGACCGCGAAAACGCCAACTTCGACGTGATTATGGCCGCCCTGCACGCGCGCTTCGGCAGCCGCCTGGGCGCCGTCACCATTCCCATGGGCGTCGACAAAGACTTCAAGGGCGTCATCGACGTGCTTCGCATGAAGGCCCGCTACTTCGAAGGCGAAACCGAGCGCGTCGAAGAAATCCCCGCCGAATACGCCGCCGCGGCCGAGGCCGCCCGCGAGAAGCTGTGCGACCTGGTGGCCGAGGCCGACGAGGATCTCATGATGAAATATCTCGACGGCGACGAGCAGCTCACGCAGGAAGAGCTGGAATCGCTGTTCGATAAGGCCATCGCTCAGGAGCTGTTCATTCCCGTGTTCGTGGGCTCCACCATCATCAAGCAGGGCATCCAGGGCTTGATGGAAGATATCTGCACCTACTTCCCGCATCCTACGGCCCATGGCGCGTTCCGTCTGGCCGACGGCGGCGAAATTCGCGTGACCAAGGGCGACCAGCAGGCCGCAGGCTTCGTGTTCAAGACGCTGTCCGACCCGTATGTGGGCCGCTTGAGCTTCGTCAAGGTGTTCTCGGGCACGTTCGCGCCGGGCGTCGAGCTGGTCAATGCGCGCACGCGCAAGAAGGAGCGCCTCGGCCACGTGTGCATCATGAAGGGCAAAGAGACCATCGACGTGAAGGGCGCCATGGCGGGCGACATCATCGTCGTTCCCAAGCTCGCCGACACGCGCACGGGCGACACGCTGTCGCACACGGGCGATATCGCCATCGATCCGCTGCCGCTGCCCATTCCGCAGTATCCCGTGGCGATCGAGGCCGCCAATAAGAAGGAAGAGGACAAGCTGGGCACGTTCCTCGCCCGCGTGGCCGAAAACGACCCCACGGTGAGGATCGAGCGCCGCGAGGAAACGCATCAGACGGTGATCACCGCCATGGGCGAGGCCCAGGTGGAAACCATCCTGCATCGCCTGAAGGACCAGGCGGACGTCGAAGCCGTGCTGGTTCCCGTGCGCATACCGTATCGCGAGACCATCCGCGCGACGGCCGAGGCTCAGGGACGCCATAAGAAGCAGACGGGCGGCGCCGGCCAGTTCGGCGATTGCTGGCTGCGTCTCGAGCCCAATCCGGGCGCAGGCTACGAGTTCGTCGACGCCATCAAGGGCGGCGTCATTCCCGGCGGCCTGATTCCCGCGGTTGACAAGGGCGTGCAGGAGGCCATGACCGAGGGATTCTTGGCCGGGTATCCGATGGTCGACATCAAGTGCACCGTGTACGACGGCTCGTATCATTCGGTCGACTCCAACGAAATGGCGTTCAAGACCGCCGCGCGCATCGGCTTCCGCGCCGCATGCGAGCAGGCCAAGCCCGTGCTGCTCGAGCCCATGGCCGATATGAGCATCGCGGTGGGCGAGGAATACGCCGGCGCCGTGATGGGCGATATCTCCACGCGTCGCGGCCGCATCATCGGCACCGACTCAAACGACGCGGGCGAGACCATCATTTTGGTGCGCGTGCCGTATGCCGAGGTGGTTACCTATACCAAGGATCTGCGCTCCATTTCGCGTGGCAGCGGAAGCTATTCGATCGAGCTTAACGGCTACGAGCAGGCCCCGCATGACGTGCAGGACCGCCTGGTCAAGGCTTACCAGGAGAAACGCGCCGCGGGCAACTAGGCTTCGTCGCCCCGCCGAAAGCCCGATCGAGGGCTCCGAACAAAAAAACGACCGCGCTTCGGCGCGGTCGTTTTCGTTTCGTTAGAGCGTTTTTGCGAAGCAGACAAGGCGATTCGCTTCGTGAAAACCGATATTTCGATGAAATGCGAAACGCGCTTCGCATTCGAGTTCGCAATCGCTTGCATTTTCGCGCATTGCGTATTCGGCGGATGCCGGCGCGCTCATTTAGCGCTTGCCGCCCTTGCCGGAATAGCCGTTGCGGCCGCCGCGGCCAGGACGGAACTCGCCCTTGCCGTTTCCGCCGCCGTTACCCTTGCGGTTCTTGTCGTAGCCGCCCTTGCCGCCCTTGCCGTTCTTGGAGAACGAGCCGTTCTTCGAACCGTAGCCGCTCTTGTTGCTGCGCTGGTAGCCGTCGCGGTCGCTGCGGTTCTTGTCGTAGCCGCCCTTGCCGTTGTGCTTCTTGCCGGGCTTGCCGCCGCGACCGTCGGAGTACTGCTTGTCGGCGTACTTCTTGCCGCGACCGTTGCGGTCGTAGCCTTCGTCGTTGCGGCGGTCGTCGGAGCGGTCGTAGCGCCTGTCGCCGCGCTCGTAAGAGCCGCCCTTGCCCTTCTTGCCGTCGCGGCGCTCGTCACGGCCGCTCTTCTTGTCGCGTTTGTCGAAATCGCCGCGCTTCTTGTCGGCCTTTTTCGGGGCGTCGGGAATGTTCGGCATGTCGAACATGGCGTTGAAGGCCTCTTCGGCGGCTGCCTGGCGTTCGGCGAGCGTCGGCTTCTTCGGGCCCTTCGGGTGCTCGCGCTTCACGGGCACGTACTCTTCGCCGCGGGCCTCGGCCGCTTTCCTGCGCTTGTGGTCTTCGGCGCGCTCGATGTCGCGCTGGCGGGGCTTCTTGTTCTTGTTGCCCTTGCCCTTCTTGCCGTTGCGCTCGCGCTCCTTGCGTGCGGCCTTCTCGGCGGCCTCGGCTTCGGCTTTGGCGATCATGCGGGGGTCGGAGTCGGGCAGGGGCTCGAAGGCGTCCTTCGGAACCTTGAACTGCATGACTTCGATATCGGTGCCGATGAACTTCTGCACGCTGCGCAGCAGGTTCTTGGTGTCGGGGGTGCAGAACGACACGGCGAATCCGCCCGCGCCTGCGCGGCCGGTGCGGCCGATGCGGTGCACGTAGTCTTCGGGCATGATGGGCAGGTCGTAGTTCACGACGTAGTCGACCTCGGGCACGTCGATGCCGCGGGCCAGGACGTCGGTGGCCACGATCACGTTCACACGGCCGTTGCGGAACGCGTCGAGCGCGCGGCTGCGCTGCGCCTGGCTGCGGTCGGCGTGGATGGCTTCGGTGGGAATGCCGATGCGCTGCAGGCGGCGGGTGCAGTTGTCCGCGCAGCCCTTGGTCTTGGTGAACACGATGACGCGCGAGCCGCCCTTTTCTTTAATAAGGGCGTTCAGCAGCTCGGGCTTCTGACGGCGCGTGGTGTTGATGACGTACTGGTCAACCTTGTCGGCGGTTTCGCCGCGCTGGGCGATCTCGACGATTTCGGGGTTGTTGAGCACCGAGAACATGGTCTGGTCCTGGCTGCGGTCGATCGTGGCCGAGAACAGCAGCGTCTGGCGCGTGTCGGGCGTGGCTTTCACGATCTGCTCGACCTGGGGCCAAAAGCCCATGTCGAGCAGGCGGTCGGCCTCGTCGAGCACGAGCACCTTCACTTCGCCCAGGTTCAGGGCGCCGCGCTCCATGAGGTCGATCAGGCGTCCGGGCGTGCCGATCGCCACGTCCAGGCCGCGCTCGAGCTTCTTGATCTGGCGGTCATAGGCCACGCCGCCCAGGAAGACGCCCACGAAATGGTGGGTGTGCTTGCCGATGGGCATGCAGGTATCGGCAATCTGGCTCGCCAGCTCGCGGGTCGGGGAGATGACCAGCATGAAGGGGCCGCGTTCGCTTCCCTTGCGGTGGGGAAGGGTGTCCATGGAAGGCAGAGAGAACGCCGCGGTCTTGCCGGTGCCGGTCTTGGCGGCGGCGATTACGTCGCGGCCTTCAAGGGCCAACGGAATGGCGCGTTCCTGAACGGGGGTGGGGTCGGTGTAGCCCAGGGCCTCGACGGCGGCGAGGGCGTTCTCGGACAGTCCGAGTTCGGCGAAAGTAGCTATGACAGTCTCCTTAAGTCGTGCTTCGAGCGACAAGCATGGCGGCGCGCCGCATCGAGACGCGCGCAGCAGCGCTCCGTGTGCACGGATGCTTCGTAAGGAGATTTCTGCAGACCGGATTCGCGCGCCGATGCGCGCATGGAAGATTCCGAAAGGCGAATCTCGCAATGAGGCGACGTCTCGAACGGAGCCTCGGACGAAATTCGCGCGTGCGTTTGTTGCACGCAAAGGCCGTCAAGGCTCATGGCGCAGCTGATGGCAATCGAAAAAGCTGCGAATAATACAAAGTGGTAATTATGACGCTTTACGCGCGTTTTACATCGGGAACTTGCCCAGGATTCGAAAGCACACGCTTTGCACATGATCGAAACGGCATAAAAAGGGCCTTCCGTGCGGAAGGCCCTTTGGTCGGCGTATGCCGGATGCTTTAGAAGCGCAGGCTCAGGCAGGACAGGCCGCCGTCGACCTTGCGGTACTCGGAGGTGTCGACGACCAGGGTCTTGTAGCCCAGGTCCTGGACGGCCTTGAGGACGGTGGGATAGCCTTCGGCCACGATGACGGTGCCGTTGACCCAGATGCAGTTGGCGCCGTAGGCCTCTTCCTCGGGGACGACGATCTTGTTGTACTGGGCGAAGTCTTCCTTCTCGATGAACTCGCCGGAGACCAGCATGTTGTTGTCTTCGATGTAGTTCACGCCGGTCTTGAGGTGCAGGACCTCTTCCAGCGGAACCTCGGAGCCCTCGAGGCCCCAGCCTTCGAGGATCTCGAAGAACTGGCGGATGCCCTCTTCGTTGGTGCGGGCGGAGCGGCCGACGTAGAAGTGGTCGCCGACCATCATGACGTCGCCGCCGTCGAGGGTGCCGGGGGAGACGATGTGCTTCACATGCTCGTCGTCGAAGAAGCGGCGGACGACGGGCTCGATCTCGTTCTTCTCGCCGTTGCGGGAATCGGCGCCGGGGTTGGTGATGATGGCGCCGCAGCGGGTGATGACCGCGGGGTCTTCGACGAAGCAGCTGTCGGGGTACTCTTCAAGCGCGGGGAGCACGGTCACATCGACGCCGCACAGCTCGAGCGCATGCTCGTAGTCGTAGTGCTCTTCGATCGCGCGCTCATAGATGGGCTGGCCGAGCTCGGGCGCGCTGGTGATGCCGTTGCTCAGCGACTTGCCGGGGCGGCGGATGATGACGTGGCTGAATTTGGTCATGATGAGATTCCTCTCTTCTTGCTTAGAGCCCCTTGGAGCGGGGTTCCCCTTAACGAGCCATTGTAATACGACGAGCGAGCCGTGGGGACGGTGGACGGCGCGGTTTTCCATCTGTCATGAAAGCGTTGGCGATGAGATATGCGACATATGTCTAAATTGCATGAAATGGCGAAAAGATGCAAAACGCGGATTGTGGTGGAAAGGGGATGTCCACGCCCGGCGGCGTGGTATTGATAACCAATCGCATAGCCTTCCGCTCAGCATTCGTAATTGTCATTTTCAAAAAAAATTTTGAGAGCTTGAACAAAAATCTAAGTTCCTAATAACACCTGTTCAAAGCTTTAAAATACAAATTATTGAATAAAATATCCAGCAATGTTCTATTACAAGCTGCCAAATTTGATGCTATGATTCCACTCGTGAACACGGCAGTGGTCGGAGGAGTTGGCGCCGACGAATCCGACCCGACTGTCGCACTTAATCCCCCGTTACATATTGGTAAGAATATGCAACGGATAGTGGGAGATGGGGCATCTCCCAGAAAGGATGAAGAGCAATGGCTAAAATCGTTAACTCCTGGAACGACTGGGATCCGCTGAAGCGCGTCATCGTCGGCCGCTGCGACAACTCCGTCATTCCTCCCGAGGAGCCCGCGACCTCCGAGAAGGTTCCCGTTGATTCCGAGATGCGCGGCATGTGGGGCCTCCGTCCCCTCGCCACCGTCGAGCGCGGCAACGAGTGCCTCGAGAACCTCGTGAAGGCCGTCGAGGACCGCGGCGTCGTCGTCGACCGTCCCACCCCGCTGCAGTGGAACCAGGCCATCGGCACCCCGGACTTCCGCAACGACTCCATGATGACCTGCATGCCTCCGCGTGACATCCTGCTCACCATCGGCAACGAGATCATGGCTTCCGCGAACTCCTTCCGCTGCCGCTACTTCGAGTATCTCGCCTACTGGCCGCTCATGAAGCAGTACTTCGACGAGGATCCCGAGTTCCTCTGGACCCAGGCGCCCCGTCCCCGTCTGACCGACGCTTCCTACAAGCACAACTACTACGACGAGAAGATCACCCTCGAGGAGCGCCTCGTCCGTACCGCCAACAAGGACTTCGTCACCACCGAAGTCGAGCCCATGTGGGACGCCGCCGACGTCATGCGTATGGGCAAGGACCTGTTCATCCAGCATGGTCTGACCACCAACCGCACCGCTATGGAATGGTTCCAGCGCTACTATCCCGAACTGCGCGTCCATGCCATGAACTTCCCTGGCGACCCCTACCCGATCCACATCGACGCCACCTTCGTGCCGCTGCGTCCGGGCCTGATCATCAACAACCCGAACCGCCATCCCGCCGAGGGCCAGCTGGCCATCTTCGAGGCCAACGACTGGCAGGTCGTCGACGCCGCTCAGCCGGCGCACACCGAGCCTCCCGCGCTCTGCTACAGCTCCGTCTGGCTGTCCATGAACTGCCTGGTTCTCGATCCCTCCACGGTCATCGTCGAGGCCTCCGAGGTCAACCAGCAGGAGCAGATGGACAAGCTCGGCATGAACGTCATCCCCGTCGACCTGCGTGACGCCTATCCCTTCGGTGGCGGCCTGCACTGCTCCACCGCGGACGTCTACCGCGAGGGCGGCTGCGAGGACTACTTCCCGAACCGCGTCAAGGACGACACCCTCATCCACCCGGAGATGTGGAACGACTAAGTTCGAGTCTTCAAAAAAATATGCTAGCTGCGTAGCTAGCGCAGCTTAACAGCAGGGGTTCGGTTTGCCCAAAGGCGGGCCGAACCCCATTTGTTTCTAGCCCCTCGTATGTTTCGGAACGAGGTGTCGTTTTGTCCGACGGTGCAGATGGCGCGCATAAACATGGGAAAGGTATGCTGCCCTGTCCGGCAAGGCGAAACATCCAGGCACCTTCGATGGGTTGAGGGGTTGTTTTACCGGCTTGTTGGTTTTAAGGAGGACCAATGGCTGAAGGAAAGAACACCAACGTCGCTCCCTCTCAAGGGGAAGGGAACGGCTATGAAATGAAGGTGGGCCTCGGCACTATCGCCATGCTCATCTCCGCAACCGGCATGGGTCTTGTGCCCCTGTTCAGCCGCTGGGCGACCCGTATCGACATGTTCGACGGCACCCAGGGTCTTGCAGGCAGCGACTCCATCGGCGCCCTGATGGCCGTCGGCCGCATGGGCATGGGCGTGCTGTTCTTCATCATTCTGCTGTTCGCCACGCATAAGGTTGCGACGTTCAAGAAGATGAAGCTCAGCCCCGCAATCGCCCTCGGCGGCTTGATGATCGGCATGTCTCTTGCCTGCTACGTTACGGCTACGCTGATGACCACGGTTGCGAACGCGGTTCTGTTCATCTACACCGGTCCCGTTATCTGCATCTTGCTTGCGCGCATCTTCCGCAAGGAGCCTATCTCTGCGCTTCAGTGGGTTTGCCTGGTCGCGGTGTTCGTCGGCATGATGTTCGGCAACAATCTGATCGGCTTCGGCGTCGGCGGCCAGACCTTCGGCGTCGATCTGAACCTGCAGACCTCTACGCCTGAGTTCCCGATGAAGGGCATCGGCGACATCTTCGGTCTGATGTCCGGCGTGTTCTACGGCGCCTCGATGTTCTTCAACGGCTATCGTAAAGATGCCGACACCACCGCGCGTGGCGTGTGGAACTTCATCTTTGCTACGCTCGGTGCTGTTGCCATCGTCATTCTGATGAATGTCTACGGCATCTCCGCAGGCCAGGAGAACTGGGTCACCTCCGTCGAGTTCACCCCGTTCAACTGGGTCGGCGCTGTGCTGCTGTGGATCGTCTGCGGTCCTATCGCTTTGGGCTTCCTGCTCGTCGCGGGCCGCAACCTTCCGGCTGCCGACTACGGCACCATCGCTTACTGGGAAGTTCCCGTTGCGATTTTGATCGGCCTGCTCGTCTTCGGCGAGGCCCTGACGGCCAACACCATCATCGGCGCGGTCCTGATCGTCGGCGGCGGTGCGATTCCGTCCATCAAGGGCATGATCGCCGGCCGTAAGCAGAAGCAGGAAGAGGAAGTTCGTGAAAACCTCTCCGCTCACCTCGAAGAGGAAGCGGAAAAAGAGGGCCTGAAGTAAGCTCTTCAGCCTGTGCCCCGAAAAGGCGGCCGGACCTGCGGTTCGACCGCCTTTTCAGCAAAATCCGCCTTGGACGGACGCTTCTCGTCCAAGGCGTCCTATCGGTTCTTTATGGCTTATAGGTAATTGTGCGCCCTTGCCTTCGAGTGCACGGATTGCATATATAGGAATGGCGGCATCGGGGCGTACTTCAAGGAGAGGAAGGTATCGCAATGAAGATCACGAAGAATCTGGTCCACATTGCATCCGAGGTCGAGCTCGAGGCTGCGCTTGCCGAACAGGCGCTGAAGGCCGAATTCGACAAGGCGGGCCTGAAGGGCTTCCCTGCAGAGCTCGATATCGCGGAGCGTACCGAAGAGCACGTTCAGATGGCAAAACTCGATGACCTGCTCGGTTTCGCCTCTGCGTCGGGCATCGCTGCGGTGACTTATGATGTGACGTATTTCCCGCAGGCCGACGAAGCCGAGGTCGATCGTCAGGTTGCCCAGCTCGCCCGCGACCTTGAGATTTCTCCCGAGGTCATTCGCGAGGTCTGCGAGCAGCAGATTGCCGAGTATCTTGAGCTTGATGCGAAGCGCGATGCCGCCGTGCCCGTGCATAGCATCGTCGAGGCGTATGTGGGCGGTACGGCGTTCGCGTGGTATGGCATGAACGAGTATCCGCGTTTGCGTCGCGTCATTCTGCGCGAGCTCGCTCAGGGCGGCGCAAAGGCGAAGCGCGCCTTTGTCTTGCGCGCCAGCAAGGCTCAGATCGACCTGCTTGAAGATTTCTAGGAGCATCGGGGCCGGCGTATGTCGGATGCGCCGGCCCCTCTTGTTCGCGAGCGACGCGAGCCATTCCTGGCACGGTGCGCGAATCGCCGTGGTCGGGGGTTGTGTCGCGGCTCGTCGCTCGCTTAGTCACTGTTTCGTAACGGCAGCATGCCTGCCTTACCGCAGTGGCGACCACGGTATATATTTCGATATGCCGTCCATGGTTTCGCGGCCGACCAGTTCAAACGGTCCGCTTAGGGGGCTGCGCTTCTGAATTCGCCGGAAACGGGCCCCAAAGGAAGTGATTCTTTATGACGGACAAAACCGCCATGCCGCCTCAGTCCGAGGCGGTACAGAACCCGCCCCAGGAAGCCCAGAGCAAGACGCTCAAGCGCGTCGTCGTCTCGTCCTTCTTGGGCAATTTCATCGAATGGTTCGATTATGCGAGCTACTCCTACTTCGCAACGGTCATCGCTTTGGTGTTCATGCCTGGCGACAATCCTACGGTAGCGCTTCTCGAAACATTCGCCGTCTTTGCACTTTCATTTCTTATGCGCCCCATCGGCGCAGTGTTCTGGGGCAATATGGGCGACAAGAAGGGTCGCAAATGGGCCCTTACGGCCTCCATCCTTCTGATGAGCGGTGCTACGTTCCTGATCGGCTGCCTGCCCACTTACGCGATGGTCGGTCTTCTGGCCCCCGTGCTCTTGCTCCTCCTCCGTATGGTTCAGAGCTTCTCCGCTTCGGGCGAGTATGCCGGCGCGGCGACGTTTTTGGCCGAGTACGCTCCCGCTAATAAACGCGGCCTGTACTGCTCTGTCGTTCCCGCCTCCACGGCCACGGGTCTCCTGTGCGGTTCTATGTTCGCAACCGTCATGTATGCGGTATGCGGTCATGACTCCGCTTTCGTGACCGATTGGGGCTGGCGTATCCCGTTCCTGCTTGCCGGTCCTTTGGGCCTGGTCACGCACTATATGCGCGAGCATCTGAGCGATTCTCCCGTGTACGCCAAGATGCAGTCCGACTTGGAGAACAAGAAGGGCCCCGCGGTCAAGGCTCCGTTCCGTACGCTCATGAAGAAGTACCCCCGCGTCTTGATCATCAGCTTCGGCGCCTGCATGCTCAACGCCGTCGGTTTCTATGCGGTCCTTACCTATTTGCCGAATTACCTGATCGATACGGTGCAGTACGACTCTGCGAAGGCCTCTATGATCACGACGATTTGTCTGGTGGTCTATATCGCGTTCATCTTCTTCTCGGGCCATATCTCCGACAAGTTCGGACGCAAGAAGATGCTGATCACCGCTTGCGTGGGCTTCGTTGTGCTGACGATTCCTGCATTCTATTTGCTCAGCTCGAAGGATTTCATGGTCATCTTGCTCGTCGAATTGGCCATGTGTTTCCTGCTGACGATCAACGACGGCACGCTGTCGAGCTACTTGACGGAAACGTTCCCGACCGATGTTCGCTATTCGGGCTTCGCCTTGAGCTTCAACATGGCCAATGCTTTGTTCGGAGGCTCCGCTTCGTTCATTTCGATTGCTTTGATTGAGGCCACGGGCAATGCGATCGCTCCTGCGTGGTACATGGTCGGCATATCGGCCGTCGCGCTTGTTGCAATGATTCTTTCGCACGAGCATTCGGGCAAAGATCTTTCCGAGATCTAAGCTCATGTATCGGCTTTTCTCCGCATGGCCTCGCGCAAGGGTGTCGCACGGGTCGCCATGAAGACGGTTTGGAAAGCTTGTCGATCCATCGGGTTGACGGCATGGGGAACATCGTCGATGTTCTAAAATGTTCAAGAATTTTGAAATGCAGCGTCTGCGGTCGGCGTGGACGCTGCATTTTTTCTGCGCACCGGTCTTTCCCGCCTTAGAGACGCACGTCGCATTTCTGATGCTTCGGTAGAGGTGTGCCCATTCCCAGCGTCGATGGAATATTCGAGGTGCTTTTGGCGCTTCTTGAGTACTAGAAGGTGTCGCTATGGTTGTTAAGAAAACGGCGCAGGAGCCGAAGTCCGTCAAAGCGCAGATCACGCGTGCTTCTTTGATTGTGGCCGCGGCCGCGATCATGCAGGAAGACGGTCCGAGCGCGGTGACGTATCGCAATGTCGCCAAGCGTGCGAATACCGCTGCGTCTTCTACCGGATACTATTTCGATTCTATTTCGGACCTGCTTTACGAGGCGGGCGATTACAACATGCGCTCGTGGGCTCGTCGAGCCGAGTCCGTGGCCGATGCGGCCGAGGAGATGGAGGTCGAGGCTTGCCGCGATCGCGTGGTCGAGCTGTTCCTTTCGGCCTGTATGCCCGCTGAGGCGGGAACGGCCGCTCCTCACTACATGCAGCTCCTGGCGGCATCGGAATCGGCGGCTGTCACTAAGGCGTATCGAGCGGGTCGCGCTCGCTTGGACTCTGCTGTAGAGCGCATCATCGAGCGTGTGGGGCTGAAGGACGTCACCCCGCGCTTTGTTATAGCGTTGGTCGACGGAGCGGCCGTATCGGCCGTTTCCGAAGGCGAGTCGGCGCACGAACGCGCTCGCGCTCTACTTGCCGAATGGGTGTATCCTGTCATGCGTCGCGACGGTCTGATCGCGCAGGAGGATGTTCCTCAGGCGTAAGGCCCTTTCGCTTTGTTTGTCGAAGTTGCTATTTTCATCTACGGCCCCTTTCGGTTCTCGAAATCCGAAAGGGGCCGTTTTTTGTTCGAGGGGCTTCAAGAGGCTATCGCGGCTACCTGCGATTCGACGGGCGTCTGCAGGACTTGTCGTGTATGCGGGCATCCCTCGGCTTTGGCCGGCATGCGGACTTGGCCCGAAAGGGTTCGAATCGAAGGGGCGGCGCCCGCGTCTGTCGATTGAGGCGAAAGGGCGCGAATGAAGCCCCGCTGAGATGGCTGGCCGCTTCGGCAACGAATCCTTCCGACGGCGGCTCGCGAATGCCGTCCCGCATGCGAAAGGCCCCTTGGGCATTCGGTTCGTCCAAGGGGCCTTTCATCGTCCGGAAGGGAGGTCCGTCGATTGCGGGGTATGCGTTGATGCTAGGCGATGTTGCCGATGAAGGCGCGCGTGCGTTCGGATTTCGGGTTGTTGAACACCTCGTCGGGTGCGCCGCGCTCGATCACCTTGCCGTCTTCCATGAAGATCACGTGGTCGGCCACGTCGCGAGCGAAGCCCATCTCGTGGGTGACAACCATCATTGTCATGCCTTCTTTGGCCAGCTGGCGCATGACGTCCAGGACGCCGCGCACCAGTTCGGGGTCGAGGGCGCTCGTGGCTTCGTCGAACAGCATCACATGCGGATTCATGGCCAAGGCGCGGGCGATGGCGACGCGTTGCTGCTGGCCGCCCGACAGGCCGTCGGGGTAGTGGTCCAGGCGTTCGCCCAAGCCGACGCGTTCGAGCTGCTCGATGGCGATCCGCTCTGCCTCTTCCTTCGACCGCTTGAGCACCTTCTGCTGGGCGATCATGACGTTCTTTTTGGCGGTGAGGTGGGGGAACAGGTTGAAGTTCTGAAACACCATGCCGACGTTTTTGCGCACTTCGTTGATGTTGGTCTTCTTGTCGGTGATCTCTGTGTCCTCGAAGTAGATGTGGCCGCTGGTGGGCTCTTCGAGGCGGTTCACGCAGCGCAGCATGGTGGACTTGCCAGAGCCCGACGGACCCAGGATGACGACCACTTCGCCTTTGTAGACATCCAGGTCGATGCCTTTGAGAATTTCCACGTCGCCGTAGCTTTTATGCAGGTCGCGAATGCGGATGATGGATTTCGTCGTATCGATGGTCATCGGGAGCCTCCTACAGATCTGCCGTCTTGATGGCGAGTTCGTCTTTCGCAGCGTTCAGGTCGGGGCTCCAGCCCTGCTTCGTGACCGATTTCGGCTCTTTGTCGGCGGGCTTTTTCTTGAGGGCGACCTTATGGGTGCCGGTGCGGTCTTCCATGGCGCGGGTGATGCGGCTCATGGGCAGCGTGACGATCAGGTAGAAGCCTGCGGCCACAATGTACGGGGTGATGTTGCCCGTCGCGGCGGTGATCGTCTTGGCGTACATGACCGTTTCCATGATGCCAACGGCGGCCAGCAGCGAGGTGTCCTTATACAGCAGGATGAGCTCGTTGGTCATGGTGGGGATGACGCGGCGGAAGGCCTGCGGCGCGATGACGTGAATCATGGTCTGCACGCCGTTCATGCCCAGCGATCGGGCCGCCTCGAACTGGCCCTTGCTGATGGACTGGATGCCTGCGCGGAAGATCTCGCACAGATACGCGCTCGAGTTCAGAGCCATGACGCAGCAGCCCAGGGCGAAGTTGTTGATGTTGAGGCCCAGCAGCGGCAGGCCGAAGAATGCGATGTAGATCTGGAGGAACATAGGCGTGCCGCGCACGATGTTGACGTAGGTGCCCGCCACGGCGCGCAGGATGCGGAAGCGGGCCATGCGCATCAGGGCGAGCACGAAGCCCACGGGGATGGCGGCGGGGAAGGCGATGACCACGATGCCGAGCGCTGCCAGCCAGCCGTTGAACACGCTCGGGATGCTGGTCACGATGATCGCGGGGTCGAAGAACAGGTGCAGGAACTTGTTGGAATTCCAGGCCTGGACCCAGCCTTGGCCATTGAGCCACGCGGCGATTCCTTCGGCGACGCTGACGCCGGAAACCGTGATGGTGCCGCCGAGGGGGCCGAGCTCGTTCACGGTTCCATCGGCGGCTTCGGTGGTGGCCGCCACTTGGAATTCCCCGCCGTCGGCGGGAAAGACCACATTGTAGATTTCCACGAGGAACGAAACGCCTGCGGGGGCCGCTTCGGGCATGTCGATGACGATGGTTCCGTCGCCCGGCGCGCTGGCCTGGGCGTTCAGTTCGACACGGTCGAGGCCGGAAAGGCCGGTGACCTTCACTTTGTCGGCGCTCAGCTCGACGCCGTCGGCGAAGGCGAGCGTGATGCGGGACAGGCTTTCGTCTTCGGCGGAATGGGCGCGCCAGGTGACGCGGGTGGGGGTGGCTCCGAGGATGCGGTTTCCTCCGTCCTCGTTCGGCGAGGCGGTGCAGGCCTCTACTTCGAGCGCATGCGCCTGGGCGGGCGCGGTGGAGGTCAGCGCGAGGCCGAGGAGGAGGGTTGCGATCGCGCATGCGGCGATGCATGCGGCTTTCGCGAGCACGTGCTTTCGACGCGACGGCGAAGCGAAGGTGTCCATGACGATGCCTTTCTAACGGGAGTCCACAGTATCGCGTACGGGCGCAAGGCGTCCTTGTCGGGCACGGAGGCATGTGTCCGACAAGGACGCCGCTGCCAGGCAGGCGAGGCGGCAGCGGCTCGTCCGATCGGGTCCTAGTTGCCGAACCACTTCTGATTGAGTTCGGCGATGGTGCCGTCGGCCTCGAGGGCGGCGATGGCATCGTTGATGGCGGCGGTGAGGTTCGGGTTCTCTTTGCTCACGGCGATGCCGTATTGCTCGCCGGTGGGGATTTCTTTGACAACCTGGCAGTCGGAGTAGGCGATCTTGATGTAGTAATCGGCGACGGGCTTGTCCAAGACGGCAGCTGCGACCTGGCCGGATTGCAGGGCGGCGAAGACGGCGGGGTACTCGTCGAAGGCGACGATTTCCTGGGCGTCGGAGAGGTTTTCCTTGGACCAAGTGAGGCCGGTGGTGCCGGTTTCGGCGCCGATGCGTTTGCCCGCGAGCTGCGATTCGTCGGTGATGTCAGAGCCGTTCAGCACCACGATGCACTGGTTGGTGTCGCAGAACGGGGTGGAGAAGTCCACTTCTTCCTCGCGCTCGGGAGTGATGGTGAAGCCGGAGACGCCGACGTCGGCGGTTCCGCCCGCTACCAGGGCGGGAATGATGGTGTCGAACTTCATGGTGGGCAGGTAGTTGCATTCGAGGCCGAGCTGTTCGGCGATAGCCTTCATGAGGTCGACTTCGAAGCCTTCGACATTGCCGTTATTGAGGTTTTCGAACGGCGGGAAGTCGAGGGAGGCGGCAACGGTGAGCTTGCCGTCTTCGACGAGGGCGTAGCTGCCGTCGGCCGCAGGCTCGACGGTATCGGACGAACCGCCTCCGGAGCAGGAGGCGAGCAGCGGAAGCGCACAGAGGGCGGCGACCGCCAGGGCGAGGAAGAGGGCTCTTTTCTTCATCATGCGTGGTCCTTTCTGCGGGGGCTATGCCGAAGCGGCTTCGTGCCGCGGTCGGTCGAAGGAGGACGCCCGAGCTTTTTCCGGGCGTCCGGTATGCGAAAGCCCCGTCTTCTTGGAGGTGGGGCGGCGGCTTTCGGCTGTAGGGGTGGGATACGTTCGCGGGGGAGCGGCGGCTCTTTCCACGCAAGCGGTATATTTTCGTAAGTTTTGGGATAATGCACAAGTAATAAACGATTGATGAACAGGTGATATGCTCTTATCAAGATACATGTTTTGTGCAGTCAATCAAAAATATGTTGGGGGCATTATTGCATAGGGCGCTTTATTTTGAAAGAGTATTTTCGAGAAAAAAGAGTAAATAAAGCTTTTTATGCGGCAATCATGCATTGAAATGAGCGCTTTTGGGTGACGAAAGCATATTTTATCGGGTAAGCGGTCAATAATATGCAAAAAAATGTCCAGTAAAACGCTGACGCGCGCCCATCGTGTAAAAGCATGCATGTGCAGACGAAACGGGGTTTCGCGCATATATGTCGCGCGCGAGGGCGGAACTGCGCGCCGAAGCTTCGTATTGCATCTTGCGCGCGAGAGCGTCGAAGGGCGCGCCCGCGCCGCTTTGCGCCGGTCGCTGCAGCGCGGTCGGCGGGCCCGTTCGCACTCGCACGCCGTCGGGCCGCTGCGGGTTCGGCCGCATGCGAGCGCTGCGAGTCGCGGGCCTGTGCTGTCGCGCGAACGGATCGCCGCCCGATCGCTTTGCTCGGCGCGTCCCGCGAGCGTGCGCGTCGCATTCGCGCGCGCCGTGAAGCATGCCGCCTGCCGCGCCCGTCGTGCGGGCGAAACGCGCGGAATGTGACGCAAGCGTAACGATTGAAAAGAAACCGCTCGAAACACCGTTATTTCTCTTGCATCCGCGCCGAGCGATGGTAGTATAGCCATCAGTTAGCACTCGAAGGCATACAGTGCTAGCACTCACGAAGCCCCGCTATCAAAGGGAAGCTAGAGAGAGGATAACGATCATGAATCTCAAGCCTTTGGGCGATCGCGTCATCATCAAGCGCGACGAAGCTGAAGAGACCACCGCTTCCGGTCTGTACATCGCCTCCGCTGCCAAAGAAAAGCCGCAGAGCGGCGTCGTTCTGGCCGTGGGCGAGGGCAAGCATGACAAGGACGGCAACCTGGTTCCCGTTCCCGTCAAGGTGGGCGATCGCGTGCTGTACGGCAAGTTCGGCGGCACCGAGGTCACGGTCGATGACGAAGAGGTCATCATCCTGCGTTCCGACGACCTGTACGGCGTCTACACCGACTAAGTCCCGCATTCTCGCCATTTCCGCGGCGGACGGCCCATGCATAGTCCGCCGCATCACACGAAGGAGTGAATCGTCATGGCAAAAGATATTCAGTTCGATACCGACGCGCGCGGCGCGCTTGCCGCAGGCGTCACCAAGCTGGCCGACGCGGTCAAGGTGACCCTCGGCCCCAAGGGCCGCTACGTCGCCCTCGAGCGCACCTACGGCGCTCCGCTGGTCACCAACGACGGCGTCACCGTGGCCAAGGAAGTCGAACTTCCCGATCCGGTCGAGAACATGGGCGCCCAGCTCGTGAAGGAAGCCGCCACCAAGACCAACGACGTCGCGGGCGACGGCACCACCACCGCCACGCTGCTGACCGACGTGCTGGTGAGCGAGGGTCTGCGCAACATCGCCGCAGGCGCCAACCCCATCTCCATCCGCGCGGGCATCGAGAAGGCCGCCGCTGCCGTGGTCGACGCCATCGCTACCGACGCGATTCCCGTTTCCACCAAGGAGCAGATCGCTTCCGTCGGCGCCATCTCCGCACGTGACGACCAGACTTCCGACGGCGTGGGCGAGAAGATCGCCGAGGCCATGGAGGTCGTCGGCAAGGACGGCGTCATCTCCGTCGAGGAGTCCCAGACCTTCGGCATCGAGATCGAGGTCGTCGAGGGCATGCAGTACGAGCGCGGCTACATCTCCCCGTACATGGCCACCGACATGGAGCGCATGGAGGCCGTCCTCAAGGATCCCTTCATCCTGCTCACCGACCAGAAGGTCTCTTCCATCCAGGACGTCATGCCGATCCTCGAGCAGGTCAGCAAGACCGGCCGCCCGCTGCTCATCGTCGCTGAAGACGTCGACGGCGAGGCTCTGTCCACCATCCTGCTGAACCGTCTGCGCGGCACCTTCACCTGCGCCGCCATCAAGGCCCCCGGCTTCGGCGACCGCCGCAAGCGCATCCTCGAGGACATGGCCATCGTCACCAACGGCCAGGTCATCGCGAAGGACTTCGGCCTGGTTCTCGGCGAGGCTCAGCTGAACATGCTCGGCCAGGCCAAGACCGTCAAGGTCACCAAGGACTCCACCGTCATCATCGACGGCGCGGGCGACAAGCAGGCCATCGCCGATCGCTGCGACCAGATTCGTGCCGAGCTCGAGCACGTCGATTCCGACTTCGACCGCGAGAAGCTCAACGAGCGCCTCGGCAAGCTCTCCGGCGGCGTTGCCGTCATGAAGGTCGGCGCTGCCACCGAGTCCGAGCTCAAGGAGAAGAAGAGCCGCATCGAGGACGCCCTGCAGGCAACCCGTGCCGCTGTTCAGGAAGGCATCATCGCAGGCGGCGGCGTCGCGCTGGTCGATGCCATCCCGGCTCTCGACGGCGTCGAGTGCGCCAACCACGACGAGCAGGTCGGCGTGGACATCGTCCGCAAGGCCCTTGAGGCTCCGATGCGCACCATCGCCCAGAACGCGGGCATGGAGGCCGGCATCGTGATCGAGAAGGTCAAGGCTCTGCCCAAGGGCGAGGGTCTGAACTTCGCCTCCGGCGAGTACGGCAACATGATCGAGATGCAGGTTTCCGACCCTGTGAAGGTCACCCGCACCGCTCTGCAGTCCGCAGTCTCCGTGGCCGGCCTGATTCTGATCACCGAAGCCACCATCTCCGAGATCCCGAAGGAGGGTCCGGACCTGTCCGCCCTCGCTGCCGGCGGCCAGGGCGGCGGCATGATGATGTAAGCCCCTGCGGGTTTGCAGATTCGGCCTAACGCCTCGCATATGCTTACGAAAGGAGTCGCGCTTCGGCGCGGCTCCTTTTTTTGCGTGAGCCCGCTTCGGCTTCGGGTGCTTCCGTATGCATGGGCATGCTTTGCGGTTCGGGGAACCGCCGCGCCGACGTCTTCATCGTGCGCCGCATTCCGCCCATCGCGGCAGGGTATGCAGATCGACCCGGCCGCGTTTGCTGCGGTTGGGATTTTGTGCGTTTGCGTTCTGCGGGGGGGGGTAAGAAGCGCCGCAAGAAACGTCCCACCCACCCATCGAACGCTTGCTTGTCCGAGGGGCGGGCGGGACGCTTTTCGATCGGCGTGCCGCGCTGCGAAATGGGGCGGTATCGGGCTTTTACGACGATGGCCCCCCTGCGAATCGACGCAGGGGGGGCCATCGTGATGTCGGGGTGTTGTCTGTCGCGCGGCACGCGGGGCCTGCTCCCTTGCGCGCGAAACGTGGAAGCGGGCGCTTAGTCTTTGGCGCCTGTGATGCCGCCGACGATCGAGCTCACGATGCTGATGACGATGCTCGCCACGAAGGCGCTGCCGAAGCTCGAGATTTCGAACCCGATGTCGAACAGGCCGTTGGCCATCCAGGAGGCCACATAGAGCACGAAGGTGTTCACTACCAGGTAGAAGATGCCCAGGGTGAGCACCGAGACCGGAAGGCTCAACACCTGCAGGATGGGCTTGAGCGAAATGTCGAGCAGGGAAAGGAACAGCGCGAGCACGGCCACGCATGCCCAGGTTTCGGTGGTGGGAGCCACCTCGATGCCGGGCACGAGCCAGACGGCCGCGGCCACGGCGACGGCGGTCACGAGGCAACGGAGGATGAAGTTCATGAGTGCGCTCCTTTCAGGTACGCGGTTTCGTGCCGGCGCCGCGCACGGGCGCCGGCCAGGGCTTTTCGGCACGTGCCCGCCTGTTTGCGGCGCGTCGTGTCGCGGCATGGGTTCCGCAGCCCCTCGTTACGCTCAGGGTAGCGCATCGCTCGGCGCTATGTCTGCTTCGATTCCGTTTCGTTGCGCGAATCGACGACCGAGATGCACTGGCGGAACTTGCGCGCGTGCACGGTCTTTTTGAACAGGGGCTTTGCGGCCTCGTCGACGAGCAGTTCCCTGAGGCAGGCGGTTTCCACCGCGTCTCCCTCGGCGGCGATGCGCTTGACGGAGTCTTTGACCACCTGGTGCAGCGTTCCGAGCATCGAATGCACGGGCGCGGGGATCGAGGCGCCGGAATCGCGGTACGCCTGCACGATCGTCCTGATGCTCGCAAGCGACGCGTCGAATGCGGTCACCGCATCGGGGCAGGTCAAAAACGGCTTGAGGGCTTTGTAGACGGGTTTTGCCGCCTTGCTGGCCTCCTTCTCGTCGACCGTATGCTCGGCGTTGTCGGCCTGTACCGTTTCGAGGAATGCGTTCAGGTTCTCGCCGAGGCGCTTTCTGGAAACGGTCCAGTCCACGATGCGGTCCGCGTTCGCCGATCCGTCGTTCTTGCCGCCGCGCTCGCTCGCGGCGCGCTTCGGCTCGCCGGCGTTGTTCGAGGGCGCCTTGCCATGCTGCGCAGGGTTTTCGGCTGCGGGCTCGCCCTGGGACGCGCGTGCGTTCTCGCGCGCGCCGTCGGCCTCGTGGGCGCTTTCGGCCGTCTGCATTGCGCCCTCGGTCGCCTTGGCGTTCTCGGCCGGCTGAGCCGCCCCGCGGTTCTTCGAACGCTTTCCGCGCCTGTTGCGTTTCGCGCCTTCGCCCGATGCGCCATCGCTTGCGCGGCTTGCGCCCGCGTCGTGCGCGTCGACGTTTTCGGAGCTCGCGGTCGCGGACTGCTCGCCATGCGTCGTCTCGCGGCGTTCGGCGTCTTCTTGCGTCTCTTCCGCGTTCTTGCGCGGCGCCGTCGCGCCGCGCTCGTCATCAAGGCGGAGCTCGTCCTGCGTGCCGGCGTGCTCGTCATGCGCGATATCGCCCTCGCGCGCGTCCTGGTTCGCTTGCGCGTTCGAGCGGCCCTTGCCGCCGCGTTTGCCGCGCCGGCGCTTCTTCTTGCGCGGCTCGGCGCCATCGTTCTCTTTTTCGGGTTTCAAGGCCACGTGTGCGCCTGCGAACGTCTCGGGCTCTTCCCCGTCGCTTTCGCAGCCTGCCGGCGCGTCGACGATGCGTTCGTCGGGCAGCCCGCTCAGCGCGCAGGGGCCCAGGCCGTGGATGCGCAGATGCTCTTCGTGGTCGACGATCATGAGATTCGCCACGCGGTCGTCGGTGCGGTAGCCGTTGATGTGGTGGATCTCGTGCTCGGTATCGCCTTTGCGGAAATCGAGCCAGGCCATGGCCACCAGCATGGAGCGGTAGACGCGCTTCTTGTGGATGCGCCCGTCCTTGCCGCGCCCGCGGGAGTCTTCGGGCTTGTACATGATCTGGTAGCGGCCGTTCGCCAGGGTCATCTTCACGGGGTTGCCGTCGACGTGCTTGACGTTGCCTTTGTCGGACACCAGAAACGGCGTCATGCCGCAATAGATCTGGCGCCACTGCTCGGGCGTGGCCGACTCCAGGTAATCCACGGCGTCTTTGGCGCGCTTGAGCCTGCCCGAGCCGTTGACGCGCCAGCCGCTGGGGTGCAGCGAGATGCGGTCGTCGTCGCGGACGAACTCGACGGGGCGAAAGCCCTTGCAGTACAGCCAGATGATTTCGAAAAACGTGCGAATCGGGGAAGACACCGATTCTCCTTTCGCGAGGTTGTGCGGAAAAACATCTATTGTACCGCCCCAGTGTGGCGGGGTCGTGGGTTTTCCGGGCCTGTTTCGCCTGCCGCTTGCCGCGCTGCCGTCTGTGCAGGTTGCGAACGACGGACGGGGCCGGCGCGTTTCGGGCTTTCGGACGCTACAATGGACGGCATGGAAAAAAAGAAACGACATTACCCAGGAAACGGCGTCAAGCAGCAGAAAGGCCGCGCGCGGACGGGCATGCCCGCAGCGGCTCGCGGCCAGCGCGTGCGCATGACCGAAGACGTCGCCCGCCGCGCCGAGGCCTCGAAGAACGCGAGCGCCCATAGCGCCCGCCGCGACGGGTTGTTCTGCCCGATCGACGGCCGCTGCGGCGGCTGCGAGCTGCTGCGCACGCCGTATCGCAAGCAGCTCAAGGAAAAGCAGGAGCGCATGGAGGCGCTGTTCGCCGACCTTTTGGGCGACGAAGCCGCGGTAAGCCCTATCGCGGGCATGCAGGATCCGCGCTATTACCGCAACAAGGTGGTTTCGCCGTACGTGGCGGTGTACGACCGCCGCGCGCGCAAGCGCCGCATTCTGTGCGGCATGTACGAGCGCGGAACGCACCGCGTGATCGATTCGCGCGAATGCTTGATCGAAAACCCCGAGGCCAAGCGCATCATTCTGACGGTGCGCGAGCTCATGGGCAATTTCGGCATGACGCCGTACGACGAAGACGCCGACACGGGCTTTTTGCGCCATGTGCAGGTGCGCGTGGGTCATACGTCGGGCGAGGTCATGGTGACGCTGGTCACGCGCGAGGAAGATTTCCCCGCGTCGCGCTCGTTCGTGCGCGCGCTGAAGAAGGCGCATCCGTCGATCACCACGGTGGTGCAAAACGTCAACACGCGCAAGACCAACGTGATCATGGGCGATAAGGAACGCACGCTGTACGGCCCCGGGTTCATCCTTGATTCGCTGTGCGGCCTGACGTTCCGCATTTCGTCGAAATCGTTCTATCAGGTGAATTCCGACCAGACCGAGGTGCTGTACACGCGCGCGATCGAAATGGCTGGCCTGGCGGGCGACGAAACGGTGATGGACGCGTACTGCGGCACGGGCACGATCGGCCTGGTGGCGGCACGCGGCGTGAACGGCGGCCCCGGCGCCGCGCGCGTGATCGGCGTGGAGGAGCGCCCCGACGCCGTGGCCGACGCGCGCAACAACGCGCGCCACAACGGCATCGACGCCGAATTCGTGGCGGCCGACGCCGGCGCGTTCATGCGCGATCTGGCCGCGCGCGGCGAAAGCCTCGACGTGCTGCTCATGGATCCGCCGCGCAGCGGTTCGACGCCCGATTTCCTCAAGGCGGCCTGCACGCTCGCGCCGCGCCGCATCGTCTATATTTCCTGCAATCCCGAAACGCAGGCGCGTGACGCCTCGTATCTGGTGGAGCACGGCTACCGCATCGTGGAAATGCAGCCCGTGGACATGTTCCCGCATACGCCGCACGTCGAAAACATCCTGGCGTTCGAGCGCGCGTAGGCATGCCGGTTTTCGGATAGGTGAAGGAAGGGGTTTCAGCCATGGCCGAACATCTCAGCGCCGCGATCGGCGCGACGCCTTTGATCAAGCTCGAAAAGCTCAGCGCCGAAGTGGGCGCGAATGTCTTCGTGAAATACGAGGCGGCTAATCCCGGCGGTTCGATCAAGGACCGCGCGGCGAAAAACATGATCGACGCGGCCGAGGCGCGCGGCACCATCGCCCCCGGCAAGAGCGTTCTCGTGGAGCCGACCAGCGGAAACACGGGCATCGGCATTGCCATGATCGGCGCCGCCCGCGGCTACGACGTTGTGCTCACCATGCCCGAATCCATGAGCAAGGAACGCCGAGCGCTTCTTGCCGCCTACGGCGCGAAGCTCGTGCTGACGCCTGCGGCCGAAGGCATGGTGGGCGCCGTGGCCGAGGCCGAGCGCATCGAGCGCGAAACCCCCGGCGCATGGATCGTGGGCCAGTTCACGAACCCCGACAATCCGGCGGCCCACGAAAAGACGACCGGCCCCGAAATCAAGGCGGCTTTGGGCGGAGCGAACCCCGATTACATCGTGGCGGCTGCAGGAACGGGCGGCACGGTTTCGGGTGTTGCGCATTTCTTCAACGGCCACGGCACGCAGAGCAAAAACGGCCTGGCCGCTCTGACGGGCGAGCGCGTGTTCGTCTATGCGGTGGAACCCGACGAAAGCCCCTTGATCACGCAGGCCCTTGCGGGCGAAGATCCCACGCCCGCCGCGCATGGCATTCAGGGCATCGGGGCGAATTTCATTCCCGAAACGCTCGACCTGGATGCCCTCGACGGCGCGATCCGCGTGAGCACCGACGAGGCCTACGACCAGGCCCGCTTCATGGCGACGCAGGAGGCGTTGCTGGTGGGCATTTCCAGCGGCGCCAACATCGCCGCCGTGCGCAAGCTGGTGCAGCAACACCCCGAGGCGAAGGGTTCGACCATCGTGACGTTCGCGGTGGATACCGGCGAGAGGTATCTTTCCACGCCGTTGTTCGCGTAGCCCGATCGCGCCCGACGCATCGCACGATCATGCCGCAGGCCGCTCGATTCGGGCGGCCTGCGTTGTTATGCGGCACCCACGAGGCTGTCGATGCCGCAATTCGGAAATAACACGCTATAAGAAACTCAAAATCCCTTGGTGGATTAGAGTAAATAGATTACAAAGTTGTTATTAGCTAGCTACATATAAAAAAGATTGCTGATTCAAATAATAAAGAAAGTATCGAAAGGTAATTAATATGGCTGACATGGCAGAAGATATGAAAATCGACGTGATTCTTGCAAGTGGAAGCCCCCGCCGCAGCGAGCTTTTGGCGCGCGAAGGCGTGCCGTTCACGGTGCGCGTGTCCCAGGCGGACGAAACGCTCGACGCCGACCTGCTCAGCCAGCCCGAAGAGGCCGCGAAAAAACTTGCCGAGCGCAAGGCCCGCGCCGTGGTGGAAGACGTGCTCAACGAAGGCTACGAAGGCATGGCCATGGTGGTCGGCGCCGACACCATGGTGGTGGCCGACAGCACGATCTACGGCAAGCCGGTCGACGAGGCCGACGCCCATCGCATTCTGGATGAGCTGTCGGGCAGGGCGCACCAGGTCATCACCGGCGTGTCGGTATGGCTGGTGGGCGCGCCCGCGGGCGAGCAGGACATCTCGCTGGCGTTTCGTTCGTTCGCGGAAACGAGCCACGTGCTGTTCAAGGCGCTCGACGACGAGCTGATCGAGCGCTATATCGCTACGGGCGAGCCGATGGACAAGGCGGGCGCCTACGGCGTGCAGGGCCTCGGCGGCGAAATGCTCGTCGAGCGCGTTTCGGGCGATTTCGACAACGTGGTCGGCCTGCCGGTGAAGCGCCTGATCGCGGAATTCGCCGAATTCTTCGAGGCGGCGAAATAGTATGGCGCACGCAACCGAAGCTCCGACGCGCCGCGCGCAGGACGTTTTCTCCTGCGTCGAGCGCACCATGGCCGAGCGCGCCATGGCCACGCGCGACAATGTCGTGCTGCTCATGGTGAGCGGCGGATCCGACAGCACCGCGCTTGCGTATCTGGCCGCCGACCTGGTGGCGGCGGGGCGTCTGGGCGGGCTTGCCATGCTGCACGTCAACCACCGCCTGCGCGGGGCCGCATCCGACGGCGATGCCGCTTTTGTTTCCATGCTGGCCGAAAGCCTGGGCATTCCGCTGTTCGTGTGCGATGTGGACGTGGCGCAGCTTGTGCGCTCGACGGGCGGCAACATGGAGGCCATCGCGCGCGCCGAGCGGTACCGCGCCGCGCGCGAGGCGCTTGAAAGCACCTGCCGTTACATGGGTTTTCCCTTCGAGGCCGGGCGAATTTTCACGGCGCATACGGCCGACGACCGCGTCGAGAACTTCTACATGCGCTCGATCGTGGGCACGGGCCCTGGCGGATTCCGCTCGATGGAGCACAGCGCGCTCATCGAAGGGTGCCGCGTATGCCGCCCCTTGCTCGAAACGGGCCGCGACGATTTGCGCGCATTCATCGAGACGCGCCCCGAGGCGGTGCGTGACGAAGCGGGCGCGCTGTGGCGCGAGGATGCCACGAACGCCGACACCGACCGTTTCCGCGCGTTCGTGCGCCACGAAATAGTCCCGCGGGCGAAGGAGCGCAATCCGCGCCTGCTTGAAACCCTGACGCGCACGATGAATCTCATCGCCGACGAAGACGACATGCTGACGGCGCAGGCGCGCGAGCTGGTGCTGCGTTGCGTCACGCCGCTCGGCCCGTCGCCCGCCGAAGGCTTTCTCGCGGCGCCCGAGCTGGCCGAAGCGCCTGCGCCTCTTGTCCGCCGCGCAATCGATCGCGTGCTCACGCTGGCGCTCGGGGCGGATGCGCGCATCGAAAGCGCGTCGATCGAGGCATGCATCGCGGGCCTGGGCGCAAGCGGATATGTGACGAATATCCAGGGCGACCTGGCCGTTTCGTACAACAAACAGGGCTTGCGCATCGAGCCCATGAGCGCGTTTCGTGCCCGCCGCAAAAAGGCGTAGCGCGCGGGGCAATCTAGTTTCTTTACGTTGAAAGCGGCGGTCCTTGCACCGCCGCGCGCGGTTTCCGTAATATCCGAAACGGAAAAGAGAACGAGGCGCGACCCGGGCTTGCTCGGGTCGCGGGCAAGCGAGGTCGGTATGGCTGATTGCGAACAGGAGGCGAGCCTGCGCGCGGGCGAGCGATGGCAGCAGATCCATCGCGCTCCGAACGTCTACGCGGTGCAGGTTCCTTTCACGAATATCTCGACGTCCGAAACGAACGTCTACGTGGTGGAAGACGAAGGCGAGGTGCTCGTGGTGGACACGGGCGCTCCGACCGACGAAGGATCCGCGGTCCTGGCACGCGCGTTCGACGAGATAGGCGTCGACCCCGCCTGCGCGTCGTTTTTCCTGACGCATCTGCATATGGACCATGCGGGCCTTGTCGACCGGCTGGTTCCGCAGGATGCGCCGCTGTATGTGAACCGCGTCGACTTCGACCTGATGCTCGACGCGAACGACCCGGTTTTCTGGAGCCGCGTCGAGCGCCGCGTGATGGCCGAAGGCGTGCCGCCCGAGCGGGCGCGCCTGTATTGCCGCGAAGGCCGCTACGGCACGGGCATCGACAGCTTCAAGGCCGAAGGCCGCAACCTGCGCTTCGTCGAAGACGGCGACGCGATCGCCGTGGGGCGCCATGTCCTGCGCGTGGTTTCCACGGCGGGGCACACGCCCGGCCACCAGTCGCTTTTCCACGAAGAATCGGGCCTGTTCTTCGTGGGCGACCATATTCTGTTCGTGATATCGCCCGGCCTCGGCTTCAGGCCCGATTCGGCCGATTCGGTGGCGGTGTATCTGGGCAACGTGGCCAAGATGTTCGATATGCCCATCAGCCGCCTGCTGGTTTCCCACGGCGATTTGCGCGACGGGTGGCGCGAACGCGCGCAATGGCTGCTCGACCACCATGCCAGGCGCCTGCAGCGCGCGGTGGATTTCGTGCGCGAGCACCCGGGCGCCATAGGGGCCGAGGTCATTCGCGGCCTCAAATGGAACGTCCCTTACGAATGGGAGGACATTTCCACCGCGCAGAAATGGTGCATCCTGGAAAGCGGCATGCTGATCTTGGAGCATCAGGTGCGCGAGGGCCTGATCATGCGCGAGTGCGACGAGCAGGGCATCTATCGCTACTACGCGGCATAGCGTCCGTTTCGAAACGGCAGAGGGCTTCGGCGCCTCTGCCGTTTTTTCATGCGCGGGCCAGGGCGGACGTCGGTCTTGGCGCGGCTGCAGAGGCGTCGGTCGTGTCGCGGCCGTATAGAGGCCGGCTTCAGGATAGAAAAAGACCCCGGAAAGCGTTGCCTTCCGGGGTCTTCGACATGCTATGCGCTGCGTGTCGCGTCGCCGATGCGGTCGCGCGCAGCAACGCATGTGCGAGGCGCGCGGCCGCGGGACGCTTCGTTAACCGAACCAGATCTGGAACTTCGGCACGTAGCCCATGATGAAGATGATGACCATCAGCACGGGGATGCAGTACTTGATCCAGAAGAAGCTCCATGCGGGGAACTTCATGCCGGAGCCTGCGTCGGCCTCGGCCTTGAAGTTCTTCCAGCCCCAGCCGTAGCGGCTCGTGCAGAACAGCACGTACAGCAGGCCGCCCAGCGGCAGGATGTTGTTCGACACGATGAAGTCTTCGAGGCCCTGGATGTCGCCGATGCCGGGAATCTGGAAGCCGCTCCACACGTTCATGCCCAGGATGCAGGGCAGCGACAAGATGACGATCGCCACGGCGTTGATGGCCACGGCCTTCTTGCGCGAGATACCCCACTGGTCCATGGCGAAGGCGATGATGTTCTCGAACACGCCGATGACGGTGGACAGCGCCGCGAAGCTCATGAAGATGAAGAACAGCGTTCCCCACAGCTGGCCGAGCCACATCTGGTTGAACACGCTGGGCAGCGTGACGAACACCAGGTTGGGGCCGGAGTCGGGGCTGACGCCGAACGAGAAGCAGGCGGGGAAGATGATCAGGCCCGCGAGCAGCGAGATCAGGGTGGACAGGCCCGCGACCGAGATGGCCTCGCCCGTCAGGCGGCGGTCACGGCCGATGTAGCTGCCGAAGATGGCCATGCCCGATGCGCCGATGGACAGCGTGAAGAACGCCTGTCCCATGGCCGCGTACACGGCGTCGCCGAAGGTGCCCATCTGTTCGGCCACGGTGTCGCCCGCGAACAGGCGCGAGAAGTCGGGCAGCAGGTAGAAGGCGATGCCTTCGCCGGAGTTGGGCAGCAGCAGGCTGTTGACGGCAAGGATGAGGATGGCCACGAACAGGCAGGCCATCATGACCTTGGTGATTCGCTCGACGCCTTTCTGCAGGCCCATGCCGCAGATGCCGAAGCCGATCAGGCAGATGAGCAGCAGCCAACCGAACATCTGCAGCGGATCGGCCTGCAGGGCGGCGAACACGCTGCCCGTGTTGTCAGGCGCCACGCCGTTAAGCTGGCCGGTGCCCATCTTGAACGCGTAGGCCACCATCCAGCCGGCCACCGTGGTGTAGAACATCATGAGGATGTAGTTGCCGGCGATGGCGAACCATTTGTACAGGTGCCATTTCGTGTCTTTAGGCTCGAGGATGTTGAAGCTTCGCGCGCAGCTTTTCTGCGACGCGCGGCCGACCGAGAATTCCATGACCAGGATGGGCAGGCCCAGGATGGCCAGGAAGAGCAGGTACAGCAGCACGAACGCGGCGCCGCCGTATTCGCCGGTGACGTAGGGGAAGCGCCAGACGTTTCCGAGGCCGATGGCGCAGCCGGCCGAGATGAGGATGAATCCGATGCGCGATGCGAATTTCTCGCGCGACGGTTGCGGTTCGCTCATGGTAGCTCGCTTTCTTCGCACGCGCCGCAGACGGGCGCGTCTCTTTCACGTGGTCGGCACATTATAGTGGAAAAGCGCCGCAGGTCGGCATGGGGAATGACGAAGCGGTAGACGGTACGGCATGCGATAGCCGCTCGTGGGCGTTCTTTGGCGAATGGCGGCCGTCCGTGCAGCTTCGGGTGCGGTTACGCTACATCGTGATAAAGTGTCGCTGAAAGCGTATGCTTATGCATCCGCATCGAAATCCGTTTTCAGCAAGGAGGCTTTCGGCATGGATAAAGCCATCATCACCGTGGTCGGCCAGGACACCGTGGGCATCATCGCTCGCGTTTGCACGTACTTGTCCGATAGCAATGTCAACGTTTTGGATATTTCCCAGACCATCATCGACGGGTTCTTCAACATGATGATGATCGTGGACGTCACCGATGCCGGCAAAGACTTCGGCGCCATGGTCGGCGACCTCGAGGCGCTCGGCGAAGAAATCGGCGTACGCATCCGCTGCCAGAAGGAAGAGATTTTCACGAAGATGCACAGGGTCTAGGAGTTCCGTCGGTTTGACGGCCGACGGAGCCGCTCGTCCGGCTGCGGAGGAGCGGGGCGGGGCATTCGACGCTCCGAGTCCTTGTCGCGTGTCGAAGTGCGCTTCCTCGGCCTTTCTCGCCGACTGCCCTCGCCGCGCCCGCCCTCGCCCGCGTTGCGGCGGCTTATGGGCTCGCCTGTCTCGTCATGCTTCGGCGACTCGAGCGATTGCGGGTGTTTGGAATGTTCCCATCGAATGAAAGGCATGGTTCATGCTGAATATCATGGAGGTCCATGAGACCAATCAGATGATCGAGCAGGAAAAGCTCGACGTGCGCACCATCACCATGGGCATCAGCCTGCTCGACTGCGCGTGCGACGATGTGGACGAGCTATGCGACAATATATATAAGAAGATCGTCTCGTACGCCAAAGACCTCGTTCCCACGGGGCAGGCGATCGAGCGCGAATACGGCATTCCCATCGTGAACAAGCGCATTTCCGTGACGCCTATCGCGCTGGTAGGCGCCCGCGCATGCAAGACCACGGACGATTTCGTCAAAGTGATACACGCGCTCGATAGGGCGGCGGCCGAGGTGGGCGTGAACTTCCTGGGCGGATATTCGGCCCTCGTGAGCAAATCGATGACGCCGGCCGAAGAGCTGCTTATCCGCTCGATTCCTCAGGCGCTCGCCGAAACCGAGCGCGTCTGCGCCAGCGTGAACGTCGGCTCCACGAAAACGGGCATCAACATGGATGCCGTGAAGCTGATGGGCGAAGTGGTGCGCCAGACTGCCGAGGCCACGGCCGATAACGACAGCCTCGGCTGCGCGAAGCTCGTGGTGTTCTGCAACGCCCCCGACGACAACCCGTTCATGGCCGGCGCCTTCCACGGCGTCACCGAGGGCGATGCCGTGGTCAACGTGGGCGTTTCCGGCCCCGGCGTGGTGAAAAGCGCGCTCGAGGCCGCGCGCGGCAAAGACTTCGAGGTGCTGTGCGAGACCATCAAGAAAACCGCGTTCAAGATCACGCGCGTCGGCCAGCTGGTGGCTCAGGAAGCAAGCCGCAGGCTGGGCGTGCCGTTCGGCATCATCGACCTGTCGCTTGCCCCGACGCCCGCGGTGGGCGATTCGGTGGGCGAGATTCTCGAGGAAATCGGCCTGGAACAGGTGGGCGCGCCCGGCACCACGGCGGCGCTCGCCATGCTCAACGACCAGGTGAAGAAGGGCGGCGTCATGGCGTCGAGCTATGTCGGCGGCCTGTCGGGCGCGTTCATTCCCGTGTCCGAGGATAAGAATATGATCGACGCGGCGGCCAACGGTTGCCTGACCATCGAGAAGCTCGAGGCCATGACCTGCGTCTGCAGCGTGGGCCTGGATATGATCGCCATTCCCGGCGACACCACGGCTTCCACCATTGCGGGCATCATCGCCGACGAGGCGGCGATCGGCATGGTGAACCAGAAGACCACGGCCGTGCGCGTGATCCCCGTGATCGGCAAGGGCGTCGGCGAAACGGCCGAGTTCGGCGGCCTGCTGGGATACGCCCCCATCATGCCAGTGAACACGAAGAGCTGCGAGGCGTTCGTCAGCCGCGGCGGCCGCATTCCCGCGCCGATCCATTCGTTCAAGAATTAAGCCGTTCGGCGCATCGGCGCCGCGCGCGGTTTCAAACGCCGTCGGGCCAGCGGGCTCGGCGGCGTTTTTTCGTTGCAGGGCGAAGCCGCGGGGAAGAGGTCGAGGCGCGCTTGTGCCGTTCTTCGCGTTTTGCCCGCCCGGCCGCGCGGGCGCCCTTTCGCGCCGGCCTATAATCGTGGACATTGTCCGACGCCCTCGCACGGAGGCGGCGCTTGCGGGCCCGTCGCGCGGGCCGCGTTTCGGTCGGACCGGTCAAAGCAAGGAGACGAACGTGTCGTATGTTGAAATAACCAGTCTGGACGATCCTCGGCTCGATGCCTATGCGCGCCTGACCGAGGCCCAGCTGCGCAATAAGCTCGAGCCCGAGAAGGGCATCTTCATCGCCGAGAGCATCAAGGTGATCGATCGCGCGCTCGCGGGCGGCATGCAGCCCGTTTCGGTGCTGATGACGCCCGAATGGAAAGAGGCCGCGGCTTCGACGATCGAGGCGATCGAGCGTGCGGGCGCACAGCTTGGGCTCGATGTGCCGGTGTTCGTGGCGCCCGAGGCCGAGCTGAAGAAGCTGACCGGCTTCGCGTTGACGCGCGGCATCTTGTGCGCCATGCGCCGCCCCGCGCTGCTGAGCGTCGAGGAACTGCTGGCGGGCATCGACGAGGCCCGCGCCGCAGCGGAAAACGATGACGGCCGCCGCCGTATCGCCGTGCTGGAAGGCATCGTCGACCACACCAACGTCGGCGCCATCTTCCGCTCGGCCGCTGCGCTGGGCATCGATGCCGTGCTCGTCACGCCGACGTGCTGCGACCCGCTGTATCGCCGCGCCGTGCGCGTGTCCATGGGCACGGTGTTTCAGGTGCCGTGGACGCGCATCGGCGAAACCGTGCGCGATTGGCCCGCGGCGGGTCTGGAAACGCTGGGCAGGCTCGGCTACAAAACGGCGGCCATGGCGCTTTCGGACGATTCGGTTCCGCTGGGTGACGAAACGCTTGCCGCATGCGACAAGCTGGCGCTCGTGTTCGGCACCGAAGGCGACGGGCTGTCGCATCGCACGATCGAAGGGTGCGATTTCACGGTGCGCATCCCGATGATGCACGGCGTCGACAGCCTTAACGTGGCGGCCGCATCGGCGGTCACGTTCTGGGAGCTGTGTCGTTAGCGGCATCGGCACGCGGCGCGGTTCGCGGGGGCGAATCGGGCGGAAGGATGCTTTTTCGACGGTCCGTCGGCGTTCGAGCCGGCGGACCGTCTTGCGTTCGAGGGGCTTGGGCGGGCCGCCGCTGCGAGCGGTCGGCTTCGCCGGGCGAAAGGAGTTACGCTGCGTTTTGCCTCGTTTTGATGAATTTCAAGGCGCCGCAAATTCCAGGAAAACTTTTTCCGGTGGGGGAGAAAGTTTTAAACACAAGATGCTGTGGAATCCACCAAGTTTTCAACATTCTTTGAGTAATAAGTGTAAAACAAGGTCTTAAGTTACTTTTCGATACTTGAATATATGGAAGAAAAACCCAAGGTGACACCAGGTGTTGTTGAAAACCCCTGCGTTATCAAGGTATGTGGAAGAAACTATTAACAAGAATGTTGAAAAGTGTGTCTTGTTGAAAAAGTTATCAACAGTGAAAAAGCTTGCAGTTTTCAATAAAAAATTTAAAAAGTATTAGTAACTAAGTATTTATTTAATACTAATAAGGTCGGCACGGTAGACTGAAAGGGAGCCGCCGAACAGCGCAATGGCGTGCTCGCATACGGCGTCGTGCGGCTGCGGCGTCATTCATGTTGGATGGAATCCAAGAAGCAATAAGAAACAGGGTTACTGATAGTAACCAACATGAATGGAGGAACCGAAATGATCATCGAGTTCAAGGGAATGCGTCCCGACATCGATAAGGCGGCCTACATCGCGGAGAATGCGACCATCAGCGGCGACGTGACGCTCGGCGAGAACAGCTCCGTATGGTTCAACGCCGTCATGCGCGCCGAGGTGGCCCCCATCACCGTGGGCGCTCTGAGCAACGTGCAGGACCACGTGATGCTTCATGCCGATTACGATTGCCCCGTCACGATCGGCGACCGTGTTTCGATCGGCCACAGCGCCATCGTGCACGGCGCCACGATCGAAGACCGCGTGATCGTGGGTATGGGCGCCATCGTGATGAACGGCGCCGTCATCGGCGAAGGTTCCATCATCGCCGCGGGCGCGCTGGTGAAGGAGGGCATGGTCGTTCCGCCCTATTCGCTGGTGGCAGGCGTTCCCGGCGTGGTGAAGAAGACCTTCGAGCCCGGCCAGCGTCCGCAGGAGCACAACGACGAGGTGTACACCGACGACGCCTTCGCCTACGCCGCGGCCCCGCATTACCCGGTTCCCGTGAAATAGCGCATATCCAAGAATGTATGAGAAGAAGGCGGCCTGTAGGCCGCTTTCTTTGCGCATATGCGGACGGCGTGCGTTTTGGGGCGAGCGGTAGAGCCTTTTGAGAGGCGCGATTTATTACCTGGATGGGATGAAATCGGGACTTATAAATATATCCTCGCGAAAGCTTCTTTGCTACCATGAGAGCATGGTTTGCAGATATCGGCTGTTTGATGTTTTGCTCTGATTTAATTTGTTGAAAAAAGAAAGAACCCTTTCGGGTTCTTCGATTCCCATCTAAATGGGGCTGCTATATGCAGCGGGTGAGGCAGAGCCTTTATTTTGACTCGCAGCGTCACTCTGGGTAAGAGCAACGAGGGCATAGTATCAAATGGGAGGGAGTGCTTCAAGGTGAATCTGAGGAACGTCGGTGATTACTATATCGGACTCGATATCGGCACGAACTCCGTCGGATGGGCCGTTGTCGATGAAGACGGCGATCTGTGTAAATTCAAAGGCAAGAATACGTGGGGGAGTCGTTTGTTCGATCAGGCGAAAACCGCCGCCGACACGAGGATGTCGCGCACGCTTCGTCGTCGTTACGGCCGCCGCAAGCAGCGAATCCAGGACCTGCGCGCATTTCTCTATCCCGACATCGAAAAGGTCGATCCTGATTTCTTCTGCCGCATGGCTCAGTCGGCCCTTGTGAAGGATGATCGCGACTTTGCAAGTAAGTTCACCTTTTTCGTAGGTGACGAATACGACGATGCCGATTTCTATTCTCGCGAAGGCGGATATCCGACAATCTACCACCTCCGACATGCTCTGGTAACTTCGAGCGAGAAGGTGGATATACGCCTTGTGTACCTCGCCCTTCATCACATGATGAAGTATCGAGGCAATTTTTTGGTTGAGGGGGAGATGTCTGCGGCAGACGCCGATGCTGGTGCTGCTGTCGAGAATTTCCTTTCTGCGTTTGAGTTGTATTTCGAGGAAAAGGGAGTCGACTATCTTCGTCAGGACACCGACGCAAGCGCTTTGATACTTGCGCTAGGCGACACTTCCAAAGTGAGGGCGGTGCGTCGAGATGATTTCGCTGCGGCCCTCGGGCTGCCGAAATCGGAGGCTGCTGCAGCGAAGGAGATAGCGAAGGCGGCATTCGGTTATAAGGCGAATTTCTCAAAGATCATTCCTCTAGACGAGGCGAGCGATGCGTCGTTCGCGCTTAGTGACGAGGCAAAGTCACAGAGCTTCGAGGACGAGGTGTTGCCCGAGGAGTATGCCGACCTTTACGCTTCGCTCAAGGAGTTGCACGGTGCCTATTTGCTTTCGGGTATTTTGTCCGACGCCCAGGGCGAAACTCTTTCCGCGGCAATGGTTCGTCGTTGGGAGGATCATCGTGCCGACCTGAAGAAGCTGAAGAGTCTTGTGCGACGCTATTGCCCCAAGGACGATCAGGGGGTCAATCGAATCTACAACTTGATATTCAGGGGCGCCCGCTATGCCGATGGCACGTATAAGAAAAAGAAAGATGCGAAGGGGTATACGTCCTACATTCTAGGAAGCGTCTCCCGCGATGATTTCTATGCGGAGCTAAAGAAGCAGATTGCTCCGTTTGCGGATTCTTTCGTTGATGACGATGCTCGATTCTGGGATGAGTCCCTGCAAAAGATGGAGGACGGAACGTTCCTGCGAAAACTCAGGACCAGCGAGAACGGCGCGATCCCCCATCAGCTCCATTTGGAGGAGATGCGAGCTGTTATCGATAATCAAAAAGCGTATTATCCTACCCTCGCCGAACACGGGGAAGAGATTTGCCAGCTACTCGCGTTTCGTCTGCCTTATTATGTGGGCCCCTTGGGTAAGGAAAGCAATCCGAATCGCAAGAAGCCGTTCGGGTGGGCCGTCCGCAAGCCGGGAAAAGAGTCCGAGCCCGTGCGCCCTTGGAACTTCGATGACGTCATCGATAGGGACGCGTGTGCGGAGGCGTTCATTACGAATTTGACTGGTGAGTGCAGCTACTACCTCGGTAAGAAGGTCATTCCTAAAAACTCTCTTCTGTACAGCGAATTTTGCGTTCGTCAGGAACTTAACGTATGCAAACATGATGCCGACGGCGAGCGGTTTGTCCGCATGGATGTCGAAACGGTGCAGGCGATCTACGATGATGTATTCAAGAAGAAAACTCGCGTGAAGGTCGCGGATGTCGAGGAGTACCTGAAGAGCCGTTTCGGGTCTCACTATAAGATCAAGGGCACTCAGCGTGAAACGGAGTTTGCGTCTTCGTTGCGCTCGTATGTCGATTTCGCTTGCATTCTTGAGCGCCCCATTGAAACGTTTGAGGACTACGAGATGGTTGAAAACCTTATCTTGTGGGTTACGGTGTTCGAGGACAAGGACATACTCAAGCGGCGCGTCAACACGACGTATGGCCCTGTCGAGTGCGGTGGAAACGGTGCTCTTTCGCGTGCTCAGGTGAAGCGTATTTGTAAGCTGCGTTATACGGGCTGGTCCAATTTGTCCCGGGAATTCCTCGAGGAGTTGAGGGTTGATTATCAGGGTCGCAGCACCTGCATTATGGACGTGCTGCGCGATAGCGATCGATCGACCCCCATGAACCTGATGGAGATTCTTGCCGACGAAAGGTTCGGTTTCAAACCGCTTCTCGATGCAAGGAACCAGGAGTTTTTGCACAATAGGTCAAATGACTTGCTGGATGACATTCCTGGGTCTCCCGCAATTAAACGCGGCATCAATCAGAGCCTGAAAATCGTCGATGAAATCGTTTCGATCGTCGGTCATGCGCCTGCGAAGATTTGCGTAGAGATGGCTCGCGAGGAAGTGGGCAAGACAAAGGGCAAGCGCACTACGACTCGTTATAAGCAAATAGAAAACCTGTATGCCGCCATTACGAAAGACATGGCTCTATACGAGGGGCAGAAGGACCTCAAGAGCGAACTGTCTAGGCATAAAGACGGATTGGATAGCAAGCGTCTCTATCTGTATTTTCTCCAACGTGGAAAGTGTGCATATAGCGGCGAGCCGCTGGATATAGCGAACTTGTCCCTTTATCACATCGACCACATTGTGCCTCAATCGGTCGTGAAGGACGATTCCATCGACAACATGGTGCTGGTGAAGCAGTCCGAAAACGAACGCAAGCTTGACGAGTATCCGCTGCCTGCCGCCATGCGCAGCCGTTGTTTCGCTCGATGGGCCAGTTGGCATGATGCGAAGCTGATGAGTGATAAAAAATTCAATGCTCTGACGACCGACAGGGTGACCGATCGCCAGGCGAAGGGATTCATCAACAGGCAGCTTGTTGAAACGCGTCAGATTTCGAAGCACGTCGTTACATTGTTGCAATCGATTTATCCCGACTCGACGATCGAAACGGTCAAGGCGGAGCTTTCCCATAATCTTCGAGTGCAGTATGGGTTCTATAAGGTGCGTGCCGTGAACGATTGGCATCATGCTCATGATGCCTACTTGGCATGTCAGCTCAGCAGATTCGTGGCGACTCGTTTTCCCCGCATTTCCGAAGACTTCGACTATGGAACGTTCTCTCGGTTTGCCGTTGCGACGAAAAAGGCTACGAAGAGCCATGCCGGTTTGATCGTGAATAGCTTCGGCATCAATGGATTCGACCCCGAAACGGGCGAAGTGTTTCGAGATTCGTGGCATGGAGAATACGAGGTGGAGCGAATAAGGAAGTGCCTGAATTACAAAGACTGCTTCGTTTCGCGCAAGGTTGAAAAACTGACGGGTTCGTTCTGGAACCAGACGGTGTATTCGCCTCGTGGCAAGAGCGACAAGGCTATTCCTTTGAAGGCGAATCTTCCTGTGGACAGGTATGGGCACTACGAGAGTGTTAGCTATGCATTTTACAGCGTTGTTGAGCATGCAGAGGTAGTGCGTGGCAAGAAGAAGCGCAAGGTGTCCATGGTTGGCATTCCCGTGAATGTGTCATACGGAATCAAGGACGAAGATGACTTGAGGGAGTATGTCGATTCTCGCTACGAGGAAGCCCGTATTTTGCGTTCATGCGTGATGAAGTATCAGAAGATTGAATGGGGCGGTGTCGAATATTACCTGACATCGCCGTCCGAGATGATTAATGCGCGCCAGTTGTGGCTTCCCAGGAAGTACATGAAGCTGCTCTGCGATTTTGAATCGAAGAGGGAGGTGGCCGAACGACCCGAAGAGCTAGCTGCGGGGGCGGACGAACTGTTTAGACATTTGTGTGCTGTTGTCGGAGATTACTATCCGAGGTATGGAAAGATTGCTGAGAAGCTTTTTGCGGCTAAGGTGTCGGTGGCTTATTGCGGTAAAAGTCTCCCAGAGAAGGTCGTTTCAATTAACGAGCTCCTTTCGATGCTGCATTGCGATGCTGGTATAGGCTTGAAATCTCTGAATTTAGCGGGGGCGTCGGGACGAATGAACGGCATCAGCTTCGGAGGGGCGATTTCCGATATCACTTTCGTCGACTCTTCGGTAACGGGAATGTTCGAGAGGCGTTCTCAGGTTGAGCTATAGGACCGTCTACATCACCAACCGTTGTCGCTGTTCGTACAAGAACGGCTACATGGTTGTGCGTCAAGATGATCAGACGATGATTCATTTGTCCGAGATTGCCATGGTTGTTGTGGAGAGTACTGCGGCGTATGTCAGTTCGTATTTGATGGCCGAATTGGCTCAGGCGCGTATCCCGGTGGTGTTTTGCGATATCAAGCACGATCCCATAGGGCAGTACTCTCCTATATACGGCGCTCATGATTCCACGAAGCGTATTCGCGAGCAGATTGCATGGGATAGCGCCGTCGGTGATGAACTTTGGCGTCGCATCGTTGTGTCGAAAATCAGCAATCAGGCTCGTGTGCTCGAGTTGCTTGAGCTCGAGCAGGCTCGCATGCTCAGGGACTATGCGATGAGCGTCGAGCCAGGCGATGTGACGAATAGGGAAGGGCACGCTGCGAAGGTGTACTTCAATGCGTTGTTTGGAATGGGATTTAGCCGAGATGAGAACAACGCCATTAATGCACAGCTCAATTACGGCTATGCGATTCTGCTTGCCTGGCTGAACAGAGAGATAACTTCAAGGGGTTATTTAACGCAGCTGGGCATACATCATTGCAATGAGTACAACCATTTCAATCTGTCGTGCGATTTCATGGAACCCTTTAGGCCCGTGGTCGATTTGTACGTGGCGAATCATCCAGGTGAATCGCTCGACACAAGGACGAAGTCGGATATTCTTGAGTTGTTTTCGGACTTCTACCAGCTGCCACAGGGAACTTATCGCCTCTCATCCATTTTGTCTTTGTTCACAAAAACGAATCTTGCCATCTTGGGCGGCCGTGCCGATATCGATGCCTATATGGAGTTCTCTCTTGCCTAGGAATAGATTTATGCGTCTCATCGTCTTCTTCGATCTGCCAGTTGATACGGCTCTTCAGCGGAAGAGCTACAGAGTGTTCAGGAAGTTTCTCATCAAGGATGGGTACCTGATGATGCAGGAGAGCGTGTACTCGAAAATGGTGCTTGATGGGGCGGCTGCGGAGTCCGCCATAACAAGATTGCGAAAGAATAGGCCTTCGCAGGGCTTGGTCCAGGTGCTGAAAGTGACTGAAAAGCAGTTTTCTTCGATTGTGGATATTGTTGGCCATCATGGCGACGAGGGCGTCATCGACAACTCGGATAGGGTGGTGGTGCTATGAAGCTCGTATTCGAGAAATTCGACTCCGCATTGCCCCTTCGGCGAGATGCGGTAAACGTTTTAAGAATCGAAGACCGATCGCTTTATGCGCGATGTGCGCTCTCGCTTGCTCAGGGATTTTCCGCAGATTCTCTTGAGCCGGCTTTTTTCTTCGACGATAACGGTCGCGAGGTAAAGGCGTCGAAGGTGTTATATTTTGCGGGCGATGTTCTTGCAATTGATTTGAATGATAGGCGGATCGTTGCGGCTGCGATGAAGAAGGTTCTCGCTCGGGTAGTTTCTGAGGGAGACTGCGTCGGGCTTATGGAAGAAATGAATTGCCGCATTGAAGAGGTGTTCGAGGGGCAATTCGAGCAGATGAATGCCGACTATTATTTTTCGGAATCATGGGATGCCGCGAAATATATCAAAATGGCAGGGTTTGCAATTGATGACGCAGGCGATCGGACCGTTTTCGATAGGCTAACGCACTTCATCAGGATATGTGCCGACCTTTTTCCTGAGAGTGTTATCGCTTTCGTGAATGCCCCAGTGTATCTCACCGACGAGCAATACAATGAGTTCTGTGGATTGGTCGTCGCTCAGCAATTGTGCGTTTTGTCGTACGAGCAGGGCGGCGGTAATAAGTTCGGGAACCTTGAAAATGGATTGCATATTGACGCAGACTATATTGAAGAATAGTCGATTTACCCAGAATACCGTCCCTTGCAGCAGGGAATTTGCCCGATTTGAGGTTTTGGTGCAGCGTCATTCTGGGTAACAGCACAACTGAGTTCGTGACGAACAAACCAGAGGGTTGGTTTTGGTGCAGCGTCATTCTGGGTAACAGCACAACAAAAACGGAATCATAGCGGCCGTTCCGGTGTTTTGGTGCAGCGTCATTCTGGGTAACAGCACAACTATCCACCTCCCGCCGCGTCGGAAAAGCCGTTTTGGTGCAGCGTCATTCTGGGTAACAGCACAACAAAGCGGTTGGCTCGAACCCCGACTTCGCTGTTTTGGTGCAGCGTCATTCTGGGTAACAGCACAACCGAGGCCTACGACTGCGACGGGATCCCGTGTTTTGGTGCAGCGTCATTCTGGGTAACAGCACAACCTTCGAAGCGGGGGTCACCGTGTTCAACAAGTTTTGGTGCAGCGTCATTCTGGGTAACAGCACAACCGTGCGCCGTCGCTGCATCGCCGAAGAGTAGTTTTGGTGCAGCGTCATTCTGGGTAACAGCACAACGGCGGGGGCGGCGCGGCTGCGCAAGACCCGTTTTGGTGCAGCGTCATTCTGGGTAACAGCACAACCTCGGGATACGTCAACGCGACCGACCGCGAGTTTTGGTGCAGCGTCATTCTGGGTAACAGCACAACTATCCGGACGAAAACGCGCCGAAGCCCGCGTTTTGGTGCAGCGTCATTCTGGGTAACAGCACAACCATAATCAATGAGTCTTGACAGGCTTTTAGGTTTTGGTGCAGCGTCATTCTGGGTAACAGCACAACGCGGATCTCGTACATTTCAACGGTCTGTTTGTTTTGGTGCAGCGTCATTCTGGGTAACAGCACAACGGCTTAACGGCCGTTACCTCGCATCCCTTGTTTTGGTGCAGCGTCATTCTGGGTAACAGCACAACCATCGTCGCCGATAACGCTCTTGATGATCTGTTTTGGTGCAGCGTCATTCTGGGTAACAGCACAACCGGCGAGGCTGCGAACCTCGGCCATGCCGTTTTGGTGCAGCGTCATTCTGGGTAACGAAGGAAGGGGCGGCCTATAGGCCGCCCCTTCCTTCGCTGGGAACCGTTTGATGTAGTACGAAACCAGCTGGCCATCAGTCGAAGTACTCGTAGCGCCAACGGCTGCGCGGCGACGGCTTTTCCTCGCCGTTTCTTTTCAGCAGGCTTTCTTCGCGTCTACGCTTGCGTCGCATCATCGCGGTGAACTTGCCGTGGGCGCCGTGGTTGGCCGCGACCATCCACTTGTGCCTGTCGCCGCCGAGGCGCCAGGGCCTGTCTTTGCGCGTTCTCGACATAGCGGCTCCTTTCTCGTTTCCACGTTTCCGCCGCTGCGGTCTTTCGTCTGTTTGCGTCAGACGGCGCGTCAGCGCGAAACGTGCTCTTTCAAGAACTCGATGGGGTGCGTGTCGGCCACGCGATAGATCGCGGCCGCCAAAAGCGGCATGATCAGCATGGTGAGCGCGCCAGCCGAAACGAACACCGAGGCCGTGTCGGCATCCATGGCTCCCGCGCCCACGGCCACCGACGTCACGGCCACGATCAGCGGCAGCGCGGTGGTGCAATAAACCGCCACCGTGGCATGCGCCCGTCCGCCCATGGCCGTCACCTCGGAATCTTTGTCGCGGCGCATGGAAAGAAAGATCGGCACGGTGCGGATCAGCACCAGCATGACGATGAACCCGATGAGCAGCAGCGGGTCGTCCAGCACGGCGAACAGGTCGATCTTGGCGCCCGACACCACGAAGAACAGCGGGATGAAGAACCCGTAGCCGATCGCGTTGAGCTTCTTTTCAAGCTCGTGGTCGCCTTCGGGAATGAGGTAGCGCAGGATGAAGCCTGCGGCGAACGCGCCCAACACGATATCCAGATGGAACAGGGCCGATACGGCCACCAGCGCGATCAGCAGCATCAGCGTGGTGCGCACGAACGTCTGCGAGGTGGTGTCGCGCCCCGCGAAGAAGATGTCGCGGATGGGGCCTTCCTTGCGCGAAGACTGATGGCCGAACATGGCCGTGAGCACGGCGATGGCCACGAACAGGAACAGGATGGCGATGGTCACCCAGGTGGAGCGGGTGGACAAAAGCAGCGCCATGGCCACGATCGGCCCCAGTTCGCCCCACGTGCCGTAGGCGAGCACCGATTCGCCCAGGCGCGTGTTCAGCTGCCCGCGCTCTTTGAGGATGGGCATGAGCGCGCCGATCGCCGTGGTGGTGAGCGCGATCGTGACGGCCAGGCCGTCCAGGCCGCGCGCCGAGACGCTCGTGAAGCAGTGCACGGCGGCGAAGGCGAGCATCAGCGTGACGAGCCACGTGGCAAGGCCGCGCTTTCCTTCGCGCCCCATGACGGTCTTGGGGTCTATTTCGTAGCCTGCCAGCAAAAACAGCATGGCGCAGCCCAGGTCGGACAGAAGCATCACGCTTTCGTCGGTCCAAATCACATTGAGCATCGCCGGCCCCAGCACGGCGCCGCCCGCCAAAAGGAGCACCGTTTCGGGAATGGGTTTGCGCGGGATGAGGTTCGCTATGATGGGCGCCGCCGCCGCGACGAGCGCAATGACGGCGAGCGACACGAAATCGTGGGTCATGGCCTTCCGTTCGATGATGCCGGTAGAACGCATCAAGGGTAGCACAGGGGCGCCGGCGCCTGCGTTTCCGGCAACGTTTCGATGCCTTCGCCGCTCGCCGCGCCGCCGCCGCGCGCGTCTGTCATAATGGCGGCGATCCCTATTCCGAAGACCGTCACAGGAGGAACGCGCCATGCAGCAACGCCGCCCCGTCCATCGCATCATGTTCGTCTGCCACGGCAACATCTGCCGCTCCACCATGGCCGAATTCGTCATGAAGGACCTGGTGAAAAAGGCGGGCCGTGAGGCCGATTTCGTCATCGCCTCGTCGGCGACGAGCACCGAGGAAATAGGCAACGATACCTATCCCGGCACCAAGCGCGTCCTGGCCGACCACGGCGTGTCCTTCGCGCCGCGCGCCGCCGTGCAGCTGCGTGCGGCCGACTACGACGCCTACGACCTGTTCGTGGGCATGGATGCGGCCAATATCCGCAACATGCGCCGCATGCTGAAGGGCGACCCGCAAGACAAGGTGCGCAAGCTGCTTGAATTTCCCGAAGGGGCCGATGCCGACACGGCGACCGACGTGGCCGACCCCTGGTATACGGGCGATTTCGAAACCACCTACGACGACGTGCTGCGCGGCTGCGAAGCGCTGCTGGCCTGGCTGCGCTAAGGGCGGGGCACGCGGGCGTCGCGCGCGCCGGCCGTGGACGTTTCCTATTCGTTTCCAAACCGGCCTTCAACACTGCGCTTGCGCCCTAGCACTCTCAATAAAAGAGTGCTAATCTTGGTTGCTGTTCGACGAAGTGCGAACGGCGCGTCAAACGCCTTCGCGCGACTCACACAACGCGGGCCCGCACCAAGGGCCGCGTGCAGAGAGAGGACTGGCTCATGCCTAAGGAAATCGCTTTCAACGCCGATGCCCGAAGCGGCCTTGCCGCAGGTGTTCATAAACTCGCCGACGCCGTGAAAGTGACGCTCGGCCCCAAGGGCCGCTACGTCGCCACGCAGGACGACCGTTATTGGAAGGCGCCGCAGGTCACCAACGACGGCGTGACCGTTGCCAAGGATATCGAATTCGCCAATCCCGTCGAGCAGATGGGCGCCAAGATGGTGCGCGAGGTTGCCGGCCAGACCGATAACGAAGTGGGCGACGGCACCACCACCGCCACGCTGCTCACCGACGAGCTCGTGACCATCGGCCTGCGCAGCATCGCCGCGGGCGCCGATCCGATCGCCATCCGTCGCGGCATCCAGCGCGCTTCCGCCGCCGCGATCGAGGCCGTGAAGGAAAACGCCATCGCGATCGAGACGCACGAGCAGACCGCCAACGTGGCCACCATTTCCGCGGGCGACGCCCTGATCGGCGAGAAGATCGCCGAGGCCATCGACGAGGTGGGCAAAGACGGCGTCATCATCGCCGAGAAGTCCCAGACCTTCGGCATCGAGGTCGAGGTGAAGAAGGGCCTCATGTTCGAGCGCGGCTTCCTTTCGCCCTACATGGCCGACGACATGCCCAACATGCTCGGCGAGCTCGAAGAGCCCTACGTCATGGTGACCGACCAGAAGATCCAGAACATCCAGGACATCCTTCCCGTTCTCGAAGCCGTGAAGCAGTCTGGCCATCCGCTGCTGATCGTGGCGGGCGACGTGGGAACCGAAGCTCTCAACACGCTGCTGCTCAACAGGATGCGCGGCGCTCTGAACGTCGTGGCCGTGCAGTGCCCAGGCTACATGGACAGCGATTCGCGCAAGAAGCAGAACATGGACATCGCCATCCTCACGGGCGGCCAGGTGATCACCCCCGAGCTGGGCATCGAGCTGACCGACGCCAACAAGGCCATGCTCGGCCGCGCCAAGAAGGTCAAGATCACCAAGGATTCAACGCTGATCGTGGGCGGCCTGGGCGATAAGGCGGCCATCGAAGAGCGCTGCAAGCAGATCAAGGCCGAATACGAAGGCACCACCAGCCGCGGCGAGCGTCGCGAGCTGCGCGAGCGCCTGGCCAAGATGTCCGGCGGCATCGGCGTGCTGCGCGTGGGCGCCGCCACCGAAACCGAGCTCATCTCCACGCGTCGCCGCATCGAAGACGCGATCCGCTCCGTGCAGTCCGCGCTGCGCGAGGGCGTGGTGGCAGGCGGCGGCACCGCGCTGCTGCAGGCCATTCCCGCGCTCGCCGCCCTCGAGGCCGAAGGCGACGAGCAGGTGGGCATCGATATCGTGCGCAAGGCCCTCGAGGCTCCCGTGCGCACGATCGCCGAAAACGCCGGCTACGAAGGCACCCTGGTGGTCGAGAAGTGCAAGCAGCTCGACAAGGGTTGCGGCCTGAACGCCGCCACGGGCGAATACGGCGACATGGTCGCCATGGGCGTGGCCGACCCCACCGAGGTCGTGCGTACCTCCTTGGAGTCCGCCGTTTCGCTGGCATGCCTGATCCTGGTCACCGAAGTCACCATGAACGACAAGGTCCAGGAAATCACCTGGGAAGACCTGGGCATCAAGAAATAAGGTCGTTTCGGTTTCGAAAACCGTGCCGTAGACGCCGTCTCGCAAGGGGCGGCGTCTTTTGCAAGGAGGGAATATCATGGCGAAAAGCGTCGTGACCAACGAGCCGCGTATCAAGAACCCGTTGATCAAGGCCATTCGCGAACTGCTCGAGCATCGCGCGCTGTGGCTCTATCTTCTGACCGACGAGGCGAAGAAGGCAGGCGCCGACCCAGCCGCGTTCGCTCCCGCGGCGGTGAGGCGTTGCGGCCTATTCCAGGGCGCCGAGCTGGTGGCTAAGGGCGGCGGCACCAAGAGTCTGAAAAGCCTGAAGAAAGGCCTGTTCGGCAAGCCTGCGCAGATGGTGTTCGAGATGGATATCAAAGACGTACAGGACGACCGCTTCGAGCTGGAATTCCATTACTGCCCGCTTGTAAAGGCGTGGCAGAAGCAGGGATGCACCGACGAAGAGATCTCGAACCTGTGCGATTGGGCCATGTGCGGCGACCGCGGCATCGGCGAGGCATACGGCTGCTCGCTCGACCTGCCGAAGACGATCGCCCGCGGCGACGACGTGTGCCATCTGATCTATGATCGCTGATCGCTGATCGCTGATTTGCGCGCCGCGCCGTGCGGCATGAAGGGAAGGGCCCCGGAATCATCCCGAGGCCCTTCGTCGTATCGGGGGTCGTATCGCGCGCGGCATGGCGCTGCGTCGCGAAATTCGTTTGCCGTGCCGTCCGCCATGCTGCGGCGGGGGAGCGTGCCGGCGGGTTCGCCCGCTCCGCTCGCGCACCGCTTCCGTGCGGGTTTTCCGGCTGCGGCTCGGTTCGAAGCGCCGCCTCATGCGAGCGGGGTCGGTGCCGCCGCGCCCCTACAGTCCCAGACGCTCCTCGAGGGCCTGGTTGATGATGCGCAGCGCCTTGATGCGCGCGTAGTATTTATCGCTCGACTCCAGAATGCGCCACGGCGCGTAGGCGGTCGAGGTCAGGCGGAACATGTCGTCGGCCGCGGCGGCGTACTGCGGATGCTTGTCGCGGTTGCGCCAGTCTTCGGACGTGATCTTCCACTGCTTGTCGGGGTTGGTCTCGCGCTCGTTGAAGCGGCGCAGCTGCTCGTCGGAATCGACCGCCACCCAGAATTTCAGCAGAATCGCGCCCCATGCCTGCAGTTCGTGTTCGAACTCGTTGATTTCGTCATAGGCGCGCGCCCATTGCTCGGGGCTTGCGAATCCTTCCACGCGCTCTACCAGCACGCGGCCGTACCAGCTGCGGTCGTAGATTCCCACATGGCCCGCACGCGGCAGGCGCGTCCAGTAGCGCCACAGATGCGGATGCATGAGCTCGGGCTTGGTGGGGGCGGGGCTGGGAAACACCGTGTAGGCGCGCGCGTCGATCGCCTGCGCCACGCGCTTGATGTTGCCGCCCTTGCCGGCCGCGTCGTCGCCTTCGTAGAGCAGCATCAGCGGAATGCGCGCCCGATACATTTTCAGTTCGAGCTCGCCCAGGCGCTTCTGCTCCTTTTTCAGGGCCTGCAGGTACTCTTCGCGCTCCAAGGAAAGCGTGTAGTCGATGTCTTCCAGACGCGGCGGGCGGGCCACCATGGTGAAGCGCGAATGCGCGGGGGCCAGGGCGCTTTGCTCCAGGGCCGCCTGACGGGCGGCGGCAAGCACGGCCTCGGTCTCTTCGGCGCTGCGCTCGCGCGGGTCGCTTGCCGCAAGCAGGCCGGCGCTGTTTTCGGCGGCCTTCGCCGCGGCGGCCTCGGCGGCGGGGTCGGCCTGTTTGGCCAGCGCGCGCTCCAGCTCTTCGACCAGCGTGCGGCACACCGTGAGGTTCGCCGTGCGCTTGTCCTCGCCGTTGACCAGCGTCCACGGCGCGAAATCGAAATCGGTACGACGCAGCAGCTCGTCGTATTTGGCGTAGGTGGCGTCGTAGTCGTCGATATGCTTGAGTTCCTGCTTGCTCACGCGCCAGGCGGTATCGGGGTTTTCGTGCAGGCGGGTCAGGCGTTTTTTCTGCGCTTTCTGGGAAATATGGACGAAGAACTTCACCACCACGTAGCCGTCGGCGGCAAGCTGGCGTTCGAATTCTTCGACGGCCGATTCGTAGGCGCGCATATGGTTTTCTTTATCGGTGTACAGGAGACGCTGCGCTGCGGCGGTGTACCAGCCGCGCTCGTAGACGGTCATATCGCCGCGCGGGCCGAGCGCCTGCCAGAATTCCTGCATGAGCGGCGCGAAGCCTGTGACGCCGGTCTTCATGTCGCGAAAACGTGCGGCCTGCTCTTCGTCGAAGGTGGACAGCACGTGCACGTGCGTCATGCGTGCATCCAGGTTATACACGAGGTCGCCGATGCGGCTGCCCTTGCCGGCGCCGTTCCATCCGTCGAACAGCACCACCAGGCCGACGCCTGCGGCGTGCGCCCGCTGCTGCAGAACCACGAGCCGTGCCATGAGCTCGTCATAGAGGGGCTTGTATGCTTCCTTCGGGGTTTTTTCGGAGAGGTCTATCTGTTCGAGCATGAGGACTCCTTTCGATCGGCAGTACCTATCGGCAGTGTACGCGCGTTTCGGCCGTCATGCGCGCAAGGCGCGTAAAAAACGCTGTGCTGCCCGTCGCCGAAGCGCCTGCGCCGCCGTTTCGCCGCGCATCGCTCCTGCTCGGGGCGTAGCGGACGTCTTACGTCAAATAGATGTCAAACGATTCTTACGCCATGCGTCTCTCATCAGGCATCACGCTATAATTGAAAGTCTAGAAGGGGAAGAATCCTCTCCGCAAGCCATGCGTCGAGGAGGGCATCATGGCAGATAACGAAATCGTCAAAACCGACAAAGCGCCGTACGAAGGCCGGGTCGGATCCGAAGTCAAAGACACGAAGGCCGTCAAGGCCAAGGGGCGTCCGAAGACGAAATCCTACATGCAGAACCGCGAGCTTTCCTGGCTCTCGTTCAACGAGCGCGTGCTCGACCAATCGATCGACCCCAACGTTCCTTTGCTGGAGCGCATGAAGTTCATCGCCATTTGGCGCTCCAACCTGCAGGAGTTCTTCATGGTGCGCGTGGGAAGCCTGCTCGATCTTGAGCTGGCCAAAGAAACGGTGTACGACAGCAAGACGGGCATGACGCCCGCCGAGCAGCTCGAGGCCGTGTACGCCCACGTGCGCGAGCTCACGCCGCAGGTGTCCGAAGACTTCCGCACGGTGCGCCACCAGCTCGAGGCGCAGGGCATCCATCAGCTCTATCCCGACGAGCTGACGCCGAAGCAGCACGACCAGCTCATGCAGTACCTCAAGGCCAACGTGATGCCGCTCGTATCGCCGCAGATCGTCAACGCCACGCACCCGTTCCCGCACTTGGAAAACGGGGCGCTCTACATTGCCGTGCGCTTGGACGACCTGCCCGAAGAGCCGGCAAAGATGTCGAAAGACCGCCGCAAGGCATACCGCGCCAAGGCCGCCGAAGACGTGGTGATGGGCATCATTCCCATGCCGCTGAACTGCCCGCGCACCATCAAGCTCGATAGCGAAGGCGATGGCTATTCCTTCATCCTGCTCGAGCATGCGCTCGAAATGGTGGCCGACAAGATCTTCAGCATGTATCCGGTCAAGCATGCCAACGTCATCCAAGTCACGCGCAACGCCGACTTGGACACTTATGAGGAATCCGACGAATACGACGAGGATTTTCGCAGCCATATGAAGCGCATCCTGAAGAAGCGCAGCCGTTTGGCTCCTGTGCGTCTGGAAAGCGAGCGCCCGCTGTCCACGGTGACCGAGCGCTTCCTGGCCAAGCGCCTGGGGCTCAAGCGCAACCAGATCTACACGGTGGGTCTGCCGCTCGACATGGGCTACGCCTTCGCGCTTCCCGGCATGGTGGGCAAAGAGCTCGCGGGCCCGTTCGTCGACGAGCCGGCAAGCCCGCAGTGGCCCGCCGAGCTGGTGCGCGGCCGCAGCATCATCGACCAGGTGCTCAAGAAAGACGTCATGCTGTCGTATCCGTACGAGACCATGGACGCCTTCGTCCACCTGCTGCAGGAGGCGGCGGTCGACCCCGACGTGCTGTCGATCAAAATCACGCTGTATCGCCTGGCCAGCCAGTCGCGTCTGGCCGAGGCCCTGATCACCGCGGCCGAAAACGGCAAAGAGGTCACGGCGCTGTTCGAGCTGCGCGCGCGTTTCGACGAAAGCAACAACATCGAATGGTCGCAGCGCTTCGAGCAGGCGGGCTGCAACATCATCTACGGCTTCCGCGATTACAAGGTGCACAGCAAGATCTGCGCGATCACGCGCCGCTCCGACAAGGGCCTGCAGTTCATCACGCAGCTTGGCACCGGCAATTACAACGAGAAGACGGCCAAGCTCTACACCGACCTTTCCATGATCACCGCCGATCCGGAAATCGGCCAGGATGCGGCCATGTTCTTCCGCAGCATGCAGCTTGAAAGCGCGACCGATACCTATCAGACGCTGCTGGTGGCGCCTCTGATGATCAAGCAGGGCCTGTGCGTCATGGTGGATCGCGAAATCGAGAAGGCCAAGGCCGGCCTGCCCGCGGAAATCATGATGAAGACCAACTCCGTCACCGACAAAGACGTGATCGAGAAGCTGGCCGAGGCAAGCCGCGCCGGCGTGAAGATCACCATGCTGGTGCGCGGCATTTCGTGCCTGGTGCCTGGCGTTCCCGGCGAGACCGACAACATCCGCGTGGTCAGTGTGGTGGGCCGTCTGCTCGAGCATTCGCGTATCTATATGTTCGGTGCGGGCGACGACAAGAAGATCTATCTGTCCAGCGCCGACCTGATGACGCGCAATTTGGACAAGCGCGTCGAAATAGCCTGGCCGGTGAACGACCCCGACCTGCGCGCCAAGGTGCTCGGCTATTTCGAAACCATGCTCTCCGACACGGCCAAACTGCGTGAGCTCAAGCCCGACGGAACCTATACCGAGCTGGGCCGCTTCGTGCCGAAAGACGCTGCGGGCAAGCCGTTGGCCAGGCCTTTCGACGCCCAGGACTACCTGATCAAGGAGGCCTACGTGGCTGCCGAGAACGCTCCGCGCGCCGCAGGCCCCAACTTGGTCATGCATGGCAGCCTTTCCACGCAGATCGAGGCGCTGGTCGAAGAGGCGCAAGACGATCTGGTGTATGAGGCCAAGCCCGAGCGCAAGGGGCACGCCATCGATCTGGAGATGGACGCCGAGCCTGTGCGCTACGAGGGCAAGGCCGCGGCGGGCGAGGGCGCTTCTGCCGAGGATGCGGGCGCCGAGGCTGCTGGGCCGGTCGAAAAGATCCCTGGTGCGGCCGATGCCGAAGAGGGCGGAGCCGCTGACGCGCCCGCCGAGGAAGCCGCCCGCGAGGAGCGCGTCCCGGCCCATGCCGCGCCGTGCGACGCCGAGCCCGTGGTGCGCGCGTCCGCCTTGGCGGGCGAGTCGGCAGGCGCCCATGCGAAAAAGGACGATTCCGAGCCGCAGGCCGTCCGAGCCGAGGCTTGCGCCGACGGCCTCGATGACCAGGCGGCGTCGGAACTGGCCATCGACCAGGCAGAAGCCGCGGCCGAGCCTGCCGTCGCATTGGCCGATTCCCGGGAGTCCGAGGTCCCGGCCGTTTCGCCTGAGGCCGAGCCGGCTGCGACGGACGAGTCCGATTCCGCGGCATCCGCGAAGGCCGACGAGGCCGAGCCTGCGGAAAAGCCTGCAGAGCCGGCTGCGTCCGAAGCCGCGCCCGTGCAAGAGGCGGCGCAGCCTTCCGCCGCGCAGGCGTACGCGACGGTGCCGATGCCTGCCGCGAACCCGTCCTCTGCCGAGCCGCGCGCTTCCGAACCGCTTAACGCGTCGGTCGCCGCTTCGCAAAGCGAATACGCGGCTGCCCGCAGGGAGCCCCTCGGCGCTCCCGCCGACGACCTGCCCGACCACAAGGCGCCGGGCCGCCCGATCGAAATGCCGAAGAAAAAGGGCTTCTTCGCTCGCCTGTTCGGTCGCTAGGGCGCGCGTCTCTTCGCTGCAAGGCTGATGTCCAGGCCCGTGACCTCCCAGGTCGCGGGCCTGTTTTCATATGGGGCGCCCGCCGCGCTGCGAAGGTGTCGGTTCGGCAACCGCCGCTCGTGAAGATTGCGTGAAGCCGTGGCGTGCGGTACCATCCTCAACGAAAAGGAAAAGCCAGCGCCTCAAGGAGGAAGACATGGAGCTTTTTGGAATGCAAGTGCCCATGGCGGCCATTTGGATCGTCGCCGCCATCGTGGTGGTTATCGTGGTCGGCTTCATAGTGAAGGGCTTCATCGAAGAGATGAAGAAATAGCGCCGCGCCATTCGCACGTGACGGAAAGGCCTGCCGGGTTCTCAAGCCCGGCAGGCCTTTTGCGTTCTTGGGACGAATTCGCGCACGCCGCGCGTTCTTTTCTTTATGATGGGCTGCATGGAGAAACGAAACGACATATCGAAAAACCCCGAACGCGACGCCCGCGGGCAAGGCGCGCCTTCGCGCCCCCAGGGCGCGGCGCCGATGCGGCGAAGCGATCTTTCGGGGCTCATTCCCCGCATCGACGCGGCGCGGCCCGCTTCGGCCGCAGGCCCCGATGCAGGCGGGCCGACGGGCTTCGCGCCCGCTTCGCCGAATCGTTCGGGCGCGTCTTCGCGCGGGGGAGCGCAGTCTTTCCTGACCGAGGAAGCCCAGGCGTATGCGCGCGCCTGCTACGGCGCGGCCGCCCACGATGCCGAGGAGCGCAAGCGCCGCAAGCGGAAGAACCGCATCTGGACGGCGGTGCTCGTCGTTGCCATCCTGGTGTTCATGGCAAGCGTGGCCGTGCTGGGCGTGATCGGCTACGGCTACTGGAGCGGCACCAAGACCTATGACGACGTGGCCGCCCAGGCCGCCATCCAGAAAGAGGCCGACGCCCTTTCGTCGATGACGGTCGATTGGGACGCCCTGCTCAGCCGCAACCCCGACACGGTGGGCTGGATCTACATGCCGGGCACGAGCATCGATTACCCGATCGTCCAAGGCGAAACCGACGAGGAATACCTGAAGAAGGATTTCGCGGGCGAAACGGGCGGCTTGGTGCACAAGGGGTCGATCTTCCTTTCGTCGGACAATGCGCCCGCGATGACCGACCAGAACAACGTGATCTACGGCCACAACATGAACGACGACACCATGTTTGCGCATATCCTGGCCATGACCGAGCAGCCCGCGTTCGACGCGGCGCGCACGTTCTACGTATTCACGCCCGACCGCAATTATCGCTGCATGACTTATGCGGCCGACATCGTGGACGCGTCGCAGACGTCGATCCTGCAGTTCGATTTCCCCGACCGTAGCAGCCAAGACGTCTACATGGCCGCCAACGTCGAAGGCTCGACGGTTGCGGCCCCGACCGATGTCGACCTGAGCGCGGCCATGAAGCTGTTCACGCTGATCACGTGCGGCGACGATTACGCGGCTACGCGCGCGGTGCTTTTCGGCGCCGTGGTGGAGGCGGCCGAGCCTGCGAATGCGGCGTCGTAGCATCCGTATTCGCCCGAACAGGTTGTTTTTCGTATCGAGGCGCATGCTGCATGTGGCGGTATGCGCCTCGACATGTCATTATGGAACGAAGCGAGCAAACGCGGCATGGTCCGCGTGCACCGGTATGAAGGGAGACTCATGACTCAGGTAACCTACGCCGACGCCGGCGTCGATATCGAAGAGGGCGCGGCAGCGGTCGACGCCATCAAGGACGCGGTGCATTCGACGTATCGCCCCGAGGTGATCGGCGATATCGGCGGCTTCGGCGGACTGTTCTCCGCTGCCGCCATGAAGGACATGGAAGACCCCATCCTGATTTCCGGCACGGACGGCGTGGGCACCAAGCTCAAGGTGGCCCAGCTGATCGGCAAGCATGACACGGTGGGCATCGACCTGGTGGCCATGTGCGTCAACGACATTCTCGCCTGCGGCGCCGAGCCCCTGTTCTTCCTCGACTACATCGCCATCGGCAAGCTGCGCAAAGAGCATGTCGCGGGCGTCGTGGGCGGCATCGCCGACGGCTGCCGACGGGCGGGCTGCGCTCTGGTCGGCGGCGAGATGGCCGAGCACCCGGGCGTCATGGACCCCGACGATTACGACCTGTCCGGCTTCTGCGTGGGCGTGGTCGACCGTCCTAAGATGATCGGCCCCGACAACGTGGAATGCGGCGACGTCGTGGTGGGTCTGCGTTCGAGCGGCTTCCATTCCAACGGCTATTCGCTGGTCCGCAAGGTCATGGTGGAAGGCAAGACCGCCGAAGACCTGGCCAAGACCGACGAGCGCCTGGGCGGCAAGACCATCGGCGAGGCGCTGATCGAGCCCACGCGCATCTACGTGAAGCCTGTCCTGTCCTGCCTGCGCGAGCTTCCGGGCGCCGTGCATGCGCTGGCCCACATCACGGGCGGCGGCATGACCGAGAACCTCAACCGCGCGCTGCCGAAGAATCTCGACGCGCTGGTCGACCCCGCGAAGTGGGAAGTTCCCGGCATCACCCAGATGGCCGTCGAGGCCGCGGGCCTGTCCGAGGAAGAGGCGCTCAAGACCTTCAACATGGGCATCGGCATGGCGCTGATCGTGGACGCCTCCCAGGTCGAAGCCGTGATGGAGAACCTGAAGGCCGCGGGCGAAGACCCCTGCGTGATCGGCTCGATCATCGAAGGCACGGGCTGCGTCCAGTATCCTGCTTAACGGTGTCGCCGTCGGGTTCGCCCGACGTACGGGAAGCGAAGCGTCGCGCAAGCGGCCTTCGCTTCCTTCGTTTTTCGCACGAATCGATAGAAAGGAGCGCCATGGCGCTGAAAATCGGTGTTCTCATCTCCGGCTCGGGTTCGAACCTGCAGGCCATCATCGACGAAATCGAGGCAGGCCGCCTGGATGCCGAGGTGTGCGTGGTCATTTCGAGCCGCCCCGACGCCTACGGCCTGGTCCGCGCGCAGCAGGCGGGCATCAAGACCGTCGCGCTTTGCAAAGACGTCTACGCCGATTACGAGTCGGCCAACGCCTCCATCGCCGCCGAGCTTAAAGCCGCAGGCTGCGAATACGTGGTCATGGCGGGCTACATGCGCATGGTGACCGATCCCATCTTGGACGCGTTCCCCGACCGCGTGCTGAACCTTCATCCGGCGCTGTTGCCGTCGTTCAAGGGCGCGCATGCCATCCGCGACGCCTACGAGGCGGGCGTGAAGGTGACGGGCGCCACCGTTCATTTCGCCAACGCCGAATACGACAAGGGCCCCATCGTGGCCCAGCGTGCCGTTGAAATCGCCGAGGACGATACGCTCGATTCGTTGGAGGAGAAGATCCACGCGGTCGAGCACGTGCTCTATCCCGAGGCGTTGCAGATGATCGCCGAGGGCCGCGTGACGGTCGGCGACGACCGCAAGGTGCACATCGCGCCGCGCGGCTAGGGCATTGTTTCGGCTCGTCGGTGAGCAGCGTGGGAGTTTTCATTTGTCGCATGCCGAGAATGCTGATATATTCTGAACTCAGGATAAACGGACCCTCGTTTTTCGGGGGTCCGTCGTGCGAAGGGGGCTTGTCGCGCGTGCGGTGCAGACATGCTTTCGCAGCGGGTGTATCACATGAAAGGAACCAGACATGCGTAAAGAAACGCTTCTTGCCATCGCGGCCGACCTGCGCGCGGGACGCGCCGTCGAGCTGTCCGCCGACGATTTCCCGTGCTTTTCCGCCGAGGCCGCCGAGGCCGACAAGCGTACGTCCCCCGAAGCGCTCGCGCGCATTTCCGCCGCGCTGACCGCCGAGGACGCCTGCGTGTTCGAGCGTGCTGCCCGCGCCATCGACGAGCACGACCTTGCCTGGATCGGCTTCAAGGTGGTCGAAGACGCCGACGCCGCGGTTGCCAACGTCGATAACGAAGTCACGAAGAAGTACGGCGACGTGGGCAGCGCCGACGGCCGCGACCTGGTGTTCTTCTGCAACGATGCCAAAGAAGCCGTGGCCGCCCGCGAATATTCCGCCCGCGACTTCTTCCAGATGAAAGACGTCACGCGCGGCCCGTCCATGCACAACGACCAGTTCGACGGCCTTACCTGGACGTCGGTGGCGCTGTTCGACCCGGTGAAGGTGTGGCTGCTCGGCGCGTCCGACGTGGCGGTTGAAACGGCTGTCCTGGCCCGTCACGTGGGCTTCGTCGTGGAAGTGGTCGACGACGACGCGTCCTTCCTCAACGAGGAGCGTTTCCCCGACGCGAAGCGTACCCTGATCGGCTCGTTCGACGAGCTGGCCGGCATGAAGGCCGATCCCGAAGACTACGTGTGCGTGGTCACGCGCGGCCATATGCACGACCCCGAGGGCTGCGTGTGGGCAAGCAAGCAGGGCGTCCATTACGTGGGCATGATGGGCTGCAAGGGCAAGAACAGCCGCGTGCACGACCTGTGCCTGGACGCCGGCATGACCGAAGAGCAGTGGGAGGCCGTCAAGCGCCCGATCGGTTTGAAGTTCGGCGCCAAGACGCCCGCCGAGCTGGCCATTTCCATCGTGGCCGAGCTGGTGGACGTGCGCTACAAGCAGCGCTACAGCCAGGAGGCGCGCGACAAGCACGACAACGGCCTGTGGTAAGGCACCGCTTCCGAAGCGCTTTTTCTCGATGACCGGCGAAACGCCGCGGAACCGATAGGGCCGCGGCGTTTTTGCGTTCGCCTGCGTTGCCGGTCAGGGCGCGGAGCAACCGTTTTCCACACCCGGTAGGCGGTCGGTGCTGCCGCGCACACGACATGATGGATGGATTCGTGGCGATTCGCCGAACGATGCCGCTTGCCGCGGGCATCGCGAGCGGGTGGCGTTACTATAGGGCCATTCGATAATGGCTGGCCTAGCAGGAAGGAAAAAGCAGGATGAGCAATCCTCAGGTCAAACGAGCGCTCATGTCGGTCACCGATAAGACCGGCATCGTGGAATTCGCCCGCGCGCTTCATGAAGAGTTCGGCGTGGAAATCGTTTCCACGGGCGGTACCGCCAAGGTCATCGAGGCCGCAGGCGTGCCCGTGCGTCCGATCGACGACTTGACCGGGTTCCCCGAGATGATGGACGGTCGCGTGAAGACGCTGCATCCCAAGGTGCACGGCGGCCTTCTTGCCAAGCGCGACAACGCCGAGCATATGCGCCAGGCCGAAGAGCACGGCATCGGCATGATCGACATGGTGGTCGTCAACCTCTACGCCTTCGAGAAGACCGTCGAGTCCGGCGCCGATTTCGGCACCTGCATCGAGAACATCGACATCGGCGGCCCCTCCATGCTGCGTTCCGCCGCTAAGAACTTCGAAAGCGTCGCCGTGGTCACCGAGCCCGAGCGCTACGACGCCATTCTCGAGGAAATGCGTGCCAACGACGGCGCCACCACCCGCGAGACCCGCGTCGAGCTGGCTCTGAAGGTGTTCCAGACCACTAACGCCTATGACGGCGCCATCGCCCGTTGGCTGGGCGGTCAGCTGGACCAGCAGGCCGAGCTGCATCCCGCGCAGCGCGACCTTCACCTGGTGAAGCAGCAGGACCTGCGCTACGGCGAGAACCCGCACCAGGCTGCCATGTACTACCGCATGCCCGAGTTCGCCACCGCGCACTCCCTGGTTAATGCCGAGCAGCTCAACGGCAAAGAGCTCTCTTACAACAACATCCTCGACACCGACGCTTGCTGGGCCATCGCCCGCGAGTTCAGCGACCCGGCGGTCGTCATTCTGAAGCACCAGAACCCCTGCGGTTCCGCTACCGCCGCCACGGTGGAAGAGGCTTACGACAAGGCCTTCGCCTGCGACCCGAAGAGCGCGTTCGGCGGCATCATCGCGGCCAACGTCGAGGTGTCGCTTGCCATGGTCGAGCACATCAACGAGAACAAGCAGTTCGTCGAGGTGCTGATCGCTCCCTCCTATGAGCCGGCCGCCCTCGAGCTGCTGCAGCAGAAGAAGAACCTGCGCGTTCTGCGCACCGGCGGCGTCGACGCCCCGGCTGCGATCGAGTTCCGCTCGGTCGACGGCGGCATGCTCGCCCAGGTGTTCGACCGCGTGAACGAGAAGCCCGAAGACTTCACCGTTCCCACCAAGCGCAAGCCCACCGAGGCCGAGATGGACGAGCTCATGTTCGCCTGGAAGGTGTGCAAGGGCGTCAAGTCCAACGCCATCCTGGTTTCCAAGAACCGTGCGGGCATCGGCATGGGCCCCGGCCAGCCGAACCGCGTCGATTCCGCGAAGCTGGCCTGCGAGCGCGCCCATGAGGCCTGCGAGCGCATGGGCATGTCGGCCGACGGCCTGATGGCCGCCTCCGACGCCTTCTTCCCGTTCCGCGACGGCGTCGACCAGCTGGCGGGCTACGGCGTGACCGCCATCATCCAGCCCGGCGGCTCCGTGCGTGACGAGGAAGTCATCCAGGCGTGCGACGAGCACGGTATCGCCATGGTGTTCACCGGCCATCGCCACTTCCGTCACTAATATACGGATCGGCCGAATCCGATTCCATCGCGCTTTCCAGAAGGCGGCCTGCGGGCCGCCTTCTTGCGTATGCGGCGAAGCGGCGTGCGGTTTCAGTCGCGCATGCTACAATGCGGCGCATGGCTACGAATAACGAAAACCGTTCCGAAAACCGCGCCGCCGCTTCGCCTTCGAAGCGCTCTTTGCGCGTGCCCGCATGGGCGGTCGTGCTGGCGGCCGCCGCCGTGCTGATCGCGTTCGGCGTCATGCAGGGCGATGCGCTCGACGTGTGGCGCAAGGCGTCGCTCATCTGCTACGAGTGCATCGGCATAGGGTAGGGTCATGAAGAATTTCATCGCGCGCACGAAGCGCCGCTTTATCCAGCTGCTCACGGCGCTTCTGTACAACCTGGACTTCCAGGGCATCGCCACGATGACGGTGAATCGCGCGCCGTCCAAGGCGGCCTGCATTCCCGGCCTGCATTGCTATTCGTGCCCGGGCGCCGTGGGGGCGTGTCCGATCGGCGCGCTGCAGCAGGCGCTCGGCGCATCGACGCTCAAGTTGCCGTTTTACATGGCGGGCTGCCTGCTTGCGTTCGGCGCGCTGTTCGGCCGCACGATATGCGGCTGGGCATGCCCGTTCGGCTTCATCCAGGACATGCTCGACAAGCTGGGCCGCTTGCTGCATGTTCCGCAGGTGCGCAAGGGCGCGTGGAGCCGCCGCCTGGGCCTGCTGAAATACGTCATGCTGGCGCTCGTCATCGTAGGGCCCGTGGTCATGCTGGCGATCGACGGCATCGGCTCGCCGCTGTTTTGCAGCTATGTGTGCCCTGCGGGAACGCTTGCCGGCGTGGTGCTCGTGTCCGCGACGCCCGAGCTGCAATCGGTGGTCGGCATGCTGTTCGGGTGGAAGACCTTCGTGCTGGCGGCGATCGTGTTCGGCGCCATGGCGGTGTACCGCCCGTTTTGCCGGTTCCTGTGCCCGCTGGGCGCGCTGTACGGATTCTTCAACCGATTCTGCGCGCTTCGCTACGTGGTGGACCAAAACGCCTGCACCGGCTGCAACGCCTGCGTGCAGATGTGTCGCATGGACGTGAAGCACGTGGGCGACCGCGAGTGCATCGAATGCGGCGAATGCAAGAAAGCATGCGCCCACGGCGCCATCTGGTTCAGCGTGGAGCTGCCCGGCTCGAAGCGCCTCGGCGCGTCCGATGCGCCTGCGCCCGTGAAAAACGCTTCGTCCGATCGGGACGAACGGCCTTAGGACAGTGCCGCGCCGGCGCCTGATGGCTGCCATGAAGCGGTCGCTATACAAAAGGATGATGGAGGTTCCTATGATGAAATCCCGCATTGTCGAAACGGCCGCTTCGAGCGGCGAATCCCGCAGCCGCATGCGCCGCACGGCGGGACTGGCCGCGAGCGCATTCGCGGCATGCGCCCTTGCGAGCGTTCCTTTGATGGGCTGCCAGTCCGAAGAGCCCGCTGCGCCTGAAGTGCAGCAAGATGGTCAGACGGCCATCGATTCCACGAAGATGCGCGGCGCGGCGGAAGGCCATCCTGCCCCTGACGCCGTGCTCGAGCTGCTCGACGGTTCGACGAAAAGCATCGCCGATTATCAGGGCGGCGTCACCGTTTTGAGCTTCTGGGCCACGTGGTGCCCGTATTGCATCAAAGAGATGCCCGACCTGCAGAAGGTCAAGGAGAACTATCCCGAAACCAACGTGGTGCTGGTGAACTGCGGTGAGGAAGAGGGGCTCGTGTCCGATTTCGTCGCACAGCACGATTACGGCTTCGATTGGGCGCTCGACCTCGATTTCGACGCGCAGCGCGCCTATCCCACGAGCGGCATTCCCTACACCGTGGTGATCGATGCCGAAGGCGTGGTGACCAAGATCTTCGCAGGCTCCGGCCCCGACATGTATTCCAAGTTCGAGCAGGCCGTCAAAGAGGCCGCCGCATAGCGCAGCGCCCCTGCGTTTTCGCGCGTTCGCGCCCGTGAAAGCAGAGGCGTCGAAAGCCCCGTTTCTCGAAAGCGAGAAGCGGGGCTTTTTCATGGGAAGCATCCAGGATGCGTGCGTTTTGCCGCTCGCGGCGCTCGGGTGCCACTCGCCGGGGTTCCGGCCCGTCGCGCTATAATCGCCGTCCGTATACCGAAAAACGAGACGCCGAGCTCGAACCGTGCCGAAGGACGGCCGTTCGCCGGTGTCGGAAGGAGGGGATGGGCATGCTCGTGCTTGCCGTGATAGCGGCCCTGATCGTTGTTCTGGCAATCGTGTTGACGGTGAATGCGGTGCGGTTGAAGCCTACGCCGGTGACCGATCCGCTGCCGGAAAGCGACATCATGGGATCCGACGAGGCCGTTGAGCGCTTCCGCGAAATCCTGCGCAGCAAGACGATCTGGGCCGCGGCCGATCCCCATGCCGACCACTCGGCGTTCGACGAGTTCGTGCCGAAGCTGCGCGGCCTGTATCCGCGCGTCTTCGAGGCCTGCGAGCTCGAGATGATCGACACCTACGGCATCTCGCTTTTGTGGAAGGGCGAAAACCGCGAGCTTGCGCCGATCGTGTTCATGGCCCATCACGATGTTGTGGAGGCCGATCCCGCCGGCTGGACGCACGACCCGTTCGCTGCCGATATCGAGGACGGCAAAATCTACGCTCGCGGCGCGGTGGATACCAAGTGCATCTGGGCGGCGCTCGTGGAAGCCGCCGACACGCTGATCGGCGAAGGTTACATGCCGCCGCGCGACGTGTACTTCTTCTCGTCGAACACCGAAGAAGACGGCGGAGACACCGCTCCGCATATGGTGGAGCATCTCAAGGAAATCGGCCGTGTTCCTTACATGGTGCTCGACGAAGGCGGCGCGGTCATCGACAACCCGCCGCTGGGCGTGCAGGGCGAATTCGCCGCGATCGGCGTGGCCGAGAAGGGCATCTTCGACGCCTATATCGAAACGTCGGCATCGGGCGGCCACGCCTCCACGCCTTCGCTGGGCGATGCTACGGCGAAGCTGGTCTCCGGCCTCGACGACCTGCAGAAAAACCCGCCGCGCGCCGCGCTGTCCGCGCCCGTGGCCGCGATGCTCAAAGAGCTTGCCGCCCGCGGCGGCTTCGGCCTGCGCCTGGTGTTCGGCAACCTGTGGCTGTTCCGCCCGCTCGTGGTGAAGATCATGAAGGGCGGCTCCGAAACGGCCGCCATGGTGCGCACCACCTACGCGCTCACGCAGCTCGAGGGCTCGCGCGCCCATAACGTCATTCCCAAGAAGGCCAAGGGCACGGTGAACGTGCGCATCGACCCGAGCGAATCGGTGGCCGTCGCGCTCGACCGCATCAAGGAGCGCTTCGACGACCAGACCACCTATGAGCTGGACGAGGTGTGCGAGCCTTCGCCCGTTTCGCCTTTCGAGGGCGATCCCGCCTTCGACTACCTGCGCCGCGTCGTGCATAGCGTCTATCCCGAAGCGGGCATCGCCCCCTACGTGCAGACCAGCTGCAGCGACGCCCGCCACTTCGCGCGCGTCTGCCCGCGCACGTACCGCTTCGCAGGCATCCTGTTCCGCGGCGACCAGCGCATGCGCATCCACGGCCAGGACGAGAACCTCGACGTCGATGCCTACAAGCGCGGCGTGGGTTTCTACATCGAATTCATCCGCCATCTGGACATGCTGGGAAAGTGAGGCCCCATGGCTGACAATCGCAACGAAACGCCCGCGCAGACGGGTGCGGCGAAGCCCGAGGGAAAGAAGGGCTTCTTCTTCGGCTGGTGGGTGGTCATCGGCGGCCTGCTGACCATGGCTACCTGCTACACGGCCTTCGTGAACTGCATCCCGCTGTTCCAGACCCACATCGTGCGCGACCTGGGCATCACCGTGGGGCAGTTCAACACCGGCGTGTCGCTGTGCACGGTGGTAGCGGTGTTCGCCTCGTTGGTGATCGGCCGCTTGACTGACCGCTACCCGGCGCGCGCCCTGGGCGCTTTCACCATCGTGACGAGTGCGGTGGCCCTCGTGGGCTTGTCCATGATCCAGGAAGTGTGGCAGCTCTACGTGCTGTGCATCATCGCCGGCATGGTGGTGGTCGCGGGCACGCGCCTGCTCGTGTCGGTGATCATTTCGAACTGGTTCACGCTCAAGCGCGGCTTGGCGGTGTCGATCGCCCTTTCGGGCTCGGGCGTGGGCGGCGTGATCTTGTCGCCCGTCACGAGCGCGGTGATCGCGTCGTACGGATGGCGCACGGCGTTCGTGGTGCTCGCGGTCATCTGCCTGGTGGCGGCTCTGCCCGTCACGCTGGTCGCCTTCGCCACGCGCCCGAGCGACAAGGGCCTGGCGCCCTACGGCGCGGGTTCGACCGAAAAGGCCAAGGCCGACCGTTCGCCCGACGCGCCCGTCACCGTGTCGGTGGGCTGGGCCGTGCTGCGCAAGAACGCGGGCTTTTGGGCCCTCGTGTTCGGCTTCGTCATGATGGGTATCGCCAACGGCGCGTTCATCACCAACGCGGTGGCCAACATGACGTCGGTCACGGTGGACGGCGTCGAGGTGGTCACGGGCGGCCATTCCGTCATGTGGGCGGGCGCCGTGTGGTCGTTCTATCTGGGCCTGGTGATCGTGGCGAAGGTGTCGCTCGGCGCGATCTACGACCGCTTCGGCCTGAAGGTGGGCACCGCTCTCGGCACGATCGCCTCTACCGCGGCGGCCGTGGCGCTGTGCTTCGCCGCCACCGATTGGGGCCCCATCGTGGCCTGCGTGTTCTTCTCGTTCGCCACGTGCATGGGAACGGTGGCGCCGCCCGTCGTGGTGGCCAAGCAGTACGGCAAGAAGGATTTCGGCACGGTGACCGGCATCGTGACGGCCTTCGAGCTGTTCGGCGCGGCCATCGGCTCGGTGGCTTCGGGCCTGCTGTTCGACGCGTACCTGTCGTTCGTGCCGGTGTGGGTCATGATGGGCGTGGCGTCGGTGCTCATGGGCGTGGCTCTTCTGGCGTCCATTCCCGCGGCCCGCAAGCTGGTGGAACGCCGCCGCGCCGAGGGCGCGCCCGAGCTCGACGCGGAAGGCTTCGAGGTGACGGCCGCGTAAAGGCTTTCGGCGCGTTCGCGTCCTTGCTCATGACGCGCGTGAACCCGCGGCGCGGCGCCGGGCGATGGCTTCATCGTCGCCTTCGCCCGGCTTCGGCATCATCGCGGCCTGTATGGTGCTTGCGGCCATGCAGGCCGCCGACCCGGGTCTTCCCGCCTCGGCGCTTTTCGCCGCCGCCCGACCGTGCGTATAGACGAAGAGGGCGTCTGCCGTTTTGATGCGGCAGACGCCCTCTTTCGCATTCGGCGCTTTTCGGCGGCCGGCGTTATTTGCGGCCCGTATGGACGGCCACGATGCCGCCCGCGTAATTCTTCCAGGTCACGTCCTTGAAGCCCGCCTCGCGCAGCATGGCGGCGTAGGTTTCCTGGTCGGGGAAGGCGCGGATCGAATCGGCCAGGTACACGAAGCCTTTCGTCTGGCCCGTGAACACCTTGCCCCAGAAGGGGATCATGAGCTTGAGGTAGATGTGGTACAGGCCGCGCCACAACGCGTTGGGCGGCGTGGAGAATTCGAGGCAGGCGAAGGTGCCGCCCGGCTTCAGCACGCGGTAGGTTTCGGCGAGCGCCTGTTCGCGGTCGGGGATGTTGCGGATGCCGTAGGCCATGGTGACCGCGTCGTAGGAATCGTCCGCATAAGGAATGTCCTGCGCGTCCACAACGTCGAAATCGGTGGGAACGCCGCAGGTCGCTCCCTGGCGGGCACGGTCGCGCGCCACGTCGAGCATTTCGGGCACGAAGTCGGTCAGCTGGATGTGCGCGGGCGGGTTGGTCTTAGCGGCCGTGTAGCTGACGTCGCCCGTGCCGCCCGCAAGGTCGAGCAGGTCCGATTCGGGCGTGAGGTTCGCCGCGGCCACGGTGGCGCGCAGCCATCGCTTGTACAGGCCGAAGCTCGAGGCGGCGTTGAAGCGGTCGTATTTCTTGGCGATGGCTCCGAAGATCTGCTGCACGCGCTGTTCGGACACTGCGGCATCGGCCTCGCCGCCGGTGGCCGTGTCGATCACGGTGTGGCCGGCGTGGATGTCTTGCGTATCGCTCGCTTTTTCGGCCGATGCCCGTGCCGAGGCGCGCAGATAGTCGCCGGAGGTCTTGGGTTCGATGTCGGTCGAAGAAGCGCTTTGAGTCATAGTGATGCCTTTGCAAACGGTAGACGGTTTTCGAATCTGTGTTTTCGGCGGCAAACGCGCGCCGCCGCCCTTTTTTGTGCGACTTGCCAGTATAGCCCAAAGCCGATGCGCTATTATGTCCGCATGCTTTTGTGTGCAGAACATATCATCCCCGTCACGCAACCGCCGATCGACGATGGCGCGGTCTTGGTGCGCGATGGGCGCATCGTTGAAATAGGCGGTGCCCAACGTATGAAAGCGCGCTACCCCGAAGAGGAGGTGCGCGATTTCGGCCGTGCCGCCATCATGCCGGGTTTCGTTGATTGCCATACGCATCTCGAATACACGGTGCTGCGCGGCGTCGTCCACGACGTTCCCTACGCGGAATGGCTCGCTCACGAGCATGCCAAGGCCGACATGATGACGCGCGACGATCGCTATGATTCCGCGCTTCTCGGCGGCATGGAAATGCTTTCGGGCGGCGTCACCACGGTGGCGGACTTCACCAACACGGGCGCATCGCGCGAAGCCACGCGCGATCTGGGCCTGCGCTCGGTGATTTATCGCAGCGTCGGCGTTCCCGAGAAGGCGAAGGTCGATGCCGCGATCGAAGCGGCCGTGAAAGACGTACAGGAGTGGACGGCCGATTCCGATCCGGCCATCACGCGCATCGGCATCGCGCCGAAGGCGCTGCACGCCTGCCATCCCACCATTTTCGCGCGCGTGAACGAAGTGGCCGACAAGCTGGGAATTCCCGTGGCCATGCATATGGCCGGCAGCTATGAGGAATACCAGTACATCAAAAACGGCTCCACGCCGCTTTCGGTGCGCGGCATCGATGCGGGCAACGACAGCCTGACCGACCGCCCCATGTGGCTTCCCACGGGCGTGACGCCGGTCAACTACGCGCTGAACTGGGGCGCCTTCCACAGCCAGAACGTGCTGGCCGTGCACTGCGTCCATGTTGACGAGGCCGATATCGCCAAGCTGAAAGAATACGACGCGGCGATCGCCGTGTGCACCCGCTGCAACGCGCAGCTGGGCATGGGCTTGGCACCGCTGCAGAAGTTCCTGCAGGCTGGCATCCGCGTGGGCCTCGGCACCGACTCGCCGGCGGCCACCGACACCTCCGACATGTTCACGGAGATGCGCCTGGCCACGCTGATCCACCGCTCGGTGGACCGCTCCGACTTCCTCACCGCGCAGACCATGCTCGAGCTTGCCACTATCGGCGGCGCCCGCGCCCTGCGCATCGATGACGAAGTGGGCAGCCTCGAGCCCGGCAAGCGCGCCGACGTGATCGCGGTCGACCTTTCCGGCTCGCGTCAGACGCCCCTGGTCGATCCCGTCACGGCGGTCGTCACCGGCGCCGCCGCGGCCGATGTGGTCTTCACCATGGTCGAAGGCGTCGTCCGCTACGAGCGCGGCGGCCACTGGAACACCAATGTCGATCCTGCCGAGGTGGCGCACCGCGGCATTCATATTCGTGGAAAGCTGAGAGATTAGCATGGCGCAGAAAATGACGGCGAAACAGCGCGCGGCCCAGATTGAAGCGGCGCGCAGGCGCGAAGAGGCCGAGAAGAAACGTCGCGAGAACGCGGCGCGCACCAGGAAGATCTTCACCGTGGTGGTGTGCGTGATCTTGGTGCTGGCCCTCGGCATTCCCACGGTGGCCATCATGGCCATGGGCGGCGCCGCCTAACGCCTGTTTAGAGCATTTCTGAAAAACCCCGCAAGCCCGACGGCGCGGGGTTTTTTCGCGTATGATGGCGAAGTTTGCAAAGATATTCGCAGGAGGAACCATGGGATTCCGTTCTTCTTTTGCCGCATTCCTCGGCAAGAGCGCCCGCTGGGCGGGCGAGACGTTCATGCATCGTTCGGCCGGCAATCTGCCGGGCGTCATCGCCATGAAAGCGGCCCCCGCCGTGCTGGCTGATCTGTCGGGCGCGGCCGATAACATCGCGGTGATCACGGGCACGAACGGCAAAACCACCACCACCAACCTGGCGGCCGATTGCCTGGCGTCTTCGGGCCGACCGCTATATTGCAACCGCGACGGCAACAACCTGGAATCGGGCGTGGTCACGGCGTATTTGGTCAAGCCCGAACGCGCGGCCGAAGGCGCTTCCTCCGATGCGCCCGTGTCGTGCTTCGAGTGCGACGAGATGTATACCCGCTACGTGGTGCCGCGCGTCAAGCCGCGCTTTTTCCTGCTGCTTAACCTGTTCCGCGACCAGCTCGACCGCGTGGGCGAAATCGAACACGTGCAGGGCGCGATCGCCGCGGCGCTCGAGGGTTCGCCCGACACGGTGTTTCTCTACAACGGCGACGACCCGCTGTGCGCCGCCATCGCCGCCCGCGTGCCCAACCGCTCTTTGGCCTTCGGCATCGCGTGCGACATGGGCCTGGATGCCGACCGCATCAGCGACAGCCGCTTTTGCCAGCAGTGCGGCGCCGCGCTGGAATACGATTACGTGCATTACGGCCAGCTGGGCGCCTATCGCTGCCCGTCGTGCGGCTGGGGCCGTCCCGAGCTTTCGTTCGCGGCCGAAAACGTGCGCATGCTGGACGGCTCGCTGGCCTTCGACATCGACGGCCATACGGTGCAGACCGGCCAGACGGGCGTGTACATGGTGTACAACACGCTGGCCGTCTACGCGCTGAGCAAGGCGTCCGAAATCGTGTCGTTCGAAGGCTTCCAGCAGGCGGTGGAGGCATACCGTCCCACGAACGGCCGCTTGCAGACGTTTCGTCTGGGCGGGCGCAGCGTGATGACCAACCTGGCCAAAAACCCCACGGGCTTCAACCAGAACATCCGCATCGTGCTCAACGAGGGCGGCCGCGTGCTGGCGCTTTTCGTCAACGACGAAGAGGCCGACGGCTGCGACGTGTCGTGGTTCTGGGATATCGATTTCGAGCGCTGGTCGCAGATCGAAGGCCTCAAGGCCTTCGTCGGCGGATCGCGCGCCAACGACATGCAGGTGCGCCTGAAGTACGCGGGCATTCCTTCGACGATCGTCGAAAACGCCGCCGACGTGCTTGCCGCCACCGACGAATCCGACGGCAAAGTGTACGTGATCGCCAACTATACCGCGCTGCCGCCGCTGCGCCGCGAGCTCGAAGCGCTCGAAAAAGCGTCCGCCGACGGCTGCGCGCGCAAGGAAGGGGAGTAGCCATGAAGCCTCTCAACATCGTGCATCTGTTCCCCGAGCTTTTGAACCTCTACGGCGACGGCGGCAACGTGATCGCCTTGCGCCGCCGCTGCGAGTGGCGCGACATTCCCGTGCAGGTGACCGAAGTGGGCATGGGCGACGCCATGGATTTCTCGCACGCCGACATCGTGTTCATCGGCGGCGGCGCCGACCGCGAGCAGATGATCGCCAAAGACGCAATCGCCGCGCGTAAGGCCGAGCTGCGTTCGTATGTGGCCGATAACGGCGTGCTGCTCGCCGTGTGCGGCGGCTACCAGTTCCTGGGCCACCGCTACACCATGGGCGACGAATCCGTGGGGGGCCTGGGCATCGTGGATATGGAAACGGTGCGCGGCGAAGGCCGCCTGATCGGCAACGCGGTGATCGAAAGCGATATCGCCTCCATGCCAGTCGTCGGGTTTGAAAACCACGGCGGCCGCACCACGCTGGGCGCGGGCGTGAAGCCGCTCGGCCGCGTGCTGGGCGCCACGCACGGCAACAACGGCGAAGACGGCTTCGAAGGCGTGCATCAGGGCAACCTGATCGGCACGTATCTGCACGGCCCGCTTCTGCCGAAAAACCCCCAGGTGGCGGACTATCTTCTGGCGCGTGCGCTCGAACGTCGGGGCGAATCCTGCGAACTGGCGCCTCTCGACGACGCGGTGGAGGCCGAAGCGAACCGCGTGATGGCGCGCAGATTGGGCGTTTCGTAGACGCCGCCGCGCGAACCTTTGCGCGAGGCCGCCGGCCGCCGCTCGCGCATATCCCGACCAGCCAGGCCGGCTCCGCTGCGAGCCGGCCTTCGTCGTTTTCCGGTGCCTTCGCGGGCGCCGCTTCATGAAAGGATGACCCATGATCGACACCACGCAATACGTCGTCAAGCAGATCGAAGAGCGCGATATCAGGTTCTTGCGCCTATGGTTCGTCGACGTGTTCGGAAACCTGAAGAACCTCGCCATCACGCCTTCCGACATACACACCGCGTTCGAGGAAGGCATCGGCTTCGACGGGTCGTCGGTGGCGGGGCTGGCGTCTTTGAACGAAAGCGACATTTTGGCGCACCCCGACGCGTCCACGTTTCAGACGCTGCCGTGGCGCCCGCGCAACAACGGCGTGGCGCGCATGTTCTGCGACCTGCGCACGCCCGAAGGCACGCCCGCGCCCGCCGACTCGCGTCATATTCTGATGGAAATGCTCAAGAAGGCCGCCTCGATGGGCTATTCGGTGAACGTGGGAACGGCCGTCGAATACTTCTGCTTCAAAAGCGCCACCTCGCCCGACCCGATCGACCGCGGCGGCTATTTCGACCTGGCCCCGCTCGACGACGCGGCCGACCTGCGCCGCGATACGGTGCTCACGCTTGAGCAGATGGGCGTGTCGGTGGAATACTCCCATCACGAATCGTCGCCCGCGCAGCAAGAAATAGACCTGCGCTACTGCGACGCCTTGGCCGCGGCCGATGCGGTGGTCACGGCTCGCCACGTGGTGAAAGAGGCCGCTTCGGCGCACGGCATGCACGCGTCGTTCATGCCCAAGCCGCTCGAGAACCATCCTGGCAGCGCCATGCACGTGCATCAGTCGCTCTTCGACGAGAACGGCAACGCCTTCTTCGACGCCGACGACCCCCAGGGCTGGGGGCTTTCGGCCGTCGGCAAGGGCTACATCGCGGGCCTTTTGAAGTACGCGCCCGAATATTCCCTGATAACCAGCCAGTACGTGAACTCGTACAAGCGCTTCGTGGCCGGCATGGGCGCGCCCTTGTATGCGTCCTGGGGCCAGGCGAACCGTTCCGCCATGGTGCGCGTGCCGCGCTACAAGCCGGGCAAGAGTTCGTCCACGCGCGCCGAGATCCGCAGCGTCGATTCGGCCGCCAACCCGTATCTGACGCTCGCCGTCACGATCGCCGCGGGCCTGAAAGGCATCGAGGAAGGCCTGACGCTCGAGCCGCCCGCGACCTGCGACATCTTCTCTATGTCGGCCGATCAGGTAGCCGCTGCGGGCTATGCGCCCCTTCCGCGCGACCTGTCCCGCGCGATCGATGCGTTCGAGGCGTCCGAGCTGATGCGCGAGGTGCTCGGCGACGCCGTTCACGGCTACCTGGTGCGCGCCAAGCGCGCCGAATGGGAGGAATACCGCGCGCATGTGACGTCGTGGGAAATCGACCGCTATCTGGCTGCGCTCTAGGAGGCATCATGCATTCGAAGACGGTTATCGTTTCGTGCGGGCGCGTGATCACGCCCGAGCGCGCCTCGCAGCTGTTCGCGTCGATGGACGTGGACGCGCGAGCGCTTAAAGTGCCGCCCGAACAGGCGCTCGATGCCATGCGCGGCGCGTCGTTCGACCTGCTGGTGATCGACGCGACGGACGGGGGCTGCGATGTCGCCGGGGTGGAGGAGGCCCTGGCGCGCGGCGGCCACGCGTCGCTTCTGCTGGTGCTCGATTCCGAAACCATGGCGTCGGTGCGTCTTCCCGTGCAGGTGAACGCCGATTTCGCGTGCGCGTACGCCACCGACGAAGAGGTGAAGCTGCGCTGCAGAAGGCTTCTGTGGCCGGGTGAGATGACGTCCGATTCCGATTTCGTGCACGTGGGCCCGCTCACGGTGAATCTGGCCACCTATCAGGTAAAGGTGGCGGGCGAGCCGATCGACCTGACGTTCATGGAGTACACGCTGCTGGCGTTTCTGATCACGCACCCCGGGCGCATCTATTCGCGCGAGGTGCTGCTTTCGCAGGTGTGGGGCTTCGACTATTACGGCGGCAGCCGCACGGTGGACGTTCATGTGCGAAGGCTGCGCGCCAAGCTGGGCACCGAGGCGGCGCAGCATATCCAAACCGTGCGCGGCGCGGGGTACCTGTGGTCTAACTGATAGAAGCGGGGCGGTCGGGCGCCGTGTCGCGCGGGACATTCGCCTAAGGCGCCGCAGCAGGGCGGAAACGATCGCGCCGGCTGCTGCCTTGAGTCGGCTGCGGCATGGCGGCCGTCGCGCATTGCCGGCGGCATTCCGACCGCCGGTCGTCGCCGGCGTTTTGCGCAGCCGCCTGCCGATCCGCCCGAACGTCGTGCTTGCGCTTGCACCCGGCTGCCTCTTTGCTCATTCGCTATCACGAAACGCACGCGCGCGTATGCCGAAACCGTGGGACCGTTATGGCGTCGGCGCGGATAAAAAATGAAGATGCCCCCGCGCGCCATTGGTGCAGGTCGCCGCTCGCGCGTGTGATAAGATAGGCCGGTTATTCTACGAGAGTTTGAGAGGTTGATTGTGTTCGGTATAGGTGGATTCGAACTATTCCTCATCTTGCTGTTCGGGTTTTTGATCTTCGGCCCCGACAAGCTGCCGCAGCTTGCCAAGACCATCGGCTTGGCGGTGCAGAAGTTCCGCAGCGCGCAGGAGGAGATGAACAAGGTCGTCAAGACCGAAATCTACGATCCCATGAGCGACAAGCCGGTGAAAAACCCGCTCGATGCGATCGATAAAGACAACAAGCAGAAGGTGGAGAAGAAGGAATCCTTCGCTTCCCGCAAGGCCAAGTACGACAAAGAGCGCGAAGACAAGAAGAAGCGCGAGGCCGCCAACGAGGCCGCCAAGGAAGTCCGTGCCGCCGCTGCCGCCGAGAAGAAGGCGTCCGACGAGGCCGCTGCCGCCGCAGCCGCTGCCGGCACCGCCGTTGCCGCCGCAGCGGTGAAAACCCCCACCCAGGTGCACGAAGAGGTCATGAGCGCCCGCAAGGAGGCTACCGCCCAGGTGGCCGCCCAGCAGGAGGCCAAAAAGGCCGCCGACAAAGACCTCGCCGACGAAATCTTCGGCACCAAGCCCGTCGCGAAAAAGCTCCAGAACCAGGATGCGGCAGCCCCCGCGTCCGCCGATGCCGCCGAGGCGTCTGATTCTGCCAAGAAGGAGGACAACTAATGCCTATCGGTCCGGCGCGTATGCCCCTTTTCGACCATCTGGGCGAGCTGCGCATGCGCCTTGTCCGTATCGTGGTCAGCCTGTTCATCGCCATGTGCATCTTCTACATGGCAACCCCCACGATCATCCAGTTCATGTGCCTGCCGGTATATGACTACCTGCCGAAAGACCCCACCACGGGCGCCATCGCCCTGAACGTCTTCGACGTGTTCGGTTCGTTCACCATTCGCTTCAAGGTGGCGTTGTGGACGTCGGTCGTGGCGTGCATGCCCATCATTTTGTGGCAGATCCTGGCGTTTTTCCTGCCGGCGCTCAAGCCTAACGAGCGCAAGTGGTTCATTCCCACGTTCATGGCGGGCGTGCTGCTGTTCATCGGCGGCACCGTGTTCTGCTATACGTTGATCTTGAACCCGGCCGTGCAGTGGCTGACCGACCAGGCCAACGGCTTCGCGAACATCTTCCCCGATGCCAAGGCGTGGATCGACGTCATCATCAACTTCGAGCTGGCGTTCGGCTTCGCGTTCGAGCTGCCGCTGGTGGTGTTCTATCTGGTGGTGTTCGAAATCATTCCGTATGCCAAGCTTCGCAATTCCTGGCGTACGGTCTACATCGTGCTCATGGTCATTTCCGCCATGGTCACGCTGGACGCATCGCCTGTCACCATGCTCATGATGTTTGCCGCGTTGCTCATGCTGTATGAGGTCAGCCTTCTGGTGGCGCGCCTGGTGCTGGGCAACCGCGTGAAGAAGCAGAAGGAAGAGGCCGAGCGCGAGGCGCGCGAAGAGGCCGAATGGCAGGAGGAATGGGGCCAGAAGAAAGAGGCCATCAAGAAGCGTCTTGCCGACGATTAAGCACGAAGGCCGCCGCGCGATTGCGCGGGCCGTATGAGTGTCGAAGCCATCGAAGCGGGTTCCCGAAAGGGGCCCGCTTTTTGTATGCGCGGCGCGCGCTTGCCGCATGCGCCGTTCGCCGACGCCCGCCGTTTGTCGATTTGCGACCCGCGAGGGAGCAAAACGGCGTTTTCCCGTCGCGGCCAAGGGTGAATATTGGTACTATGAAAAGCGTATCGGATCGGTCTGTTCGAGGGTGTCAAGAGAGAGAATTCATACCTTTGAACAGGGGTTAGGAGAACATACATGGATATGCAGAGCAAACGAGGCAAGGCGCTTTCCGTCGTTACGGCAGCCACCCTTGCCGCATCGCTGGGCGTTCCCGCGGTCGCCATCGCCGAAGAGGTCGATCAGGCTGCTGCCGCCCAGGAAACCGCCTATCAGCGCGGTAACGTAGTCGACGAAATGCTGGCGGTCCAGGATGAAACGGTAGCTGAGGATTCGACTGGTAAAACTGCTGTTGATACCCGTTGCGTTGCCACCATTGGTACGGTTGAGTATGCTTCGTTGAACGAAGCCTTTGAGAAGGCGGTTGATGGAGATACAATCAAACTTGCTTCTGATGCCGATATCTCCCAAAGTGAATCATCGGCATGCGTGAATGCGGGTATCGGTGTTGTTCTTGACCTTAGCGGATACCAGCTCAAGGCGGCAAATACCAAAACGGGCAATATTGTGGTACATGGCAGCTTGACTATTACCGATAGCACGGACGCGAAAAAAGATGGTTCTGGTAAGGGCCGAATTTACACTGAAACAGAGTATGCCTCCGCCGATACTGGCTACGGAGTTGTTAGCGCCGAAAGCGGCGGTGTTGTTGTCATGGAAAGCGGCAAGATCGACACCGCTTCGTTTACTGCTGACAATGCGAATAGGGGACAATTCGCGGTCACGCTTGGTAACAAGACAGCCGATTCTTCTTTCATCATGAATGGCGGAAAGATCGAGGCTGGATGGTATGCGGTCTCCGGCAATGGCAACAATAAGACCTATGACGGAAATATTACCGTCAATGGTGGCACGCTTGTTTCTCGGGCCGATTATGCTATCTACAACCCTCAGAAAGGCACTGTTTCCATCAACGGTGGCGTTGTTTATGGTCAGGCGGGCGGTATCGCCTTGAATGCCGGCAATCTTGTCATGACTGGTGGAATCGTTACGTCGAAGGGCCAGGGAGATACTGGTAGCTGGGGCGATGGCACCGGCGGTCTCAAAAATGCGGCCATCAATGTTAATGCTAAGTATGGGGACGTTAGTGCGAAAATATCGGGAGGCGACATTATCGCTGAAGGCGATGCATTGGTCATTGCCTCCGGCGGCAGCAATAAGGCTTCCGTTTTGGTTTCTGGAGGAAAGTTCAGCAGCTCTATTCGAGAGGATTTCTGCGCCCCTGGATACAAGCCTGTTCAGAATTCCGATGGAAAGTGGACGGTTGAGGTTCCCGAAGAAAGCCGCGTTGCTGAAATAGCGGGTGTTTATTATCCGTCGATTGCCGATGCGTTTGTTGCCGCTCGGAATGGCGAAACGGTGGCGCTACTCAAGGACTCAGAGTGTAACGAGCGTCTTGTGGTGAAGGGGAAGAGCGTCGCGCTCGACTTGGCTGGCCACACGGTGACGACCGATGTTTCTTCGAATTTCATCACCCTTGATGACCCTGCTGCAACGTTGGCCATCAAGGATTCTGGTGTCGATGGAAAAATCGTTGCCACTAAGGCCGATCCCGTTGTTCTCGTCAAAGCTGGTACGTTTGACTTTCAGGACGGAACGATTGCCCCGCTTGGAACCTGGATGTCGGGCGACAAACCGTACGGCGCTGATGCAATTTGTGTTTTCGGTTCCACCCTTCCGACGGCCGAAGCTTATTCGAATGTAATTGTTGGCAAGGATGCGACCATCTCTTATCCGAATGATGGAACGGTCGGATTCGGCTACGGTGTCGATATTAATTACGATAAGGCTCTCAAAGAGCCCCATGCATTTGGCGTTACGGTCAAGATGGATGGCACTACCGTTAACGGCGGCATGTATCTGAACGGCTCGATTGTTGATACCGAAGGCAATGTTCCTGTTGTTAACGTTGGGTCTACCGCGAAGATTGACGGCATGATTTATGCCGCCGGATACGCCAAGTGGAACATCGATGGCGCCGAGATCAAGGGTGATACGGGCATGGAGATTCGTGCGGGCGTCTTGAACGTGACGGGCGGATCGATCGAGGGCACCAGTACTCCCACTGGCGTCAAGCCTAACGGCAACGGAAGCACGACGGATGGTGCGGGCATCGCTATCGCCCAGCACACTACGAAGCTTCCGATTGAGGTCAATGTCTCCGGGGGAACTGTTGCCGGTCATACCGCTTTCTACCAGAGCAATCCTCAGAATAATCCCGAGGATGCTACGGCGAAGGTGAAGCTCAACATTACGGGCGGTTCCTTCAGCGCCTCCAATGGCGGTGTCAACGCTGTCTATTCCGAGAATTGCACGGGCTTTATCACGGGCGGAACGTTCTCGTCTAAGCCTGCCGACGAGTTCGTTGCGGAAGGTTACAAGGCCAGCGAGTCTAACGGCAAGTGGACCGTTTCCGAAATCGTCCCGCCTGCGCCGCCGGCCCCGGCTCCCCAGCCCGAGCCTCAGCCTGAGACCGATGTCGAGCAGCGTCCCGACGGCTCCACCGTCACCACGGTCACCCAGCCCGACGGCTCCCAGACCGTGACCACCGAGTCCGCCGACGGCACCGAGTCCGTCGTGTCCAAGGACGCCGAGGGCAACGTGACCTCCACCGAGGTGACCGTCTCCGACGAGGCCGCCCAGGCCGGC
>NZ_QICB01000008.1 GCF_003725295.1 Slackia faecicanis
TTTTTGACGGCCTGAACATCGTCAATATCCGACGGAAAGGTGGTTTTGTAAAGCAGATTGGGTACCACCCGCAAAGCGGGTGGTTGTCTCGGCGCGGCTACGCGCGCGCCAGGCTGAAGCCATTAAATAAAAAACGCCCTGCATACGCAGGGCGTTTCAGTAAGCGGTAGAAGCGCTACTCGGCAGCTTCCTCGGTAGCCTCGACGGCCTCTTCGGCGGTCTCGACTTCCTCGACGACCTCTTCAGCAGCCTCTTCGGCGATAGCCTCGCCGACGATGAGGTTGAGGTCGACCTTGATGTCGCGGTAGATGGACAGGGCCACGACATGCTCGCCAGCGGTCTTGATGGCCTTCTTGACCTCGAGACGCTTGCGGTCGATTTCGATGCCCAGCTCAGCCTTGACGGCATCGGCGATCATGGCGGCGGTCACGGAACCGAAGAGGACGCCCTCTTCGCCGACCTTGACCTCGACCAGGATCTTCTTGCCCTCGAGGGCAGCCTTGAGAGCGTTGGCATCGGCGATGCGCTGCTCTTCGCGCTTGGCGATGTTGTCCTTGCGCTGCTCCAGCTGCTTCAGGTTGCCCTTGGTAGCAAGGACAGCCATCTTCTGGGGGCCCAGGTAGTTGTTGAAGAAGCCGCGGGCGACCTCGACGACGTCGCCTTCGCCACCCTTGCCCTTCAACTCGGTAAGCAGGATAACCTTCATGGAAACCTCCTAGCGGTTGCGACGATCGCCGCGGCCGCTGACAGCAGGCACCGTGTAAGGCATGAGAGCCATTTCACGAGCGTTCTTGATAGCGGTGGCGATATCGCGCTGGTGCTGGACGCAAGCGCCCGTCACGCGACGGGGCTTGATCTTGCCACGATCGGTCATGTATTTGCGCAGCATAGCCGTGTCTTTGTAATCGACGTACTGCGTGTCCTCTTTGCAGAACTGGCAGTACTTGCGGCGCGGCTGCTTGGTGTATTCAGCCATGATTTCCTCTTTCAAATCCTTTTAAGATACTGTTGTCGGTGGTTCGCAGGTTAGAAGGGGATATCCTCGTCGTAGACGGAGGTATCCACCGCGGGGGCTGCGGGCATCGCCGCGGGGGCGTATGTCGGGGCGGACATGCGCGGCATGCCGGCGTTGCCGCCGCCATCGCGCGAAGCCATGAACTCGATCTCGTCGACGATGACTTCGATCTTGCTACGCTTCTGTCCGTCGCGCTCCCACTGGGACCAACGAAGCTTTCCTTCGATGGCAACCTTGGAACCCTTGCTCAGGAAACGAGAGACGCTTTCGGCGCGAGCTCCGAACATCGTGCAGTCGATGAAGTTCGGGTAATCCTCCCATTCGCCCGTCTGCTGGTTCTTGCGACGGTCGTTGACCGCCACGCCGAAGCCGAGAACAGGAAAACCGTTCGCGGTCTGACGCAGCTCGGGGTCGCGCGTGAGGTTGCCCGATATGACCACTTTGTTGATGCTCATTGCTCTTCCTCATTCCTTACAGCAACGAGGGCGTGCGCCCTCAATCCGATAGCTCGATCGCGATTAGTCGCGATCGGCGCGGTGGACGATCTTGTGGCGGACCACCGCGTCGGTGATGCGCAGCACGCGATCCAGCTCCGCGATATTAGCGGGATTTGCGTGGAAATCGATCAGGGTGTACTCACCCTCGGTCAGGCCCTCGACCTCGAATGCAAGCTTGCGCTTGCCCCAGTCCTCGACGTTGTCGACCTTACCCTCGCCCTCGGCGATGGTGGTCTCGATACGCTTCATAACTGCCAAACGGGTTTCGTCGTCGATCGTAGGCGCGACAAAGAACAACAATTCATAAGCCTTCATTATGTCACCTCCTCTGGACTTACGGCCCCGGGACGCATGAAGGCATCTGCCCGGGACAGGAAACCTGGCTATAGTACCAGCAAGACAGGCCCGATGCAAATACAAAATCCCACGTCGGTGCGCACATCACAACTTGTCCATGAGCATAGCCTCGCGACCCGGCCCGTATTTCGCGCATCGCCGGCCGCGCTCCGGCCGCGAAATGCCTCCGGCGCGGTTCATTTCGGGTTTCCCTATGCACGAACGCGCGCCGAAAGGAAAACGCGGCGGCGGTCTTTTATACTTTTTGGCGAACGAAAGCCGCGGCGACAAAGGCGCCGCACGGAAAAAGGAGATGCCATGGCTGACAGGAATGTCGAAAGCGACACCATCGGAGTGCCCCAGCTCGACGAGACCCTCGAGGTCTTGCTGCTGCAGACGATCGAGGAAGCCCAGCAGCGCATGGACGACGGCGAGGACGTCGTTCCCTTCACCGCCCTACTGATCGGCGAGTCGGTCTTCGAGGAAACCCACACCGGCACGACCGACGAGTGCTTCGAGTCCGCCCAGAACACCATCGAAGGCGCCGAGGGCGCGCGTGCGTACGCGTTCTGCTACGACGGCTACGTCGAAACCGATGACGGCGACAAGGACGCCATCATCGCCGAGGGCGGCATGGCGGGAGACGCTGCAGGCGTCGCCGTGGGTCTGCTCTACACCGAGGGCGAGAACGGCATCGAGTTCGAAGAAGAGGTCTGCTACATCGCCGAGGCCCCGAACTTCCTCGCCGGCAAAGAGCCCGTCTCCGACATCATCGAAGACGACGAGGAGTAATTTCACGCCCGTCTTCGCCAAGCCCGCCGTTTTCGGCGGGCTTTTTTTCTTCAGGGCGAAAGCAGCCGGGTAGGAAGTTTCGAAAAAACGTCGGCGCGCGCGACGTTATCGGTTCGAATCCCGTTGACCGGAAATAAAAAAACAGGCCCGAGCTCTCCCGGACCTGTTGCATTCGTTCTGGCGGAGGAGGAGGGATTCGAACCCTCGTCACCCGGGTTACGGGTGAAACGGTTTTCGAGACCGCCGCATTCAACCACTCTGCCACCCCTCCGCAGGGTGGCATGGCATCTGCCATGCGCAGTAGTGCATAGTAACAGGTTCGACAGAATCGGACAAGTGTTTCACGTGAAACGCCATGGGGGCCCGATTCCATAATGCGATCCAGCCCACCTCTAGCGTAAAAAAACGCCGCTCTTGCGAGCGGCGTAATGAATTCTGGCGGAGAGATGGGGATTCGAACCCCAGATACGCTTTTGGCGCATACACGATTTCCAATCGTGCTCCTTCGGCCAGCTCGGACATCTCTCCGTATTCGATTGGCTGCATATCTCATGCAGCGGCAATAAAGTATAGCAAAAGCGAGAAAAAATACCAGCCCTATTTGAAAATAAATAAGACCGCTCGCAAGCGGTCTTATTCGATGGCGTTAAACCGGAACTAGCGCGCAGTGGTGGCGCCGTCGGTCTCGGGGACCTGGGCAGATTCCGCAGCGGCCTCTTCGGCGGGCTCGGCCTGCTCGCCCTCGGCGGCATCGCTGGATTCGGCAGCGGCATCTCCGGCCGACGCACCGCCGGGAACGCCGGGAGCGGCCGTGTCCTCAGGGGTGGTCGGGGTCACGCCCGTGGTGTCGACGTTGTAGGAAACGTCGGAGGGCATGTCGTTGATCACGATGTCGGCGGCCTCCTTATAGCCGGCGTACCAATCGGAATACGCCTGGCTCCTGCTGGAGGACTCGATCGACTTCTTGATGCCGTCGCTGAACTCCACGGGGATCTGGTCGACGGAGGTCACCTCTTCAGGAGCGGTGAACACGTCGGTGCACTTGATGATGTGGATGCCGTAGTTCGTGGTGACGAGTCCGCTCACCTGGTCCTTCTCAAGGCCGTCGAGAGCGGTCTGGTATTCCTCGACGAACGTGGTCAGCTTATCCCAGCCAACATTGCCGCCGTCTTCCTTGGAGCCCTCGTCGGTGGAGTACTGCTTCGCAGCCTCGGCGAAATCGAGCTCGCCGGCGTTGATCTTATCGAGAACCTCCTGAGCCGTGGCCTGCTCCTCGGAAGCGAACAGGATGTGGCTGGACTTCTTGGCTCCGTCATAGGCGGAAGCGTACATCTGCGCGTACTGCAGCATTTCCTCTTCGGTGGGCTCGGTGGGCGCCGCGACCTTGTCCATCAGGCCGGCCTCGATGAGGTTCAGCTTGATCATGTCGCGATAGCGGTCCTCGGTGACACCGACGGCCTGGAGGGCGTTCTTCCACTCTTCGTCGGAGGAGTAGTAGCCGCGCATGGTGGAAATCTGCTCGTCGACCTGGGCATCGTCGACCACGACGCCGTTCTCTTCGGCAGCCTGGCGGATGAGCTCCTGGCTCACGTAGTAGTCGATGACTTCCTCGCGGACGGCGGTCGCATCGAGGCCGTTATCGACCATCCACTGGGCCCAGTCGGAATCTTCCGTAAGGCCGTTGGACGAACGGAAGCTGTCGACGTACGCGGTAATCGCCTTCTCGCCGAGCTCGACGCCGTTCACCGTGGCGGCCACGCCGCCGGAAACGTCATTGATATCGGCGCCCGAAGAATCGGCGTTCGATTCGCCCGAGCACGCCACAAGGCCGAGCCCGCACGTAACCGTCAAGGCCGCAACGCACGCAGCCCTCAACAAGCCAGAAGTTTTCATGAGTCACACCTCTCGAAACAATAATGCCAAGGGAAACCATCCCTTCGCTACAGCGATGGGTATTGTGCCATACGCCCTGAAAGCCGAAATAGCGTCCACAATACACCCACAACGACGGCTGTTTTTACCCGAAAAAGAGTATGCGACATGCTATTTCACCCGATACGGCGGCTTTTTCACCCCTGAAGGGCGAGCCCGGGCGCCCCTTCGCTTCTTCGTCCCGAAACGAAAGGCCGGGCCGGAAAGTCTGACTTTCCGGCCCGGCCCCGTCGGCCGCCTGCCGCGGCCTGTCGCGCGATGCGGTTCGCGCGTTATTTCTTGTTGGCCTTGCGGCGGTCGACTGCGGACAGCAGGCGCTTACGCAGGCGGATGCTCTGAGGCGTGACCTCGACGAGCTCATCGTCTTCGATGTACTCCAGCGCCTCTTCCAGCGTGAAGGTGATCGGAGGCGTGAGCTGGATCGCCTTGTCGGCCGACGAGGAGCGCTGGTTGCCCAGAGACTTCGCCTTCTCGACGTTGACCACCATGTCGCCTTCCTTGGCGCTCTCGCCGACGATCATGCCCTCATAGCACTCGTCGCCGGGGCCGACGAACAGACGTCCGCGCTCCTGCAGCGTGTCGAGCGCGTATGCGACGGCCTTGCCGGTGCTCATGGCGATCATGCCGCCGTTCTTGCGGCCGGTCATTTCGCCGGAGTAGGGGCCGTACTCGCGGAAGTGGTGGAACAGGATGGCCTCGCCGTGGCTCACGTTGAGCACGCGGGTCTTCAGTCCCATGGTGCCGCGAGAGGGGATACGGAAGGTGAGGTGCGTGGCGACCTCGTCGGTGACCATGTCTTCCATGATGCCGCCGGCGGTGCCCATGACCTCGATGACCTTGCCCGCGTAGTCGTTGGGAACGTCGACGGTCGCTTCCTCGATCGGCTCGAGCTTGTTGCCGTTCTCGTCGACCTTATAGACGACCTGGGGACGGCCGACCTGGAACTCGAAGCCCTCGCGGCGCATGGTCTCCATGAGAACGGACAGGTGCAAAACGCCGCGGCCTGCGACGCGCACGCCAGAGTGGTCCTCGGTCTCCTCGATGCGCATGGAGATGTTGCTCTCCTTCTCGCGCATGAGGCGCTCTTTCAGCTGGCGGGCGCCCACGATATCGCCTTCGCGGCCCACGATCGGACTCGTGGAGGCCTCGAACACGACGGCCATCGTGGGCTCTTCCACGGCGATGGGGTCGAGCTCGACGGGATTCTCGCGGTCGGTGATGATGTCTCCGATGTCGGCATCCTCGATGCCGATGACGGCGATGATATCGCCGGCCTGTGCCTCGGGAACCTCGTTCTTGCCGAGATTCTCGAAGGTGTACACCTTGCGCACCTGGGCGTTGTATTCGGAGCCGTCGGCCTTCTTCACCAGCACGAGTTCCTTCTCGTGCATGACGCCGCTGTGCAGGCGGCCGATGCCGATGCGGCCCTCGTAGCTGCTGTGGTCGATCGTGCAGACCTGCAGCGCCACGGGGGCGTCTATTTCGACCTCGGGAGCGGGGATCTCCTTAAGAATGGTGTCGAGCAGCGGGATCATGTCCATGTTGCCGTCTTCGGGGTCGAAGCGGGCGTAGCCGTTCACGGCCGAAGCGTAGACCACGGGGAAGTCGAGCTGCTCGTCGTTCGCGCCGAGCTCGACCATGAGGTCGAACACCTTGTCGACCGCGGCATGCGGGTCGGCGTTGGGGCGGTCGATCTTGTTCACCACCACGACGATGCGCAGGCCGAGCTCCAGAGCGTGCGAAAGCACGAAGCGGGTCTGGGGCTTGGGGCCCTCGTAGGCGTCGACGATTAGCAGGGCGCCGTCGGCCATGTTGAGGACGCGCTCGACCTCGCCGCCGAAGTCGGCGTGGCCCGGGGTGTCGATGACGTTGATCTTGGTGTCTTTGTACTGCACCGAGATGTTCTTCGACAGAATGGTGATGCCGCGCTCGCGCTCCTGGTCGTTGCTGTCGAGCACGCGCTCTTCGACCTGCTGGTTGCTGCGGAACACATTCGCGGCGAACAGCAGGCGGTCGACCATCGTGGTCTTGCCGTGGTCGACGTGCGCGATGATGGCTACGTTACGGATGTTTTCTTGCTTCATCAGTCTTCTTCCCAATCTTGTTCAAGCTGGCGTTTCTGCATGTCTATCTCTTTGAGGTGATCGTTGATGGTGGAGATGTTCTGGCACGCGGCGATCACCGAAACGATTCCCCAGACGATAAGCGCGCCCGCAATGCCTGCGATCCAAATGACGCGCCTTCCGAGGATGGCCCCCGCGGCGCCGACGGCCATCATGATGACGGCGTTGCGGCGTTCGTCGTACAAGGCGTCGCGCTGGGCGACGAGCTGCGTTCTGGCGGCCGCCAGACCGGCAAGCTGGGCCTCCACGTAGGAAACCGATCGAGACGACCGGGCGGAACCCGACGCCTCCTTCGACCCGCGACCCGATTTGAGGAATTCATAAGCATCCTGAAGGCGCTTGAACTGCTCGGTCGCGCGTTCCTGAAGCTTTTTATTGCCCGCGAAGCGGTCGGGGTGGAAGATCTGCACGCATTCTTTGTAGGCGGTTTTGATGTCTTGGGCCGTGGCGTCGTCGTCGAGGCCGAGAATATTAAGCGCTTCGATGCGATTCACGCCGCTCCCTTCGTTTCTTTCGCCTGTCGTTTTTTGCGACGCGCCATTATAGCATCGGGCGAGGTAGCGCGATAATTTTGCAGGAAAAGCCCGGAGAGGCGACAAATAGCGAGCCGAAGGAGAGGCGAGGATCGCCAGAAGGGGAGGCGGGGATGTCTCGAGAAATAAAAAAAAATGCAGGCTCGAATGAACCTGCATCGACATGTATGGTGGAGCTTAGGGGGATCGAACCCCTGACCTCAGGCTTGCAAAGCCCGCGCTCTCCCAGCTGAGCTAAAGCCCCGGAATGGCACTTACAATAAACGCTCCACCGGCTCGTGGCTCACGGTGGAGCGTCTATTCATTACGGATGGTGGGCCTGACAAGACTCGAACTTGTGACCTCACGCTTATCAGGCGTGCGCTCTAACCACCTGAGCTACAGGCCCGCAACGAAAGTGCTCCGCTATAATAAAACAGACTTGCACGTTTTGGCAAGAACAATTTTAAATTTTTTTCCAATTGAATGCGGAATAGTCTCTGACCTGGGGAAATTGTCAAAACAAATCGGAACACCGCTGATCGGCCTCCCCTGCGGCGGCTCTGGCATGACGCGAATCGCGCGCTTCCAGCAAGCAAAAAGCCGGCCCTGGAAACCCAGGGCCGGCTTCGAATACCGTGCATATCCGGCTCGAAGCCGGCCTATGGAAGGCTGTACGGCGCTAGTCCCTTTCGGCGCCCGACAGCTCGTCGTCGTCATCGTCGGCGGCGTTCGATGCCACTTCGATCAGCGACGTCTGGTTCGGGTCGGGCTCGACGGACTCGGCGGCCTTCTTCTGGCGCCTCTTCGTCGAATCGGTGGCGATGGCCACCGCCGTCACCTTGTCCTCGTCAGCCACGTTCATCACGCGCACGCCCTGGGTCGAGCGGCCGAGCTGGCTCACGTCCTCGACGGGGGTGCGGATCACGACGCCCTCCTCGGAGATGATCATGAGCTCGCTTGAAGGCTTCACGACCTTCATAGCCGTCAGCAAGCCCTTCTTCGCCGTCATCGTGATGGTGAAGACGCCCTGGCCGCCGCGATGGTGCTCGGGGTATTCCACGACCGGAGTCCTCTTGCCGTAGCCCTTCTCGGTGATGACGAACAGCTCGGTATCGGGCTTGGCGATTTCCATGCCCAAGACCTTCACGCCCGCAGGCACCGTCATGCCGCGCACGCCCATGGTGTCGCGACCCATGGCGCGGGCCTCGGACTCGTCCCACATGATGGCCTTGCCCGCGCTCGACACCATCATGACCTTCTCGCCCTGCTTCACGCGGCGCACGGCAATCAGGCTGTCGCCGTCTTTCAGGTTGATGGCGATCAGGCCGTCGCGGCGCGTACGGTCGTACAGGCTCATGGAGGTCTTCTTCACCATGCCCTGCTCGGTGCCGAACATGAGGAATTCGTCCTCGGGGAAGTCCTTCGTGGCGATGATCGCCGAAATGGTCTCGCCCTTGGCGAGCGGCAGCAGGTTCACGATGGCCGTACCGCGCGCGTGGCGGCTCGCCTCGGGAAGCTCGTAGACCTTCAGGCGATATACCTTGCCCGCCGTGGAGAAGAACAGCATGTAGCTATGCGTGGACGCCACGAACAGGTGCTCGACGAAGTCGTTGTCTTTCAGGTTGACGCCCTGCATGCCCTTGCCGCCGCGCTTCTGCTGGCGATACGTGGCCACGGGCAGGCGCTTGACGTAGCCGGCCTTGGTCACGGTGACGACCATGTCCTCTTCCGCGATCAGGTCCTCCACGTCGAGGTCTTTGGCCTCGGCGGCAAGACGGGTGCGGCGCGGGGTATCGAACTTGCTCTTGATCTCCTGCAGCTCTTCCTTGATGACCTGGCGCATGAGCGCCTCGTCGGAAAGGATCTGCTTGTAGTAGGCGATCTTCTCGCGCAGCTCGTTCAACTCGTCCTCGAGCTTGTGACGCTCCAGGCCGGTCAGGCGGCGCAGGCGCATCTCGAGGATCGCGGCCGTCTGGGCCTCGGACAGAGAGAAGCGCTCCTGCAGCTTGGCGGACGCCTCTTTGTCGGTCTGAGAGCCGCGGATGATGGCGATGACCTCGTCGATATGGTCGAGCGCGATCAGCAGGCCCTCCAGGATATGGGCGCGCTCCTCGGCCTTGCGCAGGTCGAAGCGCGTGCGGCGGATGATGACATCCTCCTGGTGCTTGATGTAGTGGAACAGCATCTCCTTGAGCGAAAGCGTATGGGGAACGCCGTCCACCAGAGCGAGCATGTTCACGCCCCAGCCCACCTGCAGCTGGGTGTGCTTGTACAGCTTGTTGAGCACCACCTGCGGGATGGCGTTCTGCTTGAGCTCGATGATGATGTCGACCGGGCTGTTGCGGTCGGCGCCATCGTGCACGTTCGAGATCTCAGGGAGCTTCTTCTCGCGGATCAGCTCGCCCAGCTTGGTCATCAGGTTGGTGCGGTTCACCTGATAGGGAATCTCGGTGATGACGATGGAGCTCTTGCCGTTCTTGCCCTCGACGATCTTGTGCTTGGCGCGGATCGTCAGGCTGCCGCGGCCGGTTTCGTAGGCGTCGATGATGCCCTTGCGGCCCATGATGATGCCGCCGGTGGGGAAGTCGGGGCCGGGGAGCACCTTCATGAGCTCCTCGGTGGTGACGTCCGGGTTGTCGAGCATCAGGCACGTGGCGTCGATCGTCTCGCCCAGGTTGTGGGGCGGGATGTTGGTCGCCATGCCGACGGCGATGCCGTTGCTGCCGTTAACGAGCAGGTTCGGGAAGCGCGCGGGGAGCACTTCGGGCTCCTGCAGGCTCTCGTCGTAGTTAGGGCGCCAGTCGACCGTCTCCTTCTCGAGGTCGCGCAGAAGCTCCATGGCGGGCTTGGCCAGACGGGCCTCGGTGTAACGCATGGCGGCGGCGGAGTCGCCGTCGATGCTGCCGAAGTTGCCATGGCCGTCCACCAGGGGAACGCGCATGGAGAAGTCCTGGGCCAGGCGGACCATGGTGTCGTACACGGCGGAGTCGCCATGCGGATGGTATTTGCCGATCACGTCGCCGACCGTACGCGCGGACTTGCTGTGCGGACGGGAGGGCGTGATGCCGCTATCGTACATAGCGTACAAAATGCGGCGATGCACGGGCTTGAGGCCGTCGCGCACGTCGGGAAGGGCGCGCGACATGATAACGCTCATCGAATATTCGAGAAACGACGTGCGCATCTCCTTGCCAAGCTCGGCGGATTTAATTCCGGACGCTCCGGAATCGATATCGTCGAAGTTCTGTTCAGCCACGATTCTTCCTCCAAAGTAGAAGTCGTAGGTTCGTTAATCACAAACGCGAAACACGCGATGTTTCACGTGAAACAAAGCGCCGGACCGCAGGGCGGCGCCCCTCGGAAGGAGCGGGCGCCCCAGTTCGGCGGTCACGCGCCCGAGCGCCGCGGCGGCGAAGCCGCCCGATGCGAACGCGACGCGGCCTTCCCGCTGAAAGCGAAGGGAGGGCCCGCCCGACCGACGGGCGGGGCAAGGCGCAGAGCCCGGCCCCGCCGCGAACGGGCGCATGGTCCCGCGGCTCTCGAAAGCCGACGGGGCTAGATGTCCAGGAAGCGCACGTCGCGAGCGTGCTTCTGGATGAACTCCTTGCGCGGCTCGACCTGGTCGCCCATGAGCTCGGACACGGCCAGTTCGGCGGCGGCGGCGTCTTCGATGCTCACCTGCAGAAGCGTGCGGGTCTCGGGCTCCATCGTGGTTTCCCACAGCTGCTCAGGGTCCATCTCGCCGAGGCCCTTGTAGCGCTGCATGTCGTATTTGTCGGCGTCGGCGCCGAGCTCTTCCATGAGCTGGTCTTTCGCCTCGTCGTTGAAGAGGTACTTCAAAATCTTGCCCGATTTCGAATTCTTCTTCTTCAGGCCGTACAGCGGCGGCTGCGCAATGTAGATGTAGCCGCGGTTGATCAGGTCGGGCATGTAGCGGTAGAAGAACGTCAGCAGCAGGCAGCGGATATGCGCGCCGTCGACGTCGGCATCGGTCATGATGATGATGCGGTGGTAGCGCGCGGCGTCGCCGTTGTAGTCGTCGCCGATGTTCGTGCCGATAGCCGTGATCAGGCTGGAAATGGTATCGCTCGACAAGGCGCGGTTGAGGCCGGCGCGTTCGACGTTGAGGATCTTGCCGCGCAGCGGCAGGATGGCCTGGTATTTACGATCGCGCGCCTGCTTCGCCGAACCGCCTGCCGAGTCGCCCTCGACGATGAAGATTTCGGAGAGCGAGGGGTCTTTGCTGGAGCAGTCGGCCAGCTTGCCAGGCATGCTGAAGCTGTCGAGCACGCCCTTGCGGCGCGTCATCTCGCGAGCCTTGCGGGCGGCCTCGCGGGCCTTGAGGGCCTGGGTGGCCTTGCCGATGATGCGCTTCGCCGGAGCGGGATTTTCTTCCAGGAACTCGGCGAGGCCCTTGGTCACCGCGCCCTGAACCAGGCCGCGGATCTCGGTGTTGCCGAGCTTGGTCTTGGTCTGGCCCTCGAACTGCGGGTCGTGCAGCTTCACGCTCACGACGGCGGCCAGGCCTTCGCGCGTGTCGTCGCCCGAAAGGTTGTTGTCCTTCTCCTTCAGAATGCCGTGCGAACGCGCGTAGTCGTTGATCGTGCGCGTCAAGGCGTTCTTGAATCCGTCGAGGTGCGTGCCGCCCTCGTGCGTGTTGATGTTGTTGGCGAAGGCGAGCACGCCGCTCGAAGAGTAGCTGCTCGACCATTGCATGGCCACCTCGACCGTGCCGTCGTCGCTTTCGGCCTCGAAATAGATCGGCTTGTTGAGCGTCTCTTTGCCTTCGTTGAGGTATTTCACGAAGTCGACGATGCCGCCGGCGTACTGGAACGTCTCGCTTTTCGGCTTGCCGTCGGCGTCGGGCACGCGTTCATCGGTCAGCTCGATATGCAGACCCTTGTTCAAAAACGCCATCTCGCGGAAGCGGGTGGCAAGGGTGCCGTAATCGTAGACGAGCGTCTCGGTGAACACCTCGGGGTCGGGCCAGAACGTCGTCTTGGTGCCCGTGCCCTCGGCATCGCCGATGCGGTGGAGCTTCTCGACCGTCTTGCCGCGCTCGAACGCGATGGCGTACACGCCGCCGTCGCGCTTGACCTCGACCTCGAGGCGCGTCGAAAGCGCGTTGACGCAGGAAACGCCGACGCCGTGCAGGCCGCCGGACACCTTGTAGCCCTCGCCGCCGAATTTGCCGCCGGCGTGCAGGATCGTCAGAACGACCTCGACCGTCGGGATCTTCTCTTTGGGGTGCTTATCGATGGGGATACCGCGGCCGTTGTCGACGACCGTGATGGAATTGTCTTCATGGATGGCCACGTCGATCTTGGTGCAATAGCCGGCCAAAGCCTCGTCGACCGAGTTGTCGACGACCTCGTAGACCAGATGATGCAGACCGCGCGGACCGGTGGAACCGATGTACATGCCGGGACGCTTGCGGACTGCCTCGAGGCCTTCGAGCACCTGGATGTCCGAGCCATCGTAATGGCCGGGATTCTTCTGTGCCACGTGCCTACTCCTTTTCAAGTTCGTCTGATGGGTTGACACGCTGTCGGGGAAAGCGACGGGTGGACGGAGGCCGGCGCGAGGGCGGGCCCTGGGTATCCGTGCGAACCGATCGCCCGACCTTCCGCGCAAGGGGAAAGCCGAAGCATCGCCAAATCATTTGAAGCTGGGGTGAATTGACATTCCGACAACCTGTTCATGATACCACAAAAGGGCTTTCATACGCCCTTCGAACACGTCGCCAGCGATGCTTCATACCGCCTACGAGAGGGGATTATCGCGTTTTTCCTTTTCTACCCCCGATTTCCACTCCAAGTCGGAAATCATGGCCCTTAGCAGCGCCTCTCGCAGCCGTTCGTCCTTAATCGGCGCGCATTGCCGCTCCAATTGCGCGCGCTTCTCAGGAGGCATGGGAACGCGCTGGGCGCGTTCGGCGGGAAGCGGCCCTCCCTCCTGGGCGCGAAACGGATAGTTTTTCTTCATCTTGCCGCGCGAAATGATGATGCGGAATTCATCGATGTCTTCGTTGAAACGCGCGAGCAGCTTCATTCTGATCAGCTCCCGGCGCGCGTCGAGCTCGGCGGCGAACAGGCTGTCGTCCACGTAGACGATGAGCACCTTGGCCCCGTGCTCGTTGATGATGTAGACCGCATTAGTGTGGTCGAGAAACACCGGCTCCACGGCATGGCGCCACATCTGCTTCACCTTATTCGCGCGGGCGGCCTTGGCGGCAAGCTCGCTCGACGTTGCGGTGGAACGCAGCGTTTTCTGCAGAACAGACGAAAACGGCATCATCGAAGCCATGGTTCCTGCCTTCCGAGGTCGATCACGCGCGCCGCATCGAGCAGGTCGCCGTCGAAACACGACGGGTCGGTCGCCGTGATGAACGTCTGGGTGTCTTCCGCCAGCAGCTCGACCAGAGCCCGGCGCCTTCGCGGATCGAGCTCGCTCATCACGTCGTCGAGCAGCAAGACCGGCGACGTACCGACGATTTCGCGCACCAGGGCCACTTCGGCCATCTTCCACGCAAGCACGAGCGAGCGCTGCTGTCCCTGCGACGCGAAGGTGGAGGCGTTCCGGCCGTCGATGAAGAATTCGATCCGGTCGTGGTGGGGGCCCACCACCGACCTCTTTCGCACGCGCTCTTCGGCCGCGCGGGCGCGCAAAGCGGCTTCGAGCGCGGCGCGGGCCTCGTCTTTCGCGTAGGAGAACGCGATAGGCGCGGCTTGGGCGGCGTCGCGCACATCCTCCGATTCCCACGACGGCACATAGGTCGCCTCGACCCGCTCGGCGCCGCCCGCCATGACGGAATACGCCTCGGACATGCGCGAGAACAGCTTCGCAGCCAGCGCCGCGCGGTACAGGTACAGCTGAACCGCGGCGGGAACGAGCATGTCGTTGACGCTTTCGACGAGCATCGCCGGCGCCTCGTCTTTCAACAGGGCGTTCTTATGCCTGACCAACCGTTCGAAATCGCGTTTGATCACCCGGTGGTTGCGCGAAAGCTGGCAGCCCAGAAGATCGAGCGCGGCCCGGCGCCGGGATTGCGCGCCCTTCGCTAAAACGAGGTCGTCCGGCGAAAACACCACCGAAGGCAGCAGGCCTTGTAGGTCTTGGACGGCCTTCTTCTTCCCGTTGAGGCTATACGAGCGAGACCCCGGCTTGATTTCCGCCTGCACCGACAAATCGCGCGAAGCCGAAACCAGGTGCGCGCTCAGGCGCGCGTTCGGCGCGTTCCAGCGAACGAGCTCTTTGGCCACGGGGTTTCGAAACGACCCGAACGCGGTCATGAGCTGAATTCCCTCGATGGCGTTCGTCTTGCCCGCGGCGTTGGGGCCCAGCAAAACGGTCAGGCCGGCCAGGCCGTCGAGCGAAAACGACTCGTAGCTACGGAAATCGCGGAATTGTATGCCTTCGAGACGAAGCGTCACGAAATGCGCCTTACGCGATGCGCACGGGCATGACGAGGTAGAGGAATTTCTCCTCGCCGGCGGATTTGAAAATGCCGGGCTTGAGCGGCGACTGCGTTTCCAGGTAGACCTCCGGGGTGGGGATGGAAGCAAGGCCGTCCAAGACGTACTGGTGGTTGAACGCGATCTGGGTGCTCTCTCCCACGACGTCGCAATCGAGAACGACCTCGGCCGACCCGACGTCTTGCGACACAGTGTTGACGACCGCATTGCCGGCTGCTTCGTTCATGTCGAATTTCACCGGAGACGACAGGCTACTGATCAGGCTGACGCGCTTGACGGCGGTGATGAGCTCCTGAGTCGAGAAACGCGTCTGCGTTGCATAGGAGCCGGGAATGAGTTGCTTGTAGTTGGGGAAATTACCTTCAATGCGGCGGTTGATGAACACCGTGTTCTGGTAGGTGAACACGATCTGGTTCTGGGAAAGGCCGATTTCGATCACGTCGTCGGTCTTCGGTAGCGAAGCGACTTCCTGCAAAAACGCGCCGGACACGATGGCTTCAAAGCCTTGCTGCACGCCGCCGAATTCGATTTCAGAAACGGCGAGACGGTAGGAGTCGGTGGCCACCATTTTAAGGCCTGCTTCGCTTGTGGAGATAAGCACGCCGGTGAGCACGGCATGGCTCTGGTCTTTCGAAACCACCTTGGCTACGCGCTTGACCATCGTGCAGAAGGCATCGAAGGGAACGACGATGCTGTTCGTGATGTCGACGGTCGGGAATTCCGGGAAGTCTTGCGCATCGAGGGTCTTCAAAACGAAGGAAGACTGGTCGCACGAAACGGAAACGGTTCCTTCGAAGGTTTCGAAGCCGACGGCTGCATCGGGAAGCTGCTTGACGATGTCGAGCAGAAGCTTCTCCGGAATGACGATGGCGCCTTCCTCTTCAACCAAGGCAGGAACCTCGTAGCGAATGGATCGTTCGAGGTCGGTGGTCTGCATGACGAGGCTGCCGCCATGGGCTTTGATGTAGACGCCGGAAAGCACCGGCAGGGTGGATCGAGAAGATGCTCCCTTGGACACGATCGTAAGCGCGTTGAGCAGCTCGCTCTTGTTGATGTTGAATTTCATGCCGGTTTCCCTTCTTCCTAGAAAGGTAGAGTAATAAGAATAGTAGTAGTAATAAGGACGGTTGAAATGAAGAAAAACCGACGTTTCAGCTGGTCATCATTGAAAAAGAGCGGCTGAATACCTGTTCCTGGGATCCCACCGATCTCCACCGGATTCCGGCGCCGATTTTTCTTTCCACCTTCTTCCCCGGATTTTGCTCTAGTTTTCCCTAATGTTTTTCATGATCAGCTCGATCTCTTCCTGAAGCTCCCGGCTCTTCGTGAGTTTCTCTTCGACCTGGCCGACCGAGTACATGACGGAGGAGTGGTCGCGGTCGAAGCGTTTGCCGATGTCGTTGTAGGGAATGTCGAGCATCTGGCGGCAGAGATACATGGCCACCTGGCGCGCATAGGCGATGTTGCGCGAGCGCTTTTTGCCCACGAGGTCGGCATGGCTGATCTTGTAGTAGCGTTCGACTTCCTTTTGGATGCTTGCCACGTCGAGGCGCTTATTGGCGCCGGAAAGGAAGTGGTTTTCAAGCAGAACGCGCACGTCGGGCAACGAGATGTCCGGGTTGTTGAAGTACGTGATCTGCGAGATGACCTTGGTCACCGCGCTTTTCAGCTCGCGTACGTTCGAGCTCGAGATCTCGGCTATATACATTTGTATGTCTTCGGGCACGTCGATCCCGTAGGCGTTTTCGGAAGAACGGTATTCCTCGATGAAGCCTTTGATGATGCCCAGCTTGGTTTCGACCTCCGGCGGCTGGATGTCGCAGGTTCCGCCGGAATTGAAGCGGCTCGTGTAGCGCTCGTCGATATCGATCGTCTTCGGCGCGCGGTCGGCGGCCAAAACGACCTGCTTGCCCATGTCGGTGAGCTTGTTGAACAGCTGGAACACGATATCGACCGTGGCCGATTTGCCCTGGAACTTCTGCACGTCGTCGATGAGAAGGACGTCCGCATCGAGATAGCGGTTTTGGAAGTTCAGGTAGCTGTCTTTGTTCTTGTCGTGCGCGACGACGGCCGCCGTGTAGTCGGACAAGAACTCGGAGGAGTCGATATAGACCACCCTCATCTGGGGGTTCGTCGCAATGATGTAGTTCTGGATCGCGCGCAGCAGGTGCGTTTTGCCCAGGCCGCTTCGGCCGTAGATGAACAGCGGGTTGAGGTTCTTTTTGCCCGGTTCCTCGGCCACGGCCACCGCCATGGAATACGCCAGGCGGTTGGAATTGCCCACGACGAAGGTTTCGAAGGTGAGGGCCGACGCGAGCAGCGCCGTGTCGTTGACGGCATTGCGCGGACGGCGCGTTTCGGCGCCGCGCGGGGTGGGCAGGATCTGCTCGACGAATTCGGTTTCCTCGCCTGCGGTCACGGGAAACATCACGTTTCCGCCGGTTTCGCCGGCGTCTTCGACGGGCGCAGGTTGGGCTTGAACAGGCGCGATGGGCTGCGTCGTACCGGAATGATGGGCCGGTGCCGCGGCAGGCTGCATTTCGTTTGCGACCGCCTGGTTCTGGGCGAGGTCGGCGACGAAAGGCTGCGCAGGAATGGGCGCGGGAGCCATCGGGGCGGGAGCGGCGACGGGAGCGGCCATCTGAACGGGCATGCCGGCGTCGCCCATGGGGTCGACTTCGATTTCGACCAGGTAGTCGATGCCGAACAGGTCTTTGAGAGCCTGCTGGATGGTGGTCATGAAACGGCGTTCGACCTGGCTTTTGATAAAGGCGGTGTCGGCCGTCACAATCAGGAAGCCGTCGGAAATCGCCTGCGGCTGCAGGCGGCTGAAGAAGGCGTCCACCTGCACGGGGTTGACGGAGTCATAGCCTTTGACCTGGTTGCAGACGAGCTGCCATGTTTCGTAGAGATTGCTGGAATCGACCATCATTGTCCGACCTTTTCTATAAAAACCCTCGTCAGAGGGTGGGGTATTCGTTCGTCAGGGTTTCCCCGGCGTATTCCGGGGCCTGCAAGCCGTACCGCGTCGCGTTTTTCCCTTAGAGAAAGGTGCGGCGACTCGGCAAAACCGCCTGGCGCAATTGCGTGCCGGATTCTTCGGCGGCGGTGAAAAGGCTGACGTCGCCGGTCCGATAGGCCGGGGTGCACGCTGTCGAAGACGGGTCTTCGAACGTGTTTTCGAGTCGAGCGCGGCTCGATGTCCGCGATGCGGGGTTCGCTTGAGAAATGGGCGTCGCATGTGGCATGCATCGGTACGCGTGCGCGCGAAAAACCGCCGCTCGATGGGGCGGCGAGCACTGGAGCGTTCTCCGATGTGTCCGAAATGTGTTGCAACGTCTTCCCGATTCCGATATTTTCGCCGATTCGCGTACCCATCGGAAAAATGAAGCGTCGTTTCCCCGAGTGGATTTCTCATTTTATGGTTTGTGGAAAAGTTTTCCAAGGGCGTTTTGCACCTCGTGTGGAATTTTCCACCTGATCACCCCGAGATTTTCCACATTTTCAACTTTTTATTCAGGAATCGTTGAAAGTATTGAAAACATGCGAAAAGAAAAATTCAATTGGGGAAAGATGACTTGAAAAGTGAGGAAAAGAAAAATACGAAAGAGGAAAATTGGCTGAAACCAGTAAGGTTATCCACGGGTTACTTACGAATACTCCCGGATTTTCAACTTCATTCTCATCAAAAATGTTAAAAAGAATAATACCAGTTCAAATGCTATAAATAAGATGTTTATTCCGATCGTTTCAACAGTTTTCACGGACCTGATTTTGGACATTGAAGAAACTGACTTTAGGTTTTCCACAGAGTAAAGAAAAGCTCGATTTTATTTTCAACAATTTCAACAATATCCCCAAGGGCACAGAGGTCACTTTGTGGAAAAGAGGATAGTTTTCCAGTTTTCCACAAAGATGGTTCAGTAAAAAATTTCTTTTCATGAAATCATGGAAACCGGGTGGATAGCCGATTGGGAAGAACCGAATGGTTTTCAAGAGTGCGGGGAAGGGCAGCCCGTTTTCCCCTTTCGGGCGGCGAGCGCGCCTGCCGGCGTGTGGAAAACCTCGTTTCGCAGCGAGGGGAGAGGCGTGGCGGGTTTCCATTCGTCGCATCTTACGTTCCGGCCGGCATTGCGTTCTGCGGTCGGCACTCCATATACGGCGGCGCTGCGTTCTTATACATATATATAGTAGGAATATCGTTTTATCGGACATTCGCACATACGCCCTCGACCGTGCGATCGTGCGGTGTTTTTCGCCTTATCCCTGTTGAATAAGGAAAAAATGCTTTACTTTTAATCTGTGCGAGGTATACTCGTACGGCTATTCATCAAAGGATTATGGTTTCTGTCCGTTGAAAGGGAGTCGATATGAAGCGCACTTATCAGCCGAATAAGCGCAAGCGCGCCAAGTGCCACGGTTTCCGTGCCCGCATGGCTACCAAGGGTGGTCGTGCCGTCTTGGCCGCACGTCGCGCCAAGGGCCGCAAGCGTCTTTGCGTGTAACGAAAGGTCATCGGTTTGAAATCGACCATTAAGTCGAGCGCCGATATATCCCTTCTTTTCTCGCAAGGAAAAAGATTCAGCACGCCGTTTCTGACGGTCATGGTGCTGGAGCATTGCAATCAACACGACCATGAGCTCGATCATGGTCGTGTTGCTTTTATTGCGGGAAAAAAGTCGGGAAATGCCGTCTGGCGCAACGGCGCTAAACGACGCATGAGGGAAATAGCCCGCGCATGCGGGGCTCCCTGGGACGGCTACGACGTTGTGTTTCTCGCTCGCGCCCCTATTCTCAAGGCGTCTTATAGTAAAGTGAGCAATGCGTGTTCTAAAGCCCTGTCGAAGGCGGGGCTTACGAGGTCTGCTTCGCGATAATGCTCCGGGCGGATACGAGAAGGTGCATATGTGATGATCAAGGCGGCTCTGTCGTTCATTCGAGCGCTGCCCAAAAACGCTGCGCTTGGATTGATAAAAGTGTATCGCGTCGCTATATCTCCTCTTTTTCCCGCGTGTTGTCGCTATATCCCCACGTGTTCTGAATACGGACTCATCGCCATACGGCGGTTCGGATTCATCCGCGGGGGGTGGCTGACCGTCAAGAGGATATGCAGGTGCCATCCCTTCCATCCCGGAGGGTATGACCCTGTGCCCGACGAACTGTAGAAAGGTGTAAGTCTATGTGGGACGCGTTCAAAGATTGGATATTCAGCTGTATCCAATTCTTCTTTAACTTCGTTGGAGACTGGGGTCTCGCGATCATCATCATCACGATCATCTTCCGTGCGATCGTCGCCCCGATCATGCACAAGCAGATCAAATCGAACTTCCAGATGCAGAAGATCCAGCCTCTGCTCAAGGAGGTCCAGACCAAGTTCGCCAACGACCCCGTTCGCATGAACGAGGAAATGCAGAAGCTTTACGCCGAGACCAAGTTCAACCCCTTGGCGGGCTGCCTGCCCATGCTGCTGCAGATGCCCATCTTCCTCGCCATGTTCCAGACCCTGCGCGAACTGGGCGGACGTCAGGGAGATACCGCGTACACGTTCTTCGGCATGGTGCCCGACCTCACGCAGACCCCTTCGGGCGTTTTCGGCGACGGCTTCATGGCGTTTTTCCCGTACCTCGTCCTGATGCTGGTGTTCGCCGGCGCCACCTTCCTTCCTATGGTGCTGCAGAACATCCACAACGACAGCGCGCAGCGTAACCAGATGCTGATCATGGGCGGCATCATGACCCTCATGATGCTCTGGATTTCCTGGGGCTCTCCCGCAGGCGTTCTCCTGTTCTGGGGCACGTCTTCGGTCATCGGCATCCTGCAGAGCCAGCTCACCATGCGCATCCTGAAGAAGGAAGAGGCCGCCAAAGAGGCCGAGCAACTCGAGGTCCAGCCGGTGAAGGTCAACGTCGAGCGCAAGGTGAAGAAGAAGCGTCCGACCAAGAAGCGCTAAAGAAGTTCTGTCGTCGGGCTTCGCGCCCGCGTCGTGAAAGAAAGGACCCGTCATGGCCGAGGAAGACATCATGGCCGAAGAGGGCATCGTCGAAGAGGATGCTCCTCGCGAGCTGAAGGGCGACAGCGCCCATACCGAGATGGTCGAGCTGACCGAAGAAGAGCTCGACCGCGTGGCGGATACCGCCATCGACGCGCTCCAGGGCATCCTGAAGCATTTCGACGTCGGTGAAGTGACCATCGACGAGTACGAGGGCGACGAAGGCGAGCTGATCCTGGATATCACAGGCGATAACCTTGCCATCCTGATCGGCCGCCACGGCAAGACCCTCGACGCGCTGCAGTTCATCATTTCCGCCATCACCACGCGTACGCTTGGCTTCCGCTATCCTGTGGTGGTCGACGTCGAAGGCTATAAGAACCGTCAGCGTCAGAAGCTCGAGTCCATCGCCGAGTCGGCCGCCCGTCGCGCCGTCTCCCAGGATCGCAACATCAAGCTGCGTCCGATGACTCCGTACGAGCGCCGCATCGTCCACCTTGCCCTGCGCAACCGCGACGATGTGGAAACTGCGTCCGAAGGCGAGGGCAGCGCCCGCCACGTGGTGGTCATTCCCCGCTAGAAGATTCGCACCTGCAGAATCGGGCGGCTCCTTGAATGCGAGGGGCCGCCGCAACGCCGCCTTCCATCATCAAGGCGGCGTTTTTTATGGGCGAGGCGTCGCGGCGGGCGCAGGCCGTGCGCTCGGATACAATGATGGCGCCGTACCGAATACGCGAAAGAGGTGGATATGGGCCGCTTGGCAGACATCATGACGCAATGCCATGGCATCGACATCGACGAGGCGCAGGAGCGCCTGTTGATGGACGACCTGCATGCGATCATGAAGGTGAACGAGACGATGAACCTCACCAGGATTCTTTCCGAAGAGGGAGGAATCGTGCTTCATCTGGAAGACAGCCTGACGGGTCTTCCCTTCGTCGAAGACGCGCCCGAAGGCGCATATGCCGACCTGGGCACCGGCGGCGGTTTCCCGGGCATGCCGATGTGCGTCATGACGGGAAGGCAGACTTTGCTCGTGGATTCGGTTCAGAAGAAGGTGCGCGCCCTCGAAGGCGTCGCCTCGCAGCTCGGCTTGGGCGACAAGGTGGACGTGTATGCAGGCAGGATCGAAGACCTCGGCCGCGAGCGAGCGGGGGAGTTCTCGGTGCTCACGGCTCGCGCGCTGAGCGCTCTGGGCTCGCTGATGGAGCTCGCCTCTCCGCTTCTGAAACGCGGCGGCCGCCTGGTGTGCTACAAGGCGCAGCCGTCCGAGGAAGAGCTGTCGTGCGCGCTCGGCATCCAGGACATGGTGGGGCTTACGCTGAAAGAGCGCCGCGATTTCTCTCTGAGCGACGGTTCGACGCGTTGCATCTTCGTGTTCGAGAAGACGGGCAAGCCGCGCGTCAAGCTTCCGCGCAGGGTGGGCCTCGCTCAGAAAGACCCGCTGCGTCCTCGCTAAGGGGAGGGCTTCGCCGAAACTTCCCGTCGCGAGAAGTTTCGGCGAGAATCCGTCCATCGCGGCGGAAACCATCGGGCGGCTGCATGCTGTTTCACGTGAAACATGTTGCAGCCGCCCGATTCGTTTCAGAGGGATTTAAAGAAAAAGAGCGGGTTTCCAATACGGCGATGCGCCATGCCGGCGAACGCTATAATAACGAAATCGAGTAATCAGGCCGTTTATGTCGCATCGGCCGGATGTTTCACGTGAAACATCGCTTTTCTCTATGTTGGCAGCGCTTTCGCGTACGAGCCGCATTCATTGGAATCATCGCCGCGTTCGAGGAGGAATCCGTGGGATTGTTTGATAGTTTCAAGCGTCAAGTGAGCCATCACGAAACGCCCGAGGTTTCGATTCCTCCCGCTTCCCATGCCGAAGAAAAAGACGAAGGGCTCGAAGATGCGCGCGTCGTCGAGCGCGAGGTGTGCGCCGAGCCGGCCGCGGACGAGCCGGTCGATGAAGGCATGCACACGTTCGTGGCGACGCCCTTGCGCACGTATGCGGACAAAAAGCCGGTGAAGCACGTGGTGGGCGCGACGAAGGTCATCGCCATCCTGAACCAGAAGGGCGGCGTCGGCAAATCGACGACGGCCATCAATCTGGGCGCCGCGTTGGGCGAGTTGGGCAAGCAGGTGCTGCTGGTCGACCTCGATCCCCAGGGCAACACGTCGAGCGGCCTGGGAATCGAAAAAGGCGAACTCGACCGCTGCGTGTACGACGTTTTGATCGACGACGAAACCACGCTGCTCGACGTGATCGTTCCCGACGTGTGCGACGGCTTGGACGTGGCACCCGCGACCATCAACCTGGCAGGCGCCGAGGTGGAGCTTGTTTCCGCCATGGCGCGCGAGAACAGGCTGAAAGAAGCTATCGGCTCGGTTCGCGGCAAATACGATTACGTGTTCATCGACTGCCCGCCGTCGCTCGGCCTTCTGACGGTCAATGCGCTCGTGGCCGCCGATAAGCTGCTCATTCCGATCCAGTGCGAGTTCTATGCGCTCGAGGGCGTGACCAAGCTGCTCGACTCCATGAAGCGTGTGAAAACGTATCTCAACCCCTCGCTCGATATATTCGGCGTGCTGCTGACCATGTACGACGGCCGCACCACGCTGTCCAAGCAGGTGGCAAGCGAGGTGCGCGGCTTCTTCGAGAAGCTGGTGTTCGACGCGGTGATCCCGCGTTCCGTGAAGGTGTCCGAGGCGCCGAGCTTCGGCCAGCCCATCACCGAGTACGATCCCACGGGCAAGGGCGCCCAGGCGTACCGCGATCTGGCGAAGGAAGTGGTGCGTCGTGGCTAGGAATACCAAGGGCGGCCTGGGCCGCGGCCTGAGCTCTTTGATCGGCGGCTACGAGGCCGCGACGGAAGAGCACGTCGAAGACGCCGCCGCCGCAAGCGGGGAAGGGGCGTCTGCGGCCGATGCCGCGCAGCGCGCCCGCCTGTCCGACGAAGTGGAGGTTTCCCGCATCTTCCCGAACCCCGACCAACCGCGCAGGCAGCTCGACCCCGACGAGCTCCGGGAGCTTTCCGCGTCGATCGCCCGCGACGGGCTGCTTCAGCCCATCTTGGTGAGGGAGTCGGGCGAAGGCTACGAAATCATCGCGGGCGAGCGCCGCTGGCAGGCAAGCCGCCTCGCGGGTCTTGAGAAGGTTCCCGTGCGCATCAAGAACGCTGACGACGACAAGGTCTTGGAGCTGGCGATGATCGAGAATCTCCAGCGCAGCGACTTGAACCCCATGGAAGAGGCCTACGGATACAAGCGCATGATGGAAAGCGGCAACAAGACGCAGGCCGACGTGGCCGCCGCCGTGTCCAAGGGCCGCTCCACCGTGGCCAATGCGCTGCGCCTGCTCGACCTGCCCGAAGATGCTCAGCAGCTGTTGTTCGAAGAGAAGATTTCGGCCGGCCACGCCCGCGCCATTCTTTCGATCCCGTCCGATGAAGGCAGGCGAAAGCTCACCGACAAGCTGCGCGAGGAAAAGCTGTCCGTCCGCCAGGCCGAAGCGCTTGCGCGCCTGATCGCGGGCAAAGAGGCGGCGGCAAACAATCCGCCGAAGCCGCCCGCGCCGCCGTTGTATCGCAAGGCCGCCAAAACGCTCGGCGCGACGCTCCATACCAAGGTGCGCGTCAAGAGCGCGAACGGCAAGAATAAAATCGAAATCGAGTTCAAGGACGAAGCGGATTTGCAGCGAATCTTCGATATGATGAGCAATCCCGAATAACGAAGGTTTCGAGGCCCCGGGCGCACGCGCTGTCGGGGCCTCGTTCGATACACGCCGAAGGAGAATCCATGGCACAAGGAATTGAAGCGTATTCGTACGAGGGCATCTGCGCCCTGATGAAGGAATGGGGCCAGCCCCGTTTCCGCGCGAAGCAGCTCATGCAGTGGCTGTACCAGAAGGGCGTCGATTCGTACGACGATATGAGCAATCTTCCGGCCGCGCTGAAAGAACGTCTCGAGATGGAAGCACCTCTGCATCGTGCCGAAGTGGTCGACAAGCGCGTGTCGACCGACGGCACGAGGAAATACATCGTGCGCTTCTCCGACGGAGCCGCCGCCGAAATGGTGGCCATTCCGTCCCAGGACCGTTTGACGGTGTGCTTCTCCACGCAGGTGGGCTGCGCCATGGGCTGCATCTTCTGCGCGACGGGCAAAGAGGGCTTCACGCGCAATCTGCTGCCGGGCGAGATGGTCGACCAGGTGCTGATCGCCCAGAAAGACATGGGCATGCGCGTGACCAACCTCGTCGGCATGGGCCAGGGCGAACCGTTCTTGAACTACGACAACGTCATGGCCGCCATGAGGCTTGTGAATTCGCCTGACGGCCTGAACATCGGCGCCCGCAAGATCACCATTTCCACCTGCGGCATTCTTTCCGGCATCAGGAAATTCGCCCACGAGCCCGAGCAGTTCACGATGGCCATCTCGCTGCATTCCGCGCTGCAGAAGACCCGCGACGTGCTCATGCCCTCCATGGTGCACCAGACCTTGTCCGACCTGAAGCAGGATATCCGCGCATACCAGGACGAATCCGGCCGCCGCGTGACCTACGAATACGTGATGATCGACGGCTTGAACGACGACGACGAGCACCTGGGCGCCCTGATCGATTTCTGCCGCGGCACCATGTGCCACGTCAACCTGATTCCGATCAACGAAATCGAAGGTTCGGTGCTGCAGCCGAGCAGCGAGAAAACCGTGAACCGCTTCGTTTCCGAGCTCGAAAAGCGCGGCATCGACGCCACGCTTCGCAATTCGCGCGGCTCCGATATCGCGGGCGCCTGCGGCCAGCTGAAGAACATGCGCCGCTAAAGCATTCTCGCGCGCCGCGCATCGCCCGCCCGACCGGCGGCACGAAAAAAAGCCACCCGATTCCGGGTGGCTTTTTCATAGGCTTGGCGAATGATTCGCTACAGCGCCTCGGCGGCCTTCTTGTAGCCGGCCTTGTGGGCGCCCTCGAACTTCGCGGTCATCTCGAAGAAGTGGGCGATGTCCTCGAAGCCCTCTTCGCGTGCGACCTTGGCGAACTCGGGGTACATGCTCTCCTCCTCGTACTGCTCGCCGGCAGCTGCGGATTCGAGGTTCTCCTTCACGCCGCCGAACATGCCCAGGTACACGGCCTCGGCGAGCGCATGGGCGGTTTCTTCGGCCATGGGGCGATCGAAAGCAGCGGCGGCTGCTTCTTCGCCGGCCTCTTCGGCGATGTGCTTCCACAGGGTGTACTTGCGGTTGGCCTGGGACTCGCCGGCGAAGGCGGCGGCCAGGTTCTCGGCGGTCTTGGTGCCGGTCACGTCAGCGGGCTGGTACTCGACGAATGCGACCTGGCCGGCGTGGCACATCGGGCATTCCTCGGGCGCGGAGCCGACGTGGAGATAACCGCAGACTTTGCAACGATAGATTTTCATGGTGGTACCCCTTTTCTTACGAGAACCGGAAACATTTATCGGCGGTTCAATGATAATGCTTCGATGTGTTCCCACGAAGGAACTTCATAACATATACCCGTTGGGATATATTGATGCGGCAAGAAGAGTCCTTCTGCGCTTTTCGGCGCGGAAAGGTCGTACACGGTAAGGACGGATAATGGCTTATTCAGGAAACCCGAAAGACTACGCGGTCGCGGTTCTGTACGGAGGAACGAGCGGCGAGCGAGAGGTGTCGCTGAATTCTGGAACGTGCTGCGCCCGTGCGCTCGAAGAGAAGGGCTTTGCGGTCACGATGATCGACCCCGCTTCGCGCGACGACCTGAAAAGGCTGGTCGAAGAGACCTTCGACGTGGCGTTTCTGGCCCTGCACGGCAAGGGCGGCGAAGACGGAACCATGCAGGGTTTCCTCGAGACGCTCGGCATTCCCTACACCGGCTCGGGCATTCTTTCCAACGCGATCGCCATCAACAAGGGCAAGTCCAAGGAGCTCTATGAAAGCGCCGGGCTGCGCGTGGCCGCATCGGTCCTCGTCGGCCGCAACGACGTGCTCGACGATGCCGATAGGCAGGAGATCGTCGACACCTGCGGCATTCCCTGCGTCGTGAAGCCCTCCACCGAGGGAAGCTCGCTGGGTATGACCATCGTGCGCGACGCGTCCGACCTGCAGGCCGCCCTCGACACCGCCCTCGCGGTTGACGACGAGGCCATGGTGGAGCAGTTCATCGACGGCATCGAGCTCACCGTGGGCGTCATGGGCTCCGACGACCCGACCGCTTTCCCCGTGATCCAGATCCTGTCGAACGACGACGAGTTCTACAACTATCACGCGAAATACGCCGCTGGCGGAAGCACGCATATCTGCCCGGCCCCCATTTCTGAAGAAGCCACCGATCAGGCCCAGGGCATGGCGGTGGCCGCCCATGCCGTTTTGGGCTGCAAGGGCATCTCGCGCACCGATATCATGCTCGACGAAGAGGGCCGCTGCTGGGTGCTCGAAACCAACACGCTGCCCGGCATGACCGACACGTCCTTGATTCCCGACGCCGCGCGCGCCGTGGGCATGGATTTCGGCGATGTGTGCGAAAAGCTGATCGAAATGGCTCTCGCATAGCGAGCCTCTTCGATAAAGCGCGCATCGCGCCTCGAAAGCAAATGGGCCGCCCTCGATCGGGCGGCCCTCTCTTTCGGCACGGCGGAGCGGGTTGGGGTTAGATGATTCCCATGGAATGAAGGATCCAAACGACCAGCGCGATGACGGCGAAGATGAACGCCCAGCTGATGATGTAGCACCCCACGTTGCCGCTGCGGCCTTTGTCGAGCATCTTGTCGTGGATGCTGCGATGGTCTTTGAGGATGGCGGTGCGGCCGTTTCCCTTGGGGATCTTCACCTTGTTGGAAGGCGTCCACGATTCGGGATCGGCGAGCACCGTGGCCACGCCGGACGGGCTCAAAGAGGGATCGGGGCGCGAGCCGTCGGCGGCGGCCAGCGCGAAGGTTTTCACGAAGCGCTCGAATTCGTCGGCGTAGCGCGGGGCGTAGGCGAAGATCGCGACCTGTCCCCAATAGACGCCCGGGTCGGGCTCTTCGCTATAGGCGGTGAAGCTGAGCACGTAGCGGATGACCCATCCTTTGGCGTGGTAGATGGCGAGCTTGTAAGAATCGGACGGGCTCAGGTACGCGAAGGTCTGCCCGTAGGGGTTTTTCAGCCACGCCTGCTGGCGTTTGTTCTCGTCGAGCTGCCAGACCACTTCGCCGCAATCGCCGACCGCGTAATCCGATCCCGCGATGACCGCGCCCGTCTGCTTATCGGGGGTTTGGAAACGGATATAGGAGCCGAAATAGACATCGGATGCGTTTGTAGGCATGTGGTTCCTTTCGTGATAGGCTAGCGGAATATGACCGAAATGAAAGATTTCATTATGCAGAATATGAGTGTATACGACTTCGTTTCCCAAGGCACTCCGGAGGATATCGTGCGGCGCTACGCCCGCCTCAAGGAGGTTGCCGAGCGTTCCGATTTCGGCGAGCTCGACCGCAACGTCGTGGTGCTCGATACCGAGACCACCGGCTTTTCCCAGAATCATGACGAACTGACCCAGATTGCCGCCGCGCGTCTCGAGCGGGGCGAAATCACCGATTGGTTCGTCACGTTCGTCAATCCCGGCAAGCCCATTCCCGACGACGTGGCCCGCCTGACCGACATCCACGACGAAGACGTGGCCGACGCCCCTTCGCCCGAAGAGGCGCGCGCCCTGCTTGCCGAATTCGTCGGCGACGCTACCGTGGTGGCGCACAACGCAGCCTTCGACAAGGGGTTCACGACCAAGAGCCCGGCAGGCTATCCTCTGATGGAAAACCTCTGGGTTGACTCGCTCGACCTGGCCCGCATCGCGCTGCCGCGTCTGAGCTCGCACAGGCTCATCGATTTGGTGAAAGCCTTCGACGCCCCGCTTTCCACCCACCGCGCCGACGCCGACGTGGAAGCGCTGTGCGCCGTATACCGCATTCTGTTGGCGGCTATCGCAGAAATGCCGCTTGACCTGGTTGAATATATTGCCGGCCTGGCGCCGGTCGAGGAATGGCCCACGGGCGCCGTGTTTTCGTGCATGGCCTCGAGCATGGCCGCGGTCGAAGAGGCCGCGCGCGGCACCGATATCGTTGCGAAGCGCTACCCGATGACCGTTCGCGGCCTGCGCCATGCGCGTCTGGCGCATCTCGCGCAGGATGAGGAATCGGCGGCGATCGAGCGCTATACCGGCTCGATCGAGTTTCCCGACGCCCGCGAGGTGGAAGAGGCGTTTTCCAGGGAAGGCGTGGTAGGCGGCCTGTACGATGAATTCGAGCCGCGCGTCGAGCAGTCCATCATGGCCGATAGCGTCCTGAAGGCGTTTTCCACGGGGACGAACCTTGTGGTGGAAGCCGGCACGGGCGTCGGCAAGTCCATGGCGTATCTGCTGCCGAGCGCCCTGACGGCTCTGCGCAGCCATGCGGCGGTGGGCGTCGCCACGAAGACGAACGCGCTGCTCGACCAGATCGTGTACAAGGAGCTTCCGTTGCTGCGCGCCGCGCTCGGGAAGCGCGGCCTGGGCACGCTCGATTACGTGGCGCTGAAGGGATTTTCCCATTATCCGTGCCTTCGCCTGGTGGACCGCCTGGTGCATGACGGCGCGCGCAGCGTGACGGTCATGGGCAAGCAGGTGAGCCAGGCGCCTTCGATCGCGGCCCTGCTTTCGTTCATCGAGCAAACCGAATACGACGATATGGACGCCTTGAAGCTCGATTTCAAGGCTCTGCCGCGCTATGCGTTCACCACCTCGTCGCGCGATTGCCTGCGCCGCAAGTGCCCGTATTACGGCACCCAGTGCTTCGTGCACGGCGTGCGCAAGAAGGCCGAGCACGCCCATATCGTGGTGACGAACCATTCGCTGTTCTTCTGCGACCTCGCCGCCGACCGCGGCCTTTTGCCCGAGATCCGCTTCTGGGTGGTCGATGAGGCTCACGGCGCCGAAGCCGAGGCCCGCCGCGCGCTGGCGGTCAAGCTCGACGCGTCCGAGATGGTCCGCCTTGCCAACAGGCTGGCTTCCGAAGATGCGAAAAGGAACCCGTTCGTGCGCCTCGAGCGCCGCGCGCCGCTCGATTCGGGAAAGCAGCCCGAGGCGAGCACGCTGTTCTTCGGCCTGACCGAAAAGGCGCGCGCCCGCGGAAAGGAATTCTCCGAGGCGGCGCTCGAGTACGCCCGCCATATGAAAGACCTCGTGGCGTGCGATACCAACAAGGGCAATAGAAGCTACGAGACCATCGACCTGTGGATCAACGACGCCGTGCGCTCCGACGAGCGTTTCGCCGCGCTGCGCGGATTCGCGAAAACCTTCCGTGAACAGGCGGAACGTCTGATCGCGGCGGGCAACGAGCTCATCGCGTTCCTCGAAGGCGTGGACGGCGTGGCCGATTGCCAGCGTGATATAGCCACGACGGTCATCGACGCGAAGGAAATGCTGCAGTCGTGCGAGCTGATCATGGAGGCGGCCGATCCGAGGTTCGTCTATTCCGCGAAGCTTTCGCGCAAGCCGGAGCGCGTGGCCGAAGAGCTGCAGGCCCAGGTAGTCGACGTGGGGCAGATGCTCGGCGAAACCCTGTACGAGCAAACGCAGAGCGTCGTGTACGCCAGCGCCACCGTAACGATCGGCGAAGACTTCAAAAGCTTCATGACGGCCATGGGCCTCAACGAAGGCGAGCCGTCGCGCGCCGACACGTGCCTTCTGGGCTCGAGTTACGATTTCGACGCGAACATGCAAGTGCTGGTGGTCAATGATATTCCCGAACCCAACCAGCCGGGCTACCTCGAGGCGCTTCAGGCGCTTCTGGCGAAGCTCCATGTGGCCCAGCAGGGCAGTATGCTCACGCTTTTCACCAACCGCCGCGAAATGGAGGCGTGCTTCGAGGCCGTCGATCCCCTTATGAAGGAGGAGGGTCTGCGTTTGGTGTGCCAGAAGTGGGGCGTTTCCACGAAGGGCCTGCGCGACGATTTCCTGAAAGACGAGCATCTGTCGCTGTTCGCCCTGAAAAGCTTCTGGGAGGGGTTCGACGCGCCGGGCGCCACGCTCAAGGGCGTGGTCATTCCCAAGCTGCCGTTCGCCAAGCCGACCGATCCGCTTTCGTGCGAGCGCGCTTTGCGCGATTCGGCGGCATGGTCGCACTACACGCTTCCGCAGGCCGTCATCGAAATCAAACAGGCGGCCGGCCGTCTGATCCGCACGTCCACCGATACGGGCGTGCTCGTGCTGGCCGACAGGCGCCTGCTGACCAAGGGCTACGGGAAAACCTTCCTGCGCTCCCTTCCTTCGAAGAACGTGAAGGCATGCTCGGCCGCCGAGGCGGTCGAAATCGTGCGCCGCGCGTCGGCGGGGCGGGACTTGTAGCGCATGGCCGGCATGAAAGGCGGCCGCTCCTTCAGGGGCATCGGCGCAAGCGTGCATATTAAAAAGAATACGGCGGGAACATCCAACGAGATTTCCCTTTCGGTGCTCGATGGCCTGAAGAGCCGGGCCGATAACGAGCTGGGCGAAGCCGACCCCAAGGTCAAGCTGGGCGATCTGTCGCTGTTCACGGTCTCCTCGAAAAAGGAGCGCCGCCTGTCCGCGAAAGACGAGAAGCTGCCCGCTTTGCCCGCGGCTTCTTCGTCTGCGCAGGAGAAGAAGGCGTCCGTGAAAAAGAAGGCGCGGCCGGCGGAGCGTGGCGCTTCGGCGGAGCGTCCCGCGGCCGGCGCGCGCACGGCCCGGGCGAAAAAGCCCACGCGCGACCAGCGCAATCGCGAGCGCGCGCTGCGCGATCCCGAGAAAGAGATCAAGCGCAGGAAGAAAAACCGCCGGGTTCGCCGCGCCGCCGCGATCGCCGTGGCGTCGCTTTGCTGCTGCGTGGGAATCGGCGCCGGCGTGCTGTTCGCCGCGAACGTCTACGAACAGGGCAGGGCGAATCTGGCGCTGCTTTCCCAGGCGTTCGACGAAATCAAGAAGGCCGATTCGCTCGTGCTCAGCATGGACGATATGGTGATGAAGGACGAATCGACCGTCACGGCGGAAGAACTCGAATCGCTCGAGCAGGGCATGGAAGACGCGGGCGTGCATCTCAACGCCGCATGCGCCTTCGCCGACGAAGCCTTTCAGGCGATGGGCGATTCCCCCGGAAAAGACGCCGCGCGCCAGGTGTCCGTATCGGCCGATGCGCGCCGCGACATGATGAAGTACGCCGAAGCGCTGCTTCATGCCGATAGCGACGCCCGCGGCGGCGTGGAAGCGGTGCAGGAATGCTGGCAGCGCGTGCTCGAGGCGGACGGCTTGATGAAAGAGGCCGCCGACCTGGTCGTCGATACCACGGTGGAAAACGTGTCCGCTTCGCAAAGCAAGTCCGAGCAGGCCATCGCGCTGCTCGACGAGGCGAAGGCGAGCCTGTCTTCCGCGCAGGAACGATGCCCCTCCGCCGATTTTTCGGCCCTTGCGGCGCTGATCGACAAGAAAAGGGAGCAAAACGGGTACGCGATCGAAAGCGATAAGGCCATCTATATTCAAGATAAGGCCACGGCGGAATCGTTCAACGAGTCGTACAACAAGGCCGACGCCGAAGCGGTGAAGCTCGCCGCTGCGCTTCCCGAGCGGCCGGCGCAGCCTATTTTGGACAGGCTCGACGCGCAAACCTCGGAGACGCGCTCGCGTTATTTGGACGCTCGCAAACGTGCTGCGGAATCGGATGCGTTTATTAGGGATTACCTAGGACGGCCGGGCGAATAGGATATACTTCAGACGAATATGCCCTTATCCATGTGGCTAGGAAGATTAAGAAGGCCCGTATGAGCAAACCTATCGACCATATCGCCTATCTCTCCCAAGAGATCGGCCCCCGCCCCGCGGGTACCGAAGAGGAGCAGCAGGCGGCTCTTTATATAACCGAGCGTTTCCAGAAGGAAACGCGCCTCCCGGTGAACATCGAGGATTTCACCTGCAGTTCGAATGCGGATATGCCCAAGCTTATCTGCTATATCGTGACGATCGTCGCGGTGCTGCTGGGTCTGTTCCTCCCCGTTGCCGCCATTCCCGCCGTCGTGGCGTCGGTTCTTTCCGCGGCCGTGTTCGTGGCCGAAAGCTTCGACAAGCCCGTTCTGTCCCAGCTCTTCATGAAGGGCGTGAGCCAGAACGTCGTGGCGAAATACGAGCCCGCCCACGATCCCGACGGCGCGGGCGCCCGTAGGCGCAAGGTCATCTTGGTGGCCAATTACGACAGCGGCAAGGTCCGCCACGACCTGGCAGGGTTCCTTCCCTCTATCAGGCGTCCCATGCAGTATGCGGCGCTTGCCTCCATGTGCCTGCTGCCCATCGTGCTGCTCATTCGCCAGTTCGCGTTCGCGGGCGAGGGCGTCGGCGCCACGGCGTGCCTGGTCATCGCCGTCGTGCTGTTGGTCGCGGTGGGCGTCCCCGCCGCGTTCATCGCGCTCGAGAAGGCGTCCGCATACAACGAGGGCGCCAATTCCAACGCATCGGGCATCGCCGTGATGCTCGAGGTGGCCCGCCGCATCGGAAACGGCGAGGCCGAAGGCGAGCCGCTCGCCGAAGGTGTCATGCATGATGAAGAAACGGCGCGCGCCGCGGGTGTCGTTCCCGACGGCGCATCTCTTTCTTATGAGCATGGCGGCGCTGAAGGCCCGTCGAGGGACGAATACCTGTCGGACGATCCTTCCGAAGAAGACCTCAGCCGCGCCCGCAAGGAAACGCGCAGCGCTCTGACCAGCGCCCCGATCGAAACGCTTGCCGCCGCCGCCGCGAAGGCCGCCGAGCTGCATGAAGCCGCCGAGGCCGCCGAAGCCGCGCGCCGCGAGCAGGAGGAGGCCGAGCGCCTGGCCGCCGAGGCCGAAGCCGCCGAGCGCGCCCGCATCGAGGAGGAAATGCGCCTGGCAGCCGAGGCCGCGAAAGCCAAGCCCGCGCCCACCGTGCCCGAGTGGTACCTCAAGGCCACCGAGAAGGCCCGCAAGAGCGAGCCTCTTCTGGGCAAGAGCGAATCTTCCTATCGTTCCCGTTATGCCGATTTCCCCGATGAGCGACGCATCGTCGAGGAAGAGACCATGCCCGAAGAGGAGCCGATTGAAATCCAGGAGATTCCCGGCTCCGTCGAGCAGGTTCCTTATGAAGACGATCTGACCGCCGTCGAGGCGGAGGCCGTTTCTGAAACCGTCGAGGAAGAGGCTCCCGCCGCCGACCAGGAGGTCCAGAGCGAAACCCAGGGCGAAGCCCAGGCTGCGTCCGAGACGCCTGAGGCTTCTGCCCAGGCCGACGTAGAGCCTGTTCAGACTGAAGGCGCAGAGCCTGCCGCGCCGCAGGCCGAAACCGCGCCTGCCGAGGCCTTCGAGGCCGGAGCCACCACGGCCATGCCCGCGGTGTCGGACGCCGGTTCGCTCGACCTCGATGCGTTGCGTGTCGCCGCGACCGAGGCGTCTTGCGCGCCCGTCGAAGCGGTCGAAGCCGACGTTTCTGCACCTGCGGCCGAGCCTGTGCCTGCACCTGCGGCCGAGCCTGTGCCTGCGGCTGAGTCCGTCGCCGCAGAGCCTGCACAGCAGGTCGAACAGGCCCAGCCGGTCGAGGCCGCTTCGCTTCCGGCCGACGCCACCGTGCCCGTGTCGCCGCAGATGATGTATTACAAAGAGCCCGAAGACCGCTCTCAGGAAATGATGGACCGCGCCCGCAAGGAGCGCTCCGTGGTCACGCTGACGGACGAAGAGGTCAAGGACATGACGGTCGCCGTCGAGGAGGCCGCCCCCGTGGCGTCGTCCGCCGAGGTGACTTCGATTCCCGTGGAGGGCGTCGTCTCCGAGCCCGTGCAGCCCGTTTCCGAACCGGCCGTCGACGCCGCTTCGACGGCGGTTCTGCCGGTCCAGCCCGCTGCGGTGCAGCCTGCGCCCGTCGTGCCGGCTCCGAAGCAGGCCGACCGCATCATCGAGGCCCGCGTTCCCGTGGTCGACCTTCCGAGCATCACGCTGCCCGCCATGGCGGCCGATCCGAAGCCCGTTTCTTTCGACGAGCTTCGCCAGCGCGCTCCCTTGGCAAGCGCGGCCGAGTCGAAGGGCGAAGAGGCGGCCAAAGACCTTCTGGCCATCAGCCTGCCTTCCATCGAAGGCCCGTCCGGCGCAACCGGTTCGTTCGCACGCGTCGACGCGGCGCAGTCCCAGAACACGAGCGTCAGCCTGACGGGTTCGTTCGCCCCGGTCGGCGCTGCAGGCGTCGCGCCCGTGGGCGACGAGCTGATCGAGAACGTCGACCCTGAAGAGGTGTACGTCGACGACGCCGACGACTCGGTGTTCGAGGAGGAGTTCACGGAGACGGGCGCCTTCGCCGGTCCCGGCTACGTGGAAATGCCCCAGTCTCGCGTCGGCCGCTTCTTCGGCAAGTTCCGCCGCAAGAAGAAGAAAGAAGAGGAGCAGAGCGCTCACGAATGGCTCGACGTCGATGAAGATTTCGACGCCCGCACCGCAGGCAAGGCCCGCGGCAGCTGGGAGAGCTTCCGTAACGAGGAAGACGACTGGCAGGGCGGCGCCTTCGACGGCATCAAGGCGCGCATGCCGCGTAGGGAAGACGAAGAGGGCGAAGGCGAGTTCCGCGAGGGCCATTCCCGCCTGAGCGCTCCCGCCGTTTCCCACGACGCCTTCGCGGCCGCTCTGGCGGCGGCCAATGCCGCGGCCGAAGCGAAGGGCGAAAAGCCCGTGTCCGAGGACGACCCCTACGAAGAGGACGTCCAGCAAATCTACTCCTTTGCGGCGGGCGATATCAACACCGAGGTGTGGTTCGTCGCTCTCGGTTCCGAGCTTGCCGGCAACGGCGGCATCAAGGCGTTTTTGGCCGAGCATGCTTCCGACATGCGCGGCGCCGTGATCGTGAACCTGGAGTCGCTCGGCGCAGGCACGCTTTCCTACCTCGAGAAGGAAGGCGAGCTCAGGCAGGCGTCGTGCTCGCCTCGCATGAAGCGATTCATCCGTAAGGCGTCCCAGGCGTCGGGCATCAGCATTCTGGCGAACAGGATCGACTGGCGCGAGAGCGCCGCGAGCTACGCGCAGAAGCATCGCATGCAGGCCATGACGCTGGTCGGCATGGACGGCAACAAGCCGGCCCGCTATGGCGAGGCCGACGACATCATCGAGAACATCGATCTCGATGCGCTCGATCGCAGCGCCGATATGGTCATCGAGCTGCTGAAGAACATCTAGCAACGAAAAGGCCGCGTGAATATGCGCGGCCTTTTTTATGAACACCGTCGCCGAATAAGGGTTTCTCGTGGGCGTCTTGCAAGTGCGCTATCATAGGATTCGTATGAGGGCTGCTCAGACGGCCCGTCTCTCCGGGGGTTCCCCGCCTGAAGTTTGGAGGTAACAATGGCGATCGAGGCATACTGCGTGAAATGCAAGGCTAAGAAGGTCATGCAGGATCCCGTCGAGGGCACGACCAAGAACGGCAAGCCGATCACCAAGGGCAAGTGCCCCGATTGCGGCACTACGATCTGCCGCATCGGAGCTGCGAAATAGCTTCCGTCCGTATAGCGCTTTTCCCGATCGCAGCGAAGGAAAAGCGCTATACTGTTCAACGTTTTTGTGCGGGTGTGGCCAAGTGGTAAGGCAAAAGCTTCCCAAGCTTTCATTCGCGGGTTCGAACCCCGTCACCCGCTCCATACGTAATTTCAGGCCATTGGGCGCTTCTTACCCGGTGGCCTTTTCTTTTTCAACCGTCGCTGAATGGCGGTCGGTCGACTTTCCGTCGACTCTTTCCGAACTAGGCTGTTTTCACGAGCCTTGGCGCGGGGCCGTCCTGGTTCCTCTCGCCGTCCTTTTCGGATAGCAGGAATGCCCGTCGGCGCATTCCCCGTCTTTTTCCTCTTTCTGTTGCCGGGCCGGAAAAGCGCCGTCGGTCAAGATTTCGTCGACTTCGACGCCATGGCTTGTTATGCGAACACGATGCAGGGAAGCGGCAGGTCGTGCTCTTCCGTGGGAACGCGGTCGACGCGCTGTTCTTCGAAGGCGACGCCTATGACGCGGCATGCGGGGGATACGAGCGAAAGGTAGGCGTCGTAGTTGCCTCCTCCGTAGCCGAGGCGCCTGCGTTTTTCGTCGAAGGCGACAAGGGGAACGATCATGGCGTCGATCGCCGAGGGGTCGACTGCGGGGAAGGCCGCGAGCGCCTCGTCGTCGGGCTTCATGCGGAGCAGCGGATTGCTCACGAAGGGGACTTCGCCCGCTTGCCAGGCGTCATGCGCAATCGTGCGCATTTCCATCGGCCTGCTGCTGCCTTTCGGGTTCATGCAGGGAAGGGCGACGTTCATTCCGTTGCGGTGGCAAAGGCCGATCAGCTCGTCCAGGTTCGCTTCGTCTTCGAACGCGGCGTAAAGGGCCACCGTGCCGCCTTCGCGCAAGGCCGGCATGTCGAGGGCGCGATCGTGCGCGATGACGCGCGCCGCGCTGTTTTCGGCGCTTTCCGCCGCCGCGCCGATGCCGAGCAGTCCTGCGAGCTTGGTGCATAGCGCGTGTGACTTCGCAGCGCGCTCCTGATGGGAAAGGGCGTTCCTTTTGGCGCGGATATAGCGCCTGACCAGGGTTTTTTCTTCGATGATGGAGCTGGTTCGATTATCGGACACGGGCGGGCTCCCTTCTTCGCTTCGTTTGGAACATGCTTCATTTGGAATATACCGAACAAAAAATGAAAAAAAATGAAATTAGTGTTTGACAACGCACCTGCTGCGAGATATTATAAATGAGCACTCTGAAATGCGCCGTTACCTCAGCTGGATAGAGGGACTGACTACGAATCAGTACGTCGGGGGTTCGAATCCCTCACGGCGCACCATTTGAAATCTGACCGCCTTCCGAGGCGGTTTTTTTATGTCTGGAGCCTAGTCCAGGCGTCCTCGCTTCTGAGCGGGATCGAGGAAGAGCCGACGAAAACGGGCGGAGCGGACGGGGCATGCGCCCTCGTTGCTTTTGGCGCCGCGGGTCGGCAGCGGAAAATCCCGGCGCCGATCCTGTTCCCGACATGCGCCCTTGCAGGGCCGCTTCGCGAGGGGAACGCTCTGCGGGGCTGCTTCGGACGACGCGGCTCCTGAAGCGTTCTCTGTCGCCTTCGTTGCCGATAATTTTTAAAAATTGGCGGAAAAAGTCTTTGACATGTTTTGGACTGGCTGCTATTATGAACGAGCTGCTTTGAAATGCGCCGTTACCTCAGCTGGATAGAGGGACTGACTACGAATCAGTACGTCGGGGGTTCGAATCCCTCACGGCGCACCATTCTTTTTCATGAAGGAAGCAGTTGCGGCGCGTAAGCGCCTTTTTTTATTTACAGGGAGAAAAGGTTCGATTTGAAGGTTCGAAAACACAACATTCACCTGATGTAGCCTTGCTCTCGCCCCTCGTGCGCGACAAGGCTTGTCGTACATGAAGGGGATTTATGTTCTATCTGACTAACATGCTTGGTCGCCCTGTGTATGATTCCACGGGCGAAAAACTCGGTACGGTCTCCGACCTCGCCATTTCTACGGGAGAAGTGTTCCCCCGCATCACCTCGCTTGCATTCCGCGGTCCCGGACGCACGCCGTTCATGATCAGCTGGCGCAAGTACGTCGAAGACTTTAGCGAAGACGAAGTCACGCTCAATACCGAGTCGTACAACATCCGATTCAGCTATCTGCAGCCCACCGAGGTCCTTTTGGCGCGCGATCTGCTCGATCAGCAGATCGTCGATACGCAGGGCCTGAAAGTCGTGCGCGTTAACGACCTCAAGCTGTCGCCTTCCGGTTCGCAGCTGCGCCTTCTGGGTGCCGAGGTGGGTGTGCGCGGCATTCTGCGCGGCCTGCACCCGCTGCTTGAGAAGGCCGTGGTTTCCGGCGCGAAGCTTTTCGGCAAGAAGGTCGAAGAGAAGATCATCGCCTGGAATTACATGGACCTGCTCGATCGCGACCTGTCGAAGGTGAAGCTTTCCGTCACGCACAAGCGCCTCGAGGAGCTGCACCCCGCCGACGTCGCCGACATTCTGGAGCAGCTCGACCCGAAGCAGCGCGCCGAGGTGTTCAAGCATATCGATGACACGCGTTCGGCGGAAATCATCGCCGAGCTGGAAGACGAGTTCCAGGCGGAAACCCTCGACGACATGACCGACCGCGAAGCGTCGGGCCTGCTTCGCCAGATGGATCCCGACGATGCGGCCGACATCATCCGCGACCTTCCGTATGAAAAGGCCGAAACCCTGCTTCGCCTGATGGGCGTCGAAGACGCGGCGGAGATCAGGCGCTTGCTGGGCTACCGCGACGACACCGCGGGCGGCATGATGACCACGCAGTTCGTCGCGCTGAGCGAAGACGACACGGTGGGGGATGCCATCGAAACGCTGCGCGCGCTGGATGAGGATTTCCCGACCGTCCATTTCGTCTACGTTCTGGAGGAAGACAGCGAGAAGCTCGTCGGCGTCATGTCCATGCGTACGCTGGTGCTCGCGCATAACGAAACCCGCCTCGGCGACGTCATGTTCACCGACGTGATTACCGTTTCGCCTGACGAAGACGAAGAGGAAGTGGCCTCCGACATCTCGAAGTACGACATGGTGGCGCTGCCCGTCGTTGACGAAAGCGGACATATGCTCGGCTTGGTCACGGTCGACGACGCGCTCGACGTCATCGAAGAAAGCACCGAGACCGAAAAGACCACGAACCTGTGGATGAAAGTGGCGCTTGCGGTGTGCGGCGGCGTCATGTTCTTGGCGCTGTACACGGCCGTGATCATGCGCATCATGGAGGTGGGCTGATGGCCGCTGTGAAAAAAGGAGCCTCGTACGACGAGGTCATGCAGGCCGTCCGCGAAGGCGACAAGAGCGCTCTCGAGGTGGCCCAGGATGTTTCCGCCGAAAGCGGGGCCGATGCCGAAACGAAGAAGAAGCGCGCCACGGCGCTCCTGATTCTCGGGGCCATGGGCCCCGGCGTGGTCAGCGCCATGGCCGGCAACGACGCCGGCGGCATATCCACCTATTCCACCGCGGGCGCCGATTTCGGGTTCGCCGCGCTGTGGGTGATCCCGGTCATGTGCGTCTTGCTGCTGGTGGTCCAGCTGACGGCCGCACGCATGGGCGCTGTGACGGGCAAGGGCTTCGCCGCCCTCATCCGCGAGCGTTTCGGCATCCGCCTTACCGCGCTCGCCATGGGCGCGTTGCTGATCGGCAACGTCGCCACCACATTCAGCGAATTCGCAGGCATCGCGAGCGGCATGGAGCTTTTCGGCATCCCGCGCATGGCGAGCGTGCCCGTGGCGGCGCTTGTGGTGTGGCTACTCGTGGTGAAGGGCAGCTATAAAAGCGTCGAGAAGGTGTTCTTGGCGGTTTCGCTCGTGTTCGTCACCTATGTGGTCGCGGCGTTTCTCGCGGGCCCGAACTGGGGCGATGTGGCTTATGCCACGGTTGTTCCGCAAGTTCCGGCCGACCCGCATTTCGTATCGCTCGTGATCGCCATGATCGGCACCACGATCGCCCCGTGGATGATGTTTTTCACCCAGAGCAACGTGGTGGACAAGGGCGTCACCGACGATCCGCAGGAAATGATGCTGCAGAAGGTGGACGTGACCACCGGAACCATCGTGGCCTGCATCGTGGCGTGGTTCATCATCATCACCACGGGCGCGGTCCTGTATCCGCAAGGCGTCGCGGTCGATTCGGCTGCGGCCGCCGCCAATGCGCTGGCGCCGTTCGCGGGTGAATACGCCCAGATCCTGTTCGCGGCGGGCCTGACCGCGGCAAGCTTTTTGGCCGCATGCGTGCTGCCGCTGACCACGTCGTTCGTCATCTGCGAGGCCTTCGGCTGGGAGGCAGGCGTCGACTTCACGTGGAAGGAAGCCCCTATGTTCAAGGGCATCTTCACGTCGGTCATCGTGTTCTCCGCCGTGGTGGTGCTCATTCCGAACCTGGACCTCATGGGCATCATGCTCACCGCGCAGTTCATCAACGGCGTCATCTTGCCGGTCCTGCTGGTGTTCATGGCCCTCATCGCCGCCGACAAGCGCATCATGGGCAAGCATGTCAGCACATGGGCGGGCAAGGCGATCATCTGGGCGACGGTCGCCATCGTCACGGTTCTCACCGTGGCCCTTCTGGTCATGCAGATTCTCGGCATGTAGATTCTCGAATCATCGCAAAGGCGGGGGAGCGTTCCCTTGCCTTTTTTACGCCTTCGTCCGCCGCGGCCGCGTTCGGCGTGTTCCTTCTGTGGCGACGCGCGTTTACAGGGCCTCTAAATTGCCGCTCGCGTAAGGTTTCGCAACGCCGCCGGCCGCCTGTGCGCCGGCCGGTCCGTTCTCTTTACAATAATCCGATGCGCCGCGCTTTCGCGCCGCGTGAAAGATTCGAATGATTGAGACCGGCGAAGGAGGTCATCGACATGGGCAGGGTTTACAACTTTTCGGCAGGACCTGCGGTGCTGCCCGAAGAAGTTCTGCGCGAAGCTGCTGAAGAAATGCTCGACTACAAGGGCTGCGGCATGTCAGTCATGGAGATGAGCCATCGCTCTAAGATGTTCGACACGATCATCACCGAGGCCGAGCAGGATCTGCGCGACCTGATGAACATTCCCGACAACTATCGCGTGCTCTTCCTGCAGGGCGGCGCTTCGACCCAGTTCGCCATGATTCCCATGAACCTGATGAAGACGGGCGTGGCCGATTACGTCGTCAGCGGCTCGTGGTCGAAGAAGGCCTGGAAAGAGGCGAAGATCTTCGGCGACGCCCGCATGATCGGCAGCTCCGAAAACGAGAACTTCAGCTATGTCCCCGATGTGAAGGCGCTCGAAGTTTCCGACGACGCCGACTACGTCTACATCTGCCAGAACGAAACGATCTACGGCACCGTGTACCACGAGCTTCCCGACACCAAGGGCAAGCCGCTCGTGGCCGACGTGTCCTCGTGCTTCTTGTCCGAGCCGATCGATGTCGAACGTTACGGCGTCATTTACGGCGGCGTGCAGAAAAACGTCGGTCCCGCAGGCGTGTGCATCGTCATCATCCGCGAAGACCTCATTCCCGAAGAGACGCTTCCGGGTGTTCCCACCATGCTGCAGTACAAGACGCATGCCGATGCCAAGAGCCTCTACAACACGCCTCCGTGCTACGGCATCTACATTTGCGGCCTCGTGTTCAAGTGGCTCAAGGCCCAGGGCGGCCTGGAGGCCATGAAGCAGCGCAACGTGGAAAAGGCGCAGCTGCTCTACGATTTCCTCGACCAGAGCGCGCTGTTCAAGGCCACGGCTCGCAAGGAAGACCGTTCGATCATGAACGTTCCGTTCGTGACGGGCGATGCCGACCTCGATGCGAAGTTCGTCGCCGAGGCGAAGGCCGCGGGCATCGAAAGCATCAAGGGCCACAGGAGCGTGGGCGGCATGAGGGCGAGCATTTATAACGCCATGCCGCGCGAGGGCGTCGAGGCGCTCGTCGCTTTCATGAAGAAGTTCGAAGAGCAGAATTCGTAAACGGGACGAAGCCCGTGTTTCACGTGAAACACGGGCTTTTTCACTTCGATGTTTCTCTTTGAGAAATCCGCCTTGTTTCAAAAGAAGGGATAGACAGCATGTATAAGGTGCATTGCTTGAACAATATTTCGACCGAGGGCCTTGCCGTTTTCACCGACGAATACGAACTGGTCGACGACATCGCCCAGGCCGATGCCGTGCTCGTGCGCAGCGCCGATATGCACGAGATGGAGCTTCCCGCCAACCTGAAGGTCATCGCGCGCGCAGGCGCCGGCGTGAACAATATTCCGCTGCAGAAGTGCGCCGACGCAGGCATCGCCGTGTTCAACACGCCGGGCGCTAACGCCAACGCGGTCAAGGAGCTCGTGCTTGCGGGCATGCTTCTCGCCGCGCGCGACATCGTGGGAGGCATCGCGTGGGTGCAGGAAAACGCTGCCGACGAGAACGTCGGCAAGGCGGCCGAGAAGGCGAAGAAGGCCTTCGCCGGCGGCGAGATCTTCGGCAAGACGCTGGGTGTCATCGGTCTGGGCGCCATCGGCGCGAAGGTCGTCGCTGCAGCCGAAGCGCTGGGCATGAAGGTCGTCGGCTACGACCCGTTCGTCGACGCCGATCGCGCCGCCTCCATTTCCGCCGACATGACGTTTGTGACCGATCTGTCCGATCTGTATCCTGCCTGCGATTACGTGACCATCCATGTTCCCGCGCTGAATACGATCGGCATGGTGAACGCCGAGGCCATCGAGAAGATGAAAGACGGCGTGGTGTTCCTGAACTTCTCGCGCGACACGCTGGTCGACGATGCCGCCATGGCCGCCGCTCTCGAAGCGGGCAAGGTCGCGCGCTACGTGACAGACTTCGCCAATCCTGCCGTGGCGGCCATGCCGCGCGCGATCGTGATGCCGCATTTGGGCGCATCCACCAAAGAGGCCGAAGACAACTGCGCCAAGATGGCCGCCCGATCGGTCATGGACTATCTCGAGCGCGGCGTGACCGTCCATAAGGTGAATTAGGCGCGCCGAGCCAGGTTTCAGACCGGCTCGCTCGGCCGTCGCGCATCCGCCTGAGCCCGCTTCGCTTGCGTGTCGAAACGGGTTTCGCGGGGCTTTCGGCGCGTGCGAAGCGGGATGGCATCGCCCGCGCGGCGCCGCCTCGTGCGATGCCGCCTTTTCCTCCAGAACGCCTCTCGTTGCGAAAGGATTCCTATGTTCATCCGTCCTTTTAAAGCCGTCCGTCCTCGGGCGGATGCGGCCTCCCAGGTGGCGGCCCTTCCGTACGACGTGTACGACCGCGCCGAGGCGGCGGCTGCCGTCGAAGGCAAGCCGCTGTCGTTTTTGAACATCGACCGCCCGGAAACCCAGTTCGCGCCCGATGCTGACATGTATGCCGACGCCGTGTACGAGAAAGGCCGCGAGCTTCTCGACGCGCGCGTCGCAGACGGGACCTTCGTGTCCGACGACGCGCCGTGCTTCTATCTGTACGAGCTGGTGATGGACGGCCGAAGCCAGGTGGGCATCGTGGCCTGCTGCGCTGTAGACGACTATCTCGACGGCGCGGTCAAGAAGCACGAGAACACGCTCGAGAAAAAGGAGCGGGACCGCATTCGCCATATCGACGCCCTCGACGCCCAGACGGGTCCGATTTTCCTGACGTATCGCGACGACGCGGCCGTCGATGCGCTGGTCGGCCAGGCCCGTTCGCGCGAGCCGCTGTACGATTTCACGTCCGAAGACGGCATCGTCCATCGTGCGTGGATCATCGACGCGGCTGACGAGGTGGAGGCGCTTGCCGCGGCCTTCGCCGCCGTTCCGTGCGCCTATATCGCCGACGGGCACCATCGCGCCGCCTCCGCGGTCAAGGTGGGCCTGAAGCGCCGCGAGGAGCATCCCGATTACACGGGCGACGAAGAGTTCAACTTCTTCCTCTCGGTGCTTTTCCCCGCAAGCCAGCTGGCCATTCTTCCGTATAACCGCGTGGCGCACGACCTGAACGGCGCATCCGTGGACGAATTCATGGTCGAACTGGGCAAACGCTACGAGATCCTGCACGCGCAGGATACGCCGCTCGAGCCTATCGACAAGGGCGCGGCGGCGATGTACCTGCAGGGGAAGTGGTACGGGCTGGGCGTGCGCTCCGAGTTCGAAAACGACCACCCGGTCGACGGCCTGGACGCGTCGCTGCTGCAGAACCTGGTGCTCGATCCCATGCTCGACATCAAGGACCCGCGCACGAACGAGCGCATCGAATTCGTCGGCGGCATCCGCGGCCTGGGCGAGCTCGAGCGTCGCGTGAGGATGCTCGACGCGGCGAAGTCGGCCGAAGAGATGGCCGAGCGCGGCCCGGCTGTCGCATTCGCGCTGTATCCGACGGCGATCGGCGAGCTTTTGGCCGTGGCGGACGCCGGCATGCTCATGCCGCCTAAGTCGACTTGGTTCGAGCCGAAGTTGCGCAGCGGGCTGTTCATTCACCGTCTGTCGTAGCACAACCGCGTGGTAACAACTTCCAATTAAGTGCCGCATCTGCTTATCAGGCGCGGCACTTTCGCATACTATAGTGCATTGCGATATGCGAGCCGCGCCGCGCACGCCTTCCTCGGAGGGCCGGTGCGCGCCGGGGCGATGCGCCGATTTGGCGGGCGCATCCTGCCGTCTGCCGCCCGCATGCGCTCTATGCCTTGAAGGGATTCATGCATGAAAGGAACGCCATGAAAGACACCCTGCCTCTGTACCGCGATTTCTCGTCGATCCATGCGGTCGACCCCGAGTATTACTCCGCTAAATACGACGTGAAGCGCGGCTTGCGCAACGCCGACGGCACGGGCGTGCTTGCAGGCGTCACCAATATTTCAAACGTGCACGGCTACGTCGTGTCCGAAGGCGACAAAGTGGCCGACCGCGGCCGTCTTTCGTATCGCGGCTACAGCATCAACGATCTGGTGGATCACGTGGTGGCCGAAGACCGCTTCGGTTTCGAGGAAACCGCCTATCTGCTCATGTCGGGCGAGCTTCCCACCGCCGAGCAGCTCGCGACGTTTCGCTCGATGATCGACGAACAGCGCGACCTGCCCGACGGATTCACGGCGAACTACATCATGAAGCCGCCGACGCGCGACGTGATGAACTGCCTGGCCCGTTCGGTGCTGCAGCTCTACGCCTTCGACCCGAACGCCGAAGACCGCTCCGCCGAGCATGAAATCGACACCTCCGTCATGCTGCTGTCGCGCCTGCCGCGCATCATGGTGCTCGCGTATCACGTCATGCGCGACAAGTTCCACGGCGATTCGATGTTCATCCACCATTTCGTCGAGGGCCAGAGCACGGCCGAGACCATTCTGTCCATGCTGCGTCCCGACCGCTCGTTCACCGATACCGAGGCCAAGACGCTCGACATCATGCTCATGCTGCATGCCGAGCATGGCGGCGGCAACAACTCCACGTTCGTGTGCCGCGCGTTGACCAGCGCCGATACCGACCCGTATTCCGCCTATGCGGGCGCGATCGGCAGCCTTAAGGGCTCTCGCCACGGCGGCGCGAACAATCGCACCCTCATGATGACCGACGATATCAAACAGCATGTGGCCGACATAACCGACGAGGGCCAGGTGGCGGACTACCTGCGCAAGATCGTGAAGAAGGAGGCCTACGACCGCACGGGACTCATCTACGGCATGGGACACGCGGTCTATACGCTGTCCGACCCGCGCGCCGAGCTGTGCCACAAGTACGCCGAGCGCCTGGTGAAGGGCACCGAATACGAGGCCGAGTTCCGCCTGCTCGAAAACATCGAGCGCCTTGCCCCTGTGCTTTTGGCCGAAGCGGGCAAGAGCAAAGACATCTGCGCGAACGTCGACCTGTACAGCGGCTGCGTCTACGGCGCCTTGGGCATTCCGCGCGAGCTGCTCACGCCGATCTTCGCCTGCGCCCGCATGGCGGGCTGGAGCGCGCATCGCTTCGAGGAAATCGTTTCGGGCAAGCGCATCATGCGTCCCGCTTACAAGAAAACGGGCAGCGCGCGTGATTACGTCGCCATTTCCGACCGCGCATAGCATCGGTCGTTTCGCATGAACAGCGCCGCGGATCCCTGCGGCGCTTTGCATATTCTGCAGCACCCATCACGAAAGGAGCGCCGCATGGCTCTCGAACTGAACGACGCGCTCGACTCCCTGCAGCTTTCGGGCATCCGCCGCATCACGGCGAAGGCGAAGCAGACGCCGGGGTGCGTGCTGCTGACGCTCGGAGAACCTGACGGCAATACCGCCGACGAGGTGAAAAGGGAAGTGGGCGTCTCGCTGGAGGCGAACGATACGCATTACCCGCCTAACAACGGCAAGGAGGGCTTGAGGAACACCCTTTCGGCCCACATGGCGCGCCGCGGCCTTTCGTATTCCGCCGACGAGGTGATCGTGACCTGCGGCGCCACCGAAGCGCTGTTCGTGGCGCTGACCTGCGTCATGAACCCTGGCGACGAGGTGATCGTGCCCACGCCGGCATTCGGCCTGTATGAATCGATCGTCACGTTGAACCGCGGCGTGTTCGTGGCGCTCGACACGAGCAAGACGGAATTCCAGATCGATGACGAGGCGCTGCGCTCCGTCGCGAGCCCGCGCACCAAGGCCATCGTTATCACGTCTCCCAACAACCCCACCGGCTGCGCTTACGACGAGGAAAGCCTGGCCGCCGTCGCGCGGTTCGCGTGCGAGCACGACGTGTTCGTAATCTGCGACGACGTGTACGCGAGCCTCGTGTACGACGATTTCCCGTATCGCGGCTTCGCGTGCCGCTATCCCGACCTGCGCGACCGCGTCATCGTGTGCGACAGCTTCTCGAAGCCCTACGCCATGACGGGCTGGAGGCTCGGCTGGGTGGCTGCCGACGCGTCGATCGCGGCGCAGATGGCCAAGATCCACCAATACATGGTGTCGTCGGTGCCGTCGTTCGTGCAGCGCGCCGCCGAACGCGCCTTGGAGCAGGATGTGGCGCCGGCCCGGGGGGTGTATCGCGAGCGCCGCGATTACGTGCTGCGCCGCCTTGACGCCATGGGCCTTCCGTGCGTCCATCCTGCCGGCGCCTTCTACGCGTTTCCTTCGATCGAACGATTCGGCATGCCTTCCGAAGAATTCTGCCTGCGCTTGATCGATGAGGAAGGCGTGGCGCTGGTTCCCGGCTCGTGCTTTTCCGCCGAAGGGTTCGTGCGCCTGTCGTATTGCTGCTCCATGGAATCCATCGAAGCCGGCCTGGACAGGCTCGAGCGCTTCGTGCTCGGCCTGGAGGGCGCGCAGGGCTAGGCCGTTCGCGCGCGGGCTTGCGAGAGTCTGGGGAGAATATGCGCGTATGGCCGCAAGCCGTATCGGCGGCGTATACTTGACCTCGTTAAACGGGCCTGAGGCACGCAAGCGAAGGGAAGTACATGTCAGAGAAGAAAAACATCCTGGTCACCGGCGGCGCGGGATTCATCGGCAGCCATACCTGCATCGAGCTTCTGCAGGCCGGCTACGGCGTCGTGGTGGTGGACGATCTTTCGAATTCGAGCGAGAAGGCCGTCGATCGCGTGCGTTCGATCGTGGCCGATGCGGCGAAGGAGGGCAAGGCTCCGGCCGATGCCGCCGAAAGCATCGTGTTCTACAAGGAGAACGTGCTCGACCGCGCGGCGCTCGAGCGCATTTTCGACGCGCACGACATTTACGGCGTGATCCACTTCGCCGGCTATAAGGCCGTGGGCGAAAGCGTCGAAAAACCGCTCGAGTATTACCACAACAACCTGGTCAACACGCTTGTGCTGTGCGACGTCATGCGCGAGCGCGGCTGCAAGAACATCGTGTTCTCCAGCTCGGCCACCGTGTACGGCGAGCCCGATAGCGTGCCCCTGTCCGAATCGGCTCCGAAGAAGCCCGCGACCAACCCCTACGGCTGGACGAAGTGGATGATCGAGCAGATCCTGACCGACCTTTCCGTGGCCGACCCCGCGTGGAACATCGTGCTGCTGCGCTACTTCAACCCGATCGGCGCTCATGAAAGCGGCCTGATCGGCGAAGACCCCAAGGGCATTCCGAACAATCTGGTGCCGTATGTGGCCCAGGTCGCCATCGGCAAGCTGCCCGCCGTGCGCGTGTTCGGCAACGACTACGACACGCCCGACGGAACTGGCGTGCGCGACTACATCCACGTGGTGGACTTGGCGCGCGGCCACGTTGCGGCTTTGAATTGGATGGCCGACAAGCACGGCGTCGAGGTGGTCAATCTCGGCACGGGCAAGGGTTCGAGCGTGCTCGACGTGGTGGCCGCGTTCAGCCGCGCGTGCGGCCGCGAGCTGCCGGTCGATATCCAGCCGCGCCGCGCGGGCGATGTCGCCGAGAACTATGCCGATCCGCGCAAGGCCGAAGAGGTGCTCGGCTGGAAGGCCGAATACGACCTCGACCGCATGTGCGCCGATTCGTGGCGTTGGCAGTCGATGAATCCGAACGGCTACGCCGAGTAAAGGCGGCCGGTCTCATATCGCATGATGGAAAGCGACGGCTTCGAACTGAACTCTTCATTGCGAAGGCCCCCGTTTCCTGAACGGCAAAAGAAGTGAATCAAACAGCCCGGTCGAGCCTGTGCTCGACCGGGCTGTTTCCGTTTGGGCGCGTCGCCGCAACGGAAAGGTAACGGAGCGTTCGCCTTCCGAAGTGCTACGATATAGTTTATCTGCTTAACAATATGATGGCTTGAGATGCCTTATCCGCCGCAAGGAAAGTCGGTCCGCATGCTCGAACTGAAAAACATCAAGAAAGATTACGTGTCAGGCGATACGACGGTGCATGCCCTCAAAGGCGTGAGCCTGCAGTTCCGCAACGGCGAGTTCGTGGCCATCCTGGGCCAGTCGGGCTGCGGCAAGACCACCATGCTCAACATCGTCGGCGGCCTTGACCGTTACACGTCGGGCGATTTGGTGATCGATGGCGTTTCCACCAAGGAATATAAAGACCGCGATTGGGATTCTTATCGCAACCACAGCGTCGGATTCGTATTCCAGAGCTACAATCTTATTCCCCATCAGGACGTTCTTTCCAACGTCGAGCTGGCGCTCACGCTTTCCGGCGTTTCGAAATCGGAGCGTCGCAGCCGCGCCATCGCAGCGCTCGAACAGGTGGGGCTGGGCGATCAGCTGCATAAAAAGCCTAATCAGATGTCCGGTGGCCAGATGCAACGCGTCGCAATCGCACGTGCGTTGGTGAACAACCCTTCTATCGTGCTTGCCGACGAACCCACCGGTGCGCTCGATTCCGAGACCAGCGTGCAGGTCATGGAAATCTTGAAGAACGTGGCGAAAGACCGTCTTGTGGTCATGGTCACTCACAATCCCGAGCTCGCGGCCGATTACGCCGATCGCATCGTGCGCTTCAAGGACGGATTCGTAGTCGATGACACCGACCCATACGTGCCTAGCGCTGCGGAAATCGAGGCTGCCCGCCTTCGGGCGGGGGAGGCGCGCCGCACATCCATGAATCCGGCGACGGCGTTTTCGCTTTCGCTCAACAATCTTCTGACCAAGAAGGGCCGCACCCTTTTGACGGCATTCGCCGGGTCGATCGGCATCATCGGCATTGCTTTGATTCTTTCGCTTTCGACCGGCGTGAACGACTACATTGCCAAAGTGGAGCAGGACACGCTTTCCAGCTATCCGTTGACGATCGCCAAGCAAAGCTACGATTTGTCGGGCATGATGACAGGCGACGGACCAGCCGAAACGTCGACTAGCGGCGCTTCAGAAGCCGAAAGCGACGAAGCCGCCCCGCCCGCCGGCGAGCAGATCGGCGTGTTCACCATGCTGCAAGACATGTTCGCAAGCGTGAAGTCGAACGACATGAAGAGCTTCAAGGGGTTCCTCGACGAAGGCGGCGATGGAATCCAGTCCGACGTGAGCGCCGTGCAATACGACTACGGCATCACGCCGCTGGTGTATCGCGCCGATACCTCCGACGGAGCCGTCGCGCTTTCGCCGAACTCGATGACGATGGCCATGTCGGGCGGCGCTTCGAGCGGAGCCATGGCGGGCGCGGGCATGGGGAGCGCTTCGGCGTTCAACGAGATGATCGACAATCGTGAGCTTCTTGACGAGCAGTACAACGTCGTCGCAGGTCGCTGGGCCGAATCGGCTGACGAATGCGTGCTGGTGCTGTCGCAAAGCGGCAAGGTCAGCGACTACACGCTGTACAGCATCGGCGTGCTCGATCCCGGTGAAATGAATGCCATGGTGGAAAGCACGATGAATGCGACGGGTGAAATAGAGGTGCCCGAAAACGATGTCGAATTCTCTTACGACGACGCGCTCGACGTGCGCTTCAAGGTGCTGAGCCCGTCGGATTCGTATCGTAAGAACGAGGAGACGGGCGGTTGGACCGACATGTCCGATGACGCCGATTTCATGCGTGAAAGGGTGGAAGAGGGTCTCGACCTCAAGGTCGTGGGCGTGGTACAGCCCGATCCGGCCGCGAAATCGGCGGCGTTGACGCAGGGTATCGCCTACACGCATGACCTCTCGATCGAGCTGATGAATCGCGCCGCATCTTCCGAAATCGTTCAGCAGCAACTGGCCGATCCCTCGGTCGACGTGTTCACGGGCAAGTCGTTCGACACGTTGCAGGAGGAAGCTAAGGAGGGCGTCGACTTGGCAAGTCTGTTCACGGTGGACGAGGCGGCGATCGCGAACGCGTTCTCCTTCGACCAGAGCAAGCTGGGCGCGGCGCTCGACTTGTCGGGCATCGATTTTGGCGGCATGAACTTCGGCGCGTTGAATATCGACGTGTCGGACGCGGTGAAGAACATCGATATAAGCGCGCTGATGACGCAGGCGCCCGCACCTGACTTTTCGGGCATCCTGGGGAACATGCAAGACGACCCCGTGCTCGACGCTCCGCAGCTCGAGGAGCTTGCCAAGCTGAGCGCCGATTACGTGCAGGGCTTCATGGCGTGGTTGGCGCATAACGGCGACGGCCTTTCGCCGACCGACCCCGAGTTCTCCCAAAAGCTCATGGCGAAGCTTTCCGAATATGCCGCCACTCCTGAGGCGCGCGCTATGATCGATCGTGTCGTCGAGGTTGCGGGCGGTTCTGTTGCCGAGCGTTTGCAGCAGGCGGTCCAAGAATACGTGTCAGGTCAGCTTGCTCCGTACATGCAGGGCGTGTTCGAGAGCGTGATGGGTCAGGTTGCGAGCCAGATAGGCACGACGGTTTCGGGACAGCTGCAAAGCGGCCTTTCGTCGGCCATGGCTCAGATGGCATCGCAGATAGGTCCGCGCATTTCGCAGCAGATGGCCGCGGGGATGCAGAATGCGTTCACGATCGACGGCGCCGCTTTTGCCAATGCCATCCAGTTCAACATGGACGCCGAAGACCTGACTTCGCTCATGACGAATTATGCGAACGCCGGCAAGCTTACGTACGACAACAACCTGGTCACGCTTGGTTATGCGAACGAAGACGATCCGCAGGCGGTCAAGATCTTCCCGAGCGATTTCGAGGCGAAAGAGCGCGTGCTGGCGAGCATCGACGGCTATAACGAGCGGATGATGGCGGCGGGCGAAGAGGACAAGGCCATCGTCTACACCGATTACATGGGAGTCCTCATGGGTAGCGTGACCGACATCATCGATATGATTTCGCTTGTGCTGATCGCGTTCGTGAGCATCTCGCTGGTGGTGAGCTCCATCATGATCGGCATCATCACGTATATCAGCGTGCTGGAGCGCACGAAGGAGATCGGTATCCTGCGCGCCATCGGCGCATCGAAGGGCGACGTGTCGCGTGTCTTCAATGCAGAGACGTTCATCATCGGCCTGATTGCCGGCGTGTTGGGCATCGGCATCACGGTGCTGCTGACCATTCCGATGAACGTCGTGATCGAGCAGTTGTCGGGCGTGCAGCATATGGCGGCCGTACCTCCAGTGGCGGCGGTCGTTCTTATCGTGATATCGGTGCTGCTGACGCTGATCGGCGGCATCATTCCCAGTCGCATGGCATCGAAGAAAGACCCTGTGACGGCGCTGCGCACGGAGTAGGGGGGCGCATCCCGCCTCGGGCGGGCCATATGGCAGTTGAAAAGAACGCGGACCGCATCGGCCCGCGTTCTTTCGTAAAGGCGCCGTTTTTCGGAGCGTCCGCTGTTTTCGAGCATGTCCGGACGCAAGATCGACGCGAAAAGAAAAGCCGGCTCAGAGCGTGCTCTGAGCCAGCAATTGTTCGATGGTGCCCCCGGGCCGATTCGAACGGCCGACACCCGCTTTAGGAGGGGAGATTGTAGCTGGATGCCTGATTTTGGCTCCCCATAGGCGAGGGCTGTTTGTCGGAATCAGCGCTCGATTTTTCGTCCTTTAAGGAAGATGGCGGCCGCAACGGTAGCAAACACGGTGACGCTTGTGGCCGTTGCGAAGACGCCAATGAATGTTGCCGTGAGGGGAGAGCTGTAGTAGGTCAGTGGGTCGAGGGAGGAGGTTGCTATCCTATAGGCGAAGCTTCCAGGGATGATGAAACTCCAGTCGGCTCCAATGAACAGGCACGATGCGAATCCATAGACAACCGCTGCCGCGCTGACGATAAGCTGGTTCCGCGATAAGACCCCGATTAGGAATCCCATTGCCGTTGACGTAATGATGATTGAAAGGGATTCGGCGGCGAAGCCAGGAACGAAGGCGGCGATGACAGGAAAGGATTCAGTTCCTTCAGCTGATAAAATAAGGCAGACAAAAGTAAGCAGCGCAAGTGCAGTGAGGGCCATGAAGGCGGAGACTCCTGCGCAGACAATCGCCTTTGACGCTAGGAGCTTGGTTCGCGGTATCCCATGCGTCACCCAGGTCAGATAGGTGCCGTCGCGCCATTCCTGGCAGACCTTGGAACCCGCTAGCATTACGACCGCCATGGGAAAGAATATGGCGAACTGATTATTGACAAAGAAAATTAGGTCAGAGGCGGATTTTCGTTCTCCTATAAAGGCACCAGCAGCGCCCGTGATAATGGGCAGGAGCGTCAGAGCGAGAATGAAGATGAGGGAGTTGTCCCGCTTGAGCTTGCATATTTCGTTGAACACTAGGCGCACGGTTGCCTTCCTTCCGTGTTGCTAGAAAAGATTTCCTCGTAAAGCCCCTCGAGCGCTGACGCGCTTCCAATGCAGAGAGTGGATGAAACCAGCCTGCCATTCCTGACGAAGACGAGCTCGTCAGAGACCGCGGCAAGTTCTGGTAGGTTGTGGCTTGAGACGATAATGCACCGTTTCGGATGGCGGAGCGAACCGCGTAGAAGAGCCCTGACCTCTTTGATACCGAGGGGGTCAAGCCCGTTGGTCGGTTCGTCGAGGAGGAGGTATCGCGGAGAGCCGAGGCATGCCCGCGCGACGCCGAGCCTTTGGCGCATTCCAAGTGACATTTTAGTCACTAGAACGTCGGCTGAATCGGCTAGCCCGACCTCATCGAGCGCCGTCATGACGTCTGCTCTGTGTATTTTTCGGTAGCGAGCGTAGAGCTCCAAATTCTCGCGGGCGGTTAGGCGAGGATAGAATGCGGGGTATTCTATTAGAGATCCGAACTCCTCGTTCTCGGCGCGACGGCCGTCAGATAGCACCTCGCCCGAGTATGCAGTGAGCCCCAGCATTGTTTTCATCAGGGTGGTTTTGCCCGCTCCATTCGGACCTAAGAGTCCGTATACTTTGCCGTCTTCGAAGTCGAATGAGACGCCGTCGAGCAGCGATTTACCCCCGACTTCAAGACTGACGTTTTTCAATGAAATCATCCAATGCCCTTTCATTTTGCGCAGAAACGTACCCCTCTTCGCGTTGAGGGGTTCATTTCTTTATTCGTTTGAACCGAAAGGCGGGAAGGTGGACTGGCTACCTTACGAAAAACACTCCGTAGGACACAATTGCGGCGAAGAACACCAAGATAACGCAGCCAATGGCCAGAAATGCTTTCCAGGCGCTGCCAAGCATTGCCTTCCCTTTCTCCACGTCCGAATAAATCGAGGAAATGCGTTTTTCCGATTCGTTGAGGACACGCACATCGCCCACGTCAATTCCTCTCACAAGCTCATCGAGGCTCATTTCGTAATAGTCCGATAACAGAACGAGTCTTTGGAAATCAGGATAGGATTGTCCGAGCTCCCACTTCGAAACTGTTTGCCTAGAGACGCCAAGCTCGTAGCCGATTTGCTCCTGGGACAACCCTTTTCTCTTTCTAAGCTCGACGAGTCGATCGTTGAAATTCAAGAAAGCTCCTTTCCTTATTGTTGCGCTGCCGCGCTGGTACGGTGCTATTGAAGCGCGGGGCGGGATGGGACGCCACCAATATAGGTTGGCAATTTGTCAACTAGAAGCGTCATCAGGCGATTTCGCCAGCGAAAGGGGTCAGGGGGGGGTCGCCTTGTTGCGCGGCATGTTCCGCGGGTAAGACGAAAGGGGCAGTGTCTTTTGTTTGAGTGGGTTCCTTTTTTTCTGCCTCAGGAGGCTCATTCCCTTTATCTTCGAGAGGCCTAAAGAGGAAGGCGCTAGGATGACGCGATGGAGGCGGCATCAATGTCCGCGATGCTTGTTCTTGCGCTTGTTCGCTCTCACGGAGCGTTTCCATGCTGAGGCTTCCCTTCTTGCGGCTGCGCTTTCCTTTTGCGCTGCCGCTTTATTCTGTTCGCGCATCTTGGCGATGGCCTGTTGCGCCTTCGTACTGGGTGTCGCTTTCGCGGCAGCAAGCGCGGCTTCGCGTTGTCTGCGCTTGGGGTTACCCGATTCCTTTTTCTGCTCTGTTTTGACCTTAGGGGAGAATCTAAGCTCGCCCCATTTCTCAATGACGAACTGAAGGGCTTGTTCATTCGAGGGCTCTGCGCCGAACACCACATGGGCGGCAGAAAGCTCGCTTCCCTCGATTCTTTCAATCGTGCCGACCCAGAACTGCCCATTGAAATAGATAGTGAAGATGCTCGATGGTCCTTCTCTGTGCATTATCCGTGCCTCCTCGAACGCGCAAAAAACCAAGCCCTCGTTATGTAGGGCTTCTTGCACGGAGAAGAGACAACCAAGGAGGCAGGTTACGGACGGCGTTCGCGGCGCCGCACCCCGACTACTCAACGGGGCAGTGTTTTTATCTCCGAATGTAATTCTAGCAAAGGGCGGATTGCCTGCGTGGCGCAACGAAGTGTTGCTTGCGCGTTGGTCGCGCCGTTGGATAATTGAATGTGAACGGCAGGAAGAAGGGGGTATCCATGATATTGAAGGACGTCCTTTCCACGCTTCGTCGCGAGCGTGGACTGACTCAAGAGCAGCTTGCGAAAAGGCTCTTCATCACCCGTCAAGCAGTAAGCCGCTGGGAGACCGGCGAGACGGCTCCCGGAATCGATATGATTAAGCTTATTGCCCGTGAGCTTGACGTCCCAGTGACGCAGCTCCTCGAGATGCCTGATCATTATTGCCAAAGCTGCGGCATGATGTTTACGGGGCCTGATCAGCTCGGCCATAAGTCCGATGGCGCGGAGACGCAGGATTATTGTCGCTGGTGCTACGAAGGTGGTTCTTACGTTTGCGAAATGACCATGGATGACATGATTGAGGAGTGCGCCCCGCGTATGGCCGATGCCATGGGTTGGAGTGTTGACGAGAGCGCCTCGCTCCTCGGTGCGGTGCTGCCGACGCTCGAGCGATGGAAGGAGCAAGGCTCGAATCGACAGGAGTGAAGGGGCCCTTATTTAGCGGGCCGGCTTTGGTTTTGAAGCGACGGCGTTTATTTCGTGCAGAGTGCTTTGACTCGCTGCAGATGCCCCCTTTTTTCTTCTCATGCTGCATTTTGACGGCTGGTGTTTGGGATTCTCTTCCCGTTGACTTTTCAACGTTTTACGGTCGAGACTTAGAATGTGGGGCCATCTGGTTATGGAAGGTATTGAAAACCGGTCGTTTCGTGCAATCCCCTTTTCTTCAAGATTTCTCCATAGAAGAACTTTTCACTCGAATTTCACCTGCTTGACATCGCCCGTGAGGGGCTCAAAAAAGAAAAGCTGGTCAAAAGCAAGCTTCTGACCAGCGGTTATTCGATGGTGCCCCCGGGCCGATTCGAACGGCCGACACCCGCTTTAGGAGAGCGGTGCTCTATCCCCTGAGCTACGGAGGCGTATGCAAAAATCTATTCTACCATTGCATGGGTGGATGCGCTCCCGGTGCGATGAATTTCCTTGATATTCGTCTTTCGCCGCGTCGATGCCCCGTTTTCGGCGTCTACGCCGGCCGCGAAGGCTGCTCGATCGCGACGACCCTTCCTTCGTCGTCGGCCAAATACGCCGCCATGATAGAGGGGTGTTCGCGGACGAAGCGGACGGCCCGTTCTTTTCCCAGCGCGAGCAGCGTGGTCGAATACCCTTCCGCATCGAGCGACGTGCGTGCGACGACGGTTGCTCCTGCGATGTCGGTCTGCACGGGAAAACCCGTTTCGGGGTCGAGGATGTGGTGGTACGTCGTGCCGCCGCGCTCGAACGAGCGCTCGTAGGTGCCGCTCGTGACGGCCGATGCGTCCATGAGCGGCACGGCGCCGAGGATCTTGCCGCTCTCGCGCGTTTCGCGCGGGTCTTGCAGGCCGATTTTCCACGGATTGCCGTCGGGCTTCATACCATGGGCGAGCACATTGCCACCCAGATTCACGATGAAGGAATGCACGCCTGCCTGAAGAAGAATGGCTCCGACCGCATCGGCTATATAGCCCTTAGCGGTCCCGCCCACGTCGACCGAGGAGTCGGGGTCGTCGAGCCGAATGCGGTAGCGCGCCTTGCCGTCGTATTCGCTTTCGGCTTCGTCGAATTCGATGCCGCGCCAATCCACATGGCGAAGCGCGGCTTTCAGCTTCGCTTCGTCGGCGATGATGCCGCGATGGAAATCCCACAGGCGTACGGCGGACCCCATGGTGATGTCGAATACGCCGCCGCTTTCGGCGCAGTAGCGAACCGACGCCGTCAGCAGATCGAATGTTTCACGTGAAACATCGACCCATGCTCCGCGCGCGTCGTTGATCCTCGAAATGTCGGAGCGGGGAAGCGTGCGGCTGAATAGTCGTTCGAACCTGCGACACGCGTTGAGTGTTCGCTGAAACGCTTCGCGGCAGGCGTCTTCTTCGGCGAACGCTTGCAGGCTGACCACCGTATTGAATGCGTAGAACATCGCCGCGCATTGCCCCGATGCGTCAGGGCCTCGGAAGTCGAATGCGTCTTCGAGGGGGATAGGATCTGCGGCTTGCGCGGTCACGGTCGGTTCCTTTCTTATGCATACGGCTCAGGCGGCGTTTGCGCGGTGTTCGGCGTTCGAGGCGCACGGAGCATCGGCTTCGCCTACGGAATGCGCACCAGCTTTTTGTACGTTTCCAACCCCGCCGCAAGTATGCGCTCGTCGAAATCGAACGTGTCGGCGTGCAGGGGAATGCCCGTTCCCGTTCCCAGAAGCAGGAACACGCCCGGCAGATGGCGCTGGTAGAAGGCGAAATCCTCGCCGATCAGCAGCGGTTCGGGCAGCTCGTGCAAATCGGGCAGCGCCGCACGCGCTAAGTCGAAGAGGGCTTCATCGTTGACCACGGGGGGATAGCCTTCGCTGAAATGAACGGTGCAGGTGCAGCCCGCTTCGGCGGCGCGGCTTTCGGCGAGTTCGGCCAAATGCTGCTTGGCCGTTACGGTCATGGTATCTGAATAGGTGCGCAGGCTGCCTTCGATGTGCGTGTGCGAGGAAATGACGTTGCGCGCCTGTCCGCTTTGCAAAAGGCCGAACTTGAGCAGGCACGGCTCGGCTTTCGCCTGCTCGGCCATGTAACCGTAGGCGTCCAACACGAATCGCATGCCGGCCTCGAGGGAGTCGGCGCCGTCGGCCGCCTTGGCGATGTGGGTCGCCTTGCCGTGGAAATCGAAGGTCGATTCGCTCGTCGCGGCAAGCAACGGACCGGGACGGCTCGCCACTTCGCCCATCGCGAGATCGGGCCACAGATGGAAGCCGAATATGCGGTCGACGCCATAGCGCTCGAACACGCCCGATTCGCAGATGAAACGCGCGCCGCCCGTGGTTTCTTCGGCCGGCTGGAATACCAGAAGAACGCTGCGGGGCAGCTCGTCGAACGATTCCGCAAGATGGTGAGCCAGGCCGAGCACCATGGCCATGTGGCCGTCGTGGCCGCAGGCGTGCATATGACCCTGATGGCATGAGGCGTATTCCGCGCCCGACTTCTCGGTCACGGGGAGGGCGTCCATGTCGGATCGCACGGCCGTGGCATGCTCGCTTTTGCGGTCGAAGAACATGCAGAGCGAGCTTTTGCAGGGCGAAAAGACCGTGCAGGCGTCTTTTCCGTATCGCGCGGTCACGTCATCGCACAGGGCCTCCAGCTCGCCGCACACGTAGCGAAGCGTTTCGGGCAGATCGAAGTCCAGCTCGGGGATGCGATGCAGGTCGCGACGCAGGCGCGTGAGGAGTGCGAGTTCGTCGGCGGGAGAAGCGGTGGTCATGGCGGTCCTTCCTGCGGCCGCGTGAGCGGCGCGATTTCGTATTTATTGGTGCAGCATATACGCATTTTTGCAAGCCGGGGCGATTTTTCTTGACTATCGCACACTAAAGCGATAATTTCATACCTACGATAGAGGCGCGGACAAGATGAACTTTGGCAGAGCCGGCAGGCGTTCGATGCCAAAGGGAGGTGCGTACCGCCGAACTCGGGTGCCAGGCGTGGCATTCGGGTGGGCCTGCGGGGAATACCCTCAGGACTGTCCGCGGCAATGCCGCGGGTGCGCTATCTTGCTGATATGCATACGGTTTCGTATCGCCAGTGAGGCAGCGCCTTGCTGGCGATTTTCATATCGGCAAGCAGGCGCCCTTCTATCCAGTATGTTTCGGTGCGATCCGCGGGTCATTCGTGGCGCCCGCTTTCGCCCGTTGCATGCGCCCCACGCCCGACGCGCCCCCGAGGCGCAGTGTTGCAGCGAGAAAGGTGCGCCTTCATGGAGAAGAGGCCGTTTGCTACCAAAGACCAGCTCGAGGCCATAGCCGAGCAGTTCCCCACGCCGTTCCATCTGTATGACGAGGCGGGAATCCGTCGCAATATGGAAGCCCTGCGCGACGCGTTTTCGTGGAACGAAGGCTACAAAGAGTATTTCGCGGTGAAGGCCACGCCGAATCCGTTCCTCATCAAGATCTTGCAGGAATACGGCTGCGGCTGCGATTGCTCGTCGTACACCGAACTCATGTTGTCGGACGCATGCGGCGTACGCGGCCATGACATCATGTTTTCTTCGAACGAAACCCCCGCGGCCGATTATGTGCTGGCCGATAAGCTCGGCGCGATCATCAACCTCGACGACATCACGCATATCGATTTCCTCGAGCAGACTATCGGTTCCATCCCCGAAACGATCAGCTGCCGCTACAATCCCGGCGGCCTGTTCGAAATCAGCAACGGCATCATGGACAACCCTGGCGACGCCAAGTACGGCATGACCACCGAGCAGCTCTACGAGGCGTTTCGCATTCTGAAGCAGAAGGGTGCCAAGCATTTCGGCATCCACGCGTTCCTTTGCAGCAACACCGTGACTAACGATTACTACCCCAAGCTTGCAGAGGTCCTGTTCAAGCTCGCGGTCGATCTGCAGCGCGAAACGGGCGCGCACATTTCGTTCATCAACCTGTCGGGCGGCATCGGCATTCCGTACGAGTCCGGCCAGGAGCCCAATGACATCCGCGTCATCGGCGAAGGCGTTCGCCGCGTGTACGAGGACGTCCTGGTTCCTGCGGGCATGGGCGATGTGGCGCTGTACACCGAGCTCGGCCGCTTCATGCTGGGCCCTTACGGCTGCCTTGTCACGCGCGCCATCCACGAGAAGCATACTCACAAGGATTACGTCGGCGTGGATGCCTGCGCGGTGAACTTGATGCGTCCCGCGATTTACGGCGCCTATCACCACATCACGGTGGCGGGCAAGGAAGACGTGCCGTGCGACCACGTGTACGACGTGGTGGGAGGCCTGTGCGAGAACAGCGATAAATTCGCCGTCGACCGCGCGCTTCCCGAGGTCGTTCCTGGCGACCTTCTGGTCATCCACGACACGGGCGCCCATGGCCACTCTATGGGATACAACTATAACGGCAAGCTGCGCTCCGCCGAGGTGCTGCTGCGTGAAGACGGAAGCGCACAGCTCATTCGCCGCGCCGAGACGCCGGCGGATTATTTCGCCACGCTCGATTGTTTCGACGATTACTCCTATCTGGCTCACAAGCCCGAACGGATCTAAATACGGCACAGCGAAAGGATCGCTCTTTCGAAAGGAACGGATATGGCTGATCTGAAGAACCTCAAAGGCTCGATCGTGGCGCTTGTCACGCCCTTTGCCGCCGATGGCAGCGTCGATTTCGACGCGCTCGGCCGCCTGATTGACTTCCATTTGGAAAATGAAACGGATGCGCTGCTCATTCTGGGCACGACGGGCGAATCGTCGACGATGTCGCACGAAGAAGACGACGCGGTGTGCGAGTTCACGGTGAAGCGCGTCGCCGGCCGCATTCCCGTCATCGCGGGCAGCGGCTCCAACTCTACGCAGACCATGGTCGAAAAGAGCCTGAGCTATCAGCGCATCGGCGTCGACGGCCTGTTGCTCATCACCCCGTACTACAACAAGAGCAACGAAGAGGGCATCTACCGTCACTTCACCGCCGTGCTCGATGCGGTGGACATCCCGTGCATCCTGTACAACGTGCCTGGCCGCACCGGATGCTCCATTTCCGAACGCAACGTCGAACGCCTGGCCAAGCATCCCAATGCCCTCGGCATCAAGGAGGCGTCCGGCAATATGTCGTATGCCGCCCGCATCGCGCGCTACGTGAACGAGGATTTCCTTATGTTCTCGGGCAATGACGACATCGTGCTGCCCATGATGGCCCTCGGTGCAAGCGGCGTCATTTCGGTGTGGGCCAACGTCATGCCCCTCGAAGTGCATCGTATGGTCTGGGATTATCTCGAAGGCAACCATGATGCGGCGCTCGCCGAGCAGCTGCGCTGCATGGATTTGATCGACGCGCTGTTCTGCGAGGTCAATCCCATTCCCGTGAAGGGCGCGCTCGAAATGATGGGCTATGGCAAGGCCGAGTACCGCCAGCCGCTGTGCGAGCTGAGCGAAGCGGGCCGCGCGCGCGTCGAAGGAGCTATGAGAGGAGTTGGTCTGATTGGCTAACGAACAGGAAACCGGGCAGCAGATCGGCGTCTTCGTCATCGGAGACGGCCGTATGGGCACGATTATCCGCGAGCTCGTCGAGGCCGATAGCAGCCTGAAGCTCGTCGGTATCGTGGGCGCGGATACGAAAGAAAATCTGCGCGATGCGGCCGCCGCCGACGTGGCCATCGACTTCTCCCACAAAGACATGCTCCCGCTTGTCGAGGCGTACGTCGCGCGCACCGGCGCGGCGCTGGTGAGCGGCGTGACGGGCTATTCGGATGAAGAACTCTCGCGCGTGAAGGCGCTGGGCCGCGGCGCGGCGGTCATCCATAGCGCCAACTATTCGCTCGGCGTCGCGGTGCTGCGCCGTTTGGCTACCCAGGCCGCCGAGGCTCTCGCCGAGTTCGACATCGAAATCACCGAGACGCATCACAACCAGAAGGCCGACGCCCCGAGCGGCACGGCGAAGCTGTTGCTCGATGCCGTGAATCCCGAAGGCGCGTACGAGCCGGTGTATGGTCGCGAGGGCATGTGCGGCAAGCGCGACCCGCGCGAAATCGGCGTCCATGCGCTGCGCGGCGGCACGGTTGCCGGCACGCACACCGTGCATTTCTTCGGTCCCGACGAAGAGGTCGAGCTGACCCATCGTGCCACGAGCCGTCGCATTTTCGCCACGGGTGCCGTTGCTGCGGCGAAAAAACTCGTCGCTCGCGAGCCTGGGTTCTACACATTCGACGAGCTGATGTTCGCATAGCATGGAAGTAGGCCGGCTTCGCGCCGGCATGCGCCGCCCCGCGGCCCATTCACGAAAAGGAGAACCTTCATGAACGCAGAGGAAATCATCAATTTCATCGCCACCGCCGAGAAGAAGACGCCCGTGAAGCTGTACGTGCGCGAAAAGCCCGGCCAGAAGATCGACTATGCCGCCCATTGCGAAAAGGGCGCCGTCAAGGTGTTCGGCAGCCGCAAGGGCAAGGTCGTGTTCGGCGACTGGGCCGATCTTGCTCCGGTGCTCGAGGAGAACGTCGAGCGAATCGATTACTACGAGGTCGAAAACGACTGCCGCAATTCTGCCGTGCCGCTGCTCGACAAGAAGGGCATCAATGCGCGAATCGAGCCCGGCGCGATTATCCGCGACCAGGTTGAAATCGGTGACAACGCGGTCATTATGATGGGTGCCGTCATCAATATCGGCGCCGTGATCGGCGAGGGCACCATGATCGATATGGGCTGCGTCCTGGGCGGCCGCGCCACCGTGGGCAAACATTGCCACATCGGCGCAGGCACCGTGCTCGCCGGCGTGGTCGAGCCTGCCAGCGCCACGCCCGTCATCGTCGAGGACAATGTCATGATGGGCGCCAACGCCGTCGTACTCGAGGGCGTTCGCGTGGGCGAGGGCGCCGTTGTCGCCGCCGGCGCCGTGGTGGTCAACGACGTTCCCGCCGGCGCCGTGGTGGCCGGCGTTCCCGCGAAAGTCATCAAGATGAAGGACGAGAAGACCGAAGGCAAGACCGCCCTCGTGGATGCACTGCGCACGCTCTAGAGCTTTATGTCGATATCATTTTGCGGACGAAGGGCCTCGCTCATGCGGGGCCCTTCGTCCGCTGTGGGATAAGGCCTTGCTCTGTTCGCAACGTAAGGCCGCTCGACTTTGCGTGTCGGCATCATGCTCTTCGTGCGGGCTTCAGCCGTCTGGGTAATCGCAATCGGCGAAACCGGATTGAAAGCAGGCGGCGCCTGTAGGGGCGGGGAACGGAAATCGACGCTACTCGCCTGGAGTTTCCTTTTCGTAAAGCGAAATCGTCTCGTCGCGATTGTGCGTGTCGCATTTGCGATAAATGCTGCGAAGGTGCGACTTCACCGTCGATTCGCTGATGAAGAGGGCGTTCTCGATGTACTTCATGCCCCTTCCCGCTATCCAGAGCTCAAGGACGTCGCGCTCACGGGGCGATATGTCATACGATGCGGCAAAGGCGTCCATTCGCTTGTCGAGCTCGTCTCCCATTGCGGGGCGTGCTTTCGGTTCTTGATTTTTGGAGCCCTGACCGGCGTCGGCTTTTTGCGATGCAGCGATAGGGTCTGTCTTCGAGCCCTGTTTGTCGGTTGCTGCATCGGCCCTGTCTTCGTCCTCGAAATCGACTTCGAGGATCAGATGTCCTTCGCTGAATGCGAAACTCACGGCTAGCAGTATGGCCACGATGGCCACGGCGAAGAACAAATGACCTTGGGCGGCAAAAAGCGGCGTGACGACTTGGCCGAGCGTATTGCCTGTGCATTCTGCTATCCAGCCGATTGCGAATACGAGATGGGGTTTTACGGGGGTCTTTTTGGCCCAGAGAGCAAGAACGGTCCAGGTTATCACCTCGGCTGCCAAATTCGCATAGAACACGAGCGCTGCGGTGATGCCTGTCGAAGATGCAAGAAGGAACACGAAGCCCGCGAAGCAGGATAGAAGGATCTTGTAGAAGATGGACGGGTCTATGCGTTTTTTGACCAGCAGGGCGCTGCCGATGAAGAACGCGGTAATCGAAAGAGGGACAAGCAGCGAAATCAGCGTAACGGAGGAGTTGAACTGCTCGAATTCGGGGGCGAGGGTCGCGATGGAGCGGACTATGAAGAAGGTCACCGCCAGGCCGAGCAAAGTACGAGCGGGAATGGCGGCGGCTATCACCTCGCGCATCGTGCGAGAGGCGTCATTTTCCGAACCGCCATCGCGCATTTTCGGAAGCAACATCATGGAGAGCAGCGGTAGTAGCGAAGACGCGGTGCTTGCGATCGCGGCGGGGCAGGAGAGGATGGCCCAGCAGGTGATGGCGGCGATGCTGAGCGCGCAACCCGTCGTGACGATGGTCGTCCGAGGCTGGAGGTCGGCAAAGGTGTCGAACCACGACATGATTACCACGATTGCGAAAAATCCAGATAAAGCAAGTCCCCCTAAACGAAGGGCTTCAGCGGCAGCGAATGCCGGGTGGGTGTACAGAAGGGTTCCCACGGCCATAAGGACGCTTGCCGTGACGACGAAGGGGGTCTTGCCCGAAATCGAAGGGAAGGTCCTGAGGAAGACGATGCTGCTTAGGCAGGCTACCAGGCCCGGAAGCATGGACATCGGTGCGGCGTAGATGTCGCTCGGCGACCCGAAGGCCTGCGAGAACAGCAGGACGATCGCCCAGGCGCATACGCATGCATAGCCGACCGCGAAGCAGGCGTGGGTGGGAATGAAGGCTATTTCGCGCGACTCGATCAAAATTCCTCCTGGAGTGACGTTCGATGCATTATCGCATAGTGGCTGCATACCAAACGGAAGATTCGACCATGATGGTTGATGTGTTCTTGGAATCATGAGCGCATGAGCAGGGATTTTAATCGTCGGTCGACCTTTTCGACCATGACGGTGGGTGTATGCCGGTTGGTTTTCGAACACAATGCGGGGCATCGGTTCGAATGGCTCCGCCCCCCTCTTAATAGCGGTGCCGTTCCGGGCCGACGCTATAGGAGAGAATGGGAGGGAATGCCATGTTCAATGAGATCGAGGGAATCAGTCGTCGTAACTTTTTGTCCGGTGCTGCCGTTATGGGAGCCGCGCTTGCGGGCGTAGCCGGTCTTTCAGGGTGTGCACCGAGCACCGCTTCTTCTAAGGATAAGGCTGCCGCATCGCCCGAATCGTCTCCGACCACCGTCGGATACGATGGAACGGGCGCATTGCCTTGGTTGGGAGAAAAACCCGAGATCACTGATGCTGACGTGGCCGAAAGCATCGATGCGGATGTCGTCGTCGTGGGCCTTGGTTGCGCGGGCGTCCCTGCCGCACGTGCCGCCGCAGAGGCCGGCGCCAAGGTCGTATGTCTGGAAGCGTCATCTAAACTGAATAGCGCGGCGAGCGACATGGCCATCTTCGGTGGCCAGACGCAGGCGCAGTGGGGCCGCGGCGATGGCTTCCTCGACAAGAAGATGGTCGTCAACATGCACATGGAAGAGTGCAGCCACCATGCGAATTACGGCATCATCAGCCGATATTATGACGAGTCGGGTGCGGCTCTCGACTGGTTCCTTGAGCCGAGCGACGTGTATATCGCGGAAGAGAGCTATGCTGAGATTCCGGAAGAAGGCCAGAAGAACTACCTGTATCCCTACATGTATCCGATGCCCGAAACCTACGATTACACGCAGGAAGACCTGCCCTGCTATCCTACTTCTGTGGGCTTCAGCAGTCTTGCTACCGTGATGGCAGATAACCTTCAGGCGGCCGTAGATGCGGGTGCCGAGGTTCGTTATAAGACCAAGGGAGTCGAGCTGATTCAGGATGAGAGCGGGGCAATAGTCGGCATATACGCGCAAGAGACCGGCTCGGAGAAGTACATTAAAATCAATGCTAAGAGCGTTGTACTTGCAACGGGCGACTATCTCGGCAACGAAGATATGATGAAGTTCTACGCTCCCGAGTGCATTGAGAACGGTATTCAGATTTTGAGTATCGATACCGACGACGAAGGCAATTACACCAATGTGGGCGAAGGCCACAAGATGGGCGCATGGGCTGGCGCGGCCGTCGAGCAGTGGCATGCTCCCATGATTCACCACATGGGCGGCGGCGCTGGCGCCGACGGTCGTGGCGTGATCGGCAATAACGGATACCTGTGGCTGAATTTGCGCGGTGAGCGCTTCATAAACGAGGATCTTCCAGGGCAGCAGCTTGAAAATCAAGTCGAGCTGCAACCCCAGCGTAAAGCGTATCAGTTCTTCGATTCCGCTTGGCCCGAGCAGCTCGCCTATTTCCCCGCAGCGCATGGCGTCGCATGCTTTTATCGCGATGAGCCCCTGCCTGAATACGCTGCCGCAGGCCTTAAAATCAATGTGCGCACCGATTCCGATATCGAGACGGCCGTCGAAGAGGGGCGTTGCCTGAAGGGCGGCACCATCGATGAGTTGCTGGCTCAAATCGAAGGAATGGATGTAGATGCGGCGAAGGCATCGATCGAACGCTATAACGAATTGGCCAAAAACGGCGAAGACACCGACTTTTTCAAAAGCTCCAAACGCCTTTTCCCGCTGGAGAATGGACCCTTTTATGCGGCAGAGTGCGGCTGTGCGCTGAATCTCGGTAACCTCGGTGGATTCGAGTCCGACAAAGAATGCCGAGTGTACGATAGCGAGCGCAACGTCATCAAAGGCCTGTACGTATGTGGAGCAACGCAGGGCGGTCGATTCAATGTGCAGTACCCCATTTCGTTGAAGGGCTTGAGCGCCGGCATGTGCATGGTTTATGGCAAGATCGCCGGAGAAAACGCCGCAGCTGGAAAGTAAGGGATATATTCGGCGCCGTACCCCCTCCGTTGCCGGCGCATGTTCATACGGGTTTGAGACCCATGCGAAGAGGGCCCTCTGTGCGACAGGGGCCCTCTTCGCGCGTATAGGGAGCGGACTCCTCTCTCTCTCTCTCTCTCTCTCTCTCTCTCCGGGCTTATCGTGCAGGGGGAGACGTTCCTTCCTAAGCGCCTCAAAGGGCGGCCGGATGTGGTATCCTTCAATGCGTTTTGGAGGAATGGCCGAGTGGTTGAAGGCACTTGTCTTGAAAACAAGCAGGGTGAAAGCCCTCGTGGGTTCAAATCCTACTTCCTCCGCCAGATCCTTGCACCCCGCCTCGTTTGTCCGAGGCGGGGTTTTCTTTTATCGCGGCCGTCTTTTCTATATATATGCATTCCGTAGGAGCATGCGCCACGGCCCGTCGCGCATGTCGCCTTCTTCCATGGAGAGAAGGGGGGCGGAGGAGCCGGCCTGCGCGCCGTCATGGCGTGGACGGGGGGAGGGGATCGAAGGCCCCGCCCTCCGCGACAAGGGGAGAATCGAAGGCTCCGCCCGCGACGTCCCTTCGCTGTCTGCATGAAGAGAGACTGAGCCCGAGCCCCGTCCCACCCGTGGCGCCCCTTTTCCGCCTATGTATAAGGAAACGGAGCCCGGGTCCTTTCGCGGCTCGCCTCTACGGGGCCTCTGCCCCGTTTGTGAAGGAATCGTGGAGCGGGAAAAAGGGGCTTGCGCCGTCCGGGGGACGGGCGTAATATACATCCTCGCCGCTTGACGCGGCACCCCCTCGGAGACGAGGCGGGGGACCTTGAAAACCGGATACTGGAATACGGAATTTGAAGAGGACCCGAGAGGGTCCCAGCCAGACGAAGACTTACAAGACACCGAACCCCGGAGGGAGACCTCCCGAGGTCGGTTCCTTTGAAGACGATAACGAAAACGGACCGGATCCAATCTCACAGAACAGAACGCCCCCCTTCAGGGGGCGATTTCGAACGGAGAGTTTGATCCTGGCTCAGGATGAACGCTGGCGGCGTGCCTAACACATGCAAGTCGAACGGTTAAGGCGCCTTCGGGCGCGAATAGAGTGGCGAACGGGTGAGTAACGCGTGGCCA
>NZ_QICB01000009.1 GCF_003725295.1 Slackia faecicanis
GACCAGGCAGGGCTGGCCCGCCGCATGGCGCTCGGCCACGTCTTCGGCCACCGCGCGGAACTTCGCGTCGATCGTGCGATAGATCAGGTCGTTCTCGTCGATGCGCTGAGGCGTCCTGTTCGCAGGGGTCGCCACCACGGGCAGGTTGTAGATCTGACGGAACTCGCCGTCTTCGGTCATGGCGGTACCCGTCATGCCGGAAAGCTTGCTGTACAGGCGGAAATAGTTCTGCAGCGTGATCGTGGCGAGCGTCTGGTTCTCCTCGCGGATGCGCACGCGCTCTTTGGCCTCGAGAGCCTGATGCAGTCCCTCGGAATAGCGGCGGCCCTCCATGATGCGGCCGGTGAATTCGTCGACGATCTTCACCTGCCCGTCGGCCACGACGTAGTCTTTGTCGCGGTGGAACAGGAAGTGGGCCCTCAGGGCCTGCTGCAGGTGATTGGCCATCTGGCCGGACGGGTCGGCGTAGACGTCCTCGATGCCGAGGCGCGACTCGATCTTGGCCAGACCGCTTTCGGTGGCCATGATCGTGCGCTTCGCCTCGTCCATCTCGTAATCCTCGTCGCGCACGAGGCCGAACATGGCCTGGGAGAACTTCTTATACATCTCGGCGGCCTTCACGCCGGCGCCGGAGATGATCAGCGGCGTGCGGGCCTCGTCGATCAGGATCGAGTCGACCTCGTCGACGATGGCGAAATGATGCCCGCGCTGGACGCGCTGGTCGGCGCGGGTCACCATGTTGTCTCGCAGATAGTCGAAGCCGAACTCGGCGTTAGTGCCGTACGTGACATCGGCCTGGTAGGCGGGAATGCGCTCGGACGGACGCATGCCGTTCTGGATCAGACCGACCTTCATGCCCAGAAAGCCGTAGATCCGGCCCATCCATTCGCTGTCTCGGCGAGCAAGGTAGTCGTTCACCGTGACGATATGCACGTTTTCGCCCGTCAAGGCATTCAGGTAGCCCGCCAGCGAAGAAACGAGCGTCTTGCCCTCGCCTGTGCGCATCTCGGCGATCTGGCCGTCGTTGAGCGCCATGGCGCCGATCAGCTGCACGTCGAAATGACGCAGACCCAGCGTACGCACGCTGGCCTCGCGCACCGTGGCGAACGCCTCGGGAAGGATGGATTCGAGCGATTCGCCGTCGGCGACGCGCTTCTTGTATTCCGCCGTCAGGGCGCGCAGTTCTTCGTCGCTGCGCTCCTTCATGGAAGGTTCGAGCGCGTTGATCTTGGCGACCTGCGCCTGATAGCCCTTGAGCTGCTTTCCCTCGCCGAAGGTGAGGAGCTTCGATAGAAATCCCATGATACCTCTCGTTCGCCGGCGGCCGAGGCTGCCGGCCTCGCTATTCGTTCCGATGCCCATTCATACGGGTGTCACTTTAACACATCGCCCCCTGTCCCGGTTCAGTCCCTCGCGACACCGGCGAACCATCATGCTTGCCGGCGACCAGGTCGCGATGCAGGCGCATCATGCGCTCGGAGGGGTCGAGCCCCAGCTCTTCGGCCATGAAGCGCCTGCATGCCAGGAAGGTTTCCATGGCCTGGCTGCGCTGGTCGGACAGCATCTGGGCGCGCATGAGGGCGCAATAGACATCCTCCCGCTGATCGCAGCGGTCGAGCGCCGCGCGGGCGAACCACAGCGCGGCCTGGGGCTCGTCGACGTCGCACAGCCTGTCCGCGGCCGTGACGAGCACGTCCACGAGACGGCGGCGGTAGCTCTCCCTCAAGCGATCGATATAGGCGCAGCCCGTTTCCGAGGGAAGCAGGTCGCAGAAGAAGTCGCTTTCCAGGCGGGCGTACAGGCCCATCCACTCGCGCGCGTCGGGACGCTCGAAGCACAGCGTGCGGCATATGGCCTCGAATTCGTCGACGTCGCTTTCGACATAGCGCGCATCGGCCACGTATCCGGCCTGATGGCGCACGACATACGGGCATTCTCCCCGCTCGTTTTCAAGGGCGCGGCGCAAAGCCGACCACAGCGAATACAGGTTGTTCGACGCGCGGTCGCCCGACGAATCGGGCCACATGATGTCGAGCAGCTCCTGGCGGGCCGTCTCCTTGCCCCGATGCAGCACCAGCACCGCGAGCAGCGTCTTCGCGCGCTGTTTGCGAAACGCGGCCGCCTCCACCGGACGGCCTTCGATGTCGACCTCCAGGCCGCCGAACAGGCGCACGCGCATCTTCGCCGCCTCGCCTGGGCGCGCAGGCGCCGCCTCGGCCTTGCGCGCGGCGCGACGCGACGGACCCTCGTCGACGCTCCAGGCCGAACGCTGCTCGGCGAGACGGGCCGCAAGCGCCGCGGCTTCGTCCGCGCGAGCATCGGACGCGCCTCCGGCCGAACCTATCGCGTCGTACAGGAGCGCCTCGAACGCATCGACGCGCGAAGACGCGGCGCGGTGGTCGGCCGCACAGCGCGACGCGCACGACACGGCGCGCTCGAGCAGATCGCCGCGGGACCCGTCGGCGCGAAGCTCGCGCACCACGAGGGCCGCTCCCGCCAGAAACACCGGCTGCGCGGTCGCAGGCGCGCAGGCCTGCTCCATGACCGCCAGCGCGCCTTCGGGGTCGTCGCCCAGTCGCGACCAGGCCGATGCCACCACGGATGCGGCGCCGCCCTCCCCCAGCGAACGCACGCCCGCATCGGCCAAAGCCGCCCGGACGCGCGAGGAAACGCGGCGCGGGGATGCGGCGAACGCGATAAGGGCCGCCGAGCACGCCTGCTCATCGCTGCGGTCGGCGTGGGCCATGGCCCGCAACGCGTATCGCTCGGCGCGCGCGTCGCCCAGCGCGCACAAGCGTGCCGCGGCGCCGATCAGCAGCGCGGGCGTCAGGCCGCCCGGACGTTCTCCCAGGCTTTCGAACAGACGCTGCGCGGGCGCGATGTCGCCCGCCGCGAAAAGGCGCTCTTGTTCGAGCTCGATCCATGACGGGCGGCGCCTGCGCGGGCACAGCGCCGCCATGAGCTCGCATGCGCGCTGCGCACGCCCCCGCTGCACGAGCGTCGAGGCAAGGCGGCAAACCAAGACTTCCCTACTCGCCGACGAGGCGCGCGCCACGGTGTCGTCAAGCACGCCGCGAAACGCCGCGTCTATATCGGCGATCGGGAACTCGTGCGCATGGAAGGTCTCTTCAACCAGGTCGAGCCCGACATAGGGGTAATGCTGCTCGATGAAGCGCCTCGTGTCCTTACGCAGCGAGCACACGAACGAGCCGAGGTCTTCGACCGTCCCTTCCACGAGCGTCTCCATCACGAAGACGGCCAGCTGGATCTCGGCGGGCATATCGCCCGAACGCATGCCGTCGAGCAAAAGCGCGCCGCCCTCGGGGCCTCCCCACGCCAGCGCGGGAATGCGGGCGCCGGGACCTTCGTCGTCGGATACGCCGCCCAAGGCGCGGGCCTCCTCGTCGTCGACGAGCAAATCGTGCGCCGCGATGCAGATGCGGTCGTTCTGGCGCTCGGCAAACGAATCCGTCGCGGGCGTCGCCACCGCCACGACCTCCCATCCCCTGTTCAACAGCGCGTCGATATCGTCCGAAAGCGCATCGGAGCGTTCGTCGTCGAGATGCGGGATGTCTTCGAACACGACGAGCGACCTGTGCCGGCTCGCATCGAATAACGAAGGGGCCACGATGCGGTCGTCGAGGTCGCGCAAGAAGCACGGGCTTTGGCCGTTGATCCAGAAGACGTTCTCGAAATCGAAGATCGATTCGGCGTATTCGCACACGATCGAGGTCTTGCCGAACCCGCGGGGAGCGACGACGAATCGCGCGACGGCTCGATTCTCCATCATCTTCTTGAGAAGTCTCGGCCGCGCATGGATGCGCGACGGCCCAAGCCCTTTCGGCCGTCGTCCGCAGCAAGCCGAATGTGAGATGAAATTCCTCATTGCAAATCCCTCCTCGGTAAAGCTCGGCGCCAGGCGCCCCCTGGGTCATACCCCTTGAATCACCAGGGAATTTCATTGTAGACAACGCAACCGGGGCCGAATCGCGCCGCATCCATGCCGGAAACGAAGCGTAAACGGAGCCCGGGTTTTCGCGGGGCGTTCGCATGCGTTTTCGGTTTTCCCGACGAATATCCCCCGCGTTTTCCCCATGCGCTACCATGGAGCCCATGGAAAACTCCGTTTGCATACCTATCGACCCGCGCGCGCTCGGCGTGCTGCGCGCGCTCGAAGCCGCAGGCGAAACCGCCTGGTTCGTCGGCGGCTGCGTTCGCGACGCGCTTCTGGGCCGGCCCGCGCACGATTTCGACATCGCCACCTCCGCGCGATGGCAGCGCGTCCGCGCGATCTTCCAAGCGCAAGGGCGCCACGTCATCGAAACGGGAGCCGAGCATGGAAGCGTCGGCGTGGTCGTCGACGGCATGGTGGTGGAAACGACCACCTACCGGACCGAGTCGACCTACAGCGACGGACGCAGGCCCGACGACGTGGCCTTCGTCGACGACATAGCGCTCGATCTGGCACGGCGCGATTTCTGCATGAACGCGATCGCCTACCATCCCGAACGCGGCCTGTTCGACCCCTTCGGCGGGAAGGCCGATATCGAAGCGGGCATCGTCGGGGCCGTGGGCGATGCCGACAAGCGATTCGAAGAAGACCCGCTGCGCATCCTGCGGGCGGTCAGGTTCTGCGCCCAGCTCGGATTCGACGCCGACGAGCGCACCCGCGACGCCGCCGTGCGCAAAGCGGGCGATATCCGACGCATCGCGCGGGAACGCGTGTTCGCCGAGCTCGAAAAGACGCTGCTCGCCCCGGCCTGCGGCGCCGCGATCGCGCGGTATCGCTCCGTCGTCGAGGCGGCGGTTCCCGGGTTCCTGCAGCTCGGCGGCGGAATCGGGCGCACGGCGCGCGCCCTCGACTCCCTTCCCACGCGGGCCGACCTGCGCTTCGCCGCATTGCTCGCCGGCATGGAGGAGGCCTGCGGGAAAGGAACCGCGCACGACCGCCTGAGAACGCTGCGCGCCCCGCGGAAACTGATCGCGCGCGTGAACGCCTTGATCGCCGCGCTCGACGAAGACTGCGACCCCGTGCCGCTCCAGGCGCGCCTGCTCGTCGCGGCGCACAGCGGCGATATCGCGTTCGTGCGCGACCTGATAACGCTGCAGACGGCCCTTGCGATATTCGATGACGCGAGCCCCGAACGCGGCGCGCGCATGAGCCGCATCCTCGACGACCTCGAGAGCGGCCCCGTCCCGCTGAAAAGAGCCGATTTGGCGATCGGCGGAGGCGAGCTGATCGAGGCGGGCATGCCGGCCGGGCCCTCGATCGCGGCAACGCTCGATGCGCTGCTGCTCGAAACGATACGCGGCGACCTGCCCAACGAACGCGCCGCGCTGCTTGCATGGGCGACGAGCGGATCATGCCCCTGCGAACCGGGTGCGGGAAATATTTTTCAAAAAAGTTTGAAAAAAGAGTTGACGAAAAAGGGGAAGCACCGTAATATTCAAACCCGCGCTTGAAGCGATACGCATTGGGGTGTCGTCTAATGGCAGGACAGCGGTTTCTGGTGCCGTATGTGAGGGTTCGACTCCTTCCACCCCAGCCATTCAGCGCATACATATATGGCCTGGTCGTCTAGCGGTTTAGGACATCGCCCTCTCAAGGCGAAGATCGGGGGTTCGAATCCCCTCCAGGCTACCACGAATCTTCAGAAGCTCTCGTTCGAGGGCTTCTTTTTTATTCCGCGCCGATCGTCGGCCGTTTCCCGATCGTCTCCGGCGCGAATCCGGCCCGAATCCGGATCGAATCGTGCCGCGACCCGGCCGCATCCGTGCCCGTACAAGTCGAAAAACCGCGCTTTTCCATGCGCGCAGGATGCCCATTTCGGCCCGCTTCCTGTCCGTCGGGCCGATACGCGAAAAACCGCGCCACGCAATCGATGCGATCGTGGACACGGTTTTTCGGTAAACGGTTTATTCTGTTCGGCGGCAGGATTATTTCTCGCCGCGATACTGCCACATATGATCGAGCGGCCCCGACCCTTTCCCGATATCGAAGCCAGATTCAAGGGCGCCTGCGACGTAGCGCTTCGCAGCCTCGACCGCCTCCGCAACGCCCTCGCCGCGCGCCAGGCCGCATGCGATCGCGCTCGAAAGCGTGCATCCCGTGCCATGCGTGTTCGACGTCTCGATACGACGGCCCTCGAACCAACGCAGGCCGTCGTCGCAGCACAAAAGGTCGTCAGCCCCCGAAACGCCGTGCCCTCCTTTGACGAGCACCGCCCCGGGCGTCATCTTTTTCAGCATGCGCGCCGCGCGCTCCATATCGTCGCGCGTGCGGACGGCCATGCCGCACAGCACCTCCGCTTCGGGAATGTTCGGTGTGATGACCGACGCGAGCGGGAACAGCCGCTCCACAAGCGCTTCGCGCGCCCGGTCTTCGATCAGCGGCGCGCCGCTCGTCGACACCATGACGGGGTCGAGCACGATGCTGCGCGCCTCGTGCGCCGCAAGCCCCTGCGCGATCGATTCGACAATCGAAGGCGACGAGACCATGCCTATTTTCACGGCATCGGGTCTGATGTCTGAAAACACGGCATCGATCTGGGCACGCACGAACGACGGATCGGCGTCGAACACGCCGTAGACCCCGAGCGTGTTCTGGACGGTGAGCGCGGTGACGACCGTCTGCGCGAACAGGCCGAAGGCTTCGACGGTCTTGATATCGGCCTGGATGCCCGCGCCGCCCGAGCTGTCCGAGCCCGCGATGCTTACGACCGAAGGAACGCTATACGACACGTTCGACCCCCTCTTTCAATGCGGCGGCGGCCGCCTCGATATCGTCGGCGGCGAACACCGCCGACACCACCGCGGCGCCTTGCACGCCCGTATTCTGCAAACACGACAGCGTGGCCGGGCCGAGCCCGCCGATTCCCACCACGGGAATCGATACGGCCGCGCAGATCCGCGTGAGCTCGTCGCGCGCCACGATGGCCGCATCGGGCTTGGTGGCCGTGGCGATCAAAGCCCCGACGCCCAAGTAATCGGCGCCCGCCGCCTCGGCGGCCAAGGCCTGCTCGACCGTCTGCGCCGAAACGCCGACGATCTTGTCGGGGCCCAGCAGGGCGCGCGCCTGGGCGCACGCGGTGTCGCTTTGTCCCACATGCACGCCGTCGGCGTCGCACGCCAAAGCCGCCTGCACGTCGTCGTTGATTACGAACGGCACCCGCGACGCCGCGGGCATGCATGCGAGGGCGTCTTCGATGGCGCGATACCGCGCTTCGAGGCGCGCGCTTGTCGCATGCTTGTCGCGCAGCTGCAGAAACGTGACGCCGCCCCGCACGGCGGCGGCGCAGCATGCTTCGAGCGTGCGGCCGCCGAGCCATGCGTCGTCGGTCACCGCATACAGGCGCAGGCATGCGGGGTTTTCGCGCAGATACGCACGCGGCGCATCCATTACGCGACCTCGGCCACCGCAGCGGCCTCGGCAAGCGACGCGCCCGTCGCGCGCGAAATGGCATCCATCAGATAGGTGTGATAGCTTCCCGTTCCGTCCGCGTCGCCCATGCGCGCTTCGGCCTCCTGGCCCGCCGCGCCCATATGCACCACGGCCGCGAGCGCCGCTTCGAGCATCGCATCGCCCGCGCATGCCGCGTATGCGCCGCACAGGGCGGAAAGCATGCAGCCGGATCCCGTGATGCGACCCTGCAAAGGCGAGCCGTTGCGCACCGCGAAGGCGCGCGTCGCGTCGGCCACGATGTCGATCGGGCCGGTGATCGCCACGACGCACCCAGCCTTGGCGGCGAAATCGCGCGCGAAAACCGCGGCTTCGGCGATATCGTCCTCGTCGCACACCGCGTCGGAAGGGTTCACGTCGACGCCCTGGGTAGCGGCGGCATTGCCCGCAAGGGCCTTGATTTCGCTCATGTTGCCGCGCACCAGCGCCACGGGCAGCGTATCGAGCAGCTCGCAGGCCGTGGCCGTGCGCAGCTTCGAAGCGCCTGCGCCCACCGGGTCGAGCACGATCGGGTGGCCCAGCTCGGCGGCCTTCGCGCCCGCGACCTTCATGCCCGCGATGGTCTGCTTGTTCAGCGTGCCGATATTGAGCACGAGCGCGCCGCAGATGGACGTGATGTCGTCGACGTCGTCGGGCTCGTCGCTCATGATGGGGCTCGCGCCCGCGGCCAGAACGGCGTTCGCACAGCTTTCGACGGTCACGTAGTTGGTGATGCAGTGCACGAGCGGCGCTGCGGCGCGCACGGCGTCGGCGCGCTCGGAAACGGATGCAGTAAGAGACATGGTTTCGAACTCCCTTCGTTGGCATTATCCACATCAGGTTCATCGGGTCGGAACGCGCACGTTCCCTCTCAGCCCGCTGCGACGAGCTCCCCGTATGTGCGGCCGATTATAGACCGTTACGCGCCTTCCGGCACGCACAACCGCCGAATGGACACCGAGCGGCGCACGGCGGCTGCGGCTTTCGGGGCCACCTAACGTCGGCCGAACCTCATCGACGACAACGGCAAGGCGGGCAGATAGACCGCCAGCATGCCCGAAGCAAGCTCGATCCGCACCGGACGGCCGACGAATTCGTTGGACAGGCCCAGCGTGACGTCGCTGCGCAACGCGACGCCTTCCGCCGCGTATTTCGCGCCGACCTCGGTCACGCCCGCGGCTTCGTCGGACAGCGAGAACACCGAGAACGTGCCCGACGGCAGGGCGGGCAGCTCGAGCACGTCGCAGCACGACGGCGATAGGACAGCCAGGACGTTTCCCTCCCCTACGGCCGCGACGCGCATGCCCGCATGGGCCGCGCCCGCAAGCGCGGCGATCGTGGCGTGCGTATGGTCGAGGCGTCCGCCGAGGGCGCCGTAGACAGCGACCGACGAATACCCGCGCAGCCGCGCCCAGTCCAAGGCGAGCGCCGTGTCGCTGTCGTCTTTCATGGACGGATGGCGCTCGATCGGCACGTCGAGCGGCACGTATCCAAGGGAATCGAAATCGCCTAGCGCGAAATCGGCGGCGAAGCCCGCCTTGCGCAGAGACGCATAGCCTCCGTCCACCGCGACCGTCGTACCGAAGCGCTCGTGCGAGAAATGGCCCGCGTCGAATGAAGCCGCGCCCACCAAGGCGCACTCGAATCCCGTATTCACCTGGTATGACCTCCTATGGAAAAGCGCGCCCGACGACGCGCGATATAAGCAAAAGACGATGCGTGCGAAGTTCTTCGCCCACATCCTGCGCGCCAATGATACAATAGCCGACGCTATGCGGGCCGGATGGTCGCGGGAGGCCTTCGGGCCTCATGAGGAAAGTCCGGGCTTCTTGAGGCAGGATGCCGGCTAACGGCCGGGCGGGGAAACCCGACGGAAAGTGCTGAAGAAACTTAAACTCCCACTGGCGCATTCGCGTTAAGAGAAAAGCTGAGAAGGTGCGGTAAGAGCGCACCAGCATGTTGGTAACAGCATGGCTTGGTAAACCCCATCCGAAGCAAGGGCGAATAGGCATGCGATACGGTTGAGCCTCTCCGTGCATGCGGGTAGCCTGCTCGAGGCGCGCGGCGACGCGCGTCCTAGATAAATGACCGTCTTCGAAGACAGAACCCGGCTTATAGGCCCGCTACGGCACACGATGCAATGCTCCCTTCAGGGAGCATTTTTCGTATCAGGATGCCCTCGAAGCACGACAGGCGAACGCGACGCTTCCCTCAGGCCGAAGTCCGCATCCGCATTCGGCGCCGAACTCGCATCCGACGGATTTCCGAACGCCCCCCCCCTTTCGCCATGCATGCGAAAAGCCGAATGCATGGCGAAAAGGCATTGCCGCCTGCAGCGAAACGACCCGTCTCCACGCCGCGCCGATGCGCCGCGCCATACCGCGGCCCGCCCGGTTCCTGCGGCGTAGGGCGGGCACGACGTTCATCGTGCCCGCCCCTTTCCGGCCGCGAAACCGCCCCGAGACGCAAAAAAGCCCGCTTGCGCGGGCTTTTCGTTCTAGTCGATATCTCCCAGGTCGAACGCGTCGGAAGCGTCGCCGTAGCCGCTGAGGTCTTTTTCGACCGCAGAGGGCTTCGGAGCGACCGGGATGGTCACGGGCGTCGCCGGAGCGGCGGAAACGGGAGCGGTGTAGCTCGGAGCGACCGCGCCGGTGGCGCCGGCGGGAACGGCCTTGTGCACGGGAGCCTGGCTCGGGCTGGCGAAGCGGGCATGAGCGCGCTTCTTGCCGTCCTTCTTGGACAGCTCGTCCTCCACGTCGTCGAGCTTGGAGCTCGCGTCGTCGATGAAGGCCCTCAGAGCCTCGGCGTAGATCTCGCAGGTCTCCTTGTGGGAGCGGTCGAGCTCGTCGATGGCGTCTTCGATGCGCGCCTTTTCGGCATTGGCGCGGTCGATGATATCGGCGGCGTCGGACTCGGCGTCGGCCTTGATGCGCTTGGCCTCGCCGTTGGCGGCGTCGATGACCTCCTTGGCGGAACGCTGCGCGGTCACGAGCGCGTTGGCGATGGCAGACGCGTCGTTTTCCTTCTCGGAAAGCTGGCGCTCGAGCTCGGCGATGCGCGCGTCTTTGTCGTCTTCGGTCAAAGCCTCGCCCTGCTCGGCGGCTTCATCCTCGTCCTGGCCGGGAAGCGCAGGCTCGGCGAAGGCGGCGTCCATGTCCATGGGCTCGTCGTCTTCGTAGGAGACGCCGCTCTCGAGCTCGTGGATGCGGGCGGTCAGCTCGTCGATTTCGGCATTGAGTCCGTCGATTTCGGCAGCGACGTGCTCCAAGAACACATCGACCTCGTCGACGTCGTAACCCTTGCGGTCAACCGTGAAGCTTTGGTTATGAATTTCTTCGGAAGTGATAGCCATGACAGCTCCTTAACGCAGAGAGAAATGCCGATCTAGAGGATGCCCACGATCAGCCGTACAGCGAATTGTAATACAAGCAGGGCGAAAATCGGCGATATGTCCACCATGCCGCCGATCGGAGGGATGAATCTTCTGAAAAGATCGAGGAACGGGTCGCAGACCCTGCCCAGCACGGTATCGATGTCGGCGATGATGCCGCCTTTCTGCGGAATCCAGGACATGAGCACGTACACGAACAAGATCATCGTGTACACGTCGGCCAGGGATACGATGAGGTATTCGAGCATTTACATCAGCCCCTGGTCGCGCAGACGATTGGTCTCGCCCTCCGTGAGGCCGGCGCCGCGCGTCAAGGCGAACACGTGGCCCGAGACGCATTCGACGCGCGCGTCGAGCGCGCATGCGACACCGAAGCTGAAATCGAGAATGCGCTTGCCGAGGGCATCGGGAGTGTTGCGCAGCGAAAGGACCGCGACGTCGCCCGCCTTCAGGATCTTCGCGATGCGCTCGGCATCGGCGTAGCTTTCGGGCTTGATCACGGTCAGGATGCGCGTGGCGCGCTGGACGATCCGGGGCTGGGGCTGCGCAGGCACCGGCGCGGCCACCTCGGTCTGAGGGTCGGCCACGGACATGGCGGGCATGGCAGGAATGTCCTGGACGGCGGCGAAGGCGCCGGTCTGGGCGGAAGACACGGAAACGGGCGTCTTCGCGGCATGCGCGCCTTGGCTGGGAGGCGCAGGCTCGAAGGTCGTGTCGAAGGGCGCGGGGCGCGGCTCGTCGGCCTGGGCCGGGCGCTCGACGCGGCCTGCTGCGGCATCGATCGCCTCTTCGTTGGGCGTGTACTGCGTATGCGCGCGCACGTCGTCGGCCGTCACGAGTTTCGGCATCTGGGGAGCGAACGACACCGTGGCCGCGGCGTCTTTGCGCGGCTCGCGCTGCTCGCGCGGTTCGCGGGTCTCGCGGGCGTAATCGGCGTTGTCGTCGAACGCGTATTCGCCGAAATCTTCCTGGCCGAAATCGTCGTAGGAATCATCGTAGGGGTCGTCATAGTGATCGTCGTGACGATCGTCATGCGAGGAGGACGGACGCGCGTGCGAAGCGTCCTTGAACCCGAAGCGGTCTTTGAAATCGAGGCGATCCTTCAGATCGTCGAGTTTGGGGATCTTCAAATCCATGTTGTTTCACCTTATCCTTCGAGCGAGACCGTTAGCTCGCATAGTCGTCGCTGAAAATGGCGCGACCGACGCGCACCATGGTAGCCCCTTGGGGGATCGCTTCGAGATAGTCGTCGCTCATCCCCATGGAAAGTTCATGCAGATCGACGCCCTGCACGCCGCAACGCGCAAGCTTGTCGCGCATCGTGTCGCGCAGGATGCGCAGGTCGGAAAACGTCGCGCGCGCATCGCCCAAGCTGCCGCGCATGGCCATGGTCATCAGCCCCACGACGCGCACGTGCTCCAGCTTGCTGCATGCCATCAGCATATCGAACAATTCATCGGGCTGCACGCCTTGTTTGTTCTCTTCGCCGTCGTTGACCTCGATCAGCACGTCCTGCACGATGCCGAGCTCGGCGGCCAGGCGGTCGATCTTCTCGGCATGGCTGCGCTCGCACAGCGAATGGATCAGGCACGCGCGGCCCACCACCGTGGAAAGCTGGCGCGACTGGATGTTGCCGATGAAATGCCAGCGCTCGTCGGGAAACGCATCGCGCTTGCGCGCGAGCTCCTGGGGGCGGTTCTCGCCGAAATCGTGGATGCCGGCGGCCACGGCCTCTTCCACGGCTTCGAGCCCCACGGTCTTCGACACGCCGATGATCGTCACCTCGTCCGCCGAGCGGCCGCACGCCTCGCAAGACGCGCTCACTTCATGGTCTATGCGATCGTATCGCTGCTTCAAAGTCACCGATCGGCCCTCCTTGCATTGTCGGAAACCCTGACGGCCGCTGCCGCATGGCGGCCGCATCGGCCGCCGGATGCCCGGTAGGAATAGTAGCGCCGCCCGGCATCGCACATCGTGCAGGCCCGGGCGTCGACGATGCGTTCGGCTCGCACGCCGCATGCCACAAGGCCGATGCGCAACGCTTCGGCCATATCGACGAAGGGGCCGGGCAAGACGACGCTCTCGCCGAACTCGTCGGCGAAGACCTGCGCCACTTCCTCGCCCACCTCGAAGTGGCAGCTGCGGATATGCGGGCCGATGTACACGTTGAGCCGTGCGGGCTCGACGCCTCCGGCCTCGCACAGGCGCGCGACGGCCTTCTCCGCGATGCGCGCGACGACGCCGCGCCACCCCGCGTGGACCACCGCGAACGACCCGTTGGGCGCCGCGACGATCACGGGGACGCAGTCGGCGAAGCACAGGATCGCGGCCGTGTCGGGGCATGCGACGATCACGCCGTCGGCCCCTTGCGACGCCTGCTCGGCGCAGGCCTGCGCGTCGCGGGCGGCGCGGCACGTCACGATGACGTCGCCGTGCACCTGGTGCGGCTGGATGCAGGAGGCCGACGCGGCCCCCAAAGCCTCGAGCAGCGATCGCCTGTTCTGCGCCACATGCGCGGGGTCGTCGCCCACGTGGCCGCCCAGGTTCAGCGAGTCGTACGGGGGCAGGCTCGCGCCGCCCGTACGCTGGGTGAAAGCGATGCGGACGCCCGTCGCGTCGTACAGCGCATCGTCGGTAAGGAGCGTGCATGAAGAAAAGCGACCCTCGGAAAGCCGAGGAAACGGCATATCGAGGGTCGCTGATTCATGCGATGAGACGCTTGCGGTCATATCGCCTGATACCTATGTCTCTTAGCGGCGGCGCAGGAAATCGGGAATGTACTCCTCGTCCGCGATGCGGGTCGAAGCGGCGTTCGCCGACGTTGCGACCGGGGACGTAGGATGGCTCTGGTTGGACGTGTACGTGTCGCGGGCCGGCGCCGTGGAGGCGAACAGGTCGTTGCGCGCGTTGTCGAAGTCCATGACGGCCTGCGTGGTGCGGGAGAAGCCGGTGGCGATGATGGTGATGCGCACCTGATCGCCCAGGCCCTCGTCGATAATCTGACCGTAGATGATGTTGGCGTCTTCGTCCACGACGGCCTCCATGGCGCGTGCCGCGGCGTCGACCTCGGCGAGCGTGAGCTCCGGGCCGCCCGCGATGGAGAACAGGACGCGGCTGGCGCCCTGGATGGAAGCCTCGAGCAGGTTAGAGTTGATGGCCTGCGTGGCGGCGTCGAGCGCACGGTTCTCGCCGGAGCCGTAGCCGATGCCCATCATAGCGGTGCCGGCGTCCTTCATGACGGTGCGGATGTCGGCGAAGTCGAGGTTGATCAGGCCGGGAATGGTGATCAAGTCGGTCACGCCCTGGATCCCCTGGCGCAGCGTGTCGTCGGCGATGCGGAACGCGTCGAGCATGGAGGTCTTCTTGTCGATGACCTCGAGCAGGCGGTCGTTAGGGATGACGATGAGGGTGTCGACCTTCTGGGACAGCAGATCGCAGCCCTGTTCGGCCTGGTTACGACGCAGACGGCCTTCGAAGCCGAAGGGCTTGGTGACGACGCCGACGGTCAGCGCGCCGATTTCCTCGCGCGCGATTTCGGCAACCACGGGAGCGGCGCCCGTGCCGGTGCCGCCGCCTTCGCCGGCGGTGACGAAGACCATGTCGGCCTCGGCAAGCGCTTCGCGGATTTCCGCACGGGATTCCTCGGCGGCCTGGCAGCCGATTTCAGGATTGGCGCCTGCGCCCAGACCGCGGGTCAGCTCTTCGCCGATGTGGATGGTCTTGTCAGCGCTCGAAAGGAGCAGGGCCTGCTTGTCGGTGTTCACCGCGATGAACTCGACACCTTTCAGGCCGGCCTCGACCATACGGTTGACGGCGTTGGTGCCGCCTCCGCCCACGCCCACGACCTTGATGACGGCCAGGTGCTCAGAACCAATAGTTTTAGGCATCGTATCCTCCATGCGTGCTACATATCCAGCGCGTTTCTTTGCGTCGCATTATCTCAAACAATCTGCCGGCTATCGTTAAGAAAGCATGACAGATTCACTTTACACGAACTCTATGAGTTTGCAAGAAACGATGACGGGGCGTAACCCATCATCGTCGAAGTTCCACGATATCGCATTATCCTACGTCGTGCGCCACGTGGGGCTTGTCGCCACGCGGACGTTGATATAGGACACGCTGCCGGGATGGTCGGCCATGATCTGCAGGCAGACCCGCTCTTTATCCCTGATGTCGTCGGCCGAGCCGAACGCGATCTCGATGTTGGAATCGAGGGTGATCGTGGTGTTTTCGGTCGACGTGGCCGACACCGTCTTCACCTGGTTTTTCAAATCGGTGGTCAGGCCCGTGACGATGTCGAGCGCATTGACGATGCTCTCGTCGTTGCAGTACGTGCCCACCTCGGGCATCACGCCGTAAGCGACGTCTTTGATCGCAAGCACCTCGGCCTTGTCCTCGTAGATCTTGGGGCTGATCGCGGCGGCGGCCTCGCTTCCCTCTTCGGGAATGGAGCACAGCCACATGCCGTCGACCGACAAGGCCCACTCCTCGATCGACTTGCCCTCGTCGACGCTCACCTCGACCACGGCGCCGATGGCGCGCTCGGTGACGGCCAAGTTCAGCGTTTCGGGGAAGATTCTCTGCACGTCCACGTCGGCCACCCAGGCGTCGCGCATGATGCTGTTCTTGATCGCGCCCGCATCGACCCTGAGAAGCGTGGTGTCGCTCGGCACGTTGGCGAGCTGGGTCATCTCCGTCGAGGTGAGGTGCTCCACGCCCGACACCGTGACCTGCCTGATCGAGAACAGATTAGAGAAATACACGCCCGCGACGCCTGCGGCCAAGACGGCCAGGACGCCCAGCAGGACGAACACCTTCGCCATATGGGCGCGATACGACCTGTTCACGCGCGCGTCGCGGCTGATCTGGCTCTGGGCGAGCGAGCCCACCTTGACCGTGGACACGCGCGGCTGGGCGCTGCCGAAATCGCGCTTGGCGTAGGGCGACACCGTGCGCGGAGAAGGCCTTCCCACCGTGCGGGGAGGCCGGGCGGTCGTTCCGCGGGGAATGTTCACCTGGGCCTTCGATGCGCGACGCGGCTGGGGCGTCGCACGGCGGTTATTGCGGGAAGCCAAGGAAACGCACCTCCGGTACAAGCTCGATGCCGTAGCGGTCGGCCACGGCGTTTTGGACGGCGTGAATCAAGGCGAGCACCTCGACGGCGCGCGCCCCTCCCCTGTTCACGATGAAGTTGGCATGCAGCTCGGAAATCTGGGCCCCTCCGCACGAAGCCCCCTTCAGGCCCACGTTCTCGATGAGCCTTCCCACCGATTCGCGCTCGGGATTGCGAAACACGCTGCCGCACGAGGGCAGCGCGAGCGGCTGGGTGGTGCGGCGCCTCGAAAGCGAGCGCTCCATGCGCATGCGTATTTCCTCACGGTTGCCCTCGTTGGTGGAAAGTTCGCATTCGAGCACGATCTCGTCGTAGGGAAGCGAGGTTTCGCGGTATCCCCATTCGATATCGGAGGCGTTGTAGCGGCGCAGACCGGTGCCGGGGCGCAGCGTGGTGACGGTGCAGACGCGGCTGCCGATGTATTCGCGGCTCGTTCCCGCGTTCATGCGCAGCGCGCCGCCCACCGTGCCGGGCGTTCCGACGGCGAACTCGAAGCCGGCGCGGCCGTGCGAGAAGGCTTCGCGCACGACATGCGACAGGCGGCATGCCGAGCCCACGGAGAACGTGGCCACGTCCTCGTTGTAGCAGCATGCCGAAAAGCCGCGGCCGAGAGTGATGACCGCGCCGTCGAAGCCTTCATCGCTGACCAGCAGGTTGCTGCCCTTGCCCAGCGCGACCCAAGGCACGCCCCAGGCGCGCAAGGCCTCGGTGACCCTGGTCAAAGACGGCAGCGTGTCGGCCTGGATATAGTAGCGGGCGGGCCCGCCTATGCGGTACGTCGTATGACGGCTCATCGGCTCGTTCTCAAGGACCGTTCCTTCGAAACGAGGGCCGAACAGGCGTGCGAAAGGCGACATGCGCGCTTCCCTATCGCGCCGCCAGGGCCTCGACGATGCGCGGGCCGAAGCCCGTGACGTCGCCTGCGCCCATCGTGATCAGCAGGTCGCCCTCGCGCAGCTGCTCGAGGACCGCGTCGACCGTGGCGTCCTTATCGGGCAGATAGGCCGCCTTGTCGAGATGGCCGCGCTGCGCCACCGCGTCGGCGACGAGCTTGCCGCTCACGCCTTCGATCGCGGCTTCGCCCGCCGCGTAGACGTCCATCACCATGACGGCGTCGGCCCCGTCGAACGCACAGGCGAATTCGTCGGCCAGGCTCTGGGTGCGCGAGTAGCGGTGCGGCTGGAACAGCACCATGACGCGGTTGAAATCGAGCGCCTTGGCGGCCTCGATCGTGGCCGCGACCTCGGTGGGATGATGCGCGTAATCGTCGACGACGGTGACGCCTGCGGCCTCGCCGATCAGATCGAAGCGGCGGCGGACGCCCGAATAGCCGGTCAGGCCCGCGGCCGCGGCCTCGACGTCTTCGCCCAGGGCCCACACGACGCTCAGCACGCCTGCGGCGTTGAGCGCGTTATGGACGCCGGGGCTTTTCTCGAGCCTGCATGCGGCCGTGCGGCCATCGGCGAAACGCAGCGTGAACAGCGTGGCGATTCCCTCGGTGCGGTAATCGAGCACGCGCGTGTCGCATTCTTCGCCGAAACCGTAGGTGACCACGCGCTTCTCGCTGCGGCGGGCCAGCTCGACGAGCTCGGGGTCTTCGCCGCACGCCACCACGGCGCCCTCTTCGGGAACCGAGGCCATGAAGCGCAGGAAGGTTTCTTTGATTTCCTCGAGGCCGCCCGTGTAGTGGTCGAGGTGGTCGGCCTCGACGTTGGTCACGAGAGCCACGTAGGGCGAAAGGTTCAAAAAGGAGCCGTCGCTCTCGTCGGCTTCGACCACATAGTATTCGCCGGTACCGGACACCGCGTTGGTCTGGTAGGCGTCGACGATGCCGCCGACCACGAACGTCGGGGACAGGCCGAGGGCGTCGGTGGCGGTGGCGAGCATGGAAGACGTGGTGGTCTTGCCGTGCGTGCCCGCCGCGGCGAGCGTCTTCTTGCCGCGGCCGAGTTCGGCGAGCATGCGAGCGCGCTGCCACACCTCGATGCCGCGCTCGCGGGCCGCGACGAGCTCGGGGTTGGAAGCGGGGATGGCGGTGGACACCACGACCACGTCGCAATCGGCGGGCACGTTGGCCGCGTCATGGCCGATGAACACGGAAATGCCCGCGTCTTCGAGCTGCTTGGTGTAGCGCGAAGCGTTCATGTCAGAGCCGCTTACCTTCATGCCCAGGTCGGACGCAACACGGGCGATGCCGCTCATGCCGACGCCGCCGACGCCGATAAAATGGACGCATTTCGCTTCTGAGCTCATCAAATTCCTCCTCGAGAATATTTCGAACAAGCATTGTAGTCGGTTTATCGCGCATCCGCGATGCGGCACACAACATCCGCCAAGTTGGCCGCAGCATCCTGGGTCTTGAACCCGGCCGCCGCCTCGTGCATGCGCTCGCGCAGCTGCTCGTCGTCGACCAGCATGAACAGCTTCTCGGCGAACGCGGTGCCGTCGAGCTCGTCGTCGCGCTGCATGTACGCCGCGCCGCTCGCCACATAAGCCTCGGCGTTAGTGGTCTGGTGGTCTTCGGCCGCGAACGGGAACGGCACCAGCAAAGCGGGCAGGCCGATCGCCGATATCTCGGCGAGCGATGTGGCGCCCGCGCGCGAAATGGCGCAATCGGCCGCGGCGAGCGTTTCGGCCATGCGGTCCTGGTAGGCCATCACGGTCCAACGCTTCGCTTCGTCGGGCGTCAGGGCGAGCTCCTCTTTCACCGCGTCGAATTCCTTCGGTCCCGTGATATGCACCACATAGAGGTTCTCGCGGGCGAGCAGCTCTTCTTTGAGCGCGCCGACGGCCTTGTTGATGTGGCGCGCGCCCAGGCTTCCGCCGAACACGAGCAGCATCGTCGCGTCGTCGGGAATGCCGAGCATCTCCCTGCCCTGCTCGCGCGTGGCGCTGAGCACCGACGAGCGCACGGGATTGCCCGTCACCACGATCTTGGAGCGGTCGGCGATGTCTTTGCCCGCCGCCTCGTAGGTCAGCGCCACGGCCTGGGCGCGCTTGCCCAGGAACTTGTTCGCCATGCCCATGACCGAGTTCTGCTCGTGCATGGCCAAGGGAATGTCGAGCGAGGCCGCGGCAAGTCCCACGGGAATGCAGACGTAGCCGCCGAATCCCACCACCGCGTCGGGGCGCGCCTCGCGCATCCAACGCTTCGCCTTGCGCGCCGACGCCGCGATCTTGACCGTGGACGTGATCAGCGTCCACGGCTTCTGGCGGTCGAAGCCGGCCGCCTCGAACGGCACGAACTCGATTCCCGCCTGCGCGACCAGGCGCGCCTCGACGCCGGTCGGCGTGCCTGCGAAGCACACCTCGTGGCCGCGGGCACGCAGCTCCTCGGCGAGCGCGAGGGCGGGATTGATATGTCCGGCGGTTCCTCCGCCCGAAAGCACGACCTTCATCGCCTTCCCCTTTCGGAATCGAGAGCGCGCTGGCGCGCCCTTTCTCGACGAGATTGCCTGAGGGCGTCTTCGTCGCGAGACGATGCGCCCGGTGTTTTGCGCCGGCCCTCCGCGCGCGACGAAGGCGACGCGGAATCGGACCTGCGCGAACGGCGGCGCGCATCCGTTTCGCCCGTGCGCTCGCCGCGCGTGCGGACGCGCTCGGCGCGCCCCGATCCCGCCGCCTCGTCGCGGCCGGGATGCTCCACCCTGATGACGTTCAGGTCGTTGCGACGGCGCTCGTACGGTGTGAGCACGTTGGATCCTACCGACACCGACATGATCAGCCCCACGATGAACAGCGACGCCAGAACCGACGATCCGCCCGACGATATGAACGGCAGCGGCTTGCCCGTGGTGGGAAAGATTCCCGTGGCGCAGGCCATGTTCAAAAACGCCTGCCCCACGAGCATCACCGTGAGGCCGCCCGCCATCGCGGTGCCGAAGGCGTCGGGCGCATGGTGCGCGATGCGCAGGCCCGCGAACAGCACCACGAGAAACAGCGCGATCACCGAAAGCGCGCCGATCAGGCCCAGCTCCTCCCCGATGACCGAGAAGATGAAGTCGGTCTCGGCCTCGGGCAGATAGAGGAACTTCTCGCGGGAATTGCCCAGGCCCACGCCGAACAGGCCTCCTTCGGCGAAGGCGTAGAACGACCTGATCATCTGATAGCCCGTGCCGTAGCCGCCGTAGCCGTCGTTCCATGGATCGAGCCACACGGAAATGCGGTCGGCGCGGTATCCCACCATGCCGCCCACGCCCACGACCACGATCACCAGGAACAATGGCACGATCCAGCGCAGCGGCACCTCGCCGACCCACATGACCGCGAACGCGCCCATCAAAATGACGATGGCCGAGCCCATGTCCGACTGCGTCACGTACAGAAAGCCCAGCGGGAGCACGACGAGCAGCGCTGCCGCGACGAGCGTATCGCGGCCGCTCTTCATTTCCTCGCGATAGCGGTGCAGAATGCCCGCCGCGGCCACCACGAGCGCGATCTTGGCGAACTCGGTGGGCTGGATGCTCATGCCGCCGATGAAGATCCAGCGCTTCGCGCCCAAGATCTCGGTGCCGACGATCGGCACGGCGAGCAGCATGAGCATGGCCGCGCCCCAGCCGATCCAAAACCACGGGCCGCCCTGCCACACGTGATAGGGAATGAACTTCGCCAAGGCGAACGCGATGACGCCGCCCACCACCACGAACAAGGCCTGCTTGCCCACGTAGGAGAACATGCCGTCGCCCTGCGAGATGGCTTCGATGGTCGATGCGGAAAACACCATGACCAAACCGATCAGCACCAGCAGGATGGTGGCGACCACCAAAAGGATGCGGGGCATCATGATGTCGGCCGGCACGCCGCGGGCGTCGGCCTGGCGGCGCGCCCTATCGCGCGCGGAGGATCCGGTTGTATCGTAAGAAGACGCCGTGCGGGCCACCCTCACCAGCCCCTAGCGCTTGCGCTGCGCGCGGAAGTCGACGAGCTGCTTGAACACGCGGCCGCGATGCTCGAACGAATCGAACTCGTCGAACGAGGCGCACGCGGGCGAAAGCACCACCGACTGGCCGGGACGGGCCATGGCGATGGCGGCGTCCAGGGCGTCTTCCATATGCTCGGCGCGCGCCACGTCGATGCCGGAATCGGCGAACGCCTTGGCGAAGCGCTCGCCGGCCGCGCCGAAGCACACCACGCCGCTGCAGACGGCGGACGCGTCGCGCACCAGGTCGTCGAGCTCGGTGCCCTTGTCATGGCCGCCCAGCAAGAAGATCGCGCTGCCGGGCGCGAAGGCAGAAAGCGCCTTGCAGGAGGCGTCGACGTTAGTGGCCTTGGAGTCGTTGAAAAACGCCACGCCCGCGATGTCGCCGCAGGGTTCGAGGCGATGCTCGAGCGGCATGAACGAACGCAGGCCGCGACGTACGTGCTCGGGCGCCACGCCCGCAGCCAAAGCCGCGCTCGCGGCGGCAAGCGCGTTGCTCGCGTTATGCGCGCCCTTGATGCGCAGGCTCGAAGCCGCCACCAGCTCGATCGTCTCGTCGCCGTATTCCACGCGCAGCATGCCGTCATGCAGCCAGGCCGCGTTGCGCGAACCACACGCCTCTTTCATGCTGCGATCGAGGCCGGCGGCGCATCCGATCGGAATGTAGTCGAAGCCGCGGGCCTCGTCGTTTTTGAATTCCTTGATGCACGCGCGCGTGACGTCGCACACCGCGTCGATCACGAGGGTTCCCTTCGAGACGGACAGGCGGCGATAGACGTTCTTTTTCGCCTCGGCGTAGGCGTCGAAGGTCATGTGCCAATACAGATGGTCGGGCGTGATGTTGAGCAGCACCGCCACCTCGGGCGCGAACAGGTCCATGGAAGCGAGCTGGAACGAGCTGACTTCGGCGACGAACACGTCGGCATCGTCGGCCGCCACCGCATCGATGCAGGTGTTGCCGATATTGCCCACGGCGGCGACGCTTTCGCCCGCCTCGCGCAGGACATGGGTGATGAGCGTGGTCGTGGTGGTCTTGCCGTTCGTGCCCGTGACCGCGATCCAGCGCGAATCGGCGCGGCTTTCGCGCCAGGCGAATTCGACCTCGCTGATCACGGCGGAGCTCGCCGCGTCGGCGTTTTCGTAGAAGCGCGAGAACTGCGAGATGCCCGGGCTCGCAATGCACAGGTCGTAGCGCTTCTCGAACGTGTAGCGGTCGAAATGCACCTTCGCGCCTCGGCGCTCGCACTCGCGCGCGAAGGCGCGGGCGTCGTCGTTGGGCTCGCCCGCGGCGATGGTGAGGCTGTTCACGCGCGACCCCAGAAGGTCGAGGCAATAGCGCGCCACCGCCTTGCCGCTTTTGCCGAGGCCCAGGACAAGCACGTCTCCGAGCATTGCGGCGGCCGCCTTGCGGCCCTCGATGCATCCGTTATCCATGACGATCCCCTCTCATCGACGTTTTCCCTTATAAACACGCATCGCCGCGTCGAAGCGGCGATGCCTTCATCGTTCGGCGACGGACCGAAGCCCTAGCCCGCCATCACGATGGGCTGGATGAACCACAAAACGAAGCCGAACGCGGCCAGAACGCCCGACACGATCCAGAAGCGGATGACCACCTTCGTCTCGCTCCATCCCTTCTTCTCGAAGTGATGGTGCAGCGGCGCCATAAGGAAGAGCCTTTTCTTCGTGCGCTTGAAATACAGCACCTGCAGCATGACCGAAAGCGCCTCGGCGACGAACAGGCCGCCGATGATGATCGAATAGACCTCGGTCTTGGTGAGCATGGCCACGCAGCCCAAGGCCGCGCCGAGCGCGAGCGAGCCCGTGTCGCCCATGAAGATGTCGGCGGGATAGGCGTTGAACCACAGGAATCCGACGCAAGCGCCCGCGATGGTGGCCGAAAGCACGGCGATCGGCAGCATGTCCAGGCGATACGAAATGGCCGCCATGACCACCATGACCACCATGACCGTGCCCGCGGCAAGGCCGTCCAGGCCGTCGGTCAGATTGACGGCGTTGCTCAGGCCGCCCAGCAAGATCAGGCTGAACGCCAGATAGAGCCACGGGATCTGGAAGCCGTCCTCGATGAAGCCGCACGGGATGGTGGTGGTGAGCACGCCCAGATCGATCGGCGGGAGGAAGGGAATATGCACGATCGGCTCGATGCCCATGAAGTTCACGACCACCAGGGTGAACACCGCAAACGTGGAGAACTGGCCGATCAGCTTGCCCTTCGGCGTCAGGCCGAGCGAGCGCTCGTGGATCACCTTCGAGGCGTCGTCGAACAGGCCCAGGGCGCCGATCGCGAGCGTGGCGACGAGCGCCGCGATGAATTCGGGCGACGGCTCGGCCACCAGAAGGGCGGTCAGCACGATCGCGACGATCATGATGACGCCGCCCATGGTGGGCGTGCCCTGCTTCACCAGGTGGCTCTGCGGTCCGTCGGCGCGCACCTGCTGGCCGATATGCGTGCGCGTGAGAAGCTTGATCCACGCGGGCATGAGCACCATGGTGATCGCAGCCGCCGCCGCGAAGCCCAAAAAGACGAGGAACGTGGGGTAAGACGAGAAGACACTGCTCAGCATTAGGCGATTATCCCTTCGACGACGCGGTCGAGACGCATGAAGTGCGATGCTTTCACCAGCACGACATCCGACGAATCGATTCTTCCTTCCAAAGCGCGCACGGCCGCATCGGCGTCGGCGACGCGCACGATGCGCCCTTCGGCCATGCCGGCCGCATAGGCGCCTGCGGCGATATCAGCCGCGGCCTCGCCCACGCAGACGAGCAGGCCGACGCCCGCCTCAGCCGCCGCGCGGCCGGTTTCCCGGTGGCCCTCGACGCTCGCCGCGCCGAGCTCGCCCATGTCGCCGAGCACGGCGATCTTGCAGCCGGAGGCCTTGTAGCTTTCCAGCATGGAAAGCGACGCCTTCATGGACGCGGGGCTCGCGTTGTAGGCGTCGTCGAACACCACGGCGCCGCAGGCCGCGCGCTTGACTTCCTGACGGCCCGCCTCGGGGACGGCCTCGCCGAGGGCGCGCGCCACGCCGGCCAGGCCGATGCCGCACGCCAGGCCGATGCCCGCCGCGCCGCAGGCGTTGGACACGTTATGGACGCCGCGCAGGCCGAGCGAGCACGAAACGCGCTCGACCTCGGCGCCGAGCGCGTCGAAGCCGCGGGCGCACAGCGTGAAGCTCGGACGGCCTTCGTCGTCGACCGAAACGCCTTCGGCCCAGACGGCGCAGCCTTCGCCCGCAGGCTCTCCCGCGGCGCTGAAATCGGCTTCGTTCAGCACGCCTTCGGCCAGGCGGCCGCAGGAACGCAGAAACGGCGTCATGTCGTCGGCCGCGTTCACGAACGCGAACGAGCCGGGCTCGAGCGCGTCGAAGAGCTCGGCTTTGGCGCGGGCGATGTTCTCGCGCGAGCCGAGGCGCTCCAGATGCGACACGCCGACGTTGTTGACCAGGCCCATGTCGGGCTTGGCGAACGAGCAGATATGGGCGATCTGGCCCAGGTCGTCCATGCCCATCTCCACGACGAGCATCTCGCAATCGGCGTCGGCCGAAAGCACCGTGTAGGGCGCGCCGAGCTCGTTGTTGAAATTGCCCTTGGTGGCAACGGTCTTGAAGCGCGAGGAAAGCACCTGGCGCGTAAGGCTTTTCACCGTGGTCTTGCCCACCGAACCGGTGATGCCGATGACGGTGGCGCCGAGCATAGAGCGCCACGCGGCGGCCAGCGCCGTGATAGCGGCTTCGACGTCTTCCACCTCGACGATGCCCGCGCCGTGCGCGCGTGCGGCCTCGAGGGCTGCGGCGTCGGGTTCGCGCCCCGCCAGCACCAGCATGGCGCCTGCTTCGACGGCCGACGCGATGAAATCGTTGCCGTCGACGCGCTCGCCCGGAAGGGCCGCGTAGAGGCAATCCTGCCACGCCGTGCGCGAGTCCCAGGTGAGGCCCACCAGGTCGCGCCCGGCATCTGCGGGGGCGAGCGCCAAACGCCCGCCCGTGATATCGAGAATGCGGTTCGTGTCCAGTTTCATGTTTAATGCTTTCTGACGTGAACGCCCGCGCACGGGCGGCTAGTCGCTTTGAACCACGCGGTAGCGGCTTATGGCTTCGGTCATTATATCCTTAAACACTTCGGTGGTATTTCGCTCGTAGGGAACCTCGTTCACACCCACAAAACACACGAGCGGGGTCGAAGCGTTCGGAAGCACGCCGACAAAATCGAGGTTGTAGGAGTGCTTGGCGTACTGGCCGGTGTCTTCGTCCACATACTCCGCCGTGCCCGTCTTGCCCGCCACGACGTAGCCTTCGATGGCGGCTCCGCGGCCCGTGCCCTCTTCGACGACCGTTTCGAGCATGCTGACCATAGGCGCGATGGCCGCCTTGTTCTCGATGATCGTCTCGGTCTCGTACGTCATGACCTCGCCCGTCTGCGGCTTGGAGAGCAGAAGGTGCGGGGTCACGGCCACGCCGTCGTTGATGAGCGCGCCGTAGAAACGCGTCATCTGCAAAGGCGTGGTGGCGATGCCCTGGCCGAACGTGACGTTGTACTTGAGGATCTGCGGCCACGTTTCCACGTTGGGCGCCAGATATCCGCCCGCCTCGCCCGGGTAGTCGACGCCCGTGGCGCCCTTGAGCCCGTAAGCGACGATCTTGTCGTACAACGGCCCGAAGCCCAGGTGGTCTTCGACGAGCAGCGAAATGCCGACGTTGGACGAGTCCTGCATCACGTAGCGCGCCGTCATGGTCATGTCGCCGCGCTCGTGGGCGTCGCTGATCACGTATTCGTCGGCCGCAAGGCCCGCAGGCGCGAACACCGTGGTATCGGGCGTGACCGCGCCGGCTTCGAGCAGCGCCGTCATGGAGACGGTCTTGAAAATCGATCCGGGCTCGTAGCCTTGCGTGACCGGCTTGAGCGAGTCGGAGCCCACCTCGGATTCCGAAGGCGCGGCCGGGTCGAAATACGGCGTGGACGCGATCGCCAGCAGGTCGCCCGTCGAGGCGTCCATGAGCACCGCGCCGCCGTCGTCGCCGCCGATCTGCTCGACGCCTTCGGCAAGGCGCTTCTCCAGATAGCTCTGCATGTCGATGTCGATGGAGATCACGATGTCCTGGCCGTCTTTGGCGGGTTCGTCGACCTCGGTGCCGCCGGGAATGGGAATGCCCTTGCCGCCGCGCTGCTCGACCAGCCTGCCGGGCGTGCCTTTGAGGATGTCGTCGTAATACAGCTCGAGGCCCGACACGCCCTGGCCGTCGACGTTGACGAAGCCGAGGACCTGGCCCGCCACCTTGCCGTACGGATATACGCGCTTGGTGTCGGCGATGAAATAGACGCCTGAAAGGCCCTTTTCGCGCAAGGCGTCGGCCACGTCGACGTCGGCTTTGCGCATGAGATAGACGAACGTGGTGTCCTGGTCGAGCAGGTCGCGGTAATCGGAAGCCTCGCCGCCGAGCACATCGGCGATCGCGTTGGCCGTCGAGGCCCTGTCGACGACCTCTTTGGGATTCGCATAGACCGTCGTCGCATCGACGCTCGTGGCCAGCACGTTTCCGTTGCGGTCATAGATGGTTCCGCGGCGCGGCGAGATGTCGGCGCTCACCGTGCGCGACGCGGCCGCGGCGCTGCTCAGCTCGTCGGCCTTGATGACCTGCAGATACACAAGACGGCCCACCCATATCAGGGCGATGGCGAGAAACGATATCAGCATAAAAGACAGACGGCTCGAAGGCGAGCCGTCGGAAACGCTGCGTGGATTCGAAGGTCTGCGTTCGCTCATCGATTATCCTTGATTCGCAATGGCGGCGATGCTTGCGGACAGCGAGAGGTTGCCCTGCGCGTCCGTCGCCACGATGTCGGGGGCGAGCACGACCGCCTCGGTGCTCAGCGGGGGCGCCATGCCCAGGCTCGCCGCCTCGACGCGGATGTGGGTCGAGTTGGAAAGACGGCTCTGCTGCACCTCGAGGTCGCTGCCGTACGACCGGGCGTTTTCGATCTTGGCGCTCAGGTCGTCGGCCGCGATCGAGCTCGTCACGCTCGCGGCGGTCAGACCCACGCGTATACAGCACAACGTCGCGATCACCAAAGCGGCCGCGACGATGACTTTCGCTATTCCCATGACCGATGAAGGAAGCGTCACCACATCGGAGTTTTCCCGCCGACCGGGTATAACCTCGAAGTCGGCGCCCGAACGATCGGGCACGGCCGGCGCAGAGCTACCGTATAGGTATCCCGACCGGGAGGCACGGTATGCATTCGTGCGACTCACACCGGCCCCCTTTCTTCAGATGCAACGCTCTTCGGTCGGCTTGCTCTACTCGCGTATCAACGTATCTTCTCCGCGACGCGCAGCTTGGCGCTGCGGGCGCGCGGGTTGCGCTCGATTTCTTCCGGCGTGGGAAGGATCGGCTTGCGCGTGACGATCTTCAATGCCGGGTTCGCCCCGCACGCGCATACGGGAAGCCCCGGAGGGCAGGTACAGGTTCGCGCATAGTCGGCGAACACTTCCTTGACCACCCTGTCTTCGAGGGAATGGTAGCTGATCACCAGGATGCGGCCCTTCGGGTTCAGCCATCGCACCGCCGCCTCCAAGCCGCTGCGCAGAACCGAAAGCTCGGAGTTCACTTCGATGCGCAATGCCTGAAACGTCCTTTTGGCGGGATGGCCGCCCGCACGACGCGCCGATGCGGGAATGGCGGCCTTGATGATCTCGACGAGCTGCCCGCTCGTCTCGATGGGCTCGCGCTCGCGCGCCGCGACGATGAACTGCGCGATGCGGCTGGCCCATTTCTCATCGGAATAATCACGGATGATCCGAGCGAGCTCTGCTGCATCGAGGGTATTGACGAGCTCTGCTGCGGTTGTGGTCTGGTTGCCCGGATCCATCCTCATGTCCAAGGGGGCGTCCTCTTTGAACGAGAACCCCCGCGACGGAAAATCGAGCTGCGGCGAAGAAACTCCCAGGTCGAACAGAATGGCGTCGATGCCCGGCACCTCTGCTTCCAGCAGAAGCTCGTCGAGGTTTCCGAAGTTGCCGCGCAAAAGCTCGATCTGCGGCAGGTCGTCCGAGCCGAGCGCCTTCAGGCGAGCGCCCGCAGCGGTCAGCGCCATGTCGTCTTGGTCGATGCCTATCAAAAGACCCTGGGAACCGAGACGCTGCGCCACTTCGGAGGAATGGCCCGCGCCGCCGAGCGTCGCATCCACGAACGTGTGCTGCGGCTTGAGACGCGCCTGCTCGAGGCATTCGTCGAGCAGAACGGGAATATGCCGGTATTCGCCTGTCATCTTTTCCACGTGCGGACTCCTTACGAGAACAGCAATTCGTCGAGATCTACGCTGCTCTGGAATTCATCCCAACGCGCGGCATCCCAGATCTCAAAATGGTCGGTGTTGCCCACCAGAACCGCTTCTTTTTCCAACCCCACCATCTCGCGCTGCTTCGCCGACACGTTGATGCGTCCCGCAGCGTCCATCGCGTTGGGCATGGCGCTGGCGTTAAGCTTGGTGCGCAGCATGACGTGCTTGCGATCGCCCGGGTTGTAGCCGCCCTTCTTCTCGAACAGGGCGTCCACCCATGCTTCGTAGTTATCCACGGTGTAGACGGAAAGGAAGCCGTTCTTGGAATCGGGAACGACCACCAACTGGGTGTCTTCGGTCAAGGTCTTTCGAAACGCGGCAGGAAGGGAAAGGCGGCCTTTGGCATCGATCTTATGACGGTATTCACCGAATAGACCGGCCACGCTCATCCCCCTTTTTGCATTGCGACACCCCAACCAATGCCCGCCATTTTATCCCACTTCCTCCCACCTCGCAATAAATTCACCCACCGCAAGGCGTTTCTCCCCCCACTTTCCAACTCAGGAAGGCGCGAGGTCGCTCCCGTCGGCGACGCCCGGACGAAAAGACCCCCTGATAGGGCAAGATATCGGCGCATAGAAAAAGACGGCACTCCATCCGGCGCCGCCTTGAACGCGAATCGCGTGGAGGAAATGTGGGGTCAGACCGATGCGCGGGCGCGCGGATGGGCGGCCAGGTATTCCTCGCGCACATGAAGCGCGCTCACGTGCACGTAGACCTGCGTGGTGGAGATGTCGGCATGCCCGAGCATTTCCTGGATCGTGCGTAGGTCGGCTCCGCCCTCGAGCATGTGCGTGGCGAAGGTGTGGCGCAGGGTGTGGGGATGCAGCCCCGCCAGGCCCGCGGCGGCGCCCGATTTCTCCACCACCCCGTAGACGCCCTGACGCGTCAGGCGCCGCCCGCGCGCGTTGAGGAACAGCGCCGACGAAGGCGATGCGGCCTTGGCGGCAAGCTTCGGACGCGCCGATTCGAGATAGCCCGCCAAAGCGCGGGCCGCGATGCCGCCGAAAGGAACCATGCGCACGACGCTGCCCTTGCCCACGACGCGCACGAAGCCTTCGTCGAAGAAGACGTCGGGCACGTCCATGCCCGCAAGCTCGCTCACGCGCAGGCCGCAGCCGTAGAGCACCTCCATGATCGCGCGGTCGCGGGCGCCCAGCTCGTCGGCGCGGTATTCGCGATCGAGCAGCGTCGCGGCCTGCTCGACCGAAAGCACGTCGGGAAGGCGGCGCGGCACGTCGGGCAGATCGACATCGGCCGCCGCGTCGCGCGCGACGAGCCCTTCGCGCGCGAGGAAACGATGCATGCCCCTGACCGCCGCCATGCGCCGCTCCCTGCTGGCGGGAGCATAGCCGCGCTCGGCGAGGTCCCGGGCGTAGGCGGCCGCATCCGATCGCGTCGCGCCCGCCGCGTCGCGCCCGCGCTCGAGGGAAAGAAACGACGCGTAGTCATCCAAATCGGACGCGTACGATTCCACGGTCGCGGGCGATGAGCCGCGCTCGACGGAGAGGTAGGCAAGGTATTCCTTCGCAAGCGCGCGCGACGCCTCGAAGGCCGCGTCGCCTTCGAGCGCCGCGCGGCGCAGCACGATTTTGTCCGACACGAGCCTCTCCCCTTTCCGAATCCATGCGGCCGTCCCGCCCGATTCTACCGCACGGCCCGCGCGGCGCCGCGCATGCGCGGCGCGAGGCATATACGATCGCAAGCCGCATCCGGCCAATTCATGCAACGGAAACGCCCGCGACACAGAGTCGAAACACCCTGATATATAATTCATCTGTTCGACATCGATTCTCTCGGCGGCGTGCACCGCCCTCACCCAGAAAGGGGTTCGCGATCTCATGCGCATCGGATTCGACAACGATAAATACATCGCACTGCAGGCAGAGCATATCCGCAACCGCATCGACCAGTTCGAAGGCAAGCTGTATCTCGAATTCGGCGGAAAGCTCTTCGACGACCACCATGCCGCCCGCGTGCTTCCCGGATTCGAGCCCGACTCCAAGATCCGCATGCTGCAAAGCCTCGTCGACGACGTCGAGATCATCATCACCATCAACGCCAACGACATCGAGAAGAACAAGGTGCGCGGCGATCTGGGCATCACCTACGACGAAGACTCCCTGCGCCTGATGGACATCTTCCGCGGCATGGGCTTTCTCGTGGGCGGCGTGGTGATCACGCATTACGCAAGCCAGCCTGCCGCCGACATGTTCCGCAGGCGTCTGCAGTCCCTCGGCATCGCGTGCTATCTGCACTACCCCATCGCGGGCTACCCCTACGACATCAATCACATCGTCAGCGACGAGGGCTACGGCAAAAACGAATACATCGAAACCACCCGCCCGCTCGTCGTGGTGACGGCCCCCGGCCCCGGCTCCGGCAAGATGGCAACCTGCCTTTCGCAGCTCTATCACGAGCACAAGCGCGGCGTGACCGCGGGCTACGCGAAATACGAGACGTTCCCCGTGTGGAACCTGCCGCTCGCGCATCCGGTGAACCTCGCCTACGAGGCAGCCACCGTCGATCTGGACGACTCCAATATCATCGACCCGTTCCACCTGGAGGCCTACGGCGTCTCGACCGTCAACTACAACCGCGACGTGGAAATCTTCCCCGTGCTCAAGGCCATGATGGAGCGCATCTCCGGCTCGAGCCCGTACCAGTCGCCCACCGATATGGGCGTGAACATGGCGGGGCTCGCCATCACCGACGACGACGTGGTGCGCGACGCTGCGAAGATGGAGATCGTGCGCCGCTATTTCCAGACCGCCGTCGATGTGAAACGCACCGGCGTGGGCCAGAAGAGCATCGAGAAGCTTGAGATGCTCATGAACCAGGCGGGCGTCACGTCGAGCTTCTCACCCGCCCGCAGCGCCGCCCTTCTGAAGGAGGAAACGACCGGCGCGCCCGCAGGCGCCATGGTGCTTCCCGACGGCCGCGTGATCACGGGCAAGACGTCCGATCTGCTGGGCGCGGCGTCTTCGCTGCTCATGAATGCGCTCAAGGCGGTCGCGGGCGTCGACGACGACCTGCTCATCATCAGCAACGAGGCGATCGAGCCGATCTGCCGCCTGAAGACCGAGCAGCTGGCCAGCAAGAACCCGCGCCTGCATTCCGACGAGACGCTCATCGCGCTTTCGATCAGCTCGGCCACCAACCCAGTGGCGGCGCAGACCATCGCGCACGTCGACGACCTGCGCGGATGCGACGCGTTCTTCTCGGTCATCATTTCCGCGACCGACGAGAGCCTCTATCGCAAGCTCGGCATCAACGTCTGCTGCGAGCCTAAATACGAGCAGCACTCCTTCTATCACAAGTAAGCCGCTCCAAGCGCAAGCATCGCGAGGCGTCGACGCAAGTCGGCGCCTTTTTCGTCCGCTGCGATGCGGAGCGCGGGCGGCGGAAAGCACCCGGGGGAAGCCGCCCGCCCGACACGAAAGCCGAGCGGGCACGATACGCCCGAAGGAATCGCCGACAGGCGCGGCAGAACCCGCCGGCGCAACCGAACGAGCGGGCGCTCCTGCGGAGCGGCGAAACCTGGAAGCTTCAGCTCGCAGCCCTCCCCCTCGTCGTGCCCCTTCGATACGCGAGGGAAAGAAAGCGAATGCGCGCAAAAAAACGGCCGAGGATAAACCTCGGCCGTTCGAAACGCTTTCGCGCGGAAATCTACATGCGACGCTCGTCGGAGAAGAACGTATTGGCGACCGCGCTGTAGAAGCCGTCGCTCTTATAGCGCAGCAGCACGGTGGGGTTGTTCGACTTGCGCACCAGCACGCGGTCGATAGGCTCGTCGAGCGAAATGAACTCGCCGTCCACGAAGTAGCTCGCCTCGCGGCTTTCGGGATTGCGGGACAGGTCGATTTCGACGATATCGCTCGGATCGGTGACGATCGAGCGGGACAGCAACGTGTGCGGCGCCAGGGGAACCACCACGAGGCCCTTGAAATCGGGCGCGACCAGCGGGCCGCCCGCAGACAGGGCATAGGCCGTGGAACCGGTGGCCGAAGAGACCACCAGGCCGTCGCCGCGCATGTCGACGAGGTGGTTGCCGGAGATTTCGATGCCGAAATCGATGATGCGGCCCAATGCGCCGCGCGTGACCGAGAACTCGTTGAGCGCGAAGCGGCTCGCGACCACCTCGCCGTTGGAGATGAGGTCGATATGCAGGCTGGCGCGCTCTTCGCGCACGACGTCGCCCGCCAGGGCGGCGGCCACGATGGCCACGACGCCGTCTTCCGAAGAATTCACCAAAAAGCCCAGGTGACCGAAGTTGATGCCCAGGATAGGCACGCGCGATTTGCCGACCAGGCGGGCGGTACGCAGCATGGTGCCGTCGCCGCCGAGGGAAACCACCATGTCGAAGGAGGACGCGTCGACATGCGCGCAGGTGTCTTTGACCGATTCGATCGACAGCGGCGTCGAATCGAGCTCCTGATGCGCAACCCCCTGAGAGTCGAGGTAGGCGGCCAGAAGCATGGATGCATCGAGGGCGGCCGCGTTGGAATTATTGCGGATAATCAGGATGTTCATTCTGCCTCGTTTCAAACGTTGCCCGCGGACTATATGATGAGTTGACAATAGCCTTTGTATTATACCCAAACTCGAAAGCGTAGTATGAGCGCCAGGCAGATTTCCACACCCGAAGACGAATCGTCTTCGCAGAATACGGCCGCCAGCGTCGGAGGCTCGGCGGCTCTCATCAGCTTCTTCGTCATCATATCCCGCATCACGGGCTTCATGCGCACCTGGGCCATGGCGTTCGCGCTCGGCTCCACCATGTTGGCGAGCTCCTACCAGATCGCCAACAACCTTCCCAACATGCTCTACGAGCTGGTCATGGGCGGCATGCTCGTCACGGCGTTTTTGCCCGTGTACCTGTCGGTGAAAAACCGCTTGGGCGAGCGCGGCGGCAACGAATACGCCAGCAACATCATGAGCATCGCGTTCATCGCGCTGGGCCTGGTGGCCCTGCTGTGCACGATATTCGCGCCCGCGCTCGTGTTCACGCAAAGCTTCATGAGCGATCAGGGCGGCATGGAAGACGCCGTGTTCTTCTTCAGGTTCTTCGCCATCCAGATCGTGTTCTACGGCCTTTCGTCGATCGTCAGCGGCCTGCTCAACGCCTCGCGCGACTACCTATGGAGCAGCGCGGCGCCGATTTTCAACAACATCATCGTCACGGCCACGTTCGTGCTCTACGCTTTCGTGGCGCCGCACGATCCGGACATGGCGAAGTTCATCATCGCCGTGGGCAATCCGCTGGGCGTGTTCATCCAGATGGCCATCCAGCTTCCCGCCCTCAAGCGCAACGGCATCAAGCTGCGCCTGCACGTCGACCTGCGCGACCCTGCGCTCAAAGAAACGCTTGCCATCGGCGTGCCCGCGATTTTGGTCATGTGCGCGGGCCTCGTGGTGGTGTCGGTGCAAAACGCGGCATCCTACGCCACGGCCGACAACGGCCCCTCGATCATCGCTTACGCGCGCCTGTGGTTCACCCTCCCCTACGCCTTTCTCACGGTGCCCATCACCACGGCCATGTTCACCGAGATTTCCGAAATGCATGCCAAAGGCGACATGAAGGCGTTCAAGAAGGGCGTGGCGTCGGGAACCAGCCAGATCCTGTTCTTCATGCTTCCCTTCGCCATGTACCTGGTCGTGTTCGCCGAGCCGCTGGTCACGCTGTACCACATCGGCGCGTTCACGGAAGAAAATATTTCCCAGATCGCGCTCTACCTGGGCGCTCTGGCCGTGTCGCTGCCCTTCTACGGCGTGAACACCTACCTGCAGAAGGCGTTTTCGGCCATGCGCCTCATGGGAGCGTACTCGATCATGATGGCGGCCTCGGTGGCCTTGCAGATCGCATTCATCGCCGTGTTCGCCACCCCGTTCGGCGGCCCGCTCAACTTCGGCATGCCGGCCATCGCGCTGAGCGAAACGGTGTTCTACGTGGTGCTCGACATCGTCTGCTTCGTGTATCTGCGCCGCAAGATCGGCCGCCTGGGCCTGAAGGGCATGGCCGGTTCGTTCCTGCGCTCGCTTGCGCTGGGAGCGCTCGGAGCCGGCGCCGGCGCACTGGTCGTGTTCGCGCTCGACTCCACCGTGCTTCCGCTGAACGGGTCGATTCCCCACGCGCTGGGCTGCATCGTCTGCGGCGGCATCGTGGCCGTGGCCGTCACCTTCGGCATCGCCGTCAAGGCGGGCTTCGAAGAAGCGTCCATGCTGGTTTCGATCGTTTCGAAGGTCGCGGGCAAACTCGGTCGCGGCAAACGCGGCGCCGCACAGGCCGACGCCGCCGACGAAACGGCCGAAGCGGCCGAGAAAGCCGCCGAAACGCAGGATGCGGCCGCGACGAACGCCGAAGGCGGCGCCGCTGCGAATGAAGCCGCCGAAGGCGCGCAGGGCACGTACGACGAACCCGCGATGCAAAGCGTGTCCGAGCCGCTGCGCGGACGCCATGCAGGAGACCTGGGCGCGCTGGCGGAATGCCCCGAACAGCCCATCGAAGACGCCATCGGGCTGCACAGCGCCCAAGCCGTGTTCGAACGCAAGGTCGACGGCGCGCGCCATGCGCCTTTGAGCGGACGCCATGCGCGCCGCGGCGCCAAGCGCTCAAGCACGGCAAACAAGCAAGGCCGCCACGTACGCCATGCCGACGACGGCGACGAAACGCCGAAAGACGAATAGATAGCCGTCGCGGGCCCACGACGAAGGCGGGCCCACGACGAAGGCGGGCCCACGACGAAGGCGGGCCCACGACGAAGGCGGGCCCACGACGAAGGCGGGCCCACGACGAAGGCGGGCCCACGACGAAGGCGGGCCCACGACGAAGGCGGGCCCACGACGAAGGC
>NZ_QICB01000010.1 GCF_003725295.1 Slackia faecicanis
CGGCACGCCACGGGTCAAAGGCAGTCGGGCCTGAACAGGGTGAAGGCCAGCGTCTTTAGGCGCTGGCCAGAATCCCTAGGGTTATACCCTAAGAGCAAACCACCCGTTATCACGGGTGGTTTTGATTTGTGTGCGAAACGTGATGGCGCGCGCCGTTCTCAGCCTGCTTTCCGCGCAGTAGTCGCCAAAATCGCATGTCATGAGCAGAAGATAACCGCCGAACATGACATTTAGGTAACATGCGGAATAACTTGTGAGATAAGTTGACAATGGCACACTGAGATTTTATATTGCAGACATACCGAACGGGCGGCCGTGAAAGCGGCGGGCCCCGTGGCATCGAGCCGGGCGCCGCCCGGCGCACGAACGAGGTAATAACAGTCGGCGGGAAACCGCCCCGCGATCGCCGCGCAAGCGGCCTTCGCACAAAAGAGAGGACTGATACATATGGGCAAGATTCTGGGCATCGACCTTGGCACCACCAACTCCGCCATGGCCATCATGGAGGGCAACGAACCCACCATTCTGGTCAACGCCGAGGGCGACCGCACCACCCCGTCTGTGGAGGGCTTCCGCAAAGACGGCGAGCGCGTGGTCGGCAAGGCCGCTAAGAACCAGGCCGTCACCAATCCCGAGAACACCGTGTCTTCCGTGAAGCGCTTCATCGGCCGCAACTACGCCGAAACCACCGAAGAGCAGAAGACCGTCGCTTACAAGGTCGTTTCCGGCAAGGACGGCCGCGCCGTTGTGGATATCGACGGCAAGGATTACACCCCCGAGGAAATTTCCGCCATGGTGCTGCAGAAGCTCAAGGCTGACGCCGAGAAGCGCGTCGGCGGCACCATCACCGAGGCCGTCATCACCGTTCCCGCGTACTTCAACGACGCTCAGCGCCAGGCCACCAAGGACGCCGGCAAGATCGCGGGCCTCGATGTGAAGCGCATCATCAACGAGCCCACGGCCGCTGCTCTGGCCTACGGCCTCGACAAGGTCGACAAGGACCAGAAGATCCTCGTCTTCGACCTGGGCGGCGGCACGTTCGACGTGTCCGTCCTGGAGCTCGGCGACGGCGTGTTCGAGGTTCTGTCCACCGCTGGCGACAACCACCTGGGCGGCGACGACTGGGACCAGCGCGTCATCGACTGGATGGCCGACAAGTTCAAGGCCGACAACGGCGGCATCGACCTGAAGGCTGACCCCATGGCCCTGCAGCGTCTGAAGGAGGCTGCCGAGAAGGCCAAGATGGAGCTTTCCAGCACCACCCAGGCCAGCATCAACCTGCCCTTCATCACCGCTGACGCCACCGGCCCGAAGCACCTCGACTACACGCTGACCCGTGCCGAGTTCGAGCGCATCACCAAGGACCTGCTCGATCGCTGCAAGCAGCCCGTCGAGCGTGCTCTGAAGGACGCCGGCCTTTCCACCGGCCAGATCGACGAGGTCATCCTGGTCGGCGGCTCCACCCGTATGCCCGCCGTTCAGGAGCTCGCCAAGACCATGACCGGCAAGGCCCCCAACATGTCCGTGAACCCGGACGAGGTCGTCGCCATCGGCGCGGCTGTCCAGGGCGGTGTTCTTTCCGGCGACGTCGAGGGCATCCTGCTGCTGGACGTCACCCCGCTTTCGCTGGGTGTCGAGACCATGGGCGGCGTCATGACCAAGATGATCGAGCGCAACACCACCATCCCGACCCGCAAGACCGAGGTCTATTCCACGGCCGCCGATAACCAGACGTCCGTCGAAATCCACGTCCTGCAGGGCGAGCGCCAGATGGCCAACGACAACAAGACGCTCGGCCGCTTCCAGCTCACCGGCATTCCCGCGGCCCGTCGCGGCGTGCCCCAGATCGAGGTCACGTTCGACATCGACGCCAACGGCATCGTGAACGTTTCCGCTAAGGACCTGGGCACCGGCAAGCAGCAGCAGATCACCATTTCCGGTTCTACCGCTCTGTCCGACGACGAAGTCGACCGCATGGTGAAAGACGCCGAGGCCCACGCCGACGAGGACGCCAAGCGCAAGGAAGAGATCGAGGTCCGCAACAACACCGACTCTCTGGTCAACGCCACCGAGCAGACGCTTTCCGAGCTGGGCGACAAGGTTCCTGCCGACACCAAGTCTGCCGCCGAGGCCGCTATCGCCGAGGCCAAGACCGCGCTCGAGGGCTCTGATATCGAGGCCATCAAGGCTACCGGCGAGAAGCTGCAGCAGGCCGGCTACAAGCTGGCCGAGGTGGTCTACAGCGCCCAGCAGGCCGACGGCGCAGCAGCCGCCGGTGCCGCAGGCGCCGCCAACCCGGCCGATGACGGCCCGATCGAGGCCGACTACGAAGTGGTCGACGACAAGAACGAAGGTAAGTAATCATGGCTGCCGACGAGAAGAACGCCGACGAGCGCGAAGCTCGTGAGATCCCCATCGAGGGTTGCGAAGGCGACGAGAACGCCGAAGCCGAAGCTGTGACCGAGGCCGCCGAAGAGGCGGCCGCCGGCCCGGCCGAGGGCGAGGCCGACGACATCGCCGCCGAAGCCGAGGCCGTGGTGGCCGAAGCCGAGCGTCTGGCCAAGGCCGAAGCCGAAGCCGCAGCGATGAAGGACCGCTACCTGCGCCTGCAGGCCGAGTGGGACAACTATCGCAAGCGCACGGCCGAAGAAGCCGCCGACATGAAGGTGCGCGCCGCCGAGAAGATCATGGAAGACGTGCTTCCCGTGCTCGACGATTTCGAGCGTGCGATCGCGCATGCCGAGCAGAACGGCGAAGAAGGCCTGCTTGACGGCGTGAAGGCCATCAGCACCAAGGTGTGCCAGGTGTTCGGCAAGCACGGCCTGGAGGCGATCGACCCCGCCGGCGAGCCTTTCGACGCCCTCGAGCATCAGGCCGTCGCCACGGTTCCGGACGAAAGCGTGCCCGACGAAACGGTCGCGCAGGTGTATCAGAAGGGCTATCGCCTCGGCAAGAAGGTGCTTCGTCCCGCTATGGTCACCATTTCCTCCGGCGGCCCCAAGCGTGAGGCGGAAGAAGAATAATACGGTTTCGAAGGCGGGCGCGAAGTCCGCCTTCGTTGTAGAAAGCACCCGTTGACGACGCGGTGACGCGATCGCAACGGAATGCGAACGAAACGAAAGGAAGGTGGCAGGACATGGCGGCAACACCGGACTATTACAAGACCCTTGGCGTGTCCAAAACCGCCACCGCCGAGGAGATAAAGAAGGCGTACCGCAAGCTCGCGCGCACGCATCACCCCGACGCCGGCGGCGACGAGGCCAAGTTCAAGGAAATCAACGAAGCCTACGAAGTGCTCGGCGACGAGAAGAAGCGCAAGCTTTACGACCAGTACGGTACGGCCGACGAGCGCAGCATCCCCTACGGGTGGGGCGGCGCGGCGGGCCAGAACCCGTTCGCGGGGGCCGGCAGCTGGGCCGACATCCTGGAAAGCATCCGCCGCGGCGAAGGCGCCTTCGGCAGCAATTGGGATATCGGCGACATCTTCGGCGGCGCCGGATTCTCGGGTTCGGGCTTCGGCGGGCAGTACGCCGCCCGTCCCCAGCAGGGCCGCGATATGAACGTGACGCTGCACGTGAGCTTCGACGAGGCGTTCAACGGCTGCACGAAGAAGGTCAGCGTGAAGGTGCCGGGTTCCACGGCCGCCGAAACGCTCGACGTGAAGGTTCCCGCAGGCGCGGTGGACGGCGGCCGCGTGCGCTTCCGCGGCAAGGGCGCCGCGGGCGCCAACGGCGGCGCCAACGGCGACCTGCTGGTCACCACGCGCATCTCCGAGCACCCCGTGTTCGAGCGCTCGGGCGCCGACGTGCTCATGACGGTGCCGGTCACCGTGGCCGAAGCCGCTCTGGGCGCAAGCGTCGTGGTGCCCGCGCCCGACGGAACCAAGATCCGCATCAAGGTGCCGGCGGGTTCCCAGGAAGGCACCAAGCTGCGCGTCGCCGGCAAGGGCGCGCCGCAGCTCAAAGGCGGCGGCAACGGCGCTTTGAACATCACGCTGCATGTGGACATTCCCGCTTCTATGACGCCCGAGCAGAAAAAGGCGATGGAAGATTTCCAGGCGGCCACCGAGGCGTCGGGCAACGACGTCCGCGCGTCGCTGGCGCTGTAAGGAGGACGGCATGACCGATAGGAACAGGCCCCTGTACATGATCGGCGTGGCCGCCGAACTGGCGGGCGTGCACCCCCAGACCCTGCGCATCTATGAGCAGAAAGGCCTGGTCACGCCCCAGCGCACGCGCGGCAACACGCGCATGTATTCGCAGGCCGACATCGACCGTCTCGAGCTGATCAACGAACTGACCAGCGAGGGCATCAACCTGGCGGGCGTCATCCGCATCCTCGACCTGAAGGGCCGCCTGGAAGAGCGCGACGAAGAGATCGACGACCTGCACAAGAAGGTGCGCCGCCTGGCCGATCGCGTCCACGAGCTGGAAACGCGCGCCAACGTGACGGCGCTCATGCTGCCCGAGCCCCAGAGCCTGGGCATCCGTCGCATCGACGATTAGACCTATCCGACCTTCCAAGAAGGAGACAACCATGAGACTGGACAAGCTCGCCGTTACCGCCCAGGAGGCCTTTCAGGCCGCCATGGGCGTCGCTGGCGACGCCGACACGGCATCGGTGGACACCATCCATCTGCTGAAGGCGCTGCTCGATTCGGGAGAGAACAATCTCTCCGCCATTATCAAAAGGGTCGGGGCCGATCCCGACCAGCTGAAGACCAGCGTGGAAGCGGCCATCGCCAACGGCCCGAAGGTCACGGGCGGCGTGATGGGCATGCCGCTTCCCACGCAGGGTCTTATTTCCGCCATCGACAACGCGGTGAAGATCGCCGAGAAGATGGGCGATAGCTACGCTACCAGCGAGCATCTGCTGATCGCGCTGACCGAAGACAAGGGCCAGGCGGGCAAGATCCTCACCGGCGCAGGCGTCACGCGCAAGAACATCGAGGAAGCCTACGACAACCTGCGCGGCGACACGCGCATCACCGACCAGCAGAGCAAGCCCGAGCTGGACGCGCTGAACACGTACGGCCAGAACCTGACCCAGCAGGCGCGCGAGGGCAAGCTGGACCCGGTGATCGGGCGTTCCGATGAGATCCGCCGCACCATCCAGGTGCTGTCGCGTCGCACGAAGAACAACCCGGTGCTCATCGGCGAGCCGGGCGTCGGCAAGACGGCCATCGTGGAGGGCCTGGCCCAGCGCATCGTGGCGGGCGACGTGCCCTCCAGCCTGCGCGACCGCGACATCGTGGCGCTCGACCTGGGCGCCATGGTTGCGGGCGCCAAGTACCGCGGCGAATTCGAAGACCGCCTGAAGGCCGTGCTGCGCGAGGTGAAGCAGAGCGACGGACAGATCATCTTGTTCATCGACGAGCTTCACACCATCGTGGGCGCGGGCTCCACAGGCGATAGCTCCATGGACGCGGGCAACATGCTCAAGCCGGCCCTGGCGCGCGGCGAGCTGCATGCCATCGGCGCCACCACGCTGGACGAGTACCGCAAGTACATCGAGAAGGACGCCGCGCTCGAGCGCCGCTTCCAGACCGTGCTCGTGGGCGAACCCACGGTGGAGGACACCATCGCCATTCTGCGCGGCCTGAAGGAGAAGTACGAGATCCATCACGGCGTGCGCATCACCGACTCGGCGATCGTGTCGGCGGCGGAGCTTTCCAACCGCTACATCTCCGACCGATTCCTGCCCGACAAGGCGATCGACCTGATGGACGAGGCGGCCAGCCGCCTGCGCATCGAAATCGATTCCATGCCGCAGGAAATCGACGAGGCCCAGCGCAAGTACACGCAGATGCAGATCGAGGAACAGGCCCTCATGAAGGAGGACGACCCCGCCAGCAAGGAGCGCCTGGAAGAGCTGCGCCGCCAGATGGCAACCTCGAAGGAATGGCTCGATGTGCGCAAGGCCGAATGGCGTAATGAAAAGGACGTGATCGAAAGCGTCCAGCGCCTGAAGGCCGATATCGACGCCGCCCATGTGGAAGAGGAGCAGGCCACGCGCGAAGGCGACCTGTCCAAGGCGTCCGAGATCCGCTACGCCCGCATCCCCGAGCTGCAGCGCCAGCTGGCCGCGGCCGAAGAGGCCGTGAGCGCCAAGCAGGGCGACGGCGCCATTTTGAAAGAGGAGGTTTCCGAAGAGGAAATCGCTGAAGTGGTGAGCTCGTGGACCGGCATTCCCGTGTCCAAGATGATGCAGGGCGAGCTGTCCAAGCTGATCGACCTGGAAGCCAAGCTGCATGAGCGCGTGGTGGGCCAGGACGAGGCCGTGGCCGCCGTGGCGGGCGCCATTCGCCGCAGCCGCGCGGGCCTTTCCGATCCCAACCGCCCGATTGGCAGTTTCTTGTTCCTGGGCCCCACCGGCGTGGGCAAGACCGAGCTGGCGAAGGCGCTGGCCGAGTGCCTGTTCGATGACGAGCGCGCCATGGTGCGCATCGACATGTCGGAGTACATGGAGAAGTTCAGCGTGCAGCGCCTGATCGGCGCCCCTCCGGGGTATGTGGGCTACGACGAGGGCGGCCAGCTCACCGAGGCCGTTCGCCGCAGGCCCTACAGCGTCATTCTGCTCGACGAGATGGAGAAGGCTCATCAGGACGTGTTCAACATCTTGCTGCAGGTGCTCGATGACGGCCGCCTGACCGACGGCCAGGGCCGTGTGGTCAGCTTCAAGAACGCGATCATCATCATGACGAGCAATGTGGGCTCGCAGGCCATCCGCGAGTTCAACCGCCAGAACGAGAACGCGGGCTCGATGGTGGAAGACATGATGCAGGGCGACATGGCCGCCATGGCCAAGAAGATCGCCGAGCTTCAGACCCAGGTGGACGAGGCTCTGCGCAACACCTTCCGCCCCGAGTTCTTGAACCGCATCGACGATGTGATCACGTTCAAGTCGCTCACGTCTGCTGAAATGGAGCCGATCGTCGATCTGCAGCTGGCCGAGGTGCGCAAGCGCCTTGCCGATCGCCGCATCGAGCTGGTGGTCCAGCCCGCCGCGGTGGAGCAGCTGGCCATCGACGGCTTCGACCCGGTGTACGGCGCGCGTCCGCTGAAGCGCCTGGTGCAGCGCGAAGTGGTGGATCGCGTGGCCAACGAGATGATCGCGGGCCATGTGATGGAGGGCTCCACGGTGACCATCGACATGGACATCATGGATGGCTACACCTGCACGGTGCAGAATCCTGCGCCGGTCGAAAGCGTGGCGGCCGATGCCCCCGTCGACGGCGCCTACGAAGTGCCCGAAGCGTAAGGGCTGTCATAGAAAACGAAACGAGGCGACTCGCGCAAGCGGGCCGCCTCGTTTTTCGATGGGCGCGAAGACGCTCGTGGCCGACGGGCCGCTATCCTTCGACCGCGTCGGTCTTGCGCGGCCTGCCGGGGTGGCGGGGGCTGTTGAACCGCGCCATCACATCGCCCGCATCGACCAGGCGCATGTTGCCGGTTTTCGTGGCGCGCAGCGCGCCGTCCCTGATGAGCGCATGGATGCGCGCCCTGCTTACGTCGAGCACGTCGGCAGCTTCGTCGACCGTCATCGTGGCCACGTCGCAGCAGCCGGGCTCGGCGAGCGCCGTGATGCCGATGACCGCTCCGCCTTCCGGACGCGCCGCCCCGAACGTGCCTACTGCGGGCACGTTCTCTCCGGCTTCGAGGCGGTCGGCGATTTCCATGGTCAGGATGTCTTGCGCCATGTATGCAGCATCCGACAGGCTGTATCCCTGCGTGAACAGCCCCAGCTCGGGAAACTCGACTTCGTAGCCGCCCTCGAACGGCGTGAACACCGCTTCGTATAGGTAACGCTCCATTGCTCCTCCGTCCGCCTGGCTCGGGCAAGCGAGATTATCGCTTGATTCCGTCGGCCCTTTTCTTGATGTCGTCTTCGACTCCCCTCGAAAGATCGCCTCGGTGTCTGGGAACGCGAATCTTCGTGCCCCATGGCATGGCGAACGTGTTATGTTCGCGTCCGTGGCAAACGAACATGCCGCCTCTGTCGAGGACGTATCGGACGGCATCCCGATATCGCATCGGCATTGCGCCCTCCTTAGACGAATTAAATATAACACTGTGTAATGTTTTTCATCAAACGATTACTGCGCACAGATTTCTGCATCTTCGATTGTGACGTATTTGCCTTGCCGATTCCCGGCGCGAGAGCGCGGGCGTTCCGGCGGCATTCGGGTCAAGATGCGCGGCGCGGCCGGGCGGTCGTCTATTCGGAGTTTTGTGCGGGTTGATGGGCGGAATTGTTGCGTTTGCATACCTTTAGGGGGTATATAGTCACGGTGTAATGCAACGATGTCGGGCGTTTCGGGGCGGGAATCGCGCGCAGAAAGGCGCATGGCTGCGAAACGCTCGAAACGATAGGAGCAAGCCTGCTATGGGTAAGAAGGCGAAGAAGAAGGCGGCGAAGGCTGCGGCTAAAGCAGTGGTTCGAGGGTCGGCGGTTTCGACGGCGTCCGATCGGGTGGGAACAGGCGCGCGGGCGGTGGCAGAGCTGCCTGATACGAAAGCGATGCCGAGCGCGGCATGCTGCGCGGGCGATCTGGCTGCTGAAACGAAACAGGAGGATGCCGCTTGCCATGCCGCAGGCGTGCAGAACGTCGACGCGGCCCAGGGCGCCGTCGATCGCGGCGATGCGCCTGCGGCCGTCGGCTCCGATGTCGAAGGCCTCGGCGCCGATGCTGCGTGCCCCGCGTCGGATGCGACGGCAACGGGGTCGTGCTGCGCGTGCCGACAGAAGCAAACCGAGCGCACTGCGGCGCTTCAGACCGATGTGCAAAAGCGCCTGAACCGCGTGATCGGCCAGCTCAACGGAATCAAAAGCATGGTAGAGAGCAACCGCTACTGCGGCGACGTGCTGATCCAGCTGGCCGCCTCCGAAGCGGCGGTGCATCGCGTTTCCGAAATCATCCTGCAAGACCACATGGAAACCTGCGTGGTGGAGCAGATTCGCGAAGGCAACGTGGAAGTGGTCGACGAGGCCATGAAGCTGATCAAGAAGTTCATGTAGGCGGTGCGTATGAAGCAGACATTCGATATCACCGGAATGACGTGCGCGGCCTGCTCGGCGCGCGTGGACAAGGCGACCCGCGCGGTAGACGGCGTGAGCGACGTGTCCGTGAACCTGCTGAAGAACAGCATGGAAGTGTCCTACGCCGACGAATCGCCTGCGGCAATCGCTCGCACGAACGCCGCGATCTGCGCGGCCGTCGACCATGCGGGCTACGGCGCCGCCGCGCGCGCCGCGGCGAGCGTTACGGCTTCGGGCGCGGCAAAGCCTCAGGGCCCTTTGCCGCGTGAGCGCGCCGCGGCCGAGAAAAAGCGCATGCGCACGAGGCTCATCGTGTCGATCGCGTTTACCGTTCCTCTGTTTTACCTGGCCATGGGCCATATGTTCGGCTGGCCGCTTCCTGCGGCGTTCGTGGGCGATGCGGGCATCATGCCGCTTGCGCTCACTGAGTTTCTGCTGCTTCTGCCCGTCGTGTTCGTCAATTTCAAATACTTCTCCAACGGGTTCAAAAGCCTGATCCACGGCTCGCCCAACATGGACTCGCTGATTGCGCTGGGTTCGGCAGCATCCACCATATACGGCGTGGCGGCTCTGTATCGGATCGGATTCGCGTTGGGTTCAGGGCAGATGGAGGCCGCCCATGCCGCGGCCATGGATCTGTATTTCGAATCGGCGGCCATGATTCTCACGCTGATCACGCTGGGCAAGTATTTCGAGGCCCGCGCGAAGGGCAAGACCACCGATGCCGTGACTTCGCTCATGGACCTGTCGCCTAAGACGGCGCTGCTACGCACGCCCGACGGCGAGCGCGAGGTCCCTCTTGCCGAGGTGCAAGCGGGCGATTTCGTGGTGGTGAAAACCGGCGCCCGTGTGCCGGTGGACGGCGTGGTGACGGAAGGCGCGGCAAGCGTCGACGAATCGGCCGTCACGGGCGAGGGCGTTCCTGCGGACAAGCGCGAAGGCGATCGCGTGGTGGGCGCCACCGTGGTGAAGTCGGGATGGTTCGTCATGCGCGCCGAACACGTGGGCGAAGACACCGTGCTGGCGGGCATCGTGCGCATGGTGGACGAGGCCACGAGCTCTAAGGCGCCGATCGAGAAGCTGGCCGACAAGATCAGCGGCGTGTTCGTTCCCGCGGTGATCGCGATCGCGCTGGTCACGTTCGTCGTGTGGCTGGCTTCCGGCGCGGGCCTGGCCGCGGCCTTGACGCATGCCGTGTCGGTGCTTGTCATTTCCTGTCCGTGTGCTTTGGGGCTGGCAACGCCCACGGCGATCATGGTGGGAACGGGCCGCGGCGCGCGTTTGGGCATTCTCGCCAAGACCGCCGAAGCGCTGCAGACGGCGCACGACGTGAAGACCGTGGTGCTGGACAAAACCGGCACGATCACGCAGGGCGCGCCCGAGGTGACGGCGATCGCGGTTGCGGCCCCCGCGTGCGCAGACGACGTGCTTGCGGCGGCGGCCTGCGCCGAAGCGCCTTCCGAGCATCCATTGGCCCAGGCTGTCGTGGCGTGCGCCCGCAAGCGCGGCGTCCCGTTCGCCGCGGCGGACGATTTCCGCCAGCATGAAGGCGGCGGCATCGAAGCGCGCGCGGGCAAGACGCGCATCGCCGTGGGCAACGCGCGCCTGATGGACGCCTTGAAGGTGGACGTGGCGGCGTTTTCTTCGCATGCCGAAGCCGCCGCGGCCGAAGGGGCCACGCCGCTGTTCGTGGTGCAAGACGGCCGTGCGATCGGCATGATTGCGCTTTCCGACGCGGTGAAGCCGACCAGTGCGGCGGCGGTGCGCGAGCTGACGGCCATGGGCATCGACACGGTCATGCTTACGGGCGACAACGAACGCACGGCGGCCGCGGTGCAGCGTGCCTGCGGCGCGGGCCGCGTGGTGGCGGGCGTGCTTCCCGCCGACAAAGAGCGCGAAGTGGCCGATCTTGCCCGCGCTGGCGCGGGCCGCGTGGCCATGGTGGGCGACGGCATCAACGATGCGCCGGCGTTGGCGCGCGCCGATCTGGGCATCGCGATCGGCGCGGGAACCGACATCGCCATGGACGCGGCCGACATGGTGCTCATGCGCAGCGATTTGCTGGACGTGCCCGCCGCCATCGGCCTGTCGCGCGCGACCATGCGCATCATCAAGCAGAACCTGTTCTGGGCGCTTATCTACAATGCGGTGTGCATCCCGGTGGCTGCGGGCGCGCTTTCGTGGGCGGGCGTGAACCTGAACCCCATGATCGCGGCTGCGGCCATGAGCCTGAGCTCGGTGTGCGTGGTGGGCAACGCGCTGCGTTTGCGCGGATGGCGTCCGCGTTTCCAGACGGCCGACGCCGCGCAGCCCGCGACGGCCGCGCCTGCGGGCGAGCTGCGCGTGATCGCGGTGGATGCGCCTGCCGAAGAGGGAAAAGAGCCGCTTGATGCGGCCTGCGAATACGAAGGAAAGGAACCCCTGATGGAAAAGACCCTGCATGTGGAAGGCATGATGTGCGTCCGTTGCGTGGCGCATGTGAAGAAGGCCCTGGAAGCCGTGGAAGGCGTGGCTTCGGCCGACGTTGACCTGGACGCGAAGCGCGCCGTGGTGTCGCTCGACGCCGACGTGGCCGACGAGGCGCTCGTAGCCGCCGTGGTGGAAGAAGGCTACGAAGCCGCGATGGCGTAAGCGCCGAAAGCCGGTGCCGCCTTGCGCGCCGCGCTTTGGGCGCCAGCGCGTATCGTCATCGGCAAAAGGTTCGCGTGCGCCGGCGTTTCATGTATCGGCGCGCGACATGGCCGGCGCGTGCGGCGGTTCCGGCCGGCCTTCGTTCTGCGATATAGCTGCATGAAAAAGCGGCCGTCGCCCGATTGAGCGACGGCCGCTGTGCGTTGCGTCATGGGAAGCGCGCCGAGGCGCGCATTCGGCGGCGCCGTTAGCGATGCTTGCGGCGCGCCAGCGTGAAGGCGACGATGCCCAGCGCGATGGCCGCGACGATCGCGGGCCCCGCAACGAAGGGCAGGGCGGCGGCAAGTTCGCCGCCTTTCGGCTTGTCGGGCGCTTCCAGAACCTCGAAGGTGGCATGCTGCTGCCCCGTGCAGTTCCCCATGCCGGTGACCACCACCGTCGCCGTTCCCTTCTCCAGGTTGTCGGCGTATGACACGGTGTAATCGACCCCTTCGACCAGGGTTTTTCCGCCCATTTCCACGGTGGGGGCGGGTTGCAGCTCTTCGCCCGTCTCTTCCTGGTCGGGAATCACGTCGATGGTCGCGTAGGCAAGGTCGCCCGGGACGATGGAGAATCCGGCGTCGATCGACCCGATGTAGGCGCCTTTGCCCACCATGGTCACCGACACGTTGCCCGGGTTCACGATATCGCCCTTGAACACTACGTCGAAATCGGCCCCTTCGACCAGGGTTTTCTTGCCGAGCTTGAGCGTGATCGTGGGGCGCACGGGGTTGCCGTCGTACATGACGTCTTGCAGGCCCTGCACGCGCGCGTTGCTGATGTCGATGTTGCGGCGCGACGCCTGCTGCTCTTGCAGTTTTTCGAACGTGGTCATGGTGGGTTCGAGCTCGTTGCGCAGCGCTTCGGCCGCGGCTTCGATGCTCATGCTTCCCGACGAATCGGCGGCCAGGGCCGGCATGGGCGCGGCCGCAAGGAGGGCTGCCGCGATGCAGGCGGCCAGGGCCGCTCGGTATGCTTCGGGCATGCGCGCCTCCTTCGTCGGTCGGTGTTTTCGGGATGCCGCTCGTGCGCGGCGATATGGCATTGGCGTGCGGTTTCGGCATGCGCCGCCGCGCGCGCACCCCGCCAATTATAATCCAGGCATGTCGCGATTGACTCCTACACAGCAGAAGTCCATGGCCGCCGCAGTGGTGCTGGTGGTCGGCGTCGTGCTGTCGTTCGCCAGCGGAAAGGCGTTCATTCCTTCCGAGGTTTTGACAGACCAGGTGCTTTCGGCGAACCATCTTGCCAATCAGCAGGCCGTGGCGGCGCTTGCGCCGGGCGATCAGGTGGCGTCGGTGGGCTTGCGCCATACGGTTTCCACCAAGCTCGAAGAGGCGCAGGTGATCGAAATCGTCGACGGCGATACGCTGTGGGTCGATGTCGGAGACACCGCCTACACGGTTCGGCTGACGGGTATCAACACGCCCGAGGCCGCGAATGACGATCCGAAGAAGAATACGCCCGAAGGCGAGCGATCCGCCAAGCACCTCGCCTCCATTGTGCGCGTGGGAGACATCGTGTATCTGCAGAAGGACACGTCGAACGTCGACAAGGACGGCAATCTTTTGCGGTTCGTTTGGAGTGCGAAGCCGAACAGCTTCACCGATGTGAACGAAATCAAGGCGAAGATGATCAACGGCCGCATGCTGACCGACGGGTACGCCATGGCGCACAAGTTCAAGCCCGACGATGCGTATTTCAACATTTTCAGGGCGTTGCAGCTGGACGCGTATCACAGCGAACGCGGGCTGTGGGCAGAAGGCGCCGACTGGTCCTGCAGCGTGTAGGGCGCAATGCGTCGTGCGGTGCGCAAGACGCATTGCCTGCTTTCTGCGGCGTGGTGCTGCGGGGTCGAAAAGAAAAAGCGGCGCGCCAGAGGATGCGCCGATGAATCGAAGGGAGAACCATGTATTCGTATAAGACGCGCGGAACGTGCGCTCGCTCCATCCAGTTCGACGTGGTCGACGGAACGGTGCGCAATGTGAGCTTCGAGGGCGGCTGCAACGGCAACCTCAAGGGCATCGGCAAGCTCGTCGAGGGCATGCCTGCCGAGCGCGTGGCCGAGCTGCTCGAGGGAACCACGTGCGGCCCGCGCGCGACCAGCTGCCCGGACCAGCTGGCGCAGGCGCTCAAGCTGGCGATCGAGGACCAGAGCGCTCCTGTGGCGAAATAGCGTTCTCCTGCTGCGGCCGCGTCGCGTTCGGAGCGCCGTCGTGTTTGGCGTGCGTTGTCGTATTTGGCGCGCGCTGCCGCCTTTATTCGATACGCAAAGCGGGCTTCGGCTCGCTTTTTTGTTGCAATTTCAATAAATGACAGCGAAGTTTCATGAGGGTTACTTGTTTGCGCGTCGATGCAAATGTATATTCTGCGCGTCATGTCAATTCGCGATTTGACGCGTGGGGCGGCTTTGTGAAAGGAGCTTTCGCATCGGGTCGCGACGACGAGGGGAAATGAAATATGGAACAGAAGAAAGCGATGAATCGCGGCATGGCGGTATTGCTTTCCGCGGCGTTGGTCCCGACGGTTGGCGTGCCCGCGACTGCGTTTGCAGAAGAGCTTGACCAGACGCAGCCCGGTGCCCAGGTCGGCACGTCGCAGGACGGCGTCGCAGGCGAGGGCCAGCAGGGCGCCGAGGGCGAATTTACGCCCGAACAGGCGACCGCCGTTGTTGAAGTGTATGCGGAAAACGGCGATCTGCGCGAGAGCTACGAGACTCTCGAGGAGGCGGTGGAGAACGCTCAGCCGGGCGATACGGTGAAGCTGCTTGACAATGTCACGCTGAAGACCGCCTATGCTGGCGATTCGAGGTACGGTCTTAATATCGCCTCCGATATAGTCATAGACGGCGCAGGGCATACGATCGATTGCGGCACCTTTGCCAGGGGCATTCGTGTGTATGGCGGCGACACTGCCGATCAGCGTGTCTCTGTTGAGTTTAGGGCCGTTACTATCACGAGCTCCGTTGGGTATGGTCGCTGTATCGATACGCGTGGCGGCTATCTTGATGTGACGCTCGACGGGTCGCATCTCGTTGCTGCAGGCGCAGGTAATAACCAGCCGCTGACCGTGGGCGGAAGCCACGATGAACTCACGCCCATCACGATTATTAATGGATCGACCATCAAGGCGGGCGATGCCGGATACGGCATTACCACGTTCAATCCCGTCGACCTGACCGTTGGTGGAGCGAGCTCGATATCGGGGTACGCGGCCCTGTATCTCAAGGGGGCGAGTGGGTCTGCGGGCTCTGCCGGGTCGAAAGTGAAGATCATCGAGGGCGCTGTTTTGTCCGGAATGAATCCGCATACGGAGGAGAGCGATAGTAGCTTCGCGACCGTTTCGTTTGAAGATTCCGACATCGATCTTGTTGTGGACGGCGGTGTTCTCGAGGCTTCTGCGAGCAATACGGCTCAGCAGGGAATTTTCGGTTTTACGGGTGTGAGGAATTCTGTATCCATCAAGGGTTCCAGCTCGTGTTCGGTTTCTGGCGAAAATGCAATGCTTGCTAGAGGGGAAAAACTCGGTGAGAACACGCTTGAAATCACGGGCGGAACCTTCTCTGTCGATCCGAGCGACTATGTTCCTGATGGTTACGTTGCGAACGAATACGCAGGCAAGTGGGTCGTGTCCAAGTACGTCCCGCCTGCGCCGCCGGCTCCCCAGCCTGAGACCGATGTCGAACAGCGCCCCGACGGCTCCACCGTCACCACGGTCACCCGGCCCGACGGCTCCCAGACCGTGACCACCGAGTCCGCCGACGGCACCGAGTCCGTCGTGTCCAAGGACGCCGAGGGCAACGTGACCTCCACCGAGGTGACCGTCTCCGACGAGGCCGCCCAGGCCGGC
>NZ_QICB01000011.1 GCF_003725295.1 Slackia faecicanis
GGGTTCGGTGTCTTGTAAGTCTTCGTCTGGCTGGGACCCTCTCGGGTCCTCTTCAAATTCCGTATTCCAGTATCCGGTTTTCAAGGTCCCCCGCCTCGTCTCCGAGGGGGTGCCGCGTCAAGCGGCGGGAACTTATAATATTCTCGCCGCAGCGGGAAGTCAAGAACAAATTTTTGAAATTTGAGAACTTCGCTGCGCTGCCGAATGCTCGTGTGCGACAAGACAAATATTATGCGGGCAATAAGCCGAATATGCAAGCACTTTTTCCCGTCCATCCCTCCTTCATATAGAGGGAAACGCGACACATCGTCGTAGGCCGAAGGACGCACTTCGACCACCCCTCCCTCTCCCTCGGCACGCCATGCATCGGAAAGCGAACGCGGACGGCATACGAACCGGCCGCGCACCCTGCCGCCATGCGGTCGGACCGCAACGACAGCCCAGGATAGGCTGAGCGGACACGCTTTTTCCGCCAAGCCCCGGGATACAGAAAAGCCCTCCGCCTCGAACGAGAGGCGGAGGGCCGTTGGCTTTATAGAACGCGATGCCGCTTGAATATTCGCTCGGCGCAAAAGCGCCCGAATCGAAAGCCAGAGTCATGCACTTCTTGCGGTTCAAGTGCGAACGGCGACCCTGAAAATCGCATCAGGCTGCCAGAATCTGCGCGTAAGCGCAACGGCGCATTACGCCAGACGGAAGAATTTCTTCTTCCCGACCTGGACTTCAGCGGCGGCGAGCAGCTCGGGCGCGACGTTGTACGCCTTCGCTTCGAGAGCCTCGCCGTTGACCTTCACGGCGCCGCCATCGATAAGGCGACGAGCCTCGGAAACGCTCTGGGCCGCGCCCGCGTCGACGAGGATCTTGGCGAAGTACACCTTACCTTCGTCATTGGGCGTCAGGTCGGCTTCGAACACGGGGGCATCGGCTGGGAAGCCGTGCTCTTTGAACTTCAGGTCGAAGTCGGCCTCGGCCGCCGCAGCGGCCTCTTCGTCGTGGTAGGCGGCGACGATATTGCGAGCCAGGGCGCGCTTCACCTTGTTGGGATGCAGCTCGTCGGCGGCAAGGCCGCGCTCGATTTCGTCGATTTCGGCGACGCTTGCCGTGGATGCCAGGCGATAGTACTTCACCATAAGCTCGTCGGGGATGCTCATGACCTTGCCGAACATGTCGTTGGCGGCGTCGGTCAGACCGATATAGTTGCCGTAGCTCTTGGACATCTTCTGGACGCCGTCGGTGCCCTCGAGAAGAGGAAGCGTCAGCGCGACCTGGGGCTCCATGCCCATCTTCTCCATGAGCTCGCGGCCGGCGAGCAGATTGAACAGCTGGTCGGATCCGCCCAGCTCGACATCGGCCTCGATGACGACGGAGTCGTAGGCCTGCATGACGGGATAGAGGAACTCGTGCAGGGCGATCGGCAGGCCGCCGGTATAGCGCTTATGGAAGTCGTCGCGCTCGAGAATGCGGGCGACGGTGAAATTGCTCAGAAGCTTGAGCAGCTTTTCCATATCAAGGTTCAAAATCCACTCGGAGTTGTAGCGCAGCGTGGTCTTCTCGGGATCGAGGATCTTGAAGGCCTGGTCGACATAGGTCTGCGCGTTCGCCGCGATCTGCTCGCGCGTGAGCTGGGGACGCGTCGAATTGCGGCCGGACGGATCGCCGATCAGGGCGGTGCCGTCGCCGATAATAAGCGTCACGCGATGGCCGAGGTCCTGGAACTGGCGTAGCTTGCGCAGCGGGACCGCATGGCCGAGATGGATATCGGGAGCCGTGGGATCGACGCCGAGCTTGATGTTGAGCTCTTTGCCGCGCTTGAGCTTTTCGAGAAGAAGGCTCTCGGGCACGAGGGTGTCGATTCCGGATTTGATGATGTGAAGCTGTTCTTCGGGAGTTATCGGACTCATCTCCTTTGCTGCGAAGCGCTTGCGCGCATTTCACTCATTACTGGCTGACCGACCGTGCGGCGGACCCTTCGCGAAGGGTCCGCCGACGTATGAGATTGCATGGTAGCACAGCGGCGTCGAAACGCTACTGAACGCCCCTGAATAGGTGACCGGTGGTGCATCCTTCCGCCTTGGGAAGCGAATTGTCGCCCTTGGCCGCGATGTCGCGTGCGCGAACGACGCGAGAAACCGCCTTGGTCGTCTGTTCGACGTTCATGAGCGTGGTATCGACCATGAACGCGGACACGCCCGCGGCGATCAGCTTGCACGCCAGATGCGCTGCGTCGAGCTGGACCGCGTTGTACAGATGGCTTCTGCCGCACGAATCCGTAACGACCTGGAACTGATAGCCCTTGCGGTCTTCCAGGAAATGCGGGCTCTTGCGGCGGGCGCATTCGCCGCAACGCTGGTCGCACGGCCCCTGGCTCATGAGCAGGCAGTGCTCGGTGATCATGAGCTCCTGATAGCCCGACACCGTAAGACCGAGCGGCACGGGGCTTTTCTCGCCGAGCTTTTCGATCTGGGCGAGCGTGAGCTCGGGGGACAGCCACACGCGCTCGACGCCCATGTCGGCCATCGCCTGGAGCGAATAGTCGTTCGTCAGCGGGATATGCGGGCCCGCCTCGACGAGCATTCCTTCGTCGACGGCGCGGGCGAGCTGGCCGAAGTTCTCAACGAACAGCGGCTTGCCGGGCTTGGCATACTCCCAGACGTCGAAGGCGGGATCGGAGTTCATGGGCTTTTTATCGACCACGGGCATCGCCATGACGCATTTGCCGGGATAGCCCGCCTGCTCGGCCGTCGTGCTCAGCTGGCCTGCGACGCATGCTTCGCCGCGACGGTAGTTCAGAACGGGGACATAAATCGCATCGGCGCCCGCCCTTTTCGCCGCACGGGCGCAGGCGGGGTTGGTCGCGAAGGCGACCACCGTGCAAGGACGGTTCATGGCAGGAGCGACCCTGACATGCTGCGGCGCCTTGGGAACCTTGCGTTCGCGATAGCCCGCGAGCACCGCCTCTTCCAGCCTCTTGAGCGCCTGGGTGCGCGCCTTGTGCAGGGCCGAGAACCCGATGCCGACGCCTTCGTCGATATCCACCTCGAGCGACTCGAAGAAAAACGGCGTGTTGCCCAGGCGGTCGATATGCTCGTAGGCCTCTTCGGAGGAAACGGCCCTGGTGCGGGCCGCTTCGACGACAGGGCCCTCGAAGCGCACCGAGGCTCCGAGGCAGGACGCCTCGATGACCAGGGGCTCTCCGATTTTCAGCGATGCATGCGCGCGCACGCCGATTCGCGGCTCGAACGCATCGTCGGAAAACGCGAGCGAAGCGTCCCTCACGCGGAAGACGCGGTCGCCCTTGCCGACGCGTTTGGCGAGCGGGAAGCGGCACTGGCCGCCCTGGAAGGTCGCGCCTTCGAGCGTGTGGGCGAAATGGCCCTTGCCCGTCCAGAATTCCAGCACGTCGCCTTCATGCAGCTCCGTTTCGGCGGAAACGGTCACGTAGCCGTCTTTCGCCTGGGCCACGCGGCCGACGAACACGCCGCGGTTGTTGGGGCGGCCGTAACTCATGATGTCGTTGCCGCGACGGCCTTTCAGGTATCCCTCGGTGAAGCCGCGGCTGAACGCCTCCGTAAGCATACGGCGCTCGTCGTCGGTGGGGCCGACGCCTTCTTCGCGCAGACGCGCGGCGGCCTCGACCGGATCTTCGACGCCGTATTCGTCGCAGCGCTTGGCAAGACGGTCGAGCACCGCGCGATAGACGCCCACGACGGTCGAGACGTATTCAGACGACTTCATGCGACCTTCGATTTTCACACTGTCGACGCCGGTCGCTCCGAGCTCGATAAGCGCATCGATCGAGCACAGGTCTTTCGGGGAAAGCAAGTGCTCGCCGGGAGAAGGCAGCGCGTTGCGCACCGCGGCGTTATGCAGCGAATACGGAAGCCTGCAGGCCTGCGCGCACATGCCCCTATTCGCGGAACGGCCGCCGATCAGCGAGCTCATGAAGCACTGGCCCGAGTAGCAGATGCACAGCGCGCCGTGGCCGAAGCATTCGGCGGTCATGCCGTATTCGTGCGCCGCCTCGCTCGCTTCGGCGATTTCGAGCAGGGTCAGTTCGCGAGCGAACGTCACGCGCGAAGCGCCCAGAGCGGCGACCGCCTTCACGCCGTCGACCCCGTGCGTGTTCATCTGGGTCGAAATATGGACCTTCGCCTCGGGGAGCACCCTGCGCACTTCGCGTGCGAGGCCGATGTCTTGGATGATGAAGGCGTCCACGCCGCGACGCCACGCCTGGCGCACCAATTCGAGCGCCTTGGAGGCCTCGTCGGCGATGACGGCGATGTTGACCGTCATATATATGTTGACGCCGCGAAGATGGGCGTAATCGCACGCCTCCGCGAGATTGTCGAGCGTGAAGTTATCGGCGCCGCGACGGGCGTTGAAATCCTCGCATCCGAGGTAGACGGCATCGGCGCCGGCCTGGACCGCGGCATGCAGGCACGTCATATTGCCCGCAGGAGCGAGCAGTTCCAGGTTACGGTATGGGTTCGTCATGGAAAATATCCTTATCGTTATCGAGCAACTTTGCGAATAATACCGCTTTCGGGTATCGTGTCCCCCATGAAACCACGGAGAAAACAGCGCGAATCGCGCACACACGCCGGGCTGTGGACCGTACTTATCGTCACGGTAAGTATCGGAGCGGCCTTATTCGGTTGCTACCAGGGCGGAATGGCGCTCGTCGACGAATGGTGCAAAGACCTTCCCGACGTGCGCGATACCGACGCGTACAACCTTGCGGAAAAGTCGACCATCTATGCGAACGACTACGACGAAGCGAGCGGCACAGGCACCGTTTTGGCAGAACTGTACCTCGAGAAGCGCGAGCCTGTCGAAATAGACCAGGTAAGCAAGTACATCCTCGAGGGCACCGTCGCGACCGAAGACGTTCGATTCTACCAGCATAACGGCGTCGACCTCCAGGGCATCGTGCGCGCGCTGGCCGTCAATCTGGCAGGAGGTCAGGAAGGCGCCTCCACGATCACGCAGCAGTACGTGCGCAACACCCTGATCGCCGACGAGATGACCGACATCTCCCTGAAGCGCAAGGTGCGCGAGATGGACCTTGCCGTCGACCTGGAGAAGATCTTCACCAAAGACGAGATCTTGATGATGTACCTCAACACCATCAACTACGGCGACGGCTGCTACGGCGTCCAGGCCGCGGCCGAGCATTACTACTCCGTGAACGCCGACAACCTGACCATCGCGCAGGCGGCCACGCTGATCGGCATCCCCAACTCCCCCACGATGTACAACCCGACCATCAACCCGGAAGCGGCGATGGAACGACGCAACGTGGTGCTTTCGCGCATGCTCACGAACGGGGTCATCTCTCAGGACGAATACAACGCGGCAAAAGCCGAGGACCTCGACCTGAACATCAAGGCGGAAGACGGCCAGAACGGCATCAACCTGTACCCCTGGTTCACCACCTGGGTGCGCGATCTGCTGCTCGCCGAGAACAACCCCTACGACTTCACCACCGACAAGCTGTTCAAGGGCGGCTACACGATCGTGACGAGCCTCGACCCCGAAATGCAGCAGTATGCGGAAGAGGCCGTGAACGAGCAGTACGAGAAGGGCCGCCTTGCCGATAAGAAGCAGGAATTCGCCCTGACTCTGCTCGACCCCTCGACTGGATTCGTCAAGGCCATGATCGGCGGCAAAGACTATTGGGGCGGCGACCAGTTCAACATCGCTACCAGCGCAAACGGCAGGCCCGTCGGCTCGACCTTCAAGGCCTTCACGCTCGCCGACGCGATTGAGAAGGGCATCAGCCCTTCCACGAACATGGATTGCGACGGCCCCGTGAAAGTCGAGAACAGCAACGGAACGTCGCATTCCATTTACAACTACGGCAAGACCGACTACGGCACGCTTTCGATCGCCGATATGACCGCCGTCTCCTCGAACACCGGTTTCGTGCGCCTCTCGTTCACCGACTCGGAGAAAAGCGGCGTCACACCCCAGTCCATCAACGAAATGGCGGCCCGACTCGGCCTGAACAAGGCGAACCTAAAGCAGAACGTCCCCACCACCACGCTCGGCGTCGAAAACGCCAATACCACGGAGATGGCGGCCGCCTACGCCACGTTCGCCAACGGCGGCGTCTACCGCGAGCCCACCCCCGTGGTCAAGATCTTCGACCGCGACGGCGAGACCATCGTCGACAAGAGCGCAGGCTCGAAGGGAACGCAGGCGATCGACTCTTCCACCGCCTATGCGGTGACCCAGGTGCTCGAAGGCGTCATCACCAAATCCCTGGGAACGGCGCCTGAAGCCCGCCTGGCATCGGGGCAGGTCGCGGCAGGCAAGACCGGCACGACCGACGACTGGCACGACCTGTGGTTCGTCGGCTATACCCCGCAGCTTTCCTGCGCGGTATGGACGGGCGACCGATCCAACCAGGCCGAGCTGTACACGAGCCCCTGGAACCAGCTTATCTGGAAAAGCCTCATGACGAAGTGCCTCGACGGCTCCCCTGTCAAGGAGTTCGCCAAGGCGCCCGCTCCGAACTACGACAGCACCTACAAGGGATCGATCGGAGCGAAGCCGGACGATGACGAGGATGAGGAAAGCCGGGAAAATGACAGGGATTCCTCGACCGAATCCGACCCTGGCAAGAAGGACCCCGACAAGTCTCCGAACGCGCCCGGCGGCACTAACGGAACGGGCGGTTCGAACGACGCGGGCAAGCCGCCCGTCAACCCCGATAAGCCGACGGAACCCGAACCCGAGCCGCCGCCCGGGCCGACCCCTGAGCCTAGCCCCGACCCCGCGCCCGAACCCGATCCGGACGGCGGCGGAGCAGGCGGCTCAACGACCCCTGCTCCGTAAGGCGGCACGGCCGATATTGCCGATACGCAAACGACCGAAGGAGGAAGCATCGCGCTTCCTCCTTCTTTTATGCGCTCGCAGAGCCGCCGACATGCGACGCGACGACGAGTGCTATGATGGCTTCGACCGTAATTGCCGGCAAAAGAATCGCAATGCCGGCTGAATCATGAAAGGGTTCGACCATGAACGATACCCAGAATCAGCAATCTCCCGAAACGTGCTCACATAACTGCGGCAGCTGCTCGAGCTCCTGCTCCGAGCGCAGCGTTCCTCAGAAGCTCTCGCCCAACGGCGCTTCGAACATCACCAAGGTGATCGGCGTCGTTTCCGGCAAAGGCGGCGTCGGCAAGACCCTCGTCACCTGCCTGATCGCCTCCGAACTGCAGAAGGCGGGCAAGCGCGTCGGCATCATGGACGCCGACGTGACGGGCCCCTCCATCCCCAAGGCATTCGGCGCCAAAGGCCCGCTGACCGCCGACACCAACGGCCTCAACCCCGCCGAAAGCGCTTCGGGCATCAAGATGATCTCGACCAATCTGATGCTTCCCAAAGAGGATATGGCCGTCGCATGGCGCGGCCCGGTGGTGTCGGGCATCATCAGCCAGTTCTTCAACGAGGTGAACTGGGGAGAAATCGACTACCTGCTCGTCGACATGCCTCCGGGCACGAGCGACGTGCTTCTGACCGTCTTCCAGCAGCTTCCCCTCGACGGCATCGTCACGGTGTCCGCGCCCCAGGAGCTCGTAGCCATGATCGTGGGCAAGGCCGTCAACCTGGCGCACGACATGAACGTCGACGTACTCGGCCTGGTCGAGAACATGGCTTACTACGAGTGCGACGAATGCCATAAGAAGCACTACATCTTCGGCGAGCCCCAGGGCGCCGAGGTGGCTAAGCGCTACGGCATCGAGTCCTACGCGACGCTGCCCATGGATCCCGCCATCGCCGCCCTGGTCGACGCGGGCGAAATCGAGCGTTACGACGCGCACGACGCCCTCAAGCCCATTCTCGACGTCATTCAGTAAAGCGGCCGCAAGGCGAAGCAAGGCCCCCGAACGACAAGTTCGTTCGGGGGCCTTTCATATCGCAGGATATGGAACAACGCCTTCGCGTGCGAGCCGCCTCCCGTTTCTTGGGCAAGGGAAAGCGGGAGGCGTTCTTTATGACGGCCTGCGAAAGACGCACGAGGGAGTTTGCCGCAGACACGCTCGAACGCGGCCTTTCGCAAGAACGCCCTAGCGTCGACGCCTTCGTTCGGCGCAGGCCTTGCGCTTCGCGTCCTTGCGGCGAGCCTTCGCGGCTTCTTTGCGCTCGTACCAATCTTCGGGATAGGTGGTCTTTTTCACCTGCCACGCCACGCAAGCGGTCACGATGACGAACAGAACCTCGACCGCGTACGGCACGCTGGCCGTTCCGAGCGATATCTTGCTTGCGAGGTCCCAGCCGCCAAGAAGCGCGCTTACGAAAGCGACGGCGAAAAACGGCGTGATGCGCGTCGGCGTGCGGGCTCCTATGAAACCGAGGAACGCATAGGCCGCATTCGCGGCGAAGGACGCGAGCGGCATGATGCTTCCCGCGGCGAATGCCGCCAACAGAGCGGGATTGCCGGGAATATCGAACAACGGCGTCTCCTGCACGAGCAGCACGCCCTCCTCGACGACGAGGGACAAAACGGCCCAGCCCATCATGATGCGGCATAGCACGCGCAAGGTGCGTTGTTCGAGTGTGATCTTGTCTTCGGGAAGAATAAGGCCTTCTCCGCCGCGAGAGCCCGTCTGAGAAGCTTTTTCAGACATCCTGGGCCTCCGAACGCATACGGGCAGCCACAAGCGCACGCGAGACCTCCCCCGCCAGCGAGGCGGCGGCGAACAGCGCCGCCGAACCGACGAACGCCATCCATCCGACCTCATAGAGCAATCCGATGACAAGGCAGGCGATCAAAGCGAGAAGGAATGCGACGAATCCGACAAGGGCCGATGCGCGCAACGCATCCATGCGACGCATGAACCGGACGCAGCGGAGTCCGAAAAAGCCTACGCAGCACGAAAAGGCGGAGGCGGCGAGAAAAAGCATGCCCGCGACTGCATAGGCGGATCCCGCGTCAAGATCGAGGCCTGCGGCCGCGATGGAGCCGCCCTCGACCAACGGAACGCCCGAAAGAAGAAAGCACGCCGCCACAGCGCTCAGAAAGCCCCATACGGCGGCGATGAAGCACAGAACGCGAAGAGCCGTGCGCATCTTGTTCATACCGCCGCCTTCCCCGTGCAAGCCCTTGAAAAACGATTCGAAGAATCGACGCGAGACCGTGTTGGAAAATGAAAAACGCCGCTCGTTCGAGCGGCGCAGGGTTAATGGTGGAGCCTAGGGGGATCGAACCCCTGACCTCATGGCTGCCAGCCATGCGCTCTCCCAGCTGAGCTAAGGCCCCGTATTGGGTTCCGTGCTTTCGGGCCGTTGCCCTTTCGCGCGGTGCGAGAATTCATTATACGGATTCGAAAACGAGAGTCAAGCGGGAATTTGAACTTTTTTCCGAAATAGTTCTCGCGCCCCTCGCGCCCCTCGCCCGCCTCGCCCGCATCCGGCCGCGCGCGCGGGCCGCGGCGATCGCGGCCGCCGCCCCGCGAAAGCCACCGTCCCGAAGCCCCGCGCCGCAACGAGCCTCCGGAGGCGTTCCCTCGGCCGCGGAAGGCCTTCGGGCGCAAGAGGGCGACGGAGGCGGTGTGCGGCCCTCGGAGACGGAATGCAGGGGCCCGGGAGGAATTCCATACCAGAGGACGAAAACGGTCGAGCCGATGGCCGAAGATGCGCGCTTCGTCCGCCACGTCCGAGCGGGCGGTCAAAAGCGCCCGCGTCCGACCGGCCCTGAAGCGACGATACCTCATGCATCGACAAGGGATTCGGCAAGCGAAAGGCAGCCTGACGAACGCAAGCAGCTCGCGAGGAAGGTTCGTAAACGCCGAACAAAGTTTATTGGGGGTCGATGCGGGCGCGCTTTTTGCAGCATGGCCCGCATAGTCTGGGAGGAGTTTGACATGCCCACGAACTACAGACGGTGACTGATCCAGCGGGACACGCTTTTTGGAACATAACCCGAAGCATGCGTCGCAAAGAAATTTCAATCATGTCGGAAAATAAAAAACGCCGCTCGTTCGAGCGGCGCAGAGTTAATGGTGGAGCCTAGGGGGATCGAACCCCTGACCTCATGGCTGCCAGCCATGCGCTCTCCCAGCTGAGCTAAGGCCCCGTATTGGGTTCCGTGCTTTCGGGCCGTTGCCCTTTCGCGCGGTGCG
>NZ_QICB01000012.1 GCF_003725295.1 Slackia faecicanis
GCACGCCACGGGTCAAAGGCAGTCGGGCCTGAACAGGGTGAAGGCCAGCGTCTTTAGGCGCTGGCCAGAATCCCTAGGGTTATACCCTAAGAGCAAACCACCCGTTATCACGGGTGGTTTTGATTCGTCTCGCATATTCGTATCGCGTCGCCGTGCGCGCCGGCTTTTCCAACGCGCTCCGATTCGCCCATGCTTTCGCGCGCTAGAGTGCGCGCCAACGGTTACAATAATGCGGTTAATGCAGAACAAGACCATGTTCGCAGCGCGCGGCCGAAGGCCGTTGCACCGGGCGGGGTGCGTGGCGTTGCGTGATGCCGAAGGAGCCGAGCATGACCGATCTTACGAAGAAGTACGGCACGATGGTGTTTTCCGACCATGTGATGAAGCAGCGCCTGCCATCCGACACGTATAAAAAGCTCGCGAAAACGATCAAAGAAGGCAAGCCGCTCGACCTTGATGTGGCCAATTCCGTGGCGCACGCCATGAAGGAATGGGCCATCGAGCACGGCGCCACACATTTCGCGCACTGGTTCCAGCCGCTGACGGGCATCACGTCCGAAAAGCACGACGCTTTCCTCGATCCGGTCGGAAACGGCACCGCCATCACCAAGTTCTCCGGCAAGGAGCTGATCCAGGGCGAACCCGACGCGTCCAGCTTCCCCAACGGCGGCCTGCGCGCCACCTTCGAGGCCCGCGGCTATTCCGCATGGGACCCCACGAGCTACGCGTTCGTCAAAGACGAAGTGCTGTGCATTCCTACGGCGTTTTGCTCGTACACGGGCGAAGCGCTCGATAAGAAGACCCCGCTGCTGCGCTCCATGGCGGCGATCGACGAGCAGTGCAAGCGCGTGTTGGCGCTGTTCGGCAAGCATCCCGCCAAGGTCACGGTGAACGTGGGCACCGAGCAGGAATACTTCCTTATTTCCGAGAAGGATTACGCCCGCCGCCAGGACCTCATGATGTGCGGTCGCACGTTGTTCGGCGCGCCTCCGTGCAAGGGCCAGGAGCTTGACGAGCATTACTTCGGCGCGATTCGCCCCACGGTGAACGATTTCATGAAAGAGCTCGACGACGTGCTCTGGGGCTTTGCCGTGGCCGCGAAGACGAAGCACAACGAGGTGGCTCCCGCCCAGCACGAGCTGGCGCCGGTGTTTTGCAACGCGAACCGCGCCATCGACGAGAACCTGCTCACTATGGAAATGATGAAGCTGCTGGCCAGCCATCATGGCCTGGTGTGCCTGCAGCACGAAAAGCCGTTCGAGGGCATTAACGGCTCGGGCAAGCATAACAACTGGTCGATCGGCTCCGAGGATGAAAACCTGCTCGACCCGGGCGATACTCCCGAGGAGAACCTGCAGTTCCTCGTGTTTTTGACCTGCGTCATCGCCGCGGTCGACGATTACCAGGACCTGCTGCGCATGAGCGTGGCATCCTGCGGAAACGACCATCGCCTGGGCGGCCACGAGGCCCCGCCCGCGATTATTTCTATCTTCTTGGGCGACGAGCTTTCCGACATCATCGAGGCGCTGGCCGCCGGCCACGAAGCGGGCCATGCGTCGCGTGAGTCGCTCGACTTCGGCGTGGCCGTGCTGCCCACCTTCGACCGCGACACCACCGACCGCAACCGTACGAGCCCCTTCGCGTTCACGGGCAATAAGTTCGAGTTCCGCATGCCCGGCTCTTCGGTCAACGTGGCCGATGCCAACACCATGCTCGACACGGCTGTGGCCAAGGCGCTGAAAGATTTCGCCGACGCCATGGAGGCCCGCGGCGACGAACCCTTCGAGGTTGCGGCGCTCTCCTACATTCGCAAGAGCCTTTCCGAGCACAAGCGCATCCTGTTCTCGGGCGACGGCTATTCCGAGGAATGGCACGAGGAAGCGCATCGCCGCGGCCTGTGCGACTTCACCACGACGGCCGATGCGTTGCCTTCGTTCGTCGCGCAGAAGAACATCGATCTGCTTTCCGAGATGGGCGTGCTTTCCGAGGCCGAGGTGCGCAGCCGCTACGAGGTGAAGCTCGAGAAGTACAACAAGCTCATGAACATCGAGGCCACCACGATGGAGCGCATGGCTCGCCGCACTTACCTGCCGGTGATCAGCGCATATGCCACCAAGATCGCCAAGGGCATCACCACGGTGACCGATGCCATGCCCGCCGCGGGCATGCAGCATGAGCGCCGCGAGTTGGCCACGCTGCTCGACGGCGTGAACGCCATTTACGAGGGAATCGACACCCTCGCCGAGCTCCATGCGAAGGCGAAGGCTTGCGAATGCGCCCAGGACCAGGCGAATTGCTACGCGCATGAAGTGGCGCCCGCCATGGAGGCCCTGCGTGCCGCCGTCGATGCGATGGAGCCGATCGTCGCGCGCGAGTACTGGCCCGTTCCCACCTACGATGACCTGCTGTTCTACGTGTAAGGGTGCGGCGGCCCTGGCCGTCTTCGCTCGAATGTCGGCGAAGGTGGCGCGGCCTGCCTGAATCGGAGGGTTTGTGCCGTCGGTTGCGTTTGCAGGCGCCCTGCGATTCCGTTCGATTCGTTTGCGATTGCAAGGAGGGTGTCGAAGATGGCCGCTATAGACGATGCGAAGAGACAGGAGCCAGGTTGCTCCGAATCCGGCCCAGAGCAGCTTGGCGTCGACCGCCCTCATGAGGCGACGGACGAAAGGCCGCCTTCGTCTGCTTCGGTCAAAAGAAAACGAAGCGAAGACGAAGATTCAGTGTTGGCCGCAAGCATCGGGGTTGGGCTTTGCGTCGGCGTGGCGTGGGGCATCGCCATTGATAAGCTTGCTCTCGGCATCGCGCTCGGGCTTTGCGTGGGAGTCGCGTTCGGCTCGTTTGCTAGCTTTTGGAAGAAGCGGTAGCTTTTCGATCGGTCAGAGACATCTGAAAATACAAAACGCCCGCCGAGAATCGACGTGCTCGGCGGGCGTTCGTTTGCGCGGATACGGAAGTTCTGCCTGGCTTGGATACAAAATCGGGCGTTTCGCCTACGAAAGCGCTGCGAGCAGCGAGGCGTAATCTTGCGCCGACTCGGGCACGGCGAACGTGAGCGTTTGGCCGTAGGCCTCCACGGTGACGTAGCCGGGGTCGTCATAGAGCGTGATTTCCGCGTCGACGCCTGCGGCGGCGGCCGAATACGTCGCGGCAGCGGCGGCTTCGCTCGGCAGGTCGGCGACCGACCACGAATTCACATCGAGGGCGTCTACGGCTTCGCGCGCCTGGGCGTGCGTGATTCCTGCCGCGGATGCTATTTCGTCGAGATGCGCATCGAGCTCGTTTTGCACGGTGCTCTTGATCCCCGATGCGTCCACCACGGCGTTCAAGGCGTTCGATTTCAGCGAAGAGGCGGTATTGCCGGTCTGGCTTGCGAAGAAAACGAGTCCTGCTGCGCCGATGACGGCGATCAGGGCCAGAACGCCGAGCGTACGGGCGACTGCTTTCATGGGTCCTCCTGTCGTTGCGCGCCGGCGATGCGTCCGACGCATGCGTTGCGTGTATGGTAGCGGCATTTCGCCGCGCGTTGCCGAGTCGTTTCCCTGGTCACGACACCTCCGCATACCGCGAAAGGCCTGGTCTTTCATGCGGGAGGTAAAGCGGTATTCATGTTTCGCGGGCGTTGCGCTGCATTCGCGGCTTTCGTCGCGCAATGCGCCTTTGCGACGGGGCGCCAGGCGGGGCAGTCTATAGCGCGCCCATGCCGCTCATCGCGCAATACAGCCCGACAAGGCCTGCCAGACCGACGGCGTTGATGGCGGCGAACTCCTTCATGACGCGCCCGAAATCGGCATCGGGCGTATGCAGATACAGGCGCAGTGCAATCAGGCTTGCAAGCGATGCGATCGGCGTTCCCAGGCCGCCCAGGTCCACGCCGAGCAGCAGCGGCTGCCAGTCGCCGGCGAACGGGGCCAGCAGCACGGCAGCGGGAACGTTGCTGATCGCCTGACTGATCGCCGCGCTCGCGAAAAACGGCGCCGCCTCCATCGTGGCGGCCAGGGCGTTCGCGATAGCTGGGATGGACGCGATATTGCCCGAAAACACGAAAAAGCAGACGAAGGTGGCAAGAAGTCCGTAGTCGATGCATTTCAGCGTGGCGCGGTCGAACGCCAGAAGGCCGACGAGGGTCAGCGCGAAAAGGGCCTGGTAGGGAATGATGCGCATGACGGCGGCAAGGCACAGAAGGAAAAACGCTCCGTAGACCGCCGCCTTCCTCCGTTCGAGGGGCTGCGTGCCGAACGGCGTCTTCGGCGCGTCGATTTCGCCTTTGAGCCTGAGGCAGGCAGCGCCCAGAGCTGCAAGCGTCGCCGCAGCAAACGGCAGCAGCGTTGCGAGGAAGGCGGGCAGCGGTATGCCGAACGTCGTATAGAGGAAAAGGTTTTGCGGGTTTCCCATCGGAGTGACCATGCCGCCGATATTGGCCGCGACGGCCTGCAGCACCACCACGCGCGGCAGATGATGTGTCGCCTTCGCGGCAGAAAGCGACACGATGGTGAACGGGACGAACGCCAACAGCGCCACATCGTTAGTCACAAGCATCGAGGCGAAGAACGGCAGCGCCACAAGCGCGAACGAAAGGGTGCGCAGCCCATGCGTCTTCTCGATAAGCAGATGCGCGCAGCGCGAGAACACGCCTGCGCTTCTCAATCCATCGACGGCCGCCATGAGGCAGAAAAGCAGTCCGAGCACGCGCATATCGATTGAGGCGAAGAAGTCATGCCCCGCAGGAACGAAGGCGCACGAGACGGCCGCGCATGCGAAGGCGATGCAGGGCATCGGTTCGGCGCGCACGAATGCGATCGATTGTTTCAAAAAGGAATTCAGCATGCGCAAAGTATATATCGTCGGTCGGCATCGGCCGAAGGGTCCTTTTGCCCGCGTCGAGCGAGCCGAGATGGATGGGCGGGCGCGTGGACCGGCGAAGATGCAGGCGGATGCGGCGAGACGGGCCCGAACGCGGGTGCGCACGGCAAGCCGGAAAGAAGCCATGAGCATAAATATATAGAGAGAGATGGAAATAGAAACAAAGGGGCTTCGATGCGCCCTTCGCCACGGCAGCTAGGAATCCCAAGCTGCCGTGGCGAAGACGAGCTGCCTTCTTTGTCGAGAGGCGGTCGTTTCGTCGCTTTGCGCATGGGCGGCATTCACGCCCGCGAGTCCTATCTATCTATCTATCTATCTATCTATCTATCTATCTATCTATCTATCTATCTATCTATCTATCTATCTATCTATCTACACGCTGGTCTGTCTGTCTGTCTGTCTGTCTGTCTGTCTGTCTGTCTGTCTGTCTGTCTGTCTGTCTGTCTGTCTATGCCTTCTTCATTGCTTCGTTTTACCTCTCTGTCATGCAATGCTCCACGAGGTGCGCCGTCCTACGAGGCGGCCGATTGCTCGTTGCATATGAAGCGTGAAGGCGCCGTTGCGTCTATATGGTGAGAGAAATGAGGCTAGGTAGGTTATTTAGATACTAAACGTGAAAAAGAAAGGATTGGTAACGACGTGGTGAAATGGTATATTTCATCGGAAAAAATCAACCGCTAATCGAATGATCTCAAAATTTTTTCAAAAAAGTCGTTGACTTCTATAGAGCAGGAGCGTAATATACATCCTCGCCGCTTGACGCGGCACCCCCTCGGAGACGAGGCGGGGGACCTTGAAAACCGGATACTGGAATACGGAATTTGAAGAGGACCCGAGAGGGTCCCAGCCAGACGAAGACTT
>NZ_QICB01000013.1 GCF_003725295.1 Slackia faecicanis
TTTCGAACGGAGAGTTTGATCCTGGCTCAGGATGAACGCTGGCGGCGTGCCTAACACATGCAAGTCGAACGGTTAAGGCGCCTTCGGGCGCGAATAGAGTGGCGAACGGGTGAGTAACGCGTGGCCAACCTGCCCCCTCCTCCGGGACAACCTCGGGAAACCGAGGCTAATACCGGATGCTCCGGGCCCCCCGCATGGGGGGCCCGGGAAAGCCCAGGCGGGAGGGGATGGGGCCGCGTCCCATCAGGTAGTAGGCGGGGTGACGGCCCACCTAGCTGACGACGGGTAGCCGGACTGAGAGGTCGATCGGCCACATTGGGACTGAGACACGGCCCAGACTCCTACGGGAGGCAGCAGTGGGGAATTTTGCGCAATGGGGGAAACCCTGACGCAGCAACGCCGCGTGCGGGACGAAGGCCTTCGGGTCGTAAACCGCTTTCGGCAGGGAAGAATTTTGACGGTACCTGCAGAAGAAGCCCCGGCTAACTACGTGCCAGCAGCCGCGGTAATACGTAGGGGGCGAGCGTTATCCGGATTCATTGGGCGTAAAGCGCGCGTAGGCGTCTCCTCAAGCGGCACCGTCGAAGCCGGGGGCTCAACCCCCGGAAGCGGGCCGAACTGGGGGGATCGAGTGCGGTAGGGGCAGGCGGAATTCCCGGTGTAGCGGTGAAATGCGCAGATATCGGGAAGAACACCGACGGCGAAGGCAGCCTGCTGGGCCGGCACTGACGCTGAGGCGCGAAAGCTGGGGGAGCGAACAGGATTAGATACCCTGGTAGTCCCAGCCGTAAACGATGGGCGCTAGGTGTGGGGGAGCCATTCCTCCGTGCCGCAGCCAACGCATTAAGCGCCCCGCCTGGGGAGTACGGCCGCAAGGCTAAAACTCAAAGGAATTGACGGGGGCCCGCACAAGCAGCGGAGCATGTGGCTTAATTCGAAGCAACGCGAAGAACCTTACCAGGGCTTGACATCACCGTGAGCCGGCGGAGACGCCGGGGCCGAAAGGAGCGGTGACAGGTGGTGCATGGCTGTCGTCAGCTCGTGTCGTGAGATGTTGGGTTAAGTCCCGCAACGAGCGCAACCCCCGCCGTATGTTGCCATCGGGTAATGCCGGGCACTCGTACGGGACCGCCGGAGCCAATCCGGAGGAAGGCGGGGACGACGTCAAGTCATCATGCCCCTCATGCCCTGGGCTGCACACGTGCTACAATGGCCGGTACAACGGGCCGCCACGCCGCGAGGCGGAGCGAATCCCTCAAAGCCGGCCCCAGTTCGGATCGCAGGCTGCAACCCGCCTGCGTGAAGCCGGAGTTGCTAGTAATCGCGGATCAGCATGCCGCGGTGAATACGTTCCCGGGCCTTGTACACACCGCCCGTCACACCACCCGAGTCGTCTGCACCCGAAGCCGCCGGCCGAACCCGAAAGGGGCGGAGGCGTCGAAGGTGTGGAGGGTGAGGGGGGTGAAGTCGTAACAAGGTAGCCGTACCGGAAGGTGCGGCTGGATCACCTCCTTTCTAGGGAGACCTAGTACCTCGAAAGACCCGAGCGCGCCGGTCCGCGCCGGGCCGCCTGGCCCATTCCGTCCCAGCATCCGGCTTCCAGGGTCTCCTGGAGGCACCTTGAAAGCCGCATAGCGTTTTACGAGAAGAATCTCGATTCAAATGCGCAACCACGAACGAATCGTGAAGCTGTTATAACAGGAAAAGACCCACTAGAAAGTCTTTCCCTCAGGCTTCCGCTTCGGGTGGTCGCATCGAGATCGCGAATAGAACATTCGATCGATTTGGGAAACCTAACATTTGGATTCCCGATCGGCCGACGATATTCTCTAACTGATACTTTTTTCTGTTGCATATCAATTATTCGATAGCAACCGGACTATTGACTCTTAGGAAACACGTTCCGGGAGGGCATGCGCCCTCCTCGGAAGGCAAGATACTAAGGGCGCACGGCGGATGCCTTGGCATCGGAAGTCGACGAAGGGCGCGGCAAGCTGCGATAAGCCCCGGGGAGGCGCAAACGGCCTTCGATCCGGGGGTGCCCGAATGGGGAAACCCGCCTGGGGCCATGCCCAGGCACCCCCGCCCGAATACATAGGGCGGCGGGAGGCAACCGGGGGAACTGAAACATCTAAGTACCCCGAGGAGGAGAAATCAAACGAGATTGCGCGAGTAGCGGCGAGCGAAAGCGCACCCAGCCCAAACCCGAGCATGCGTTACAGCCCGAAGGCGCTGCTGCTCGGGGGTCGTGGGACCGCACCGCCCGGGGCTTCGGAGCCCGGGGCGCGGTGAAAAAGTGGCTGCTCAGCGGAACGGCATGGGAAGGCCGGCGATACAGGGTGAAGGCCCCGTACGCGAAGAGCAGACCGCCCGCGCGATGCGGGTCCCGAGTAGCGCCGGACACGAGGAATCCGGCGCGAAGCAGGGGGGACCGCCCTCCAAGGCTGAATACTCTCCGATGACCGATAGCGAACCAGTACCGTGAGGGAAAGGTGAAAAGCACCCCGAGAGGGGAGTGAAACAGTACCTGAAACCGTGCGCCTACAAGCAGTCGGAGCGGACGTTTACGTTCCGTGACGGCGTGCCTTTTGTAGAATGAGCCTGCGAGTCGCGGCGCGCGGCGAGGTTAAGGAAGACCGAGCCGCAGCGAAAGCGAGTCTGAACAGGGCGTTCAGTCGCGCGCCGCGGACGCGAAGCCGGGTGAGCTATCCATGGGCAGGCTGAAGCGGGGGTAAGACCCCGTGGAGGGCCGAACCCACTTCGGTTGAAAACGGAGGGGATGACCCGTGGATAGGGGTGAAAGGCCAATCAAACCCGGAGATATCTCGTTCTCCCCGAAATAGCTTTAGGGCTAGCGTCGGGCGATATCGCGCGGAGGTAGAGCACTGGAATCTCGAGGGGGCTTCACCGCCTACCGACAGATACCAAACTCCGAATGCCGCGCGAGGTACCCCGGCAGTCAGAGCATGTGGGCTAAGCTGTGTGCTCGAGAGGGAAACAGCCCAGACCGCCCGCTAAGGCCCCCAAGTCCGTGCTGAGTGGCAAAGGATGTGCGTTTGCCTAGACAACCAGGATGTTGGCTTAGAAGCAGCCATGCATTTAAAGAGTGCGTAACAGCTCACTGGTCAAGTGGACATGCGCCGACAATTCACGGGGCTAAGCACGGCGCCGAAGCGGCGGACCGTATATATACGATGGTAGGGGAGCTTTCAGCGCAGGGCCGAAGCCGGAGGGGCGACCCCCGGTGGACCGCGCTGAAGTGAGGATGCAGGCATGAGTAGCGAGAGAGGGGCGAGAAACCCCTCCGCCGTAAGCCCGAGGTTTCCTGGGCGAGGCTAATCCCCCCAGGGTCAGCCGGGAGCTAAGGCGAGGCCGGAAGGCGTAGCCGATGCGCAGCGGGCGGACATTCCCGCGCCGCCGCGCGCCGCTATCGACCGACGGGGCGACGGAGAAGGGTAGCCGGGCGGGGTTCTGGACGTCCCCGTGAAAGCGCGTAGGGAGAAGGGCAGGCAAATCCGCCCTTCATACATCCCGAGACGCGAGACGAAGCTTCGAGCGAAGCCGGCGAGCCCATGCTCCCTAGAAAAACCCCTAGGCAGGCGACGCGGCGCCCGTACCGAAAACCGACACAGGTGGGCGGGTAGAGGATACCGAGGCGATCGGGGGAACCATGGTCAAGGAACTCGGCATAATGGTCCCGTAACCTAGGGAGAAGGGACGCCCCCGGGGGTGGAGGAGCTCGCCTCCCGAGCCCCCGGGGGCCGCAGCGAAACGGCCCAAGCGACTGTTTATCAAAAACACAGGACTCTGCAAAGCCGCAAGGCGACGTATAGGGTCTGACGCCTGCCCGGTGCCGGAAGGTCACGGGGATCCGTCAGCCGCAAGGCGAAGCGGTGAACCCAAGCCCCGGTAAACGGCGGCCGTAACTATAACGGTCCTAAGGTAGCGAAATTCCTTGTCGGGTAAGTTCCGACCTGCACGAACGGCGTAACGACTTGGGCGCTGTCTCGACCATGGACCCGGCGAAATTGCACTATTCGTGAAGATGCGAATTACCCGCGGAAGGACGGAAAGACCCCGTGAACCTTTACTGCAGCTTGGCATTGGCCGACGGCGCGTCGCGTAGAGGATAGGCAGGAGCCCGCGAAGCGGGGGCGCAAGCCCCCGTGGAGGCGACCTTGGAATACTGCCCTCGTCGCGTCGGCGGCCTAACCCCGACCCTTGAAGCAGGGCGGGGGACCGTGCCAGGCGGGTAGTTTGACTGGGGCGGTCGCCTCCCAAAGAGTAACGGAGGCGCGCGCAAGGTTGGCTCAGGACGGTCGGCAACCGTCCGCGGAGCGCAAGAGTGCAAGCCAGCCTGACTGCGAGGCCCACAAGCCGAGCAGGGACGAAAGTCGGCTCTAGTGATCCGGCGGCCCCGAGCGGAAGGGCCGTCGCTCAACGGATAAAAGGTACTCCGGGGATAACAGGCTGATCTTGCCCAAGAGTCCACATCGACGGCAAGGTTTGGCACCTCGATGTCGGCTCATCGCATCCTGGGGCTGGAGCAGGTCCCAAGGGTACGGCTGTTCGCCGTTTAAAGCGGTACGCGAGCTGGGTTCAGAACGTCGTGAGACAGTTCGGTCCCTATCCTCCGTGGGCGCAGGAGAACTGAGGAGGTCTACCCCTAGTACGAGAGGACCGGGGCGGACGGGCCTCTGGTGTCCCGGTTGTCGACCAACGGCACGGCCGGCTAGCCACGCCCGGAACGGATAACCGCTGAAAGCATCTAAGCGGGAAGCCGTCTCCGAGATGAGTTCTCCCTTCGGTAAGGGCCCTCGTAGACCACGAGGTCGATAGGCCGCAGCTGCAAGCGCCGCGAGGCGTTCAGGCGAGCGGTACTAATAGCCCGAGCTCTTGCCATCCGAGCCCGGAATCTCCCGGGCGCGCGGTCTCGAGCGAAGGAGGGTTTTCTTCTCAGAAGCGCCATGCGGCCTTCAGGGCGCCCCCTAGGGGAGCGCCTGGAACGCGCGGGCAGCGCCCCGCGCGAGCGCGACCACGGAGGCGGGGATCGCCCGGTCCCATGCCGAACCCGGCAGCTAAGCCCGCCATCGCCCGACGTACTGCGGTGTAGTCCGCGGAAGGCAGGGTCGTCGCGCTCGCGCG
>NZ_QICB01000014.1 GCF_003725295.1 Slackia faecicanis
CGGACAGGTCGGCGCGGCCGGAGACGTCCAGGCCCAGGTGCTTCGCGTAGCGCATGGCGAACACGGCCATCTGCTCGCGGGTCACCGGGTCGTCGCCGCCGAACTCGGAGCCGTCGCCGTAGCCGTTGACCACGCCGGCCGCCTCGCCCCAGGCGGCCGCCGCGGCGTACCACTCGGAGCCGTCCATGTCCTCGAAGCCCGCCTCGGGAGCGGAGGGCTTGGACTCGGCGCGGTGCAGCATGGTGACGAACATGGCGCGCGTGGTGGGCTCGTCGCCCGCGAAGGCGAGCGTGCCGTCGGCCTGCGGGACGCCCGTCAGGATGCCGCGGGCGCCGACGAAGTCGGCCGTGCCGTCCTCGCCGTACCACTCGCCTGCCGTGTCGGGGAACGACGGGGAGGCGTCGACCACCTTGACCGTCACGTCGCCCGCGGCCTCGAACACGGCGTTGCCCTCGGCGTCCACGCCGCACTTGGGCAGCAGGACCTCGTTGCCGTCGGCGTCGACCGCGTACACGACCACGCCGTAGTTGGGCTCTTCGGCGGCCTCGACGGGCACGGTCACCTTGACGGGGGCCTCGGCGGTCACCGACGCGGGCACCTTCACCTCGACGGCGGGGGCCTTCTCGGAGCCGGCGGCGGGCTTGGAGGGCTCGAGCGGCAGGACCACCTCGCCGGCCTGGGCGGCCTCGTCGGAGACGGTCACCTCGGTGGAGGTCACGTTGCCCTCGGCGTCCTTGGACACGACGGACTCGGTGCCGTCGGCGGACTCGGTGGTCACGGTCTGGGAGCCGTCGGGC
>NZ_QICB01000015.1 GCF_003725295.1 Slackia faecicanis
CGGCACGCCACGGGTCAAAGGCAGTCGGGCCTGAACAGGGTGAAGGCCAGCGTCTTTAGGCGCTGGCCAGAATCCCTAGGGTTATACCCTAAGAGCAAACCACCCGTTATCACGGGTGGTTTTGATTATCGGGCCCGGATTGAGCGGTGGACGACCTCGCCGGGGGCGAGACCGACAAGCTTCTGCGCACGGAAGGCGTTCTGCATGCGCTCAGGCTTAGCGGACAAAAGTGTGTCCGCTAAGCCTGAGCGCATCATCGGCAAGGCGGCGGCTGCCCGATGCGGCAAACGAGTTCGCCTTTTAGGCCGGCCGCCGCCTTGCCGCGGCTGCGTTCGCACTCACGCAGGCTTTCGGTGCTGCGAGGGGTCGCGCAGGGCGGCTGCATTCTCGTCGCGGCTGTGTCTGCGCCTATGCGGGCTCTTGGCATTGCGGAGAAGTTTGCGCAAGGCAGGCACCGGGTCTTTCGCGGCGACTCGCTTGCTTCTTGTGGCCTCGTTCGACTCGTGTGTGCGGATTTCCTTTGCGCGCCTTTCGCATCCATCCCTGAGGGGCGCACGCCGTCTCCGCCGCCCTTTGCGCGCTCGAAGGTATTCCACGGCCGAGGGACGCTTCTGGGGGGGGGCATGCGCCGGCGCGGGGCTTCGGGACGGTGGCTTTCGCGGGGCGGCGGCCGCGATCGCCGCGGCCCGCGCGCGCGGCCGAGGGC
>NZ_QICB01000016.1 GCF_003725295.1 Slackia faecicanis
ATGGACAACATTGTCGGCGCCTACGTTCACATGGATGAGAAAACGCCGCACGTGCACATCGCGTGGACTCCCGTCGTCACAAAGCCGAACGGGAAGCCGTCTTTTAGCTACAAGTCGATGATGACGAGGGGAAAGTACCGAGCGCTTCACAAAGAGCTGGCCAAACGCGTGGAGGGCAAGCTGGGATACCCTGTGGAGATCGAGCTGTCGGAGGATCGGCAGAAGGAAAAGGTGCTGTCATCGGTTCCGCAGGACAAGCTGGACGCCGCGAGGGCGGCCATCGAAGCCGAATACGTGCAGCCGGCACTCGATAAGAGGGACGAGATCGAGGCCGAGTGCGCCAGGGCCGCAGAGCGATTGGAGTCCCTTCAAGAGGAGGCGCGACTGGTCGAGGAGGAGATCGAGGGACTTGATCTCCGAGGAGAGGAGATCAAGTCTCGAATTGGCCGAATCGAGGAGGAGCGTCGAGGAGTCGAAGAGGAAGCTGACAGAGAGGGAAGAGCAGCTCGAGAGAGAGCTGAGAAGCTCGAGCGGAAACTTGAGGAA
>NZ_QICB01000017.1 GCF_003725295.1 Slackia faecicanis
ACCCAGACTCGGCACCGGAGAACTGGCAGGAGATTCTGCGCGAGCAACTTATCGAGTGCCTGATTTCACCGCTCCATGACAAGGACGTTCTGCCGACTGGCGAGCCGAAAAAGGCGCATTGGCACGTTGTGCTTTCCTTCAAGAACCCGACTACGTTCGCCAAGGCGTGCGAGGTGTTCACTGAAATCAAGGCGGTCGTGCCGCCTGAGAAGGAGTCGCGCGTCAAGGACTTCCGGCAGATGGCTCGCTACCTCTGCCACATGGACCAGCCCGATAAGCATCGCTATGAGATGCAGGACGTGGTGTCCATCGGCTCAATCGACTACGCGAGCCTGTGCATGTCGGCGGCAGACGAGGACGATATGCTCGACCAGATTTTCGAGACGATGGACAACTACGCACTGGACAGCTATCCGAAGGTCGTTCGATGGACTCGTGAGCACAACCCAGAGTGGAAGCCAATCGTGTACCGCAAGTACACGAAGCAGATTAGCGAGTACGCGAAGGGTCTCCATTACGAATCGAAGCAGTAGGCGGGTCAATGTAGCAGGCGGTGACTACGGGGCGGCGTGGTC
>NZ_QICB01000018.1 GCF_003725295.1 Slackia faecicanis
GTCCAGTCCACAATCTGCTTGCTCGTCAGGTCGTTATTGCAGCCGCTTAGGTACTGGGAGCGCTGCCAGCCGCGGTCGATATCCAGACAGCCCGGGCGAATACCGGCGCTGAAGGTGGCCTTGGCCACCGCATGGCCGCGGTCGTTGAACAGGCGCACGTAGCTGCCGTCCTCGATGCCGCGGGCCTCGGCATCCACGGGATTGATGCGCACACAGGGCTCGTTGATCTCCATCTCGCGCAGCAGCGGGTTCTGGCCGTAGTAGGAGTGCACGCGGAAGCGACGGGTGCCGGCGGTCACGATGAGCGGGTACTTCTCGGCCAGGGGGTTGGCATCGAAGCCGCCGGCTGCGACGGGCCACGCCTCCATGGGCGGCTCCCAATGGGGCAGCGCGATGCTCGCGGGGTCCATGGGCTGGCCGTAGTTCTCGATGGGGCCAGGGTTCTCCTGATAGAACTGCAGCTTGCCCGTCATGGTCATGTAGGCCGGCATGGGAACAGCGCCCACGTACATCACGCCGGCTTCCTTCAGCTTGTCGGCATCGATGCCCATGGCGGC
>NZ_QICB01000019.1 GCF_003725295.1 Slackia faecicanis
CCTCCTGCTCCCTGATGTACTTGGCGATCGTAGCCTCGTTGAGGCCGACCGTCGACACGTAGTAGCCTTCGGACCAGAACTTCCTGTTGCCAAACTTGTACTTGAGATTCGCGTGCTTGTCGAAGATCATCAGGGAGCTCTTCCCCTTCAGATACCCCATAAAGCTCGCGACGGCTATCTTCGGAGGTATCGCCACCAACATGTGGACATGGTCCGACATGAGGTGTCCCTCGATCAGCTCGACGCCCTTGCACTCGCAGAGCCTCCTGAGGATCTCCCCTATGTCCTTCCTGATTTGTCCGTATATCGCTTTCCGCCTATACTTCGGCGTGAACACGATGTGGTATTTGCACATCCACTTCGTGTGAGAGAGGCTATAGGCTTTCTGGGCCATAGCCGAGCGCCACCTTTCCACTCGGATTTTTGACGGCCTGAACATCGTCAATATCCGACGGAAAGGTGGTTTTGTAAAGCAGATTGGGTACCACCCGCAAAGCGGGTGGTTGTCTCGGCGCGGCTACGCGCGCGCCAGGCTGAAGCCATTAAA
>NZ_QICB01000020.1 GCF_003725295.1 Slackia faecicanis
CTATGGCAGCCTGCAGAAGGCGACCATGTCCTCGACGGTAAGGACAATCGGCGTGAGCGCGTTCGCCGACAATCCCTCTCTCACCGAGGTGCGCCTGAACGAGGGCTTGGAGCGCGTGGAGAACGTGGCGTTCGGCGGAGCGGGCTTCGCGGAAATCGAGCTGCCCGAGAACGTGACGTGGGGCTCGGACGTGTTCATCGACTGTGACAGCCTCGTCTCAGTGACCATCCCCGCAGGCTCCGAATGGGGCGGCGGCAACGCGCAGTTCTACGGCTGTGACAGCCTTGAGACCGTGTACATCGAGGAAGGCGTTACCCAGATTCCTCCCACGTTCCTGAACGGCTGCGGCAGCCTCAAGTACGTGTGGGTGCCCAAATCGGTCACCGAGTTCGTGGGCACGCCCATTCTGGGCGGCTGCATCATCGGGTACACGGGCACGGCGGCCGAGGAGTACGCGAACTGGAGGCAGGAAGTCGGCGTTAACGCTGTCGATTTCCACGCCATCGACGGCGACGAGCACGCCTACAGCGAATGGCAGACGGTGG